>JADJTL010000003.1:0-600000 GCA_016711215.1 Pseudomonadota bacterium | reverse complement strand
GGAGCGTACGCTTCGATGTCGTTTCGATCGTCCACGAGCCGGCGTTGGAGCTGCGGCTCGTGCAGGGGGCCTTCGAGGTCGGCACGCATTGGTGGTGAGCGACCAGTGGTGAGCGACCAGTGGTGAGCGACCAGTGGTGAGCGACCCGCCTTCAGAACGACGTGCAGCGGCGCTCAGTCTGCGCGCGCTGGCAGATCTCATCCTGAGGGTCGCTCTGCAGCTCTTCGACCGAGAGGTCGTCCTTGCACACGCAGAGCTTGCAGCAGTCGAGGCCCGGATAGACCTTGATCCCGCCGACGCGGCAGGCGAAGCCCTGACGGCAATTGGGGCCCTGGCCCGGGCAGTCCCCATCCCCCTTGCAGAGCTTGGTGCAGCGCGGGACCGGCGCCTCTGCGCTCTTGCGCAGCGCACAGATGCGCGAGCGGCACTCCAGCGCATAGCTGAGGCTGAAGGTGCCCTGCTCTTCAGTCTGCTCGGCGACGCCCGGGTCGACCTCGCCGCTGGGACAGCGGATACCGACGTCTCCGTCGTCGCAGCCCGTCGCGGCGGCGAGCGCCAGCAGCAGCGCCGCGAGCGCGCTAAGGCGGGGCAGGGCAAGACGGCGCAGGCCAGGACGGCGCAGGGCAAGGCGGCGCGGGCTCACGATCATGTAGCAGACTCCATGTAGCAGGATGTAGCAGGATGTAGCAGGCTCCTGCGCGACCCGCGCACTCTCGCATCGGAGAGCGGGGGTCGTCAAGAACAGCCGGCGCTTACCCTTTGATTTCCTTGCCTCTGCGGCTGGGCCGGTGCTACCGTCGGCCCTCGTCAGCGCCGAAACGGCGCCGCTCGTCCACGGTCGATTCCCGGGCGGCGGGTGACCAGCTCAGCGCGCGTTGCTCGCGCGAGAAACCGGGGCGGGGGATCCGTGCGGATCAGGCAGCGGTGCGGATCAGGCAGCGGTGCGGATCAGGCAGCGGTGCGGATCAGGCAGCGGTGCGGATCAGGCAGCGGTGCGAATCAGGCAGTCGGGCGGATCATCAGTCAGCGCGGCCACCGACGAGCCCACAGATGGGATCACAGATGGGATCACCCGTGGGCACTCACCCCTGGGAAAGCATGGGGCGATGGCGGATGATTCAACGGTGCCAGAGGATTGGGAATTCGGCGCAGAGCGCGACCGAAGGTCGTCGCCGCCGCGACCTGCGGGAACGTGGACCGTGGATAGCAGACAGTCGATAGCAGACAGTCGATAGCAGACAGGGGCCAAGGGATGCACCTACCGCGTGCTCAGAGGCAAGATCGGCGAGTGGCAGGGCGGATGGCTGAGATCACGGGGTCTCGCGGCTGGATCCGCCCCTTGCGCTGCGGGCTGCTGGGCGTGGGTCTGGCGCTGCTGGCTTACCCTCCCGCGATCGCCGAGGCGCGACCCGACGTCGATGTCGTTGGGTCGGGAGCGCCCGCCGAAGGCGATGCGGGCGAGATGGAGTTCGCGCCGGAGACCGTCGAGAAGAGCGGCCCGCCCTCCAAGGCCCTCGTCCGCGCCCTCGAGCTCTACCGGGGCGGCGATTATTACGGCGCGAGCATCGAGCTCTACAACGTGGTCGAGGGCCGTAGCGGGGACTCCGAGGTCCATCGCCTGCGGGCCGAGTTCACGATGGGCAAGACGCTCCACCACCTGGGCTTCCACTCGGCGGCGCTCGCCTACTTCGACCGCGTGGTCCAGAAAGGCGAGGCGCACCCCTTCTTTGCCGAGACGCTGAAGTGGTTGGCGGCCCTCAGTCAAAGCCTGCCCGAGGCCGTCGTCGTCGAGCGCCTGGGGAAGTACAAGGCCAAGGACCTGGAGCAGCCGGTGTTGGCGCGCTTGCGCGGCGAGCTGCTCTACCTGCTCGGCCGCCACCACTACGGCAAGCAGGGCGTGGAGCAGGCCGCGGCGCTCTTCGGCGCCGTGCCGCGTGGCAACCGCATGTATCCGCGCGCCAAGTACATGCAGGGCATCAGCTTTGTCCGGCTGGGGCGTGGCCCCGCGGCGGCGGCGGCCTTCAAGGACGTGTTGCGCGTGGCGCGCGAAGCGCCGGCCACGTCAGAGATCCAGCGCTTCGAGCAAATGGCGTTGCTCGCGCTGGCCCGCGTCTTCTACTCGACGCGCCAGTTCGAGCTCAGCATCAAATACTACGAGCGCATCGACGAGACCTCCGAGGACTGGCCGACGGCGCTCTTCGAGTCGAGCTGGGCCCATTTCCTGCGCAACGACTTCTCCAAGGCGTTGGGTAACATCCACACGCTCAACGCGCCCTACTTCGAGAACCTGTCCTTTCCCGAGTCGCAGGTGTTGCGGGCCGTCGTCTACTGGAAGAACTGCCTCTACGACCAGGCCGAGGTCGCGATCGAGGACTTCGACCAGCGCTACCCCAAGCTGCAACGTCAGGTCACCGAGCTGCTTCGGCGCTACGCTGATCCCGCCGAGATGTTCCAGCTCTTGCTCAAGCTGCGGCGCGAGGCCGCCGGCCTCGGCCCGGAGCTGCGTCGCCTGCTGCTGGCCACGCTCGCGGACAAACAGTTCCAGTCGGCCCTGGTCTACGTCGACGAGCTGGCGCGCGAGCTGAAGCAGATCGACGCTGCCGATGCCGAGTGGAAGGCCTCGGCGATCGCAGGCGTGATCCTGCAGGACGTGGCGCTGCAGAAGTCCTTCGCCGAGAACGCGGCCGGCGAGCTGGCGCAGCGGCGCCTCAAGCGCTACTCGGCCGAGATTAACGAGCTGCAGAAGCAGGCGCTCAAGGTGCAATACGAGATCATCAACGGGCGCAAGAACACGCTCGAGAGCGGGCTGCGCGCCGAGCAGGTGTCGCGATCGCCGCGCCAGGCGCGACCGGTCGTCGTCGACGACGAGCACCACTTCTGGCCCTTCGACGGCGAGTACTGGCGCGACGAGCTCGGCTACTACCGGGTCAAGGTCGCGTCGATGTGCAGGCAGTGAGGGCGACGGCAGCCGGCCGCCGCGCGATCACCAGCGGCGGGCCAGGCAGCGCGCGCGGCTCCTCGCGTGAGAGGTCAACGACAATGCAGCGATGCGGTCGACGAGAGCAGGCAGCGGCAAGGCGTCGGATGGGCGCTGGTCCATCCTTCGCGCCGCTCGCGCTGGGACTACTGCTGGCCGGCGCGGCGCAAGCGGGCCCACGTTACCAGAAGACAGAGGTCAAGGTCGTAGCGGGCGGGCGGCACTTCACCGCCGCGCAGCGGCCCGTGGCCAAGGCCGCAGCCCCGGCGCTCGCGGCCGAGGCGTTCCGCCACGCGATTCAGTCGAAGGTCGCGCGGCTCAACGACACCGCGATCGCTACGCTCAAGCAGCTGATCAAGGTCACCGACGAGAACGACGCCGAGAAGCCCGATTACTTCTTCCGCCTCGCCGAGCACTTCCGCGACAAGAAGAGCGAGTACATGTTTCGCGCGCGCGAGCTCGACGAGCGCATCTTCGTCGCGTCGACGCCCGCCGAGAAGGATCGGATCAAGGCGCGGCAGAAGCAGTTCGAGCAGCTCGAGCAACAGTGGATGCTCGGCGCGATCAAGCTCTACCTGACGGTGGCCAACACCCCCGCCTACGCCAAGTATCCGCGGATGGACGAGGTGCTCTACAACCTCGCCGACATGCTCAATCAGGCCAAGCGCCACGACCGAGCGCGGGTCTTCTTCGGCGAGCTGATCCGCAACTATCCCCAGAGCCGGTACCTCCCGGACGCGTACCTCTCCTTCGCGGAGCACTACTTCAACGAGGGTGACGTCGAGGAGGCGCTGCGGCGCTACGAGCAGGTGGCCCGCTATAAGGACT
Source organism: Pseudomonadota bacterium (assembly GCA_016711215.1). Taxonomy (NCBI): domain Bacteria; kingdom Pseudomonadati; phylum Pseudomonadota; species Pseudomonadota bacterium. Next base: position 596,195 of record JADJTL010000003.1, on the reverse strand, counting down.
CCGCGCTCTACGGCTATGCGATTTACAAGCAGGCCTGGTGCTGGATCAACCTCAACGATCCGCGGCGCGCCCTCGAGCTCTTCCTCCGCGTCATCCGCGAAGGCGACCAATTCGCTGGGACCGCCAAGAGCAAGCTGATGCTCGTGCGTGAGGCGAAGAAGGACCTCGTGCGCGCCTACGCGATGGTTGGCACGCCAGAGCGGGCCTGGCCCTTCTTTCAGCGCGTGGGCGGCGACGCGGCGCCGATGATGTTGGAACGGCTGGGCGAGATCTACTACGACCAGGGCAAGTTCAGCGCCTCGATCACCATCTTCAAGCAACTGATCGGCCTGCAGCCGCAGAGCGCGAGCCTCTGCGTCTGGCAGCACAACATCGTGCGGGCCGCGCTCTCGGGTTTGGGCAAGACCGAGCAGGTGCTGGAGGTCAAGCGCCTCGCAGCCGTCCACGAGCTCCTGCGCCGTCAGGCGCGGCTGCCGGCGAGCGTCGTCGCGCAGTGCCGCGAGCGCGCGGCGGGCACGCTGCGCGAGCTGGCGACCCTCTGGCATAACGAGGCGCAGAAGACGCTGAACAACGACACCTACGCCCTGGCGGAGCAGCTCTACCAGCAGTACCTGACCAGCTTCCCGCAGGAGAAGGACCACTACGCGATGGCCTTCTTCTACGCCGAGCTGCTCTTCAAGCTCGAGCGCTGGGAGCAGGCCGCCGACGCCTACACCGTCGTCGTCGCGCTGGAGCCGCGCGGCAAGTACCTCAAGGAGTCGGCCTACGCGGCCGTCATCGCCTGGAAGAACGCGCTCAACGTGGCGGAGGAGGTCAAGGACCACGACGCGAGCGCGCCGGGTGAGAAGTTCGAGCCGCGTCCGATTCCGGCCAACCAGCAGAAGATGCTGGTGGCCTTCGACACCTATCTCAAACACGTCCCGGACGCACCTGAGCGGCCCGCGATTCTCTATCGCAAGGCGCGCACCTACTACGAGCACAACCACTTCGCTGAGGCGGTAGACGGCTTCGCCCAGGTGCTGGAGCAGTACCCCGCGCACGAACTGGCGGTCTACGCGGCCAACCTGCTGCTCGATGCGCTCAATATCCTCAAGCGCTACGACGACATCGCCGACTGGGTCGAGCGCATGAACAGGATTCCCCAGCTGGCGACGAGCGAGCTGAAGGAGACGCTGGCGCGGATTCGGCGCGAGATCAAGCGCAAGCAGCTCGAGGACTACCAGGAGCGCGGACGCTACCGGCAGTGCGGCGAAGGCTACGCGCAGCTCGCCAGCGACTATCCCGACGACGCGCGCTGGCCCGAGCTCGCCTTCAATGCGGCGCTCTGCTTCGAGGCCGCGAAGCTGATCGGACAGGCCATCAGCATCCGGCAGAAGCTGATCGAGGTGGCGCCCAAGGACCCCTTGGCGCAGCGCGCGATGTACATGATCGGCGCGAACTTCCATGCGCTTGCCTGGTACAGCCGGGCCGCCGAGTGGTACGAGCGCTTTGCCAAGGAGTTCCCCGGCGAGAAGGAGGCTCCAGAGGCGCTGCAGAACGCGATCGTCTTCCGCCTCGGCCGCGCCGAGTATGAGCTCGCCCAGAAGGACATCGAGTTCTTCGCCAAGAGCTACGGCAAGCGGCCGCAGTACGCGGCGCGCACCGCGCAGGTCGTCTTCTCGCTCGGCCAGCGCTTCGAGCAGCGCAACGACCTGGAGGGCGTGATCAAGTATTACGGCGACTACCTGCGTGACTGGGGTCGCTATGGCGGGGTGGACCGCCAGATCGTCGCGCATGTGAAGATCGGCCGCGCGCTCTGGCGCGCCTCCTGTCCGGTGGGCGGACTCAACGGCGCCTGCATCAAGATGGATCGTGTTCGTTCGAAGCGCACCGTGCGTAAGGCGGCTGGCGGCAAGAGCCGCGGGGTCGAGCTGCGCAAGCAGTGCGGGCCCGAGACCAAGAACCGCATCACCGTGGTCGACCGCAACGGCGCCAAGGTGCGCCAGGCGCAGGGGCACCTCGCCGAGGCGCTGACCTTGGGACGTCGGGCGGGGATCACGCGTGCCGCCGCAGACGCGGATCAGGAAGAGGCCGGTCGGCGGGAACAAGCGATGCGTCACGCTCTCGCCGAGGCGCGCTTCCTCCAGGCCGAGGCGCAGCTCGAGGCGTTCTTGGCGCTCGAGTTCCCCACCGACCTCGACTTCTCCGAGGGGGACGCACGCCGCAAGCAGGCCTCGGTGCGCGCCTTCCGCAAGTATCTCGACAGCAAGGGCAAGCTGCTCGAGCGCGCCCGCCAGAGCTACCAGGACACGATCCAGCTCCGCGAGTCCGACCTGGCGATCGCCGCGGCGGCCCGCATCGGCCAGCTCTTCCAGAACTTCGCCGACGCGCTCTACACGGCCCCGGTGCCCAAGCCGGCGATCCCGCCGGCGCTGCGCGGCGGCGCGGCGCGCGACGAGTTCGTCACGGTCTTCACCGATGCCTACTGCGACACGCTCGAGGATAAGGCCCGCCCGCTCGAGGAGAAGGCGGTGCAGGGGCTCGACGCCTGCCTCAGCAAGTCGACAGAGCTCTCCTGGTACAACGAGTGGTCCCAGCTCTGCGAGCAGGAGCTGAACCAGATCAAGCCCGCGGAGTATCCGATGGCGTCGGAGGTCCGCCCTGAGCCGGGCTACCTCTCCGCTCGCGCGGACCGTGCCGGCGTAATCACGGTGATACGGTAGGAGTCCACGGATGATCGCCGCAAAGCAGCGAAGCTCGGGGAGAGGTTCATCGGGGCGCGGCGTGCTGATCGCGCTATCAGTTGCTGCCGCGTGCGGGCCGACGCGGCCGGCGCCCGTGCATCCGGCGGCGATCGCGGCGCGACCGAGCGCGACGGCCCTGCCGGTGGTGCCCCGGCGCCATTCGAAGGCCGAGGAGCAGGCGCGCACGGCCTTCCTCGCCGCCGTCAAAGACTACAGCGCCGCCGCGCGGCCGCTCGACCGCGAGCGCTGCGGAGCGCTGGCGCAGCGCTTCGGGGCGGTCTACGACGAGCACCAGCTGGTCGAGGCGCGCTTCAACGTCGCCGCGCTGACGGAGGAGTGCGGCGATACGAAGACGGCCGACCGGCTCTATGCGGAGCTGCTGCAGGCGCACGCGGGCTATGGCCCCGCGCTGAACAACCGCGGTCGGCTGGCCCTCTTGGCCGGTCAGCGCGCGGAGGCCGCCGAGTTCTTCCGACAGGCAGTCGCGGTGGGGAGCTCGGATGGCTACGTGAATATCGCGTTGCTCCAGCGCGAGCGGGCCTTGGCCGGCGACGAGGCCGCGCTGCGTGAGGCCGTGGATAATATCCACCGCGCGCTGGCCGTCGATTCCTACAACATCCAGGCCTACGATACCCTGGCGACGCTGGTCTTCGACCGAGCCAAGACCAACGCCGACCTCGAGATCGCCCGGCTGATCTGCGTGCAGGCGATCAAGCAGCGGCCCGACTATGCACCGGTCTACAACGTGCTGGGGCTGGTGCTCCTGCGGATGGACGAGGTCACCCGTGCGCTGCGGCAGTTCAAGCAGGCGGTCGAGCTCGACGAGCGCTTCATCGAGGCGCAGATGAACATCGGCGCGATCGCGCTCGGCTTCCGCGATTACAAGACGGCGGAGCAATCCTTCACCAAGGTGCTGGCGCTCAATCCGGATGCGCCGACGAGGTTCCAGGCGACCATCGGGCGTGGCGTGGCCTACCGTGGCCAGCGCCGCTTCGACGAGGCGCTGGCCCAGTATCGGGCCGCCGAGGCGCTCGACGCCAACCATCCCGCGGTCGCCTTCGATATCGGTGTGCTGCTCCAGGATTATCTTTTCGACGGCAGCGACGCCGATAAAGGGATCGCGCAGCTACGTCAGGCTCGGACGCTGCTGCAGCGCTTCGCCGCGGCTTCGTCGGATCCAGGGAAACGGGCCGACGCGCTTCGTCGTATCAGAAATATCGAGGAGTTGCTGCCGATGATCGAGGAACAGCAACGGCTCCAGGCCGCGCCGCAGAAGCAGCCCTAGCCCGCCTGGCACCGCTCTCGCCGCGGGGATCCCTGCGGCGCCGAGAAAGGTGAGCCTGGACTGGCCGGCTGCTATAGTTGTTGGCTGCAGCGACGGAAGCGACGGAAGCGACGGAAGCGACGGAAGAGGGGGAGGCAGGATGCAAACGCGACGACAATCGTTAGGGCGGTCGTTAGGGCGGTGGCGCGTGGCGGCAGTTGCCCTCGCCCTCGCCGCTGGGTTCTGGTTCGCCGCTCCGGTGGTCGCGGCCCCGCCGCCGAGCGGAGACGTAAAGTACAAGCAGGAGACGCGCTACGACTTCGACGATGACCTGGTCGAAGGTGAGCTCCAGCGCCCCGACGACGAGCTGATCGAGGGCTCGCGTCGCGCCAAGCATTCAAGTCTGATCAAGATTCGCGAGCACTTCATCCCCGAGCTGCTGAAGTCCGCCGAGGACCTGTAGCGGCCAGCCGCGGCCGGGAGTGTGATGATGGCGACCAACCTTCCCCTGACCTTCGCGATCGAGCGAACCGGCGCCGCGCCGCGTGAGCAGCGCTTGCTGGTGAGCGTGCCCGGCGCGGTGAAGATCGGCACCCTCGACTCCTCGCAGCTCCGCCTCGACGATGACCAGGTCGCCCGCATGCATGCGGTGATCGAGGTCAACGGTCCCGACGATCTGCAGCTGATGGACCTTGGCAGCGGTAGTGGCACGCTCTTGCGCGGCGTCCGCGTCACCAAGGTCAAGCTCGAGGAGGGCGTCGAGTTCACGCTCGGCAGCACGCGGCTCCGCCTGCGGGTTGGCGCCCCACAGCCGGTCGCGGTCGAGCGGCCCGCCGCCGCGGCGCCGGCGCCGACAGGGTTGCCGCTCTCGCCCGGCTTGCGGCTGCCGCAGGGCTACGCCGCCGCCAGCGCGACGCTCGGCGCCGGCGCGGCGCTGCCCGCAGGAACGGCGCGCGTCGAGGGTGGCGCCTGGGGCGCCGGGAGCGGGGGATCGGAGCAGTCCGACGCTGCGCGCGCGGTCGAAATCACGACGATGTTCGAGGAGACCGTCCTCAGTGTGCGTCACCTCGACAACCCGGCGGGTGGCCACGCCACGGCCTCGACCTACGCGGTGATCACCGGCGGGGCGCTCTTGGTCCTCGCCGCCCTCGCGGTGGCGGTCGCCGGGTATGGGGGCCTCGGCGCGCTCCTGCTACCGCTGGGGGTCGCCGTCGGCCTCTACGGCGCGATCCGGCTGGAGGACGATCGGCGCTCGCCCGACTTCACCCTCGGCTCGGTGCCCGGCGCCGACGTCAACCTCGTCGACGCCGCGGTCCCCGCCGAGCGCTTCCCCCTCGTTCGCGCGGATGGCCGCGACTACGCGCTGCTCTTCACCGCGCAGATGGGTGGCGACGTGACCATCGGGGGCGAGCGCCTCGAGCTCAACCGCCTCGCCGGCGGCGCCAAGGTACGCCCCGTTCCGGAGTTCGGCGCCACCTTCGCCTATCCGATTCCTCCGCAGGCGCGGATCAAGGTCGACATCGGGGCGACGACCTTTCTGATCAACTCGGTCCAGCCTGCTCGTCGCCTGGCGAGCCCCTTCGGCCAGCAGCTCGACTGGCTGCCGACCTTCGGCGTTTCGGCGGCCGCGCATCTGCTGCTGCTCTTTCTGGTCTTCGCCGTACCGCCGGACGCCAAGGCGCTCTCGCTCGATCTCTTCGACGCCGACAACGAGCTGGTGAAGTACCTGATCAAGGCGCCCGAGCGTAAGGACGAGGACCTCCCCGAGTGGCTGAAGGCCAAGAAGGGGCCCCAGGACGCCGGCGGCAAGGGCCAGCGCCATAAGGGCGACGAAGGCAAGATGGGCAGTAAGACCTCGAAGAACCGCAGAGGTCTCTACGGTCTGAAGGGGCCGAAGGATAATCCCGATCCGCATCTGGCCCGTGAGCTGGCCGAGCACCAGGCGAAGACGGCGGGCGTCCTCGGCCTCCTGGGCTCCCCATCCGGCAGCCACCTGGCGTCGATCTTCGGCCGCGATACCGCGCTCGGCACCGACGCCGAGGACGTGATGGGCGGCCTGATCGGCGACCAGATCGGCGAGGCCTACGGCGCAGGCGGCCTCGGCCTCGTCGGCACGGGACGGGGCGGCGGTGGCACGGGTGAAGGCACCATCGGTCTCGGGGCGCTGGGAACGATCGGCAAGGGCGGCGGGGGCGGGGATGGTGCCGGTTATGGCACCGCCGCGGGGCGACTCGCCGGGCGCACGGCGTCGGTGCCGATCGTCCAGGCCGGTCAGGCGGAGGTCCGCGGCGCGCTCGACAAGGAGATCATCCGTCGCGTCATTCGCGCGCATATCAACGAGGTCAAGTTCTGCTACAGCCAGGCCCTGCAGACCGACGAGGACCTCGGCGGCCGCGTCGTGATCGAGTTCACGATCGCCGCCAACGGCACGGTCGTGGCGTCCAGGGTGCAGACCTCGACCCTTGGCAATGCTCGCGTCGATCAGTGTATCGCTGACGCCGTGCGCCGCTGGCCCTTCCCCAAGCCCAAGGGCGGCGGGATCGTCATCGTCTCCTATCCCTTCGTGTTGCAGGCGGCTGGCGGTTAGGCTGCTTGCACCTGGCGTCGAAGTCGCGAACATTCACCCCGGGGCCCCCTGGCTCGGCCCGGCGGAGGCGTCTCGTGAGCAGTCATGATCAACGACGGCGATCGGCACGATCGGCAACCTGCCCGCGTGGCCTCGTACTGCTGGCGCTCTTGGCCGCCAGCGCCTGCGGACGGCTGAGCTGTAGCCCTCAGCGACATCGCGCCATCGCCCACGTCAACGCGGGGGTTCGCGCCTTCGCTGAGGGACAGCTCGGCGCGGCCCAGCGTGAGCTCGAGCAGGCCGTCGAGCAGGATTCCACCCTGGCCGTCGCGCTGGCGAATCTGGCCAAGGTCTACCAGCAACTCGGTCGCTGGGAGCTAGCCCAAGCGCGGCTGGCGCAGTTGGTTGCGCTCGAGCCGGGCAACGCGCGAGCGTTCTACGAGTTGGGCAAGGCGCTGCAGAAGCTGCAACGCCTCGAGGAGGCCCAGGCGGCCTATCAGCGCGCGCTGAGCCTGAGCCCGAACCTCTACGTGGCGCACTACGAGAGCGGGACGCTGCACGAGGCGCTCGGCCAGCCCAAGGAGGCCGATGCAGCCTACCGACGGGCGATCCAGATCAACGCGCATTTCGACAAGCCCTTCGTCAAGCTGGGTCGACTCTACCTCAAGCATGACTACGCCGAGTTGGCGATGCAGGTGTTACAAGCCGGCGCAGCCGTCAACGAGGCGAGCGCAGAGATCCACGACTTCCTCGGCCTGGCCTACCAGCAGCTCAAGCACTTCGATCGGGCGATCGAGAGCTTTCGCCGGGCGCTCGAGCTCGAGCCGGATCGCCATGTGGCGCTCTTCAACCTCGGGATGGCCTATGCGGAGGCCGATCGCCGGGCCCTGGCCGAGCGGACGCTCACGCGCTTCACCGAGCTCGCCGGCAGCAGTCGCACGATCGGCCCCGAATACCGGAAGGCGGCGAGCGAGAAGATCATCGAGCTTCACGAGGCGCAGCTCGGGGCGCCCCAGCCGCCGGCCAAGCTGCAGTAGCTCGAGATCAAGCACGGGCGATGGCCCGCGCTGGCGCGCCGCCGCGGCGACGCGCGAGGCGCCTCGGCGGGTGCCGGTGGCAGCCGGCGGTGCAGCGTCAGCCATTTTGCTCGCCATCATCTGACCATGATATAAGTGGAGTCCGATTCTGGGGCTGTTTCGCTGCGTTACGCGGGGAGGAGCACCAGGGCGAGTAAACACCTTGCGCGCCGGGCGGCGGCCGGAAGGCCGCGGTTGTCAGGTTCGCGGGGGGACATCCGCATCCGAAGTTTTTTTGCGGCGGCAGCGACTTGCTCGACACCCAGCCCGGGGGCTAACGCATCGCGTGGTGGTGGGCCAGCGCTGGGTTGTCGAAGTTCGCCGGCCGCATCCTCAGTCGCCAAGCGGGAGATGAACGGGAGAGTCATGAACGACATCAAGCGGCGCCTGCAGCGGTCGATGGATTGGTCGAGCCTGATCGATGAGCTCGAGTCAGAGGTGGAGCTGATCGAGGATCGCGAGGAGCAGTCGCGCCAACTCTACGCGCTGGGCCAGGCCTGCGAGGAACGCTTCCTACGCAAAGATCGCGCGATGGTCGCCTACCAGAAGGCGTTCAAGCTGCAGCCGCAGGACGTCCGTCCCTTGGGCCGCGCGCGGCAGATTTACCATGAGATGGGCAACCTGCGGATGGTCGCCAAGCTCTTCGAGTTCGAGCTCAAGGCCACCACTGAGCCGCAGGAGCGCGCGCGCCGCCTGACGGACCTCGCGCTGGTGGAGATCGACCTCGGGCAGGCCGACGCCGCGCGCGTGCGTCTGGCCGAGGCGCAGGCGCTCGACCCTCAGGTGGCCGGGCTCGACGAGGCGCTGCAGACGCTCGCCTTCGACGAGCGGAACTGGCAGCGCGAGGCCGATCGCCTGATCGATCGCGCGGACGAATCCAGCGATGTGCGCGAGGCGGCGGGCTTCCTCGTCCGTGCCGCCCGCATCTACGCGCTGCAGTCTCCGGGCGACTATATGACCGAGCGACTGCTGCAGAAGGCCATCGAACGCCACGTCGGTGACCCCGCGGCCAACGAGCTGCTGGAGCTCGCCTGGCAGCAGCAGGGCCGGCTCGAGGAGATCGCCGCGTTGCACGAGGCGCGGCTGGCGCAGGCTACCGGCAGCGCGCGGGAGCGCCTCTGTCGCCACTTCGCGTCGCTCTGGGCGATCCGCTACGCCGACCTGCCGATGGCGGCTTCGTTCTATGAGCGCGCGCTGCAGAGCTACTACGGCGGCGAAGGAGAGCCCTTTCATGGGCATCTCGCCGCCTTCGCCATCTTGCGCCAGGTCAAGGGGGCTGCTGGCCGGTGGTTCGAGCTGCTCGATTTGGCCGACGCCGGCATGAGCGCGCCGCTGCTCGAAGAGGACCAGATCGGCCTGGCTGCCGTCGCCGGTGAGATCGCCTGGAAGGAGCTGGACGACGTCGCGCGGGCCACGCCCTATTTCGAGTGGCTGGCACGTCTCGATGCCGAGCACCCGAGCCTCTTGGCCTTCGAGGCGGCGCTGGGCCGGCGTCTGGGCGACGACGAAACCCCAGCCGCTGCCCCGGAGCTCGCCACCGCTGCCCCGGAGCTCGCCACCGCGAAGCCGGAGCTCGCCACCGCGAAGCCGGAGCTCGCCACCGCCGCGCCGGAGCTCGCTGCCGCCAAGCCGGAGGTCGCTGCCGCCGCGCCGGAGGTCGCTGCCGCCGCGCCGGAGCTCGCTGCCGCCGAGCCGCGCGTGGCGCTTACGCCATCGCCCGCGCCGAGCGCTGCGCCTGTCCTGGGCGACGACCTCGTTCCGCCGCAGGTAGAGGTCGTGCCAGCGGAGGTGCCAGCGGAGGTGCCAGCGGAGCCGCCGGTGCCGGCCAGCAGGGCCGCGAGGGTGTCGCCCGCAGCTCAGCCGACGGCGGCGCTGCCCGAGGAGGCCGTGGACGAGGCGACCGCCCGCTTGTTCACCGAGGCGCAGGCAGCGGAGCAGGACTCGCTCGAGCGTGGCATCAGCGCGTGGCGCAAGGCCGCCGCGCAGGCGCGATCCGCGCGGACGCCGCGTCGCGCCTTGGCGCGCCTTTACCTGCAGGCCGAGCGCTGGAATCAGCTCGTCGAGGTGCTGAAGGAAGAGACCGAGATCGTCGAGGATCCGGCGCAGAAGCGGGCCCTGCTGCTGCAGGCCGCCGAGGTCTATCGCGATCGGCTCAAGCTCGACGCGATGGTCGTCAACGTGCTGTCGCAGGCGCTCAAGACTTACGAGCAGGGCGAGGGCGCGGCCGACAGCGCTGGGCAGCTGGAGCTCTTGGGGCTGCTGGTCGAGCAATACGAGCGCACCAAGCGCTGGAGCGACCTGATCGGCGCGCGGCGTCGGCAGGCCGAGCTGGTGGCCAGCGTGCAGGAGAAGGTGGAGATCTGGCGCCAGATCGCCGTGCTCTTCTTCGAGCGCTTCTCCAACCAGGCCGAGGCGATCAAGGCCTACGAGCAGGTGCTCGAGCTCGACCCGACGGACCGGCAGGCGCTGACCGAGCTGAAGCAGATGTACGAGCGTCGCCGCGACTGGGACAAGCTGATCACCGTCTGGCAGCGGGAGATCGACCTGCTCAGCGCCGACGAGGAGCGCGCGGAGGGCTACCTCGAGCTCGCCCGCCTCGCCGCGACCAAGCTCAAGCGACCGCAGATTTCCAGCGAGCTCTGGAGCCGCGTGCTGGACTTCGCCCCGGCCAATCTCGAGGCGCTGGAGCAGCTCGAAGCGCTCCACGAGCGCGCCAAGGAGTGGGAGCCGCTGGCAGCGGTCTGTCGCCGCCAGGTCGAGCACGCCGCCGATCCGGGGCGAAAGATCCAGCTGCTGCAGAAGCTCGCAGTGCTGCAGAGCGAGAAGCTCAACGATGACGGCGCAGCGATCGGCGCCTGGCGCGAGCTGCTCGAGCTTGATCCGGAGAACCGCCGCGGCCAGGACGCGCTGAAGAAGCTCTACCTCGCGGCGAAGGACTACGACAGCCTCGAGCAGTTCTATGCCGCGCAGAATAAGTGGGAAGAATTCATCCGCGTGCTCGAGCGGCAGGTCGAATCCGAGGGCGAGCTCGCGGAGCGCCTCGACCTGCACTTCAAGATCGCCGATCTCTGGCAGCGCCGGCTCGACAAGCCTGACCGCGCGATGCGTGCCTTCGAGAAGGTGCTGGCGCTCGACGAGAGCAACCTGCGGGCGGCCGAGGCGCTGATTCCCCTCTATGACGGCGGCCAGGACCAGGGGCGCTTCGCTCGTGCGCTCGAGATCCAGCTCTCCCACACGCCCAGCGGGACCCTGCGCCTGGAGCGACTGCAGGTCCTGGCGGCGCTCTACGAGGACCAGCTACGCGACGCCCGCAGCGCGTTCCGTTGCAGCATCGAGGCCCTCGGGCTCGATCCGCGCGCCCTCTGGGCTCGTGAGCGTGGCGAGCGCCTGGCGGCCCAGGTCGGCGCCTGGGCCGAGCTGGTCAGCGCCTATGAGGCGGCCCTCGAGGCGCTGGCCGATCCGGTCGACCAGCTACCACTCCTCCTCCCCACCGCGCGCATCTACGAGGTCGAGCTCGCCGACGTGCCCCAGGCGCTGCGCACCAACCAGCGGCTGCTGGCGATCGATCCCCAGCAGCCCGAGGCGTTGGAGGCGCTCGAGCGGCTCTACGGGCGGACCGCGCAGTGGCAGGAGCTGCTCGCTGTCCTCGAGCGCAAAATCGAGCTCGTGGTCGGTGACGAGCAGCGCCGCGAGGTGCATTTCCGCATGGCGCAGATCCACGAGCGGGAGCTCGAGGATCTGCCGCGCGCAGTCTCGGCCTATCAGACGATCCTGGCGCTCGGTGGGGATGACCTGCGCGCCTTGCGCGCCCTTGCCACGATTCACGAGCGGCAGGAGCGCTGGCCCGAGCTGGTGGAGACGCTGCTGCGTATGCTGCCCCTGCTGGACGCGAGCGAGCGCGAGCAGACCGTCGAGCTCAAGTACCGCCTCGGCCAGCTCTACGACGCTCGCCTCGACGACGCGGCGCAGGCGATCGAGGCCTATCGCGACGTCCTGGAGCTGCAGCGCGATCACGCCGGCGCGCGTGCCGCCCTCGAGCGCCATCTCGAACAGCCAGCCGACCAGCTCGCGGTGGCCGCGGTGCTCGAGCCGATCTACGCTGAGTTCGAGGAGTGGCATCGCCTCGTCGACCTGCTCGAGATCCGGCTCGCCCATCAATCGGACCCCGCCAGCAAGGTCGAGTTCCTGCTGCGCATTGGTGCCCTCTTGGTCGAGCGCATCGGCGATGGAGACCGGGCCTTCGAGGCCTACAGCCGCTGCTTCCGCGTCGATTCCGGCAACCCGACCGCGCGGGCCGAGCTCGAGCGATTGGCGGAGATTCAGGATCGTCTCGCCGACCTGGCGCGCCTCTACGAGCAGGCGACCAGCGAGACGCTCGACGCCCAGCTTCAGCACGCGTTCTTCCTGCGCTTGGCCGCAATCATGGAGGACCGGCTCGAGGAGCCGGCGCGCGCGATCGAGTTCTACCGCCAGGCGCAGGCACTCGAGCCCGACAACGTCGGGACGCTCGACGCGCTGGATAAGCTCCTCAGCCGCGCCGAGCGCTGGAGCGAGCTGCCAGGCGTCTACCGGCGCAAGGTCGACTTGCTCGCCGACGCCGGTGAGCGCCAGCTGCTGCTGGCGCGGATGGCCTACCTCTGGGAGGAGATGCTCGGCAACCTGCCCGAGGCCATCAGTTGTTACGATGAGATTCTCACGCTCGATGAGCGCAACGTCCCCGCGCTCAAGGCCCTCGAGCGGATGCACCAGATCAAGCAGTCCTGGCCCGAGCTGGGCGACAATCTGCAGCGCCAGCTGACGCTGGTCGGTGACGACCCAGAGGCCACCGACCTGCTGCTGCGGCTGGCGAGCCTGCGGGAGACCGAGCTCGGCGAGGTGGCGAGCGCGGTCGAGACCTACCGCGAGGTCCTGGAGCGCGACGGCCGCGAGCCCACCGCGGTCGCCGCCCTCGAGCGGCTGATCGTCGATCCGCGGCACGAGCTGCCCGTGGCGCAGATCCTCGAGCCGCACTACAAGTCGGTCAGCGACTGGCGCAAGCTCGCCGGTGTCTACGAGATCATGGTCAAGCACGCCCAGGAGTCGGCACGCCGCCTCGAGCTGCTGCACCAGATCGCGGAGCTGCATGAGGTCGCCGGCGAGGATCCGGCGGGGGCCTTCGCCGTCTTCGGCCGCGCGCTGCGCGAGGACCCGAGCGACGAGCTGACCCAGCAGCGCCTGGACCGGCTGGCGCGGCAGCTCGGGGCCTGGCAGGCCTTGGTCGAGCTCTACGCGAGCGTCGTGGAGGGGCTGCACGATGACGCCTTGGTCGTCGCGCTCGAGCTCAAGGCCGCCGAGGTCTACGAGCGCCAGCTCAACAACCTCGAGCAGGCCGCCGCCGCCTATCGCCGCGTGCTCGCGACGCACCCCGATCAGCTCGAGGCGATTGATGCCCTGGAGCAGCTCTACCGCCGCACGGAGGCCCACGAAGCGCTCGTCGCGCTGCTGCTGCAGAAGGCCGACGTCGTGCTCGACGGGGCCGAGCGCAAGCGCTTGCTCTATCGCGCGGCGCAGATCGAGGAGGACGTGCTCGAGCGGCCCGAGGAGGCGGTTCGGGTCTATCGCGGCGTGCTCGAGATCGACGCGGCGGAGTCGGGGGCGATCGACGCGCTGGAGCGGCTCTTCACCCGGCTGGAGCGCTGGGAGGACCTGCGCGACAACTATCAGCGCAAGCTCGAGCTGGCCGAGGAGTCGACCGCCAAGAAGGCTGCCCTGCACTGGCTCGGTGCGCTCTTCGAGCAGCGCCTCAGCGATCCTGACAGCGCGATCGAGACGCTGCAGGCGGTGCTCGACCTCGACGCCGAAGACGATGCGGCGCTGCGAGCCCTCGACCGGCTCTTCCAGCAGGGCGAGCGCTGGCAGGACCTGCTCCAGGTGCTCGAGCGCCAGGTCGAGCTGGCCGCCGGCTCGGCCGCTGGCATTGCGCTGCGCCATCGGATCGCGCGTCTCTGGGAGCGCGAGCTCGCTGATGTGCCGCGGGCGATCGAGACCCACCGCGAGGTGCTGGCGATCGACTCGCAGCACGAGCCAACGCTGGGCGCGCTCGAGGCGCTGCTGCGCGGCGGGCAAGAGCCGATTCTCGCCGCCCAGGTGCTTGAGCCCGTCTACGAGCGCGCCCTCGAATGGGCCAAGCTCGTCGAGGTCTACGAGGTCGTGGTGCGCCATAGCGATGACGCGCTGCGGCGGCAGGAGCTGCTGCACAAGATCGCCGGGCACCGCGAGTACAAGCTCGGTGACGCGCGCGGGGCCTTCAACGCGTTGGGCCGCGCCTTCCAGCAGGACAACAGCGACGAGCGCGCCATCGGCGGTCTCGAGCGGCTGGCGGCGGAGGTCGGCCTCTGGCGCGAGCTCGCCGCGCTCTACCAGGCGGAGCTCGGTGCCTTGGTCGACCCGACGCGACAGGCCGAGCTCGGCCTGCGCGTCGCGCGCGTCTTCGAGGAGGAGCTGAACGCGCCGGAGCAGGCGATCGTGCACTTCGCCGAGGTGCTGCGCGTCGATCCGGAGAACCGCCAGGCCGTGCTGGCCCTCGATCGGCTCTACCTGGCGAGCCAGCAGTACGCGCCGCTCGTCGCCGTGCTGCGTCGCGAGATCCAGCTGGCCGGGGGCGACGAGGAGGCCGTCGCGCTGCAGTTCCGCTTGGGGCAGCTCTATCAGCTCAACCTGGGCGACGTCAGCAGCGCGATCGAGTGTTATCGCGAGATCCTCACCGCCAACCCAGCCCATCCGCCCAGCCTGAGCGCGCTCGAGCTGCTGCTCGAGGACGGCCAGGCGCGGCTCGAGATCGCCGAGATCCTCGAGCCGCTCTATCGGCTGAGCGAGCAGTGGGTCAAGCACGTGCGGATCATGGAGGTGCAGCTCGAGCACGCCGATGATGCCGCCGACAAGGTGCAGATCGTTCAGCGGATCGCCGAGACCTACGAGCAGCGCATCGGTGACGCCGAGCAGGCGCTGCGCTGGTGGGGCATCGCGCTGCAGTTCGATCCGCGATCGGAGCTGGTCAACGAGGAGTTGGCGCGCCTCGCGCGCAGCCTCGACCAATGGGCGCTGGTCGCCGGCTACTACCGCGAGGTCCTGCCCCAGCTGCAGGGGGAGGAGCGCCAGCAAGCGCTCAAGGTGCTGGCGAAGATCTACGACGCAGAGCTCGGCGACGCCGCCGCCGCGGAGCAGGCGCACCTCGAGGTGCTGACGCTCGACGCCGAGGACGGCGATGCCCTGGCCGCCCTCGACCGGATCTACGAAGAGGCGGCCGCGTGGGGCGACCTGGCGGGCATCCTGCGGCGCCGCGTGGCCCTGACCGATTCCAGTGAGGCGCAGGTGCAGCTCCAGCTGCGCCTCGGCGAGACCTGCGTCAACGCGCTGCGCGACGACGACGCGGCGGTGACGGTGTACCGCCAGGTGCTCGAGAACGACTCGCGCAACGCGCGGGCGCTGGATGCGCTCGAGGGGATCTACTTCCGGCGCGAGCAGTGGCGCGAGCTCTACGAGACCTACGAGAAGCTGATCGACATCGCGCCGGGCGATGCGGGGTTGGCCGATGGCTACGCGCATATGGCGAAGCTCGCCAGCGACGCGCTCAATGACCCAGCGCAGGCGAAGGAGCTATGGAACCGGGTCCTCGACCTCCGCGGCGAGGATCCCGTGGCGCTCGAGGCCCTGGCGGCGCTCTACGAGCGCGCCGAGGACTGGCGTGATCTGGTCGAGGTCCTGCAGCGACAGGTCGCGGTGGCGGCCGGCGCCGCGGATGAGATCGGGCTCCAGCAACGCCTCGGTCGGATCTGGGGCGAGCGGCTAGGCCGCGAGCGCAACGCCCTCGAGTCGTGGCAGCGCGTGATCGCCCTCTCCCCCGAGAACGTGCCCGCGCTCTACGCGATCGCCGCGATCCACCGCGAGAGCCAGGCCTGGGAAGAGCTGGTGCCGACGCTGCACCGCCTGATCGAGGTCGGCCCGGCGCAGGGCATGCCCGACAGCGAGCTCGCTGCGCTCTACGCGCAGCTCGGCGACCTGCAGGGCCAACAGCTGCTCCGTCCAGAGCCGGCGATCGAGGCCTGGCGCCAGGTGCTGCGCCTGGCACCCTACGACCCCGCGGCGCTGACCGCGCTCGAGCAGCTCCTGACGCAGGAGGCGCGCTGGGAGGAATGCATCGAGGTGCTCGATCGACGCGTCGAGGCGCTCGAGGCGCCCGCCGAGAAGGTCGACGTGCTGCTGCAAGCCGCGAATCTCTGGCAGGACAAGCTCGGCAATCTCGAGGCCGGCGCCCGCGTCTACGAGCGCGTCCTCCAGCTGCTGCCGGGTCATGAGACGGCGTTTGCCGCCCTCGAGCAGCTCTACCGCGATGGGGAGCAGTGGGAGCCGCTGGTCGAGCTCTTGCTCGGACGCGTCGAGTACGTCACCGAGGTGCGTGAGAGCGTCGAGCTCCTGCACCGCGTCGCGCGGCTCTACGAGCGGCGCCTGCATCAGAACGACGCCGCCTTCATGGTGCTCCAGGCCGCCTTCAAGCGTGACTACGCCAACGACCAGACGGTCAAGGAGCTCGAGCGGCTGGCCTCGCTGACCAACCGCTGGAACGAGTTGTTGACCGAGTGCAACGCCATCGTCCAGACGGTCGGCGAGCCGCGGACGAAGGCCGACCTGCTCGTCAACATGGGGGTCTGGTACGGCGAGCTCGGCCACCTGGAATACGCGATTCCCGCGGTGCAGCAGGCGCTGCAGATCGATCCCGACAGCCGACGTGCGCTCGACGCCCTCGCCACCTTCCACCGCAAGGCCGGCCGCTGGGCGGAGCTGGTCGAGGTGCTGACGCGCAGCCAGGAGCTGACCGAGGAGCCGCAGCAGCGCGGGGTGCTCCTGGCGGCGATCGGTGAGACCTTCGAGTATCAGATCAACGATCCACGCCAGGCGATCCAGGCCTACCGCAAGGCGCTGAAGCTCGACGACAGCAACGAGGACGTGCTGAGCGCCCTCGATCGGCTCTACCGCGCGACCGAGCAGTGGGAGGGGTTGATCGCCGTGCTCGTTCGCCAGGCCGAGCTGGCCGACGACGCCGAGCGCGTGATCGAGCTCAAGGGGAAGATCGGCGCGCTCTACGACGGTCCCGTCAACGACCCCGCCCGCGCGATCGAGAGCTACAAGGACATCCTCGGGATGGAGCCGCATAACCCCGGCGCGTTGAAGGCGCTGGAGCGACTCTACGAGCGGACCGGCCAGACGGATCAGTACCTCGACGTGCTCGAGGCCCAGCTCGACGTGGTCAGCGCTGATGACGAGCGGGTGGCGCTCTACCAGCGGATGGCTGGCGTCTGGGAGGAGCGCTTCAACAAGCCCGAGCGCGCCGCCGAATGCCTGGAGAAGGTGCTCACCCTCGACGACCGCCACCTCGCCAGCTACCAGGCCCTCGAGCGGCTCTACAGCCGCAGCGGACGCTGGGAAGACCTGGTCGAGGCCTACCGCCGGCACATCAACGCGGTGGCCAACCCGGCCGCGCGGATCGCCCTCTATCTGGCGATGGGCGAGAGCTACGAGCGCTCGCTGCAGGACCCCGACCGCGCGATCGAGGCCTATAGCGCCATCCTCTCCTTCGACCCGGAGCAGCTGGAGGCCCTCGCCGCGTTGGCCCGACTCTACGAGCAGATCGAGGCTTGGGACCGCGCCGTCGATGTGATGAACCAGCTGGTCGAGCTGCTGACGGAGGTGCCGCCGCGGGTCGACGTGCTCTACCGCCTGGGGCGTGTCTACGAGCAGGAGCTGAGCGACGCGCTCTCGGCCGAGGAGCGCTATGTAGCGGCGCTCGAGCTCGATCCGAGCCACCTAGCCGCGCTGATGGCGCTGGTTTCGCTCTATAAGCACCGCGGCGATTGGGCCAAGGCCGGCCAGCTGATGCAGCGTGCGGTCGAGCAGTCGACCAACGCCCTCGAGCAGTCACGGCTGCTCTACGAAGCCGGCGTCGCCTACCTCGAAGAGCTCGGCGACGAGGCGACGGCGACCGAGCTCTTCGCGCGCACGTTGAGGATCGACCCAGACCACGTGCAAGCGGGCGAGCCGCTCGCCGAGATCCTCTACCGCAACGCCGCCTGGGAGCCGCTCGAGCCGGTGCTCGAGATGCTCCTGCGCAAGGCCGACCGCCGCAACAACCGACGCCTGCACGAGCTGCACTACCGCCTGGCGCGCACGGCCGACGAGCTGCAGAACCGCGACAAGGCGCTGAAGAACTATCGGGCCGCCTTCGACCTCGACTCGACCGACCTGCCGACGCTGCGCGGATTGGCGCAGCTCCAGTACCAGCTCGAGGATTGGGACCGCGCCTTCAAGACCTATCAAACGCTGCTAGTTCATCTCCGCGACACGCAGCAGCCGCACGAGACCGTCGAGGTCTTCAGCCGCCTCGGTCAGATCAAGCTCCGCCTCGGTGAGCGACGCAAGGCGCTCAACATGTTCGAGAAGGCGTTGGAGCTCGATGCCCATCATCGCCCCGCGCTCGAAGCGGTGATCGAGATCCAGACGGCGCAGAGCGACTGGGAGGCGGTGATCAGCGCCAAGCGAGCCCTGATCGATGGCGCCGATAACGAGCGGCACTACGCGCTGCTGAGCGAGATCGCCGAGCTCTATCAGGACAAGCTGAAGAACGTGGAGAAGTCGGTCGCCGCGCTGCGCGAGGCGCTGGCGGTCAATCCCGACGCCTTCCCCGTGCTCCACCGCTTGGTCGAGCTCTACTCAGAGACGAAGCAGTGGAAGCGAGCGGTCGAGATCATCCTCAAGCTCGCCGAGCTCGAGAGCTCCGTGCGGCTGCGCGCGCGCTACTTCTACACGGCCGCCGTAATCAGCCGCGACGAGATCCGCTCGCTCGACGACGCGCTCGACCTCTTCGACCAATCCCTCGACGCGACCTTCAGCGAGGTCGGGCCGACGACCGAGCTGGCCGCGGAGCAGTTCAAGGCCTTCGAGGCCCTGGACCGCATCTGCACGCAGAAGAAGGACTGGAAGGCGCAGGAGCGCTACTACCGCAAGATGATCGCCCGGCTGCCGCAGCAGGGACAGAACGAGTGGAAGGTGCGCCTCTGGCACGCGCTGGGCGAAATCTACCGCACGCGGCAGCGCAGCTTCCCCGAGGCGATCGCCGCCTTCGAGGTCGCCACGCGGCTCGAGCCGCAGTCGATGCAGCGGCATGAGATCCTGGCTGAGCTCTACCTGATGGCGGGACCGGAGAGCTACTACAAGGCGCTCGGCGAGCATCAGGTGCTGCTGCAGGCCGCGCCCTTCAAGGTCGAGTCCTATCAGGCGATGCGCAAGATCTACATGGACCTGCGCGAGTACGATCGGGCCTGGTGCCTCTGCGCCACGCTCGCCTTCCTCAAGAAGGCCGACGAGGAGGAGCAGCGCTTCTTCGAGCAGTACCGCCCGCGGGGCTTCGTGCGCGCCACGGCGCGGATGACGGATGAGCTCTGGCGCAAGAACATCTTCCATCCCGACGAGGATCGCTTCGTCGCCACCATCCTCGCGCTGGTCGCTCCGGTGGTCGGGCCGCTCTTGGCGCGGCCCCACAAGCAGTTCGGTCTCAAGCGCAAGGAGCGCCGCGATTTGGCGACCGACCAGCTGACCTTCTCCAAGGTCTTCAACTACGTGACCTCGCTCTTGAACGTGTCGCAGCCAGAGCTCTACCTGCAGCCCGATCGCCCGCTCGGCCTGCAGCTCGTACACACCGAGCAGACGCCCTCCTTCGTGGTCGGCGCCGACCTGCTGCAGGGACGGACGGAGAAGGAACTGGCCTTCGCCATCGGCGAGGGGCTCTTCTTCCTGCGGCCGGAGCACTTCCTCGCCGGGGTGCTCTCGACGCCGGCGCGCCTGCGCATCGTCTTCCTCGCCGCGCTGCGCCTCTGTAGTCCCCAGCTCCCGGTGCCTGCGGCCGAGCAGACGGAGGTCGAGAAGCTGGTCAAGGAGCTGGGCAAGCGGATGCATCCGGCGCAGCTCGAACAGCTCGCCCAGGTCGTGCAGCGCTTCCTCGAGCGGCGCGCGGAGGTCGATCTGGCGAAGTGGCTGGCGGCGGTCAAGCTCAGCGCCGACCGCGTCGGGCTCGTGCTCTGCAACGACCTCGAGGTGGCCGCCAAGCTGATCAGCGCGGAGGCCAGCTCGGCGCTCAATCTCTCGCCCAAGGAGCGGGTCAAGGAGCTGATGCTCTACAGCGTCTCCGACGAGTACATGGCCCTGCGCAAGGAGCTGGGCCTGGTGATCAGCACGGAGGGCTAGCAGCCTTCCGCCGCTAATAACCGGGACGGGATCCCTTGGCGAGGCCACGGACGCGGTAGACGTTGAGCTCTTCGGCTCTGCCCCTGACGCGCATCCGCGTCGGCGGCTCGAGCTGGAGCGCCGGTCCTGCCTCGCGACAGGTCGCCTCGCTGATCAGGATCTCGCCACCCTTGGCCAGCGAGCAGAGGCGGGAGGCGGTGTTCACCGCGTCGCCAATCACCGTGTACTGCAGGGTCTTGGACGAACCGATCGCGCCGTAGACGCAGGCGCCGCTGTTGATCCCGATGCCGATCTGAATCGGCGGCTGGTTCTCGGCGCGGCGCGTCTCGTTGAACTCCTCGAGCGCATGCATCATCTCGAGCGCGCAGTGCACGGCGTCGAGCGCGGCGCTGGGCTGCGCGATCGGCACGCCGAAGACCGCCATGATCTCGTCGCCGACGTACTTATCCAGCGTGCCGTTGCAGCGGAAGAGGACCTCCACCATCACCTCAAAGTAGTCGTTGAGCACCGAGACGATGTCGCGGGCGTCCGCGTCCTCGGTCATGCCGGTGAAGCCACGGATATCGGCGAAGAGGGCGGTGACCTGGCGCATCTCGCCGACGCCGTCGAGCTTCAGCTTGCCCTCGACGAGCTGTTGGACCATCGCCGGGGAGAAGAAGCGTTGAAACTGCGCGCGGGTGCGCGCCTCCCACTCAATCTTCGAGACCAGGCGCGCGTTCTGGATCGAGACCGCGGCCTGCGCGGCGATGCTGCTGAAGACCTGCAGATCCTTCTCGCTGAAGGCGTTGGTCGCGATCTGGGAGTCGAGGTGCATGATCCCGAGCAGCTCGCTGGCGTGCAGCAGGGGCACGCTCATCGTCGAGCGAATCCCCTGCATGATCACGCTATGCGCCCCAGAGAAGCGACTGTCGACGCTGGCGTCCGACGAGAGCACGGCCTGGCGGCGCTCGATCACCTCCTTGATGATGCTGTTGGAGATGACGATCTCTTCGGCCGGCGCACCGGTGCGCTGCCGGGCGACGCGCGGCAGCAGCTGACCCTCGTTGTTGAGCAGGAGGATCACGCCGCGGTCGGCGCGTAGCATCTGGAACGCGTTGTCGAGGATCTTGTGCAGCAGGCGGTCAAGGTCGAGCTCGTTGCCGACGGCGCGACTCAGCTCGTAGGCGATGCGCAAGCGCTCGTAGTCGAGGCGGAGCTGCTGCTGATCCGTGATCTGTCGCTCGGGCGCGAAATTGGCGTCGGGCCGCGCCGCGATGCGCTGTTGAATATGGCTCAGCGCCATCGCCGGGGCGATCGTGACCTTCTGCAGCGGGACCTTTTCATCGCCCGGGTCGGCCAGCTCGCGAAAGACGAGCTGCGTCGAGCCTACCGTGATCTCGTCGCCGTCTCGCAGCGTGTGCTGATCGACGCGTTGGCCGCGGACGAAGGTGCCGTTGAGGCTGCCGAGGTCGCGAAGAAGGAAGCGTCCGTCGCGACCGCGCCGGACCTCGGCGTGTTCCTTCGAGATGATGCGGTCGAGGATCTGGATCGTGTTGTTCGGATGCCGCCCGAGGGTGTTCGTCTCGACAAGCTCGAACTCGCTTGGGTCGCTTGCGGACGTGAGAATAAGCTTGGCCATGCGCGCGACTCAAAATGCTAGGCGAAAGGCGCGAGGGCTGTAAAGCACGAAGGCAGGCGCTCGCCCCGGCGCGCGCTGGTCCCTCAGGCGACGCTCGCTTCGCCGGCCGCGCTGGCCGGCAGCAGGAGCGAAAAAGTGCTGCCTTTTCCTGGTGCGCTGCTGACCACGAGCTGCGCTCCGAGCACGCCGGCCAGCTGGCGTGAAATCGCGAGGCCGAGGCCGCTGCCGGCATGCTCGCGCGTCGAGGAGCCGTCGACCTGGCGAAACTCGTCGAAGATCAGCTCGAGATCCTCGGCGCGGATGCCGATGCCAGTGTCCTCGACGAAGAGCCGGAGCTGCCCCCCGGCCTGGGCTTCGACGCCGACCGTGACGCTCCCCTCGGGGGTGAACTTGATCGCGTTTCCGAGCAGATTGACGAGGATCTGTCTTAGCTTGGCGGGGTCGGTCAGGATCGGTGGGAGCGCCGGCGGGAGGCTCGCCTGGGGTCGGTAGGGTCGGTCCTTGGCCAGCGGCGCCGTGGCGAGCAGGACCTCTTGCACGAGGCGGCAGACGTCGACGCTTTCGAGGTGCGGGGTCATGCGGCCCGCCCCCATGCGCGAGAGGGTCAGCACGTCCTCGATCAGGGCGAGGAGGTGGCCGGCGCTATCGATAATCCCCTGCAGGCTCTGCTGCTGCTCGTCGTTGACGTCGCCGTAGGCCCCGTCGGCCAGCAGCTCCGCATAGCCGAGGACGGCGTTGAGCGGTGTGCGCAGCTCGTGGGTCATGTTGGCGAGGAACTCGGTCTTGAGCCGGTTGACCTGCTGCAGCTGGTCGCGTTGCTCGAGCAGCTCGACGTTGCGCTGCTCGAGCTCGCGCGCGAGCTCCTCCGCCGCCCTGAAGGCACGCGCGTTCGCCACCGCGATCGCCAGCTGCGCGCTGGCATGGCGCACGAATTCGCGTCGTTCGGCATCCAGGGCATCGTTGCGCAGCAGCAGCACAATGCCCTCCGTGCGTTCGTGAAAGCGCAGCGCGCTGTAGCAGTGAAGCCAGCGGCCAGCCCGAGCGTCGGCGTTGGCGCTCGGGCTGGCGGCCGCCTCGGCGACGACGAGCTCGAGGCAGTCTGGCGCCGCGAGCAGGCGCTCAGCCAGGCCCGTGGGCAGGACGGTGGTCGCCGCGTCGCTGGCGCAGGCGCCGGCGCTGACCTCGAGGCGCGCGGCCTCGCCATCGTGGCAGAGGAAAATCGCGCCCCCGAGCGCCGCCGTGTCGCTGATCAGCGCGGCGAGCGCGGTATCGAGCAGGTGCCGCAGGCGCAGCGGCGCGTTGAGCAGGGCGGAGAAGTCGCGGCTGCGGCGCAGGGCGTCGGTGCGGCGCTGGACCTCGCTCTCGAGCGTGCGGTTGAGGTGCGCGAGCGACTGCATCGTGTGGTGCAGTCGCGCGGACATGCGGTTGAACGAAGCGGCCAGCAGGCCGAGCTCGTCGCGGCGCTGGACCCGGAGCTGTAGGCCGAGCTGGCCCTCGCGCAGCTCGTCGGCGCTCCGGGCGAGCGCCAGGATCGGCCGCGAGATGCGAGCCGAGAGCAGCAGCGCGATCAGGATGCCGCTGCCGAGCACGAAGAGGGCCACCCGCGCGCCAGCGACGAGGACCGCGCGCAACCGCGCCTCGGCCGGCCGGCGCGAGAGGCCGAGCTGTGCCACCCCGAGCATCGTTGGGCGCGCGCGTCCACCGTCGCCAAAGAGGCCATACTCGGCGTCATCGGCCACGCTGACGACCGGCGCGAAGAAGTCGATGTGCTGACGGGCAGCACGCTGGAGCGGTGGTCCGTTGAGCTGTCGGGCGAGCTGGGCCAGCAGCCCCTGGCCTGGCGGCGCGACCGCGCCCGAGGCGGTCGGCTTGCTGAGACGGGCGAGGGGCACGCCTCGCCGATCGTAGATCACGACGAAGCTGACATCCGGCTCGGCGAAGGTCGGGCGCGCGGCGGCATGGAGCAGCGCGAGGTCGCCGCTGTAGGCGCCGAGCTCGCTCCGGCCGGCCAGGTTCGCGACGAGGCTGCGCCCGCGCGTCGCCTGCTCGGCGCGGATGAAGCCCAGCTGCTGCGAGTAGTAGACGTAGCCCGTGATCGCCGAGGTCCCCGCCGAGAGCGCGATCAGCCAGAGCAGCACGCGCGTGCGGTAGCGGTCCCAGAGACGAATTCTGCCCGCCGGCCCCAGGGCGCGCACCAGCGTGCTGACCGTTGCGGCGCCATCGTCCTGCGACTCGCGTTTCACGGCTGAACCCCCGACTGCGACATGCCTAGGGTGTGATGATTTCAGCGCGCGCGGCCCAGGCCGAGAGGTCGATCCCCAGGTGCGCCGCGGTCAGCGCATTGATCGCGAGGCGGGGCTCGCCAGCACTAGAGCCTCGTGACGAGGCGCCGGCGCTGCCCAGCCGCGCGCGTGCCTCCCTCGACGGCGGGTGCGCAGCCAAGAGGGCGCGCGCCTCTTCGGCGGCCGCGTCCGCGAGCTGTTCCGGGCTGTGTGCGAGCGCGAAGAGCGCCCCTGCGCGCACCTGCTGACGCGTGACCCCCACCAAGGGAATGCGCCGGTGGAGCTGCAGCGCGACCGCGTAGCGCACCAAGGGGCCCGTCAGGCTGTCAGAGCCTGGCAGCAGCCAGATGGCGTCGAGGTGGGCCGCTTCGCGACGCAGCAGCCGCACGGCCTCACCGCCGGAGCGGCTGGACATGCGCAGGATCTGCAGTTGCCTCCGCCGGACCTCGCGCGCCAGGGCCCGCTCGAAGGCTGCGGGCCTCGGCCGCTCTCCACACACCAAGCCGATCCTGCGCGCCTCTGGCCGCAGCGCGGCGAGGGTGGCGAGCACCGCTCGGGGGCCGATCGGCGCGGCGACGGACTCCCCTGCGGGCAGTGCCCCGTCGCTGACGTAGACGGCGAGCAGGGGACCGACGCCGGACCGGCCGACCGAGCGATAGGCTGTCGCGCCGACGGCGACGACCAGCACTGGTCGTGTCGCCTTGAGGTAGGCGACCAGCGCTCTGCTGGTCTCGGGCCGTACCGCCAAGACCCGCGTCTCCGCGCGAAGACGGCTGCGGAACGCCGCGATGAACTGCTCGTATTCGGCGAAGCCCTCGCGCCGGATCAGGGTGACGAAGGGTTCCGCCCTGCTCTGCGCGAGGTCCGCGGCGCCGGCCTCGTAGGCGACGACCAGCGCCAGCAGCGCTGCGCCGTAGGCGGCCCCTCGGCTGAGGCCGGAGAGCCTGTGGCGGCGCGCAAGGGCGGGGTCGGCGGCGCGCCCAATCACGGTTCGTCAGGGTCGCTGGCGCTGCCGGAGCTTGTCGGGCTGGCGCGCCCACTCTGGCCCGTCTGCTTCTTGACCCCTTGGATCGTGAGACCTTGCGATCGCATCGGAGCGCCGCTGCTGTAGGGATCGGAGGGCGTCACCTCGACATAGATCGACTGGCCCAGCTGGAAGCGATCGTCGCTCAGGCGCACGGTGCTCGCGCCAGGCACGAGCGCGCCATCGACGAACCAGCGAATACTGAAGGTGACCCGATCCTCCTCGGCGTCGCGAGCCTCGGGACGCGCCAGCACGCCGGCCGGCGTCTCCTGGACCGTGACGTAGACCATCTGCGGCGGTTGATTGGCGGTCGGCGCCGCCGCGGGTTGAGGCTTCGGGCGCCGCGCGAGGATCCCCACCAGGACGAGCCCCACGAGCATCGCGAGCGCCAGCCACAGGCCACGCCCCTTCGCGGGCGGCGCGGCGAGCGGGCGACGCGCGGCTGTCACCGCGCGCCGGCGCTCGCGCGTGGGGGCCTCGGCGCTGGCGACCGCCTTCGCGCCGGGTCGCGTGCCACCACCTTCGCTGCGCTGCTGCGCCCGGCGCTCCGCGGCCAGCGTGAGCTGGCTCTTCTGGGCGCGAAGACCGCCGGCCGCGGTGAGTGCCGCGGATCCGGCGCCCGTGCTCGCCGCCTCGGGTCGGGCAGGTGGCCGCGAGGCTGGCCGCTCGCCGGCTGCCGTGGTCGGGGCGGTCGGCTCGTCCTTGCCCAGCGGTACCCGCGGCACGCTCTCCGCCGTGCGAAGCGCGGCGCGCAGGCGCTGCAGCTTCTCGAAGAGGGCCGTCTTGCCCTCGCTGAGCGCGCGCATTCGCGTCAGGTCCTTGGCGCGCAGCGCGTCGTTGACGCCCTTCTGTGCCAGGTCGAGCACACCGTCGATCATCACCACGACGCGGTGCGATTGCTCCATCAGCCGCACGCGACGCGGCACGGGCAGGGCGGCAGCGTCCTCGTGGGCGTTCACTAGCGCGTCGAGGTAGGTGTCGTAGCGGGCGTTGTACGCCAGGAGATCCTCGTCCGGCTCCATCTCCGGGGGATCCGGCAACCACGAAGCCTCGAGGCTCGACCCGGGCAAGGTCGCGACCGCCGCCACCACCGCGGGGGCGGCCGCCGCTACCGCGCGACTGCCAGCGAAGCCGCTCTGCGCCAGCCCCTGGCAGTGCCGCAGCAGCGCGGCGAGGACCTGATCCGCGCCGCCCGTGATGACCTCGTCGGCGTAATGCGTCTCCAGCGGCGCCTGGCCGCGCAGCAGGAGCGGGACGGTGGCGGTGGTCGGGTCAGCACGCAGTCGGCGGCAAAGTGCCTCACCGCCGCCGGCGATGGTGCTTTCGACGACAACTGCGTTCGCATCGGCCGCGCGGTCGAGGGTCTCACCGACGGCCTCGCAGAAGATGACGCGGGCCTCGGCTCCGACCAGGCGCTCGTTCAGCTCGAGATAAAGGCGCTCGTCTCCCGCGATGAGGATCGTCGTGACGCCGCGCATGGCGCTGATGGTATCGTCTGGAAAAGCGAAGTCAAATTGTTGCAGATCGACTCCCAAGGGCGCGACAATCGCGGCCCGCGGGAAGGCGGGCGGCGGGGGCTCGAGGGAGGCGCCGGCAGGGCGGGGCGACGCAGGGGCGGGATGGCGGCTCGCGGCGGGCCCTGGGGCCGGGACCGCGCGGCCAGGATGTCGGAGGATCAAGGATGGCGCGCAACGAGTCGGGTGGCGGGTTCAACTTCGTTTCGTTCGCGCTGCTCTTGGCGCTGGCCGGCGGCGTCTATGGGGCAGTGAAGTTTGGCCCGCCGCACTGGCGCAAGTGGCAGGCCAAAGAGGTCCTCGACGATACGGTGTCGCGCTTCCTCGGCAACCGCGCGCCTTCGGCCGAGGTCGATATTCAGCTCGCCGCAGAGCTGCGTGAAGGTGCTATCACGCGCCTGCGGGCGCTCGGCATCGTGGATCCCGGGCTCGATGTCACGATCGAGCGGCAGGGCCTGGGCGCTAAGGTGGCGGCCAGCTACCAGGAGGTGGTGCGCCACCCCTTCGTCAACAAAATCAGCGTGCTGATCTTCCGCCCCACGGTCGTGCGCGAGCGCAAACCCTAGGCGGCAGCGGTGGTGGCTCGGGGCTACCCCTGCGCCGAGTGCCCCGCCTTTGCTGCCCCGTCTTCGGTCTTGACAGCGCTGGCCCCGGGGCGCTATCCACCAGGTCCCGTTCGAGCGAAAGTGGCGGAACTGGCAGACGCGCTGGATTCAGGTTCCAGTGGCCGCAAGGCTGTGGGGGTTCGACTCCCCCCTTTCGCACCCTGCACTGGCTTCACTGCACTGGCTTCACTGCACTGGCTTCGCGCGCGCGTCGCCGCTCGTGCAGGGCGGTGGCTCGTGCCGGCGGCCCTCGGGGCTGGTCGTCTCCCACTCCTCCGGCGTCAGCGTCTTCATCGTCCACGCATGGACCGCACCCTGGAGCTCCTCGCCGAGCGCGGCGTAGACCCTTCGGTGGCGCTCCACCAGGGCTTGCCCACGAAAGAGCGAGGAAACGATCACCGCGCTGAAGTGCGTCTCCGCGCCCGCGGGTGCGCGGTGATTGGGGCTTTCGTTGGTCACCCAGAGCTGAGTCGTTTGCAACGCTGCCTTCAGCTTATCCTCGATTGCGCCTTGACGTGTCATCAGTGTCTTCCTCGTCGCTGGTGTAAAGGGTGACCGGCTCCACTCAGGTCCGCTGCCGGCGCGGACGACCGCCGCTCAGCGCAGCCAAGGTGGCAGCCGCTCGCCGCGGATCAGGTCCTCGATCGTCTCGCGCTCGCGCACCACGGCCCAGCGGTCGCCGTCGACCATCACCTCTGCCGGGCGCGGGCGCGAATTGTAGTTCGACGCCATGCTGAAGCCATAGGCGCCAGCCGACATGATGGACAGCAGCGCGCCCGGATCGAGCGCCGGGAGCTCGCGATCCTTGGCCAGGAAGTCGCCACTCTCGCAGATCGGCCCGACGACGTCGATCGGCCCGCGGGTCCGACCCTGACCGTCGGCGAGCGCCGCGAGCTTGATCTCGTGAAACGCGCCGTAGAGGGAAGGCCGTAGCAGGTCGTTCATCGCGGCGTCGACGATCAGGAAGCGCTTATGCCCGCCATCCTTGAAGTAGACGACGCGCGTCAGCAGGACACCGGCGTTGCCGACGATCACGCGGCCCGGCTCGCAGATCACCGTCAGCTCGGGGTCCGCCAGGCGCCGCATCAGCGTGCGCACCGCCGTGCCGTACTCGTCTGGGGTCGGCGGTGACTCGTCCGCGTAGCGAATGCCCAGGCCGCCCCCGATGTCGAGGTAGCGCAGGCGCAAGCCGCCCCCGCGCAGCGCTTCGACGAGCTCGACCAGGGCGTCGAGCGAGTCGACCAGCGGCTGGACCGTG
Source organism: Pseudomonadota bacterium (assembly GCA_016711215.1). NCBI lineage: Bacteria > Pseudomonadati > Pseudomonadota > Pseudomonadota bacterium. The sequence continues at coordinate 567,992 of JADJTL010000003.1, read as the reverse complement.
GTGAGCTGCGAGCCGATGTGGCAATCGACGCCGCAGACGTCGAGGTGGGGCATCGACCGCGCGCGTTCGTAGACGCGGCGGGCCTCACCGATCGCGATCCCGAACTTGCTCTCTCTCAGGCCCGTGGCGATGTAGGGGTGGGTCCGAGGATCGACGTCAGGGTTGACGCGTAGCGCCACCGGGGCGCGGCGGCCCAGCGCGGCAGCGACGCCCTCGATCAGCTCGAGCTCTCCCTCGCTCTCGACATTCAGCAGCAGGATCTCGGCCGAGAGCGCCTGAGTCACCTCGTCGGCCTGCTTGCCGACACCCGAGAAGACGATCTTGCGCGGCGGGATGCCGGCGCGGAGCGCCCGCTCCAACTCGCCGCCGCTGACGATGTCGACGCCGGCACCGAGGCGCCCCAGCGTAGTGAGCACGGCGCCGTTGCTGTTGGCCTTCGTGCTGAAGCAGATCAGCCGCTGCAGGCCGGCCAGGGCCTCGTCGAAGACGCGGTAGTGGCGGCAAATGGTCGCATGGCTATAGACATAGCAGGGGGTGCCGACAGCCGCGGCGATCACCCGCAGGGGCACGCCCTCGCAATACAGCTCACCAGCCTGGTACTCGAAGCGGTGCATCAAGGCCCATCAGGGCCGCTCGAGAGGAGCAGCGCGCCCCTGCGCATCGCCTGGCTCCCGGCGCGGCTCGAACGTCGTGGTGGTCGGCCCCCCACCGCGCGCTAGGAGGCGGCGCGCACCTGTGGATCGTCGAAGAGCTTCTGCGACGACTCGAGCGTGCGCGTCAGGCTCTCGGCCACCAGCTCCGTCAGTGCGGCTGTCGGTTGGCGCAAGACCTCATAGTAGCGGTGTCGCTCGACGGCATGGATGATCGCCGGCGGCAGCCCGTCGCGCAGCAGCAGCGCATTCATCAGCAGGCGCGAGACGCGGCCCGAATGGCGCGGCCACGGGTAGATCGCGATCAGCTTGTGATGGGCGGTCGCCGCACGGCGAATGGGATGCAGCTTGCGCGCCTCGGCCGAGGCCAGCCACTGCGAGAGCTTGCGCATCAGATAGGCGATCTTCTCCGGCGGGGCGATCTCGTGGAAGTACTGCCGATGGAGCGGATTGTCCTTGCGGTACTGCAACGCCGGGCTGCTCGCCCCGCGCGACGTTTTGGGCGTACCAGGCTCCGTGCAGAGGATCTGGTGCAGGCGCTTGATGAACTCGAGCGTCAGGGGAGGCTTGCGGCGCAGCGCCGCCGTGCGAAGAAAGCCGATCGCGGTCTTGAGGTTGCGCAGGTCGTCGTACTGCGGAATCAGCGACGAGTCGCTGATGATGGCGTCATCGAGCGCCGAGTTGAGCTCGTGATAGGAGAGGACCACGCCCTCGAGCGCGTTGTCGTGATAGACCCAAGAGGAGTCGAGCCGCTGAAGGAGCGGCAGCGCCGCGGCCTCATTCGTGGCCAAGCGCGCCTGTAGCGCCTCGTTCAGCTCATCGATTCTAAGATAGAGCCGCTCCATCCACCTTCCCTTGGTCGCTTCCCTTGGTCGCTTCCCTTGGTCGCGCTGCTTGGTCGCTTCCCTTGGTCGCTTCCCTTGGTCGCGCTGCTTGGTCGTGCCTTCGACCGCCTGCGACGCCGGCCGACGCGTGTCGGGCCGGACCCCGAGGCCGCTCGGTCGGGCGATAATCGCGCCCGCCGGGATCACGGACCACGATCCGGCGCCGATCCGCCGCCGATCCGCCGCCGATCTGGCGACGATCCGGCGACGATCTGGCGACGATCTGAATCGCGCTTTTCCGCCCGCCAGGGGCCCGGATAATGACGATCCGTGGCGCTCTTGTCAAGCTGAGGCCGAGCCCGATCGCTGGATCCACCGTACCACCACGACCCACGTCGTGGATACCTCAACATCTTGTGTGTACTCGCAAGGCTTACATCAAGATTATGTAACATCATGATGTACAAGAGGAATTCATCCGGCACAACTTGACTGTCAGTGGCTCCGGTGGTGATATGGTGGCATTCAGTGGGATGAAGTGGAAGTCAGTGGAGCAGGTCGGGAAGCTGCACCGGCCGCGGGATGGCGCTCGTCAAATAAATGTTTATAGGCACTTACGAGCACAGCCTGGACAGCAAGGGGCGACTGAGCCTGCCCGTACGCTTTCGTGAGCTCCTCGCCGCGCAGGCTGATAGCCGCCTGGTGTTGACCTCCAACGTCGACCCGCTGGGTCGCTGCCTGGTGGCCTATCCGCTGCAGGAGTGGATGGCGTTTCAAGAGAAGCTCGCCGCGCTACCGCAATTCGACGAGGCCGTGGTGCGTCTGCGCCGGCTCCATGTGGCCGGTGCGTCTGAGTGCAGCACCGATCGTCAGGGCCGCATGTTGATCCCGCCGCTCTTGCGCGAGTACGCCGGGCTGAAGAGCATGGTCGTCTTCGCCGGCGTCGGCCAGACGATCGAGCTCTGGGATCGCGAGCACTGGGACGACGAGCGGCGGCGCGCCAAGGAATCGATGCCGCAGATCAGCGACGCGCTGGCGCGGTTGGGGCTCTAGATGCAGGCCGCAGGCGACGACCTCACGCGCGGCGAGCATGCACCGGAGCCGGAGGGCTACGGCGGGCATGCGCCGGTGCTGCTCGAGGAGACCCTGACGCTGCTGGGCGTGCGTCCCGGTGGTCACTACTGCGACGCCACCCTGGGCGGGGGCGGTCACGCGCGGGCCGTGCTCGAACGCAGCGCGCCGGACGGTCGCCTCTTCGCGATCGATCACGATGCGGAGGCGATCGAGCATGGGCGTCGCGAGCTGGCCGCCTTCGGTGAACGCCTGCGCCTGCGTCAGGGCAGCTTCGCCGAGCTGCGGCGGCTGGTGGCCGACGAGCATTGCGCGCCCTTCGACGGCGTCGTCGCCGACCTCGGTGTCTCCTCTCACCAACTCGGCAGCGCGCGGCGCGGTTTCAGCTTCGCGGCCGAGGGTCCGCTCGACATGCGCATGGATCAGTCGGCGCCGGTGACGGCCGAGCGGCTGATCGCCGAGTCCTCGGAGCCCGAGTTGGCGACGATCCTGCGCGACTATGGCGAGGAGCGGCACTGGCGCCGCCTGGCGCGCGTGATCAAGCAGGCCCATCGGGCCCGCGAGCTGCGCACGACGGCCGACCTCGCGCGCCTCGTCTGGCGCGCCGTCGGAGGGCGAGGCAGTGGCGCGCAGCGCTCCCGGGTGCACCCGGCCACGCGCGTCTTCCAGGCGCTGCGAATCGCCGTGAATGACGAAATCGGCGCGCTGCGTGCCTTCCTCGAGCAGGTCTTCGACGTGCTGCGACCGGGTGGCGTGGTCGCGGTGATCGCCTTTCACTCGCTCGAGGATCGCGAGGTCAAGCAGCACTTTCGCGCCGCCGCGCGCCCCTCGCGCAGCGATCCATGGTCGCCGACCGCTGCAGGCCAGCAGCAACCTTTCGCGCGATTGCTCACGCCGCGCCCGCTGCGGCCGGCGGCGGCGGAGCTGGACGAAAACCCGCGGGCACGCAGTGCTCGCCTGCGTGCTGCGGAGAAGCTGCCATGCTGATCCCCGTCCTGACTGGTGACCAACGTCGGCAGGTGACGACCCTGTCGCTGCTGATCGGCGCCGTGGCGCTCTTGGCGCTGGGGCACGTCTGGACCCAGCTCCGCACGATCGAGTACGGCTACGGCCTCTCGCGCGCCTCGCGCCTCCAGGCGCGCCTGATCGAGGCCAACCGACGCCTGCGTACCGAGCTGGCGATGCTCAAGAGCCCCGGGCGCTTGACGGCGCTGGCGAATAGCGACCTCGGCCTGGCCGCGCCGGAGCCCGGCCAGCTGCGGCGCCTGGGCGGATCCGCCGCCAGCGGGTGGGCGGCTCGCGCCGTCCAGCGGCCCGCGGGTCCGCTGATGGCATTGGCCCAGCTCCGTGAGGCCCAGGCGCGCGAAGCGGGCGCCATATCGGCCGCGTCGCCTGGCCCTCACATCGCGTCGGGGGCCGCCGTGACGGCCCCGCTCGGCCTGCTCTGGTCCTCCGCCTTGCGTCGCGGCGGCGGGCAGCGGCTCTAGGATGGCCGCGGCTGGTCGGGCTCCAGAGCCTGCCGGGGCGAGGGCGCAGCGCTGGTTGCGCTGGCGGGTCGGCCTCTTCGTCTTGGCGCTGTTGATCGGCTTTGGTCTGGTCCTGCGGCGGTCCTTCCAGCTCCAGGTGCGCGATGGTGCAAGGCTCAAGGAGCTGGCCCTCCAGCAGTACCTGAAGCACATCGAGCTGCCTGCGCGGCGTGGTCCGATCTTCGACCGCCACGGCGCGCCCCTGGCTGTCAGCGTCGAGGTCGATTCCGTCTGCGCCAATCCGCGCCAGGTCGGCGCCGCGGCTCGAGAGGTCGCCACGCGGCTCGCGCCGCTGCTGGAGCTTGGACGCGCTGACCTGCTGGCGCGCCTCCGCTCGCGCCGCTTCTTCGTCTGGCTCAAGCGACGCGTGACGCCGCAGCTAGCCGAGCGCGTCCGAGCGTTGAGGATCCCAGGGGTGTTTCTGCAGCGCGAGAGCCGTCGCTTCTACCCCAACGGCGCGCTGGCCGGCGCGCTCCTGGGCTTCTCGGGGGTGGACGGACGCGGGCTCGAGGGGGTCGAGCGGAGCCTCGACCGCTCGTTGCGCGGGAGCCCCTTGCGGGTGCGGGCGCTGCGCGACGCGCTCGGCCGCAGCGTCCTCGATCAAGCGCTCGGCGAGGGCGATCGGCAGGGGGATCAGGTCGTCCTGACGATCGACAAGCTGATCCAGCATGAGGCAGAGCAGGCCCTGGCCGACGCGCAGACCCAGGTCGCCCCCGGCAGCGGCTGGACGGCCGCCGTGGTGATGGATCCCCTCAACGGCGACATCCTCGCGCTGGCCGGCACGCCGGCCTTCGATCCCAATCGCGTGGCGCAGGCGCGGGCCAGAGACTGGCGCATCCGAGCGCTCGCCGACGCCTTCGAGCCGGGCTCGACGCTCAAGCTCTTCACGGTGCTCAGCGCGCTGGTGACGGGCGTGACCCACGAGCGCGAGTTGATCGACTGCGAAAACGGCCGCTGGCGCATCGGCCGCCGAACGATTCACGATCACAAACCGCACGGGCTCCTCTCCGTCGCCGACGTCGTCAAGAAGTCCTCGAACATCGGCGTATCGAAGCTCGCCTTTCGGATGGGCAAGCAGCGCCTCAGCGAGGGCCTGCGCCGCTTCGGCTTCGCTCAACGCACGGGGCTGCCCCTGCCGGGTGAGCGCACGGGTGTGCTCTATGACCCGGCGCGCTGGTCCGACGTGGCGCTGGCCAACATCGCCTTCGGTCAGGGCATGACGGCGACCGTGGTGCAGCTCGTGCGGGCCCTCGCGGCGATCGGCAACGGAGGCAAGCTGCTCGAACCGCGGCTCGTGCTGCAGACGATGCGCGAGGGCGCGGCCGCGACCGCCGTGCCCGCGGTGCGAGGCCAGCAGGTGGTCGACCCGGCGCTCGCGCGGCGCATGTTGGCGATGATGCGAGGCGTGACCGAGGACGGCGGCACTGCGGAGGCTGCAGCGGTCGACGGCTACAGCGTCGCCGGAAAGACCGGCACGGCGCAGAAGGTGGATCCCGTCACTGGAACCTACTCGACGACCAAGTGGCTCTCGTCGTTCATGGGCTTGGTGCCTGCCACGCGCCCGCGGCTGGCGATCATCGTCGTCATCAACGAACCGTCCGGGGCATCGCACTATGGCGGTGAGGTCGCCGGTCCGGTCTTCAGGCGAATCGCGGGTCAGGCGCTGCGCCACCTCGGGGTGGCCCCCGATCTCCCGGTGGGCGAGGCGCTGGCCGGTCGGGCGGTCGGCCGGCCGACCGCCGCGCCGTCGGCCTCAGCGGCGGCGATCGAGCCGCCCGCGCTGCCGCAGGCCGCCGACGAGGGCGCGATCGGCGCTGGCGGGCTCGAGCTGCCAGATTTCCGCGGCCTCGGGATGGCCGAGGTCCTCGACCGCGCGCGCGCCGCTGGCGTTGGCGTGCGCCTCGTCGGCAGCGGCGTCGCGGTTTCGCAGCGGCCGAGCAAGGGTTTCGCCGGGGGCCCCGCGCTCTGTCAGGTCACGCTGGAGCCGCCGAGCTGGCGCGCGCCGCGGCGCGTCGCCGGCGTGAGCACGACGCTGGCCGCGGGGCGCTGACCCGGCGGCGCTGGCCGCCTGAGCAGGGGCCCCGCAGGCGCTCACTTGCTCCCGTCGTTCTCCTCCGAGAGGTACTGCAGAATCACCTCGTCGAGACTGCGCTCCGAGATCAAATCGGCGCCGAAGGGACGCGGATGGCCCATCGCGCTCGGCGTCGCCGAGGCCGATGCGGTCGGTCGCTTGGTCGGCACCATCCCGACGGCCGATGGCGGTGGTACCGCGGTCGAGCGTGTCTGGCCCGGGCGCGCGGTGGCGGTCGCGGTGGCCGCGATGGCGCTCGGTGATCGCGCCCCCGATGCTGCGCGATCGATCACCACCGCCGGTCGCGCGACCACGGCCGCCTGGCTCTGGCCGCCGCCCCGCCGCGCGATAGCGCCCGAGGGACGCGCCCCGCCGAGCGTGGCGATGCGGTAGACGCCCCCACCGCTGCCGATGGGCTGGGCGGCCACGGGGCCCTGGGCGATAGCGGGAACGCCGCTCGAGCTTCCCGGCGCCGCGGCATCGACCGGGGAGTAGGAGCCTGTCGCGCGGCGCCCGCGACCGGAAGACTTGGCTGAGGGCGCCGTGTAGCGCTGCGGCGTCGAGGCGGAGCGCGCGGCGTTGGTGCCGACGCTCGCGGCGTCGGCGCCACTCGGTCTCGCCGGCGCGGGCGCTCCCGTTTGACCGCGGGCCCAGGTTGGAATCGAGTAGGTCCCCGACGCGCGTTGCTGGCGCGTGTCGCCAGCCTCGGCTCTGGCCGTCTGGTGCGTCGCGCTCGCGGGTCGGACTGCGGGCGTCGCGCCGGTTGGCGGCCGGCGTTCGCTCGCTGCGGCGGGCCGGCGGGTGACCTCAGCGTCGGGGCCGAGGCGGGGTTGGGTCTGCGCCCCTGCTGGGGGCGCGGCGCGAACTCCGCCGGCGGCGTCGCCGGGGGCGTGGCGCTCGATCCGCTGGACCAACGTCGGCTCGGCGTGGAGCTCGGCGGCGCTGCTGTTGCCGCGTGCCCACTCGAGGGCGTCCTCGAGGCCGCGTCCCGATCGCGTGGGCGCTGATGGCGGCTGCAGAGGCGCGGCGATCGGCGTCGAGGCCGCGCTGGCCCCGCGGCCGGTCGCCGCGCGCGCCGGCGGCTGCGCCACTGGGGCGGCGATGCGTTGCGTGTCGGCAGCGCTGGCCGCGTCGGCGTCGCTGAGCGAGGCGATCAGCGCGTCCGCGGGCGCCGCCCCCGCCTCGTTCGGCGGGAGTGCGTCCAGCACCAGCTCGGCCGCGGCCTCGGCGGCCGCGTGCTCGGCGAGCTCCTGCTCGGCGACGCGATCCGTCTCCGCCGTCCCAGCGCTCGCGTCGGCTTCCGCCGGCGCCGCATCCTCGACGCCGAGCACCGCCGCGATCTTCTCGTCGAAGGCGCCGTGCCGGAGCTGCCGCATCAGCGACTTGTGCTGCTCCTGCATCATCTTGCGAACAGCAGGCTCGTGGCCTGGCTGCTGCGCCAGCTCGCTGTAGTCGGCGCGCGCCGAGGCGATGATCACGCCGCGATAGTAGAGGTGCGTGAAGACGTGCGGATGGTCCAGCCCGGAGTCCTCCGTCTGCACGTGGTAGACGCGGGCGCCATGGCGGACGTTGTGATTGAAGCCCTGGAGCGGCGAACGGGAGGACATGGTCAGCTTCTGGAGCGCGCTACCGCAAGGGGATCACGACGGATGAACGATACAGCCGCCTATGCTAACACCCCGACGCGGCTCAGCCAATAGAGCCGCTCATTGGGCGTGCCCCCGCTCAGGGTCTTCCTGCAGCCGCGGGCAGCCGACGAGCCGAGGGGCCGACGAGGGGCCGACGAGGGGCCGACGAGGGGCCGACGATGACTCTCCCAGCCAGCATGATCGACCGCGCTTCGCCGATCGGGGTCTTCGACTCCGGTCTCGGCGGCTTGACCGTGGTGCGCGCGCTCAGCCGCGAGCTGCCCGCGGAGCAGATCGTCTACCTCGGGGATACGGCCCGCCTGCCCTACGGGACGAAGTCCGCGGCCACCGTCGTGCGCTACGCGCTGCAGATCGCCGAGGTGCTCCTGCGCCAGGGGATCAAGTACCTCGTCGTCGCCTGTAACACAGCCTCGGCGCACGCCCTGCCCGCACTGCGCGAACGTATGCCCATCCCCGTGCTCGGCGTGGTCGAGCCCGGCGCGGCGGTGGCCGCGGCGCTTACCGGCGCGGGTCAGGTCGGCGTCCTGGGCACGCTCGGCGTGGTCGCGTCGGCGGCCTACCAACGCGCGATGCAGGAGCTTCGCCCCGAGCTCGCCGTCTTCGGTCAGGCGTGCCCCCTGCTGGTGCCGCTGGCCGAGGAGGGGTGGATCGACCATCCCGTGACGCGGCAGGTCGTGGCGCACTACCTGGGCGAGCTGCAGGCGCAGGCCGGGTCGATCGAGACGCTGGTCTTGGGATGCACACACTACCCGCTCTTGCGCGAGGTCATCAGCCAGCAGGCGGCGATCACGCTCGGGGCCGGCGTGACGCTCGTCGATTCGGCCGAGGCGGCCGCGGCTGCCGTCGTCGCAGACCTCTCGGCGCGCGGCTTGTTGGCGCCCGAACGGCGCGCGGCCGACCGCTTCATGTTCAGCGATGTGAGCCGCTTCGTCTCGGTGGCCGAGCGCTTTTTCGGCCGTCCGCTGGGTGCCGCGGAGCATGCGGACCTCTGAGCGCCACGACGCGCTCGCGCGGCGCAGGAAGGCGCCCGCCTGCGCCGCCGCTGCCTTGACAAGGCAGGCCATTCGCCTAATAACCGCTCGCGCCGAGAAGAACCCCAGCGCCGCGTCAGGCCAACGAAGACCGGCGCCCTCCGATGACCCTCGTTCCACTCAGTCGCCAGCGGGTTAGACCACGCCTTGGTTGGGGTCGACGATGACGCAGCAGGTTTCTGATTCGCCCGCCGTCCGGGTGGCCTCCGCCGACGCTCGCAGCGAGGAGACCCCGCTGCCGGTCGCTCAGCTCGCCGCGGCCCTGCAGCTGGCGCGCAATGTTGCGGCGGGGCAGGGCGCTCCGCCGGCGGACCTGACGCGGCAGCTCGCGGGGATGGCGCGGCGGGTGGCCGAGCTGCCCCCGGAGCTGCTGCGCGGCGAGCTCGAGGCCCTGCTGCTGGGGACGCACGTCCCCGAGGCGCTGCAGTGGCTGCATCAGGCTGGACTGCTGGCGGTCCTCCTGCCCGAGCTCGAGGCGACGGTGTCCTTCACGCAGGAGGCCGGGCGTCGGCACAAGGACGTCTGGGAGCATACAAAACAGGTCGTGGCGCAGGCCGTGCCCCTGCCGGCCTTGCGCTGGGCGGCGTTGCTCCACGACGTGGGCAAGGTGCCGACGCGGGCCTTCCTCGCCGATGGCAAGGTCACCTTTCACGGGCACGCCGAGGTCGGTGCACGCATGTTCGACCGCATCGCGCGCCGCTTCGCCTTTCCCCGACCGCTGCGCGAGCGGGTGCGCGGCTTGATCCTGCACCACCTGCGGGCCAACCAATACGATGGCTCCTGGACCGACGCAGCGGTCCGGCGCTTCGACCGTCAGATGGGCGACCTGCTCGAGGAGCTGCTCTTGCTCTCGCGCGCCGACATCACTTCGGCGCGCCAGCATAAGCGCGACCTGGCGCAGCGGCGGCTCGACGAGCTGCAGCGACGGATCGCGTCGCTGCGCGAGCTCGACGCGATTCAGCCCCCGCTGCCCTCGGGGCTGGGTGACGAGATCATGCGCCACTTCGCCCTGGCGCCGGGGCGGGCGATCGGCGACCTGAAGCGCCAGCTCGAGGCGGCGATCGAGCGCGGCGAGCTCGAGGAGCGGCGCGACGCCGAGTACTACTTGAGCTGGCTCGCGCCCGTGGTCGCAGCCTCGAGGTAGGGGCGCAGGAACTCGACGAAGCGCAGCTCGCTGCCGCGGAGCCCAACGGCGTAGACGTAGCGGCTGGCGAGGTGCGCGCCGAAGACCGCCTTGAGATAGGCGTTGGGAACCCGCGCCAGGATCGTCTTGGCTCCGATCAGGCGCTGCAGGGTGCTTGGGCAGGCCTCGGCGAGCACCCGCGCGCGCAGCAGCTCGTTATCCCACAGCGTCGAGCCTTCGATCTCGCGCTTGAGCTCGCTGATCTTGTCGCTGAGGAGATCCGTCAGCACGCTGCGCGGCAGCGCGGCGCGCGCGTGTTCGCTCCAGATGCAGGCGAACTCGCGCTGGGCATTGTCCGCGATCCGTTCCTGCGCCTCGACGACATAGTCACGGTAGAACGCCGGGGGCTCGGCGCCCGTGACCAGCATGTGCGCGGCGAACTCGGCATCGCTCAGCGCCAGCCCCGCCAGCACCTCGAGCGACGAGGAGGTGACCCCGCCCTTATTCGCCGAGGCATCCTTGAAGAGGATAACCCCCGCCTCCTCCAGCGCGATCCGCGCCGCCTGGGTGAAGAAGAGATTGGCGCCCTCGACGATGATCCGAAAACGCGGCACGCCGCGCGCGTCGATCAGCTGCCCCACGTTGTTGATGTGGACGGAGTCAGGTCGTCCGCCGCAGGGCACGAAGAGGTCGGCCTGCGCCAGGGGGTTGAGGTGAAAGGTATCGCGAAAGGCGAAGCCGCTCTCGACCTGAGTCCCGTCCGGCAGGGTCAAATCGCGCTCCTCGACGCCGACGAGAAAGCCGCGCGGGCCGAGCCTCGCGCGCTCGAAGCTGCGAATCGGCTCGCGCAGCGCGGCGAGCCGGCGCAGCTCGCTGCGATCGAGGCCATCGGGGTCGTAGAGCACACCACTGCCGTCGACGACCGCGATCGTGCGGTCGTTGGCGCACTTGATCTCGTTGGAGCCGAGGTCGCCGTCGGGGCCGCCGGTCTGCAGCTTGGTGACCGTCCGCTCGTCGAGGCCGAGCTTCTCGAGCGTCGCGAGCACGTATTGGTGCACCGAGCGCGTCGTCATGCCGTGGACATCGTGCGGGATGCCACCGAGCTGCGGGCTCTTGCCGGTGGTGAAGGCGCGCCAGTAGGCATAGCCGCGCGCGCGCGCGTGCTCGCTGGCCCAGTTCATCAGCTCCGCCGTCCCCTCGTCGGGCCCGAGGAAGATCAGCTCGGGCGTGCCGTGGTGATCGATGACCTCCGGGTCGGGAAGCAGCAGGTCGAGCATGCTGTCGACGTACTTCTTGAACGCCGTCTCCGCCCGGCCCTGATGGTCGAGCGCCATCAGGATGCCGCCCTTGGCGCCCCCTTCGGGGATGTCCTTGTTCTTCTTCTGCTGGGTGCGCGCGAGTTGGTAGACCTCGTTGAAGAGGTGGTCGACGTTGGTGCCGAAGGCCTGCGGTGTCGGCGAGCGAACGATCCGCACCCCTCCACGCGCGACCTCGCGGAAGCGGACATGGAAGCCGCGAAACTCGCTGCCGACGAAGAAGAAGATGCCGTGGGGTCGATCGGGGTAGTCGCGGCTGTCGAGAAAGGCGGGATCGAGGCGAAACGCCAGCGCGACCTTGCGGGCCTTGTAGAAGTTGGTCGTCAGGATGTGACGGTTGAAGGTCAGGCAGGCGGTGAGGATCTGCTCCTCGATCGGATCGGCGGCGGCGTTATGCAGCCGCGCCTGCAGCGCCGGTCCGTGCTCGCGATCGTAGCGCTTGACCGGTGTTTCGGGCGACCGCTGATGGTGCTCGGCGAAGTCGGCGTAGAGCGCCTTGATCAGCCCGGGCTGGCGCTCGAGCGTCTCGAGGATGCGATCCTCGGTGAAGGTATCCTTGGTCAGCCGGTGCTTGAGCTCGGCGAGCAACCCCAGCCGGATCGGATCGCCGCCGAGCGCCGTCGCGAGGGAGACGTACTGCTCGCGGTACCGCGTCAAGAACTGATGGGCGAACTTCCAGCAGGCGTAGGCGTAGACGACCTCGGGGGCCGAGAGCCGCCCTTGCTGAAAGAGCGGCGTCAGGGAGGTGCGCGGCAGCGCGTAGACCAGGCTGATGTCCTCGCGCATGCTCTCGAGCACGGGCTCGGGAACCTCGCCTGAGAGCACGACGCAGTAGACCACGATGCCGGTCGGGAACTGCTCGATGTACTTGCGCTGCGAGTGCAGACCGTAGGAGTTGAGCACATCGGAGATCGCCGAGAAGTAGCTGTGGGTGCCGCCGCGGCGATAGGCGACGAGGATCGCTTTGCTGCGGAACTCGGGCTGGTCGAGGATCTCGATGCTCGGACCGAGCTCGGTGCCCGCGCGCGCGACGAGGCGCTGGCAGCGCGCGAGCGCCCGCTCGTCGACGCCGACGCGCAAGCAGGGCGCGCCCACGCCCTGCGACGGCAGCGCGCCGCCGCCCTCGGCGTGGCGCTCAGCGGGCCGCGAGAGCAAATAGAGTCGCAGGTGCGCGAGCGAGTCAGGCCCGGTCGTGCCGGTGGTGCGGTAGCATTCGAGCCGGAAGTCGGGATAGCGCTGCTCGATTCGACGCTCGATCTCGACGGCCAGCGTGTGCTCGTCGCGGCAGGCGTAGAGCGCGCTGTCGGCGTGCTCGCTGACCAGGCGCAGCCCGACATTCTCGCCGCTGGTGCGGGCCAGGATCTTGCCGGCGAAGAGCGCCTGGATGTGCTTGGCGACCTCCTGCGGGCGCGTCGCGCGGAAGTAGCTCGGGTCGAGGCCAAGCTCGCTGTAGAACCACGCCATCTCGCGCAGGATCACCTCGGGAGCGAAGGCCTGATCGGCGGCGATGAGCTGGTAGACCTCTTCGATCAGCGGCGCCGCGAGCCCGGATCGCTCGGCGATGACGCGAAGCTGCGTGGCCAGGGCGGAGTCGTTCATCGCCGCCCACTCTAGCGCGCGTCGGGTAGCGAGGCGAGCGAGCGTAGCCGGTGTCCGTAGGGAGGAGGGTCTGGCCACGCGCCCTCGCCGCCGAGCAGGAGCAGGGCGCCGGTGGCTCTGCAGATCACCCCGAGCTGAGTCGCGAGCGCCCGCAACGCCAGCTGATCGAAGGAGGCCTCCGAGGCGGAAACGGCCACCAGGCTGATTCGCCGCTCGCGGGCGAAGCGCGCGAGCTCCTCGATCGGTGTGCGCCGTCCGGCCCACTCAGTATCCCAGCCGGCCTCGCGCAGGGCGAGCTCGGCCAGCCTCAGGCCCAGGGTGTGATCGTCACCGGGCGCCACCAGCAGCAGGGCGCGCCTGGCGCCCGCAGGGATCACGATGCTCGGCAGCGCGCGCGTGAGCCCGCGGGCCAGGCGCTCGGAGGCGAGGTGCTCCTGCAGCACCGTCAGTTGGCCGTGCGCCCAACGCTGACCGATCGCCTTCAACACGGCAGCGAGCCGGTCGCCCACGCGCCACCAACTGCCCGCGGCATCGCGCTCGGCGAGCAAGGCCCGGGTGACGTCCTCGGGCTCGCCGCCGCTGATCAGCAGCGCCACCCAGGCGGCGGTCCAACCCTCGGCGACCTCGACGCCTGGAGGCGCGCCCGAGGCCGGGCGCTGAGTCGACCACCTGGCCTCGTCGGCGAGCAAGGCCTCGACGGCTGCCCGCGGGTAACGGCGGTGCCCGCCGGGCGTCTTGACGCAGGCCAGCACTCCAGCCTCCGCCCAACGTTTGACGCTCGTAGTGCCGACCCCCAGCAGCCGCGCCGCTTCCTGGGTGGTGAGGAGCTCCAGCCCGGTCTTCTCTTCCATCCGGATGAAATCCTCCATCCGGATGAAATAGTCGAATTGGTCGTTGAGGTCAACCTTGTACTTGACACAGTCGACCATGTCGTCCATTGTGTTGGTCGTTATGGACAAATCAAGCGCTCAACCCGCCGCCGCCTCCAACCGTTCTGGGGCCTCCCAGCCCTACGACGTGGCGATCGTCGGTGGCGGCCTCTCCGCCGGCCTCGTGGCCCTGGCGCTCCTCGCCCGCCGCCCCCAAACCCGGCTCGCGATCGTCGAACGCGGCCCACGACTCGCGGGGAACCACACCTGGTGCGTACACGAAGACGGCCTTCCGGCCGACAGCCGCGCCTTGCTCGAGCCCCTGGTGGTGCACCGCTGGGCCGAGCATGAGGTCCGCTTCCCGAGACGCCGGCGCGTCTTGCGCTCGCCCTACGTCTGCGTCACCGCCGAGCGGCTGAACGAGCGCGTGCAAGCGGTGGTACGGGCGGCGCCCCACGCCGAGCTGCAGCTGGGCGCGGAGGCGATGGAGGTCGCGCCGCGAAGCCTTCGTCTCGCCGATGGGCGGGTGCTCTCCGCGCAGGTGGTGCTCGACGGACGCGGTCCGCGACTGGGGCTCAACGAGGCCGCGTTTGGCTACCAGAAGTTCCTTGGGCTCGAGCTGCGGCTCGCGCGGGCCCACGCGTTCCGAGCTCCGCTGCTGATGGATGCCACGGGCGTGCAGCAGGACGGTCTTCGCTTCTTCTATCTGCTGCCGCTGGCCGCGGACCGCGTCCTTGTCGAGGACACCTGCTTCTCCGTCCGCCCCGAGCTCGATCGCGAGCGCTATCGCGCGCGGGCGCTGGCCTACGCCGCGCGGCAGGGCCTGCTCGTCGACGCTGTGACGCGCGAGGAGATGGGCGTGCTGCCGATGCCGATGCAAGAGCAAAGCGACCCGCCGCGAGCTGCTGCCGCGCAGATCGGCTACGCGGGCGGCTTCTTCCACCCGGCCACTGGCTATTCGCTGCCGATCGCCTTGCGCGTGGCCCTGGCGCTGGCGGAGGCCCTCCCGCGAGAGGCGGAGCGGGCGTTGGCGGCGTTGCGGCGGAGCTACGCCGATCAGGCGCGCTTTGCACGGAGGCTGAACGCGCTGCTCTTTCGCTGCTTCCCTGACGACGCGATGCGCAACGTCTTCGAGCGCTTTTTCGGGCTGCCCGAAGCGCTGATCAACCGCTTCTATCGCCTCGAGATGACGCGCGCCGACCGCGCCCGCATCCTGCTCGGGCGCCCGCCCGAAGGCATTTCGTTGCGCAAGGCCCTAGCCTTGATCGGAGGCGTCTCATGAAATCACAGGCTGCCGAGGTGCAGCGGCCCTTCCTGGCTCAGCTCCTGCGCGAGGTGCTGAACCCGATGCCCGCGATGGACGAGGCGCCCTGGTCGGCGCTGCGGGTACCCACTGCCGTCTGGGAGCGGGCGCTTGGCGGACCGCTGGCCGACTTCATCGATCGTCCGGGCAAGGAGCTGCGCGCGAACCTGGTGGAGGCCTCTTGGGCGCTCGGCGGCGGCCGCCCGGGCGCTCAACCGCGCGAGTTGCCCTATCTGGTCGAGATGCTCCACGCGGGCTCGCTGATCGTCGACGATCTCCAGGACGGCTCGAAGACCCGGCGCGGCGCGCCCGCGCTGCACGAGCTCTACGGTCTGCCGACGGCGCTCAACGCCGGCAACTGGCTCTACTTCTGGCCGCTCGCCCGCCTCGGGCGGATGGCGCTGCCGACCAGCGCGAAGCTCGCGCTCTTCGAGCAGATCTCGACGACGGTTTTGCGCTGTCATCAGGGTCAGGCGCTCGATTTGAGCTGCAAGGTACACGCGCTGGCCGCCGCCGAGTTGCCACCGATCGTCGAGGCCACGACGGCGCTCAAGACCAGCGCGCTAATGGGGCTCGCCGCCTCGATGGGCGCGATCGCCGCCGGCGCCGCGCGTGAGCGGGTGGAGGCCCTCGCGGCCTTCGGCCGGCAGGCCGGTGTGGGCTTGCAGATGCTCGATGACCTTGGCGGTTTGACCAGCGAGGATCGCGCGGAGAAGGGCCTCGAGGATCTGCGCGGCGCGCGACCGACCTGGCCCTGGGCCTGGCTCGCGGCGCAGGCCGACCCGCGCAGCTACGCCCGCGCCCAGGCCGAGGCGAAGAAGGTCGCTGATGGCGGCGATCCGCAACGGCTGCGCGCGATCCTCCGGCAGCACGTCACCCTGATCGGCCGGCGGCAGGCAGACCAGCACCTCGACGCTGCCCTGGCGGGCCTGCGGCGGGAGGTTGGGCCATCGCGGGCCCTCGGCGCGCTGGTGCGCGACTTCGATCGCATGAGGAAGAGCTATGGCTGAGCGGACGGTGCGCCGGGCGGCGGTGATCGGCAGCGGCTTCGGTGGTCTGGCGGCAGCGATACGGCTGCAAGCTGCCGGCGTCAGTACCACCGTCTACGAGGCTCGCGACAGGCCGGGTGGACGCGCCTATGTCTACGAACAGGACGGCTTCACCTTCGACGCCGGTCCCACGGTGATCACGGCGCCCCATTGCCTCGAGGAGCTCTTTGCGGTCGGCGGCCAGCGCCTGGCCGACCACGTCGAGCTGCTGCCGGTCACCCCCTTTTATCGCCTGCTCTGGCCGGACGGCGACAGGCTCGACTACACGGGTGATCTGACCGCGGAGCTGCGCAAGCGCGGCGAGCGCGAGGCAGCCGGGTATCAGCGCTTCGTAGCCTACTCGAAGCGCGTGTTCGAGGCCGGCTACGAGGAGCTCGCGGCGACCCCCTTTCTGCGCTTCATGGACATGGTGCGCGTCGCCCCGCGGCTCGCGCGCCTCCGCGCCGACCGCTCGGTTTACGCCGCCGTCAGCCGCTTTGTTGACGACGAGCACGTGCGCCAGGCGCTCAGCTTCCACGCGCTCTTGGTAGGCGGCAACCCCTTCGAGACCAGCGCGATCTACACGCTGATCCACTACCTGGAGCGCAAATGGGGGGTCTTCTTTCCGCGCGGGGGAACTGGTGCCCTCGTGCGCTCACTCGTCGAGCTCTTCCGCTCGCTCGGTGGTGAGCTTCGCCTCGCCACGCCCGTGGAGCACATCCGGCTGAGCGAGGTGCGCGGCCGGACCCGCCATCTGCTACGGGCAGCAGAGGGCAGCGAAGAGAGCTACGATCTCGTGGTCTCCAACGCCGACCTGCGCCATACCTACGCGGACCTCTACCAGGGCGCGCCAGCGGCCGATCGCGCCCGCCGGGCGGTGGAGCAGCTCGACTGGTCGATGTCGCTCTTCGTGCTCTACTTCGGCACCGATCGCAGCTACGCCGACGAGGTCGTCCACCACTCCGTGATCTTCGGACCACGGTACAAGGGATTGCTGCGCGACATCTTCCACGGCCACGAGCTGCCGGCGGACTACAGCCTCTATCTCCACGCGCCGACCGTCACCGACCCTTCACTCGCGCCGCCCGGTCACGGTGCCTTCTACGTGTTGTCGCCGGTGCCCCACCTCGGCCACGCGCCCCTCGATTGGGAGGCGATCGCGCCTGCCTACGCCGATCGCATCCTCGCCACGCTCGAGTCCGTCATGCCGGACCTGCGTCGGCACGTGGTGACGCGGCGCTGGATGACGCCCCTCTCCTTTCGAGACGACCTGCGCAGCTATCATGGCTCGGCCTTTTCCTGCGCGCCGACGCTGATGCAGAGCGCCTGGTTCCGGCCCCATAATCGCGATCCGCGCATCCCAGGCCTCTACCTGGTCGGCGCTGGGACTCATCCTGGCGCGGGCCTGCCCGGGGTGATCAACTCCGCCAAAGCCACTGCCAGCGTCATCCTTTCCGATCTGGGGATCAGCCGAGAGGAGGCGGCGTGATCGATGCGCGCAAGGCTCTGGCGCGCCGGATGATGGCGGGCGGCTCGCGCAGCTTCTGGCTGGCCGCGAAGCTCTTGCGGCGCAGCGTCCGCGACGACGCGGCGGTGATCTACGCCTTCTGCCGCCGCGCTGATGACGCCGTCGACCGCTGCCCGCCAGGGGCCGCCGCCGCGGCCGTCCTGGTGCTGCGGAGCGAGGTCGACCTCGTCTACTCGGCGCGCACGCCGAAGGAGCCGATTCTGTCGGCCTTTCAGCAGGTGGTTCGCGAACGGCGCATTCCGCGCCGCTACGCTGATGAGCTCCTCGCGGGGATGGCGATGGATGCCGCGGGCGCGGCCTACGAGACGGTCGACGAGCTGCTGCTCTATTGCTATCGGGTCGCCGGAACCGTCGGCCTGATGATGTGTCACGTGATGGGCGTGCGCAGCGAGCGAGCCCTGCGGCACGCCGTCCATCTCGGTCTCGCCATGCAGCTCACGAACATCTGCCGCGATGTCGCTGAGGACTGGTCAAATGGCCGGCGCTACCTCCCCTGGGAGCTGTTGTCGCGGCATGGCGCCGCAGGCTCGGTGGAGCCTGGGGCGGAGCTCCCGCGCTCCTGGCGCCAGGCGATGGCCAGCTCGGTGCGCGAGCTCCTGTCGTTGGCCGATCGCTTCTACCTCTCTGGCGACCAGGGACTGGCAGAGCTGCCGCTGCGCTGCAGCCTGGCCGTGCGAGCGGCGCGGCTGATCTATTCGCGCATCGGGCGCGTGATCGCCGCGCGGCGCTTCGAGATCGCCGCCGGCCGCGCGGTCGTCTCTGGGAGTTACAAGCTCGGGCTGCTGCTGCGCGCGCTCGCTCTCGGTCTGCTCAGCGGCTGGCGTCGCTGGGGCAGTCCGATCCGCGCGCCGCTCGGCCTGGTCGCGCCCTCGGCAGAGCTCTGGCTGTCCGAGGCTGGAGGTCGCCGATGAACGCACCCTGGGCGGTCTCGCTCGCGTTGCTCGCCGTGCTGAGCAGCGGCAGCCGTGCCGGCGGCAGTCCCTCGCAGCGGTCGCCGCGGCGCAGGGCGACGGGCGACGTGATTGTGGTCGTGACCGGCCTGCGCCACGACGGCGGCAAGGTCCTGGTCGGTCTCTACCGCGGGGAGGCTGGCTTCCCTGCGGATGGGCGCGCCGCCAGCGCCCGGGCCGAGGTGACAATTGTTCGGGGTACGGCGCGCGTGCGTTTCTCCGCGGTGCCGGTCGGCACCCTGGCGGTGGGGGTGCTCCACGACGAGGACGGCGACCGCGCGATGGACACCGGGTTGTTCGGCCTGCCGCAGGAGGGCTACGGCGTCAGCCGCGATGCGGTGCGCGCCTTTGGACCACCGCGCTATCGCGATGCGGCGCTGCGCTTGGCCGCCGGCGAGCACAAGCTGGTCCGGATCCCGATCCACTACTAGCGGCCGCGGTGGAGGCAGCGATGAAGCACCGACTACGTCCCGAGCGCCTCGAGGGCGCCCATCCCGCGGGCCAAGAGCAGCCGACGGTGCCCCTTACCTGCACCGTCGTGGGCGGCGGGCTCGCGGGTGCGGCGGCGGCCACGGTGCTCGCCGAACGCGGCGTCAGCGTGACGTGGATCGAGCGTGAGGCGTATCTCGGTGGAAGGGTAGGGGCCTGGACCGAGCAGCTCCCCGACGGCGAGCCCTTCGAGATGGAGCGTGGCTTCCACGCCTTCTTCCGCCAGTACTACAACCTGCGCGCGCTCCTTCGCCGCTTCGACCCCGACCTGTCGATGCTGCAAGCCCTCGAGGACTACCCGATCCTCGGCCCCGGGGGCGCGCGGCAGTCTTTTCGCGCGCTGCCGCGACGAACGCCCTTCAACCTCGTTGCCTTGACGCGGCGCACGCCCTCGCTCGGCCTGAGGGCGCTGCGGCGCGTCGATCTGCGGGCAGCCTTGCGCATGCTGGCCTTCGACCAGGAGCAGACCTACCGGCGCTTCGACGGGGAGACCGCGCGGGCCTACCTCGACTCCCTGCGCTTTCCGCCCGCCGCCCGGCAGCTGCTCTTCGAGGTCTTTGCTCACTCGTTCTTCAATCCCGAGGAGGAGATGAGCGCGGCCGAGCTGCTGATGATGTTTCATTTCTACTTCACCGGGAATCCCGAGGGGCTGCTCTTCGACGTGCTGCGTAAGCCCTTCTCACAGGCGCTCTGGGCGCCGCTGGAGCGCTACCTGCTGGCAAGAGCGGCGACCGTGCAGCGCGGCGAGAGCGCGCGCAAGATCGAGCGCCGCGCGACGGGCTGGCGGGTCGTCACGGACACGGGCGCGATCGACTCCGACCTCGTGGTGCTGGCGCTTCCGGTGGCGGCCCTGCAGCGCTTGGTCGCCGACTCGCCCGAGCTGAAGGACCCGACCTTCCGACGCCAGGTAGCAGGGCTGGCCCTGACGCGACCCTTCGCGGTGCTACGGCTGTGGCTCGACCGCCCGCTCGCGGCGGAGCGTGCCCCCTTCGCCGGCACGGCCGGCGTCGGCCTGCTCGATAATATTTCGCTCTACGATCGCTTCGAGGACGAGAGCGCGGCGTGGTCCGCGCGCAGCGGTGGTGCGGTGGTCGAGCTGCACGCCTACGCGCTGCCCCCCTCGCTCGCTGAGCAGGCGGTGCGGGCCGAGCTGCTCGCTGGATTGCACGCGCTCTACCCGGAGACGCGAGCGGCCGCTGTGATCCACGAGCGCTACCTCTGGCGCGACGACTGCCCAGCCTTCGCGCCCCACGCTCATGCCGACCGGCCGACGGTGGCGACGCCCTTCGCGGGGATCGCCCTCGCCGGCGACGCGCTGCGGCTGCCCTTCCCCAGCGCCTTGATGGAGAAGGCCGTGTCGTCGGGCTTCCTCGCCGCCAACAATCTGCTGGCCCCGCATGGCCTACGCTCGGAGCCGCTGCTGGTGGTGCCCACGCGCGGCCTGCTCGCCCCGCTGCTGAGCTAGGAGGAGAGATGCAAGTGAGCGTGACCAAACGAAGGCAAATCCTCGTCGGTAGTCGGTTGCCGGCCGCAGCGAACGCGGAACCCTCGCGTCCCGACTGGCAGCAGGCCAGCCCGGCGTGGATCGCTGGGGCCTTGAGGCACGCGGCGGAGCGGTCGCCCGGTGGTTGGTATGTCCTCGATGCCGCGCGCGCGATCGAGGGGCCGAGGCCCTACCGCGTCGCGGGGCGCGAGCTGGTCGCCTGGCGTGCCGACGGGCAGCCGCGGGTGGCGCCGGAGGCCTGTCCCCATCTGGGGGCGCGCCTCTCCGAAGGCCGCGTTTGCGGCGGGAGGTTGGCCTGCCCGTGGCACGACCTGACGCTCGGCCCGGAGGGGCATGGCGGCTGGAAGCCGCTGCCGGTCTTCGATGATGGCGTGCTCCTTTGGGTTCAGTTGCCCGATCGGGACCCGCCCGCCGAGCGGCCGCGCCTCGCGCCGCGCCCCCAGCGCTTCATCGACGCCGTCGTGCGCCGCGAGGCCGCTTGCGACGCCCGCGACGTGCTCGCCAACCGCCTCGACCCGTGGCATGGCGCCCACTATCACCCGCATAGCTTCGCGACGCTGCGGGTGCTGGAGCAGGCCGGGGACGCGATCACTGTGCGCGTGGTCTATCGCCTCGTGGGGGCGATCGCGGTCGAGGTGGACGCGCGCTTTCACTGCCCCGATGCCCGCAGCATCGTGATGACGATCGTTGCGGGTGAGGGGCTCGGCTCGGTGGTGGAGACGCACGCCACGCCGATCGATCCGGGCCGCACCGCGATCATCGAAGCTACGCTGGCGACCTCGGATCGCGCCGGTTTCGCCCTCGCGCGTCGCGCGGCAGGCCTCTTGCGACCTTGGATTCGGCGCGCGGCAGCTCGGCTCTGGATCGAGGACGCCGCCTACGCCGAGCGTCTCTACGAGCTGCGTCAGGCGCGACAGGGCGCCACCGCGGCGGGCTAGCGACCCGGGCGGCCCGCGGGATCGTCGACCGTGGCGAGCAGGGCCTCGTAGTCGGCGAGGGCCCGACGAAAGCCTGCCGCGGCGTCGATCGTGCGCTTGTCGGCCTCGGCGGCGGCCAGCTCGCGGAGATTGACGGTGAGCAAGGTACCGGCGCCGAACTCCAGCCGCTCACGCTCGGCCGCCTCGACCTGATGGGCCGCCTCGCGCTCCTCGCGCGCCACCTCGGCGCGCTGGCGCGCCGCCAAGATCGCGGAGCGCGCGTCGCGGAGCTGCGCCTCGACCTGCTCGCGTTGGAAGCGCTGCTTCGCCGCGAGCTCGCGCTGCCGCGCCGCGGCGCGCAGCAGGCCGCCGCGGGCCTTGCGTAGCGGCAGGGGCCATTCGAGCTTGAGGCCCACGCCCACCTCGCCGCGCCGGTCGCGATAGGCCTCGTCGCCGAGGTCGAGACCGAGGTCGACGATGGCGGCCAGCCGCGGCAGCCGTTGGTTGGCGAAGAGGCGCGCCTCCACCTCATTGTCGGCCTGCGCCAGCTCGAGCTGCAGCAGCTCGGGGCGGCGCCGCAGCGCCGAGCGAAGATCGCTGGTGACCGGTCGTGGCTCGCGCGCCTCGGGCAGCAGCGGTGCGGACGCCGGCAGGCGCTCGCGTCCGGCGCGGAGCGGGTTGCCGCTGGCGTCGCGCAGGAAGAGCGAGAGCTTGATCGCGCTCTGCTCGAACTTCCGCTGAGCGCTGACGACGCCGCCCTCGCGCATCAAGATCGTGCGCCGGTTGTCCAGGACCTCGATGCGCGGCAGGTCGCCGCGCGCCACGCGCGAGCGCAGCGCGTCGTCGCGCTCGCGGGCGATCGCCAGCAGCTTGCGATCGACCTCGAGCTTCAGCCCGGCGGCGACCCAGGCCCAGAAGTGATAGGCCGCCTGGCGACGCAGCTCGATGCGGAGGGCGCCGACACCCAGCCGAGCGGCCTCGCGACCGAGCCTGCTGCGCTGGAGCTGCGCCCGGCGCGCGTCGATCGGCCCGTCGCGAAGCAGCGGTAGCTCGACGCCGGCGCGAAGCTCGCCTGCCCCCGCGGTGCCGTCGCCCTCCTTGTAGATCGGGAGGTCGCCGTGCCCGAGGCGCCAGCGGCCGAAGAAGCGCGCGCCCCAGAAGGGCGTCGGCTGGCTCAGCGTCACGCTCGCCACGCCGTACTCGTAATCGGCGTGGGGCAGCCAGCTGCTCTCGGCGCGCAGCTCGGTGTCGAAGCCCCCCTCCGCCTGTAGCTGCTTTCCCTCCGCCTGGCGCAGCTGCTGCGCTGCGGCCTCGAGCAGCGGGTGGTGGCGCTCGACGCTCGCCAGGACCTCAGCCAGGCTGAGGACCGGCGCCGCCCCGGAGCCCAGCGGCAGCAGCGCACCGAGGGTCAGCGTGAAGGCAGCGACGCAGCGCGCCGCGCGCGTGTGGGGGCGAGACGGGGGCATCAGCCGCTCTTGGCCCCCGGCTTGGCCTCCACCTTCGGTGGGGTGAGCCGCTTGGGGAAGCCGTTGAGCTGGCGCCAGAGCTCGTAGCCGAGGCTGACCCGATCGAGCAGCACCCAGCCCTTCGTGCGCGCCCCCTGGCGCAGGTAGCGCCCGTCGGGCCAGCGCGCGGCTCCCGGCACCACGAGCACGCGGAAGCGGCCGCTGCCGTCCGCCGCCGCGTCGACGAAGGCGACCGCGCCGCCGAAGGTGCCCACCGCCACTGCCGGCCAACCGCTGAACTGCACCGCGGGCCAGCCCTCGAACTGCAGCCGCACGATGCGGCCGGGATCGACCAACGGCACGTCATTGCCGTCGATCCACAGCTCGACGGCACGCTGCTCGCTCGTCGGCACGAAGACGAAGAGGGGATCGCCGGCCTTGACGAAGTCGGCGCCCTCGCGGGCGACCACGCGGAGGATCGATCCCTCCCGCGGCGCGCGGACCACCATTTGCGCCTGCCGGGCGCGTCGAACCTCGACCTGGGAGAGCTCGGCACGGGCCTTCTGCACCTCGGCCTCGGCGGAGTTGAGCTCGGCGCCGAGCTTGGCGAGCTTGCCGTCGAGCTCGGCGCCCTTGGCCGAGACCTCGGCGCGCTTGGCCAGGACCTCTCCGCCTGCGCCCTCGAGCGCCGCCTGAGCGGCGAAGACCTCCGATTGGGCCTTGGCCGCTGCCAGCACGCCGAGCTCGCGGTCGCGCTCCGAGGCCAGGCCACGGTTGGCGAGGGCCTCGACGCGCTGGACATTGAGCTGCGCCGTGGTCGCGGTCGCCTTGGCCGCCACGAGCTCCTGCTCGCTCGCTTTGACCCGGTTCTGTGCGACGCGCACGCGCGCCTCGGCCGCGGCGAGCTCAAGCGTGCGGGCCGAGCGTAGTGCGACGCGCTGCCGCTCGTAGGCGCCGATCGCGAGCTCGCGCGCCGCCAGGCGCGCGGCGGTGGCGTCGCGTTCCTGCTGCAGGCGCAGCAGAATCAGCGGGTCGTTGTCGGCCAGCTCGAGCAGGCGATCGCCCTTGCGAACGTGGCTGCCCTCATGGACCCACCAGTTGAGGATGCGGCCGCCGATCGGCGCGCCAACCACCTGGGCGCGTTCCGAGGGCGTGAAGGCCGCGATGCGTCCGTCGCCGGGCGAGGTCTGCTGCCAGGGCAGCAGCAGCAGCGCCACGCCGATCAGCAGCAAGAGCGCTACGATCAGTCGAGCGGAGAGCGCCACGCCTCGCGACGCCCTCACGAGCTGCATCGCCGTCAACCCGGCGCTGGCGGAAACGCGGGCGCTTGCCCCGGAGTTCTTGCTGGCGCTCACGTCGCTTCCTCCGCCGCGGGCTGAACGTTCGCAGTGAGCGCCAGCACCCGGTCGCAGCGGCGGAGCACGTCGTCGTGCTGGCTCGCGATCAGCAGGGTCCAGGGCGCGTCGTCGGCGTAGAGCAGCTCGAGCAGCGAGGCGCGCGCCTGCGGGTCGAGTGCGTCGAGCACCGCGTCGACCAGCAGCAGCCGCGGCGCGCGCAGCAGCGCGCAGGCCACCGCGAGCCGCACCCGCTCTCCGGCGCAAAGCGGGGCCCCCTCGGCGCCCAGCGGCGTGTCCAGGCCCTCGGGCAGGTGCCGCACCACGGTGCCGAGGCCAACGCGGTCGAGCACCCCCTGGAGCGCCTCGTCGCCCGCTCCGCCACCACGCAGCTGCAGGTTCTCGCGGAGCGTGGCCACGAGCACTGGCGCGTCGCGCAGCAGCAGTAGGCCTTGGCGCAGCTCCGGCAGGTCGACCAGGCGCAGCTCGACGCCGTCGATGATCACGCGCCCCTCCTCGGGCGCGCGGAGCCCGTAGAGCGTGTCGAGGAGCTGACTCTTGCCGCTGCCGCTGGCGCCGGTGATGCCGATCCGCTCGCCCGCGCCGATGCGCAGGTCGAGCGTCTGGGCGGTCGAGCCGAGGCCGCCCAGACGAACCCCCTCCAGCGCGGCGCTGGCGGCCCCGCTGCCGCCGCCAGCCGGCACGCCGAAGGCGGGCTCGAGCGGCAGGTCGATCAGCTTACCCAGTTTGTCGATCGCCGCCGCGAGGTCGTAGAAGGTCTCGAGCTGCTTGCCGAACTTGGCCAGGCTGGCGACCACGACCGTCACAATCAGCTCGGCGGCGACGAGCTGGCCCAAGGTCAGCTGTCCCTTGAGCACCAGCCAGCCGCCGATGGCCAGCAACGCGCTGCTGAAGAGCACCTGCAGCCCGATCAGGCCGACGATCTGGCGCAGCACCCGGCGGAAGTGCCCGCCGCGCGCGCGCAAATAACTGCGGGCGAGCTCGTCGGCGCGGGCCGCAGCCGCCCCGGCATCGCGCCGTGACCTGAAGATCAGGGGAAGGCGCGCCAGCTCCTCGAGCCACGCGGCGATCGCGTACTTGGCATACGACTCCTCGATGCTGCTCTCGATCGTGCCGCGACCACCAAGCAGCAGCACCGCGGCGAGGGCCGCCACCAAGAGCACGCTGAAGGCGACCAGCAGCGGATGGTAGAAGCTGAGGATGGTGATGCCGATGACGACGGCGAGGGAGAGATCGAGCCCGTCGAGGAGCAAGGTCGCCGTGGCCTTTTGCAGGGTCACGACCTCGAAGAAACGGTTGACCAGCTCGGGTGCGTAGGCGCGCTCGAAGGCGCCGAGGCGCACACGAGGGAGGCGCGTCGCGAGATCGACGACCGTTCGCACCAACACGCGCCGCTGGAGCTGTTCGACGACGATGCTCTGGAGCACGCGCAATCCGCCCGCCAGGACCAGGCCCGAGAGGAGCAAGAGCGTGAGGACGAAGAGGGGCTGCAGCAGGCCGCCGAAGGCGATCGTGTTGACGAGCGCCTGCACGGTGAGCGGTGTGGCGAGCGCCAGAACCCCGGCGAAGGCGGCGTAGACGCCGAGGGCCCAGAGCGTCTCTCGCTCCAGTCCAAGGGCGGCGCGCAGGCGCCGCAGGGGCGAGGGCGTGCTGCTGCTGCGCTCCTGACCCGCGCCCAGCGCCTCGAGCGGCAACGCGCTCTCGAGGGTGAGCCAGCTCGTCGCTTGGCGCGCGCTCGCGAGGTCCAGCAGCGAGGCCAGCTCGACCGTGCTCAGCGTGCGGCTGCGTGCCTGCCCCTCTTGCAGCACGGTCGCGCGCAGGCGTCGACCGCGCCGCTCGGTAATCAGCACCCAGCGCAGGCTACCGTTGTCGGTCGGGCCGCAGGCCAGCAGCGGCGCCTGAGGGTCGACGAGCTGGAGCGCGTCCCTGACGGAGAGCTGGCTCTGGCCCGCTTTGAGGCCGAAGGGTGAGGCGAGCGCGATCAGCGCCCGGCGCGCCCAGGGAACGCAGGCTTCGCCCTCGTGCGGCGCTTGCGGCGCCGGGATCCGGCGCGTCCCTGCCGAGGCCAGCCCCAGCCGGTCGAGCACCAGCCCCAAGACCAGGCGCAGGCTCTCCGCGGCTGCGGGAGCCGCGCCGCCGACCGCGGTCGAGCCGCCCTGCGCCCCGCAGCGCGAGGGCGGGGTCGCTGGTGGCGCGTGCTTCGGCGTGTCGGCTGGCTCGGGGAGCATGGATCATCTCGCGGCGCTAACGCGCGCGCCCCGGCAGTATGCCGACCCTCTCCCGCCCGGGCAACCCGCCGCCAGGGTCTGGGTAGCGGCCAGGGTCTGGCGCTAGGGTCTGGCTTTGCCTTGGGGACAATGGGCGCCCTTCCTGCTAGTTTCCGCGGGCGTTCGCATGCCGGTCGATTCGTGCCGCGAGGGATCTATGTGCTGGTGCCGACCACCCCGATGGTTCGTCGTGGCAGCGATGGCTGCGCTGGTCTCGTCCGCCCTGGCGGCGCGCGCGGCTCGACCCGACGCGGGCGTCACCGCCACCGCGACGAGCACCGACGCGCGCGACGCGGGGCCAGCGCCGCGCGATGCAGCCGCAGACGCCGCGCCGCCGCAGCTTCCAGCCGCGGTCGCCGCCCTGCGCTGGACCACGCGCCAGCTCCAGGCGCTCGTCGACGAGCGCCTCGCGGTCGCGATCGATCCGGCGACCCTCTTCGAGGTTCCCTTTGAGGACGAGGCGGCGATTCGGGTCGAGACCGAGCGCCTGCGCGCGATCGTCGAGGCCGCCGCCGCGCCCAGCGACGCCAGCGTCGGCCAGGCGTTGCGCCCCCTCGACCCCATGCTCTATGCGGCGCGGATCGAGCTCGATCGCGCCCGGCTCGGGTTCTACTCGCTCGGCAGGGAGCAGGGGGAAGCGCTCCTCGCCCGCCACGCTCAACGCCAAGGGGCCGATACCTCCTCCCAGGCGGCGGTCGAGGTCAACGAGGCCAACCGGCGGGCGCAGTCCGCAGAGACCGAGCGCCAGCGCGCGCTCGACGCCGCGAGGCGGGCCCGCAGCGAGGCCGAACGGATGGTCGCCGAGGAGCGGGCGCGTCTCCTCGGTGTGGCAGGGGCGCAGGCGCAGCTCGAGGGCAAGCAGGTCGGCGAGCGCCAGGCCCTGAAGGCCCGCGCGGAGCAGACGCTCGGCTTCGTGCGGCGCGTGCGCGACGCGATCGCCGCTGACCCGGGCGACACCGCCGCCGCGGCCGACGCGCTCTACCTCGGGCTGCGGACCTGGCTGCGGGCGACGCGCGATGCGCTCGCCGAGGCCCTCTCCGCCTCCGCTCGGGAGATCCCTGCGCCTGGCGAGGATCGCCTGGCGGGGCTCTCCGTCGATGTCGACCGCCGCGACAACGATCGTGCGCGCGCCGAGCTGGTCAAGGCTGCAGCCGCGCTGCGTGCCACCGAGGAGGCGCTGCGCTGGGATCGCATGACTCAGCTTGAGGCCGAGACGCTCGCCCTCAACACGGCGAGGCTGCAGCTCCTCGCCAAGCTCTCGCGGGCCCGCCGCACGGCGATCGTCGGCTTCGGCGAGGCCGGCTGGGATCAGGCGGTCGCGGAGGTGCGCCAGGTCGTGCTCGTCATCGGCTACCACCTGAAGGTTTTCACGCGCTGGCTCTCCGCGCTCAGAGGTGGCGCTGGTGGGGCGCGTGGCAAGTCCGCGATGGTCGCGACCTTCGTCGCGTTGAAGTGGCTCCTCGTGCTCGTCGCGTTCCTTTGGTGGCGCCCGCGCGCGCAGGCGGTGCTCGAGCAGTGGCGCGACCGCGCCCGCGAGGAGGACCGCCGCGCGCGCCGGACCTCCCCCGGTCTGCGGCAGCGTGCCATCGGCCACCTGCTGCATGTGCGGGGGCCGCTCGAGTTGCTGCTCCTCGGCCTCGCCCTGCTCTGGCTGCTTCCCGCGCAGGCCAAGGGGCTCTTCGAGGTCGAGATCCTCTTCGTGGTCGTCGCCTGGACGCTCGGCGGTGCGCTCGCGGTCATGAGCATCGATGCCGCGGCCTCAGGCGTGGAGGAGGTCGTGGGCGGGCGAGGCTCCGCCAGCGCGCAGTTGCGCCTCCGATCCCTGCGACTGACGGGCCGCACCGTCGTCGTGGTCGGGCTCATTCTGGCGATCAGCGCCAGAATCGTGGGCAAGGGGACGATCTACAGCTGGGTGCTCTCCACCCTCTGGTTCATCGCGCTTCCGGTCTTTCTCGTGCTGATCCGCTGGTGGCGTCACGAGATCTTTCGGCGGATGGCGCGCTTCCGTCGCAGGCGGGCGTACTTCCGCTGGGTCGTCGATCACCAGACTGGGTGGCGAAGCTTCCCCGCCGCGACCTCGGGCGGCGTCTACCTCTTCTTCCACGGCGCCGCTCACGCGAGTCGCACCTGGCTCAGCAGCTTCGATGTCACCCGACGGCTGCTCGCCTACCTCTTTCGTCGCGGGCTCGACAAGCTGGCCGACGGCGCGCGGTTCAGTCTCTTGCCGGTGCCCGAGGCGCTCTTCGCCAAGTTCTCGCCGACGGCGCCGCCAGCGGAGATCCTGAGCGACGAGGAGGATGGCGTCGCGCCGGTAATCAAGCGCATCTGCGCGGAAGGCGGCGGCGTCTACGTCGTGGTGGGCGAGCGCGGTGGTGGCAAGAGCACGGTGCTCCGCCGCGTGCGCGATTCCCTCGCCGCGGTGTCCCTCGTCGATTGCCCGATTGCCGGGCTCGACGCGCTGCGCCTGCAGCTGGCGCGCACGCTGGGCCTCGACGAGCGCGCCAGCCTCGAGGAGGCCGGCCGGGCCGCCAACGCGTCGAGCGCGCCGGGGGGCGATCCAGCCCTGCTGATCGATAACGCCCACCGCCTGATTCAGCCGCGGATGGGGGGGCTCGCCGCCTTCGACCAGCTCCTCGACGCGGCGCGGCACCACAGCAGCTCCTGCAGCTGGGTCTTCGCGATCGACCATACGCTCTGGCGCTTCTTCGAGCGCGCGCGGGGCGCCCGACCCGCCTTCGACGAGGTGATCACGCTCGCGCCCTGGTCCGAGTCCAGGGTCGTCGCGCTGCTGAGGACCCGCTCGCACGAGGCCGGCATCGAGCCGCGCTTCGACCACCTGGTCGAGCGCCTGCCCACCGATGCCGACGAGCTCGAGCTCGAGGAGGCGCATGCTCGCACGGAGGCGCGCTACCATCGCCTGATCTGGGACTACGCCGCTGGAAACCCCGGCGTCGCGCTCCATATGTGGCGGCGTTCGCTCGGTCTCGACCCGCAGGGACGGGTCTTCGTCAAGCTCTTCAGGGCGCCGGACCCCACGGATCTCGAGGCGCTGCCCGACCGCGCGGTTTTCGTCCTCCGTGCCGTGGTTCAGCTCGAGCTCGCCACCACCGCTGACATCCGTCAGGCGACGATGCTGCCCGAGGCGCAGGTGGAGAACGCCATCCGCTATGGCCTCGCCCGTGGCTACTTCGAGGAGGTCGAGGGGCGGTATCGGGTCACCTGGGGCTGGTTCCGCGCCGCCACCCGCGTCCTTCAGCGCCGGCACCTGCTGCCCGTGGCGCGCTAGTGGAGGCCAGCATGTCGCAACGTCCGCCAGCCGCCCGCGCCGCGCTTGTCGTCTTCGCTGGCGCCCTGCTCGCGCCGGCCGTCGCCCGCGCCCAAGACGCGCCAGACCTCGGCACGCTCGCGAACATCGTGCGCTGGGGCGGGGTCGCGCTCTCGGTGCTCGTGATCGCAGCGTCGATGATCGCGCTGCGCATCGTCGGGGACCTGGCCGCGCGGCTCAGCAAGCGCTTCGCCAACCGCCGTCCGCTAATCCAAAAGGTCGAGTCCACCACGCGCTTCGTGGTCTACCTCGTCGCGGCCGGCATCTGCCTCGGGCTGAGCGTCCGGCTCGACAAGACGGCGATGACGGTGATCGGCGGCGCGCTCGCCTTCGCGGTCGGCTTCGCCATGCGCGACCTCGTGGCCGCCTTCATCGCCGGCATCACGATCATGTTCGATCGCCCCTTCCAGGTCGGCGACCGCGTGACCTACGCCGGGCAGTACGGCGACATCATCAAGATCGGTCTGCGCAGCGTGCGGATGAACACGCTCGACCACAACATCATCACCATCCCGAACAACAAAGTCCTCACCGACGTGACCTCGAGCGGCAACTATGGCGCCCTCGAGATGCAGGTGGCGATGGACTTCTACATCGGCGCCGATCAGGACGCCAAGCTCGCTGCCGAGCTCGTACGCGAGGCCTGCCTGACGAGCCCTTACATCTTCCTCGATCAAGAGGTGCCGGTGCTCGCCAAGCAGACGATCCTCGAGGACTACGTCGCCGTGCATCTGAAGGCGCGGCCCTACGTCTTCGACTGCAAGTACGAGAAGCCCTTTGAGACCGATGTGCACTTCCGGGTGTTGGACGCCTTCCGCGCCAACGAAATCCTCCCGCCGGCTGTCCTCCACCGGCACGTTGGTGAGGAGGGCAAGCGCGCGCTGAGCGTGCCTGGCCCGCAGCCGCAGCGCGGCGCCCCCGCTGCCTGAGGAGCGGCAGCGACCACCGCGCGCCCCTGAGGTCTGCGCCTCGCTGGGCGCCGCGTGCCCGGGCGAGAGAGGAGCGGCAGATGCCAGTAACCCTGCTCGAGGCTGCCGCGATCCTGCGCGATGCTGTGGGCGCGCTGCACTTCGGCGCGCCCGTGGCCTACGTCTACAACCCGCTGGCCTATGCCTGGGACAACCACGCGGCCTACCTTCGGCGCTGGGGCGCTGGGCCCAAGCGCGTGGTGTTGCTGGGGATGAATCCGGGCCCCTTCGGCATGGTGCAGACGGGCATCCCCTTCGGCGACGTGCCGACGGTCCGTGACTGGCTGGGCCTCTGCGAGCCCGTGAGTCGTCCGGGCGAGGCTCATCCCAGGCGCCCGGTCGAGGGACTCGCCTGCCGGCGCGTCGAGGTCAGCGGCGCGCGGCTTTGGGGGGCGATCAGACGCTGGGCGAGGACGCCCGAGGGCTTCTTCGCCCAGGCCTTCGTCGCCAACTACTGTCCGCTGGCCTTCCTCGAGGACTCGGGTCGAAATCGCACGCCGGAGAAGCTACCGCTGGCCGAGCGCGAAGCGCTCTTCGCCGCTTGCGACGAGCATCTGCGGGCGCTGGTCGAGGCGCTGCGGCCGACCCACGTGATCGGCGTCGGCGCCTTCGCCGCGGGACGGGCGCGCTCCGCCCTGGCCTCGGCCCAGCTGCAGGTCGGTCGGATCACCCATCCGAGCCCGGCCAACCCCGCGGCGAACCGCGACTGGGAGGCGACCGCGCGGCGCGAGCTCTGCCAGCAGCTCGGGAGTCCCGAGGCTGACCCTCTTGCGCTCACCTGAGCCCGTGGCAGAGTCGCGGCGGAGACGCAAGCATGCCGGATCGCAGCCTCCCCGCCACGGCGCCGAGCGAGCTCGAGCTGCGCGCCCGCAGCCTCGCCGAGCTCGAGGCCGCCGTGCGCCAGCATAACCACCGCTACTGGGATCTCGCCGCGCCGACCATCAGCGACTACGACTTCGATCGGCTGGTGCAGGAGCTGGCGCGCCGTGCCCCGGACGCCCCCATCTTGCGCGAGCTCGGCCCCAGCCCAGCGGGGCGTCACGGCGCAGAGGTGCAGCACCGCAGCCCGATGCTCTCGTTGGATAAATGCTACGACGACCGAGCGCTCGAGGCTTGGGTCGCGAAGTTCGAGGGCGAGATCCTGGCCACGCCCAAGCTGGACGGGATCGCCGCCAGTCTGCGCTACGATGCCCGTGGCGAGCTGGTGCTGGCCGCGACCCGGGGCAGCGGCGCCGTCGGTGAGGACATCACGGCCAACGTGCGGACGATCGCCGAGGTCCCGCCGCGCGTCGTGCGCGGCCGGGCGCTCGAGGTACGCGGCGAGCTCTATCTGCGCAAGAGCGTCTTCGCCGGCTTTGGGGAGCATTTCGCCAATCCGCGCAATCTGGCGGCCGGTGCGATCAAGAGCAAGGACCCGGAGCGCTGTCGCAGCTATGGGTTGTCCTTCGCCCCTTACGACCTGCTGGAGGACGGGCAGCCCACGGAGCACGAGAAGCTGGCTGCGCTGGCCGCGCTCGGCTTCCACCCGGTCGATCATCTGCTGGTGGCGCGCGACGGGCTGCAGCAGGCCTACGCGCACTTCGCGGCGCTGCGCGAGCGGCTCGACTACGAGATCGACGGCGTCGTCTTCAAGGCCGACCGCGTCGCCGAGCAGCAGCGGCTGGGGCTGACCGCGCATCACCCGCGTTTCGCGATCGCCTACAAGTTTCAGGGCGACTCACGGACGAGCGTGCTCGAGGCCGTGAGCTGGAGCGTCGCGCGCTCGGGGGTGATCACGCCGATCGCGCACCTCCGGCCGGTCGAGCTCTCGGGGGCCATGGTCAGCCGCGCCTCGTTGCATCACGCTGGCTTCATCGCCAAGCTCGGGCTCTCGCTCGACGCCGAGGTGCTCGTGACGCGCCGCGGCGGCGTGATTCCCAAGGTCGAGCGCGTCCTCCGTCCGGGCGCGCAGAGGGTGACGGTGCCCCAGCACTGCCCCTCCTGCGCTGGACCCGTGCTGCAGCGCGGAGACTTCCTCCACTGCGCCGCCCCGAGCCATTGCCGCGAGGCCGTGCTGGGAGGGCTGGCGCACTACTGCGCCGTCGTCGACCTCCAGGGCTTCGGTGACAAGCTGCTGCGCGACGGCTTCGAGCAAGGCCTGCTGCGCAGTCCAGCCGATCTCTATCGCCTTGGTCGGGCGGAGCTGCTGCGCCTCGATCGCGTCGGCGAGAAGCTGGCGACCCGGCTGCTGCAGCAGCTCGCGGCGCGACGGCGGCTCTCGCTCGAGATCTTCTTGCGCGCGCTCGGCGTCGAGGAGCTGGGGCAGCATGTGGCGCGCCTGCTCGCCGAACACTTCGCCCCGCTGGCGCGCGTGCGGCAGCTCACGGTCGCTGAGCTGCTGGCCCTGCCCTCTGTCGGTGAGGTGATCGCCAGCAAGGTCGTCGCTGGGCTGCAGGACGCGGCGGCGCTGATCGACGCGCTGCTCGCGGAGGTGGTGCTCGACGATTCGCCACGCGCCGCTGGCGCCAGCATCGGCGGCGCGCAGCGCGAAGCGCTGGCGCCTGCTGGGCCGCTGGTGGGCAAGAGCTTCGTCTTCACCGGCAAGCTCGAGACCTTCGAGCGCAAGGCTGCGCAGCGCGAGCTCGGGGCCCGCGGCGCGACGACACCGGCGGGCGTCAGCCAGGCGCTGGACTACCTGGTCGTCGGCGCGGGCGATCCAGCCGCAGCAGCGAGCAGCAAGCTGCTCAAGGCTCAGCGCTTGCGCGCCGCGGGCGCCAAGCTGCAGATCGTCAGCGAGGAGGAGTTCCGCGCCCTGCTCGAGCGCGCTTGAAGGCGGCGCGCGCCGAGCGTCCCGTGAGGGAGGGCCTCAGAAGCGGTCGCAGGGGGTGCCGAAGGGCTCCCCGAGGTAGACGCCCAGCTCGTTGTAGACGAGTTGCAGGTTGTCGGCGATCGGCACGTTGAGCAGCGCCGTCGAGCGCTTGCCACGGATCCAGAACGAGTTGGCCTGCTCGAGGGCCAGGCGCAGGCTGCCGTCGCGGGTGGCGAAGACGTCGCCGCGGCTGTCGGAGACCACGTTGGTCATCGGCAGTCGCTTGAGGCGGCCGAGCGGTCCTGCCCAAAGGCGGAAGTCCCGCGCGGCCGGGTCGGCGCTGCGATCGACGAAGTAGTAGATGCCGCGACGGTCGCGGGCGAGCCCATGCGGCTGGCGGCGGGCCAGCGGCGCGGCGAAGCCGGCGCGCGCCGTCAGCCGCGCGGTGGTGGCGGCATCGAGCAGCTCGAGGGCCATCGTGCGCGTGCCGCAGGTTAGCTTGCAGCGCTGCGCTTCGGCATCGAGCTCGAGCCAAGAGTAGTGGCGCAGGTCGAGCCCGCGAAAGCTCTCGGCCCGCGTCGGGGCGAAGAAGCGCGGGTCGAAGAACCAGCCCTCACTCAGCCCGCGCTCGGCCGGGACCAGCCGGAAGCCGGCTGCTTGATCACCAAAGAAGACCTGGTGCGGCGTGTCGGCATCCTCCTTCGCCGCGGCACGCGCCGGGCGCCAGCCGACCAGCGCGCCGTCGCGGCCGCCGCGGCAAAGGGCGATCGCCTCGGCGAAGCGGCGCTCGGCGAGGTTGCCCGCGCCGCTCCACGACAGGCGCTGGCCGAGCTGCTCGCGCGCGAAGTCGGTGGCGTTG
This sequence comes from Pseudomonadota bacterium, assembly GCA_016711215.1. Lineage (NCBI taxonomy): Bacteria > Pseudomonadati > Pseudomonadota > Pseudomonadota bacterium. The sequence continues at coordinate 533,537 of JADJTL010000003.1, read as the reverse complement.
GCGGCGCTGGTCGCCGTGGTCCAGCGCAGGACCCTGCCCGCGCGCTCGAGGGCCATGGCGGCGCCAAAGCGGCAGTCGAGCTGCGTGAGGTCGCGAGCGACGGCCGCCCGCGTCGCTGGCGAGCGGCAGAGGTGAGCCAGGGCCTCCAGCGGCGCGGCGCAGTAGCTGTCGATGCCGTAGCCCTGCAGCGTCGGGTCGTCGATGGTGGTCCAGTCGATCCGCGTGCTGAGCGTGGCGCCGCAGGCACGGGCCGTCGCGGCGCTCTGCTCGGCGAGGCCGGCCTCGGCCCGTTGACGGGCGCCGGCGCGGTCGAAGCGCTGAAGCGCCGCGAGCTCGCCGGACGCGAGCTGCGCCTCGTGCTGCTTGCGCACGGCCGCCGCGGCGAAGCCCTGGGAGCGCGCCTCGTCGTAGCGCAGGTCAAGGCCGTCACGCGCGCTCAGGCCAGGGAGGTAGAGCTTGACGCCGGCGCCGTAGCTATAGCGACCGCTCTCGATCTGCAGCGGACTGTAGGTCTGACCATCGATCGTCGTCTGGTAGACCGTGCGTCGGTCTGAGCTGCTGTCGAGCTTGCAGGGCAGAACCTTGCCATCGAGCGGGCTGCCGGTGCCCTTGGTCCGCAAGAGAAAGCCGCCGTCGGCCAGCCGCACGAGCGCGACCTCGACGCCCTCGGCGCCGCTGTAGACCTTGGTGCCGTCGGGCACGACGGCGGCGACGGGCGGCGGTGTCCCGGGCGCGGTCGCCCGTGGGGTCCGTGCGGCGCAGCCAGCCAGCAAGATCAGCAGCCAGCTCGCGCGGCTGCAAGGAGCGGGAGTGGGTCTCATGCGCTGGTTCTCCTCATGGCTTGGGTGACGTGCGGCAAGCGCGCGGCGCGGGTCCTCGCGCTAGGGTGGCAGTGGCAGGCCCGCGTGCCGGCAGGCGGCGCGCACGGCCGGACGGCGCCGCGGCGCGACATTGCGCAGCATCGCCAGGGCCAGGCCGAGGTTGCGCTGCACGCAGTAGGCTCGCGTCATTAGCACGAAGGCCTGATCGGTCCGGCGTGTGAGCAGCGAGCGCCGGGCGAGCATCAACGCCTGTTGCGGATCGTCGCGCTCGAGCGCCGCCTGGGCCTGGCCGAGCTCGGCGGCGACGTCGCCAGGGAGCGTGGCCTCGCCGCCGGCGGGGTGAGTCGCTCGCGTCCGCGTGCGCGCCGGCGTGGCCAGCGCGGGCGCCGGCGTGGCGCGGCGCGTGGCGCCGGCGTCGCTCGGCGCCTCGGCCGACCCGTCGGCGCGGCTCGAGCCGATGCCGCCATCGGCTCGAGCCGCGGCCGCGGTCGGCGTCGGCCTCGTGCCGGGCGGGGTTCGTGAGCGGCTCGGCGCGAGTGCCGGGGCCGAGCCCTTGGCAGTGCGCGCGGGCGGGCCGGCTGGGCGCAGCCAGAGCAGCAGGCCGAGCGCGGCGCCCGCGGCCACCGCGACGAGCACGCCGAGGAGCAGGCCGCGGCGCGAGCGCGGCCGCGCGCCTGGTGACGCGCTTTCCTTAGGCGCGGGGCGCTGGCCCTCGGAGGCGAAGGCTGCGGGCGCGGGCGGCGCGGTCGCGAGCGTCGGTGCGGTGGCGAGCTCCACGGGATGAGCCGGCAGGCTTGGCGCAGCCAGCAGGCCAATGGCCGTCGGCGTCGAGCCAGCGCTTGCGTCGGTGGCGGCCGAGGCCGCGGCTAGGGCCGCGCTGCTCAGCGCGCTCGCGAAGTCGGCGATCGAGGGGAAGCGCTGCGCGGGATCCTTCGCCAGCGCGCGTTGCAGGGCGCTCGTGAGCGGCGCCGGCACGGTCCCCGAGAGCGTCGCCGTCAGCGCATGCGGTGAGGCGTAGGCGACCTGGTACACCACCTGGGCCAGGGTCTCACCGCTGAAGGTTGCCTTGCCGGTCAGCAGCTCGAGGACGATCGCGGCCAGCGCGAACTGGTCGGCCAGCGGTCCGATGCGCTCCGATTGGCCGCTGAGCTGCTCGGGTGCCATGTACTGCGGCGTGCCGAGCATCGCACCCTCGACGGTGACGACGCTGCGCGAGTCGCGGATCTTGGAGATGCCGAAGTCGAGCACCTTGGCCCGCGTCCGCTGGCCCTCGCCGCTGGGTTCGAGCGTGAGGAAGATGTTCTCGGGCTTGAGGTCGCGGTGAACGACGCCATGGTCATGGGCCGCGGCGAGCGCCGAGGCGATCTGCTGCACGAGGACGATCACCTCGCCCAAGGGCAGCGCGCCCCGTAGCAGCCGCTCGCGCATGCTCTCGCCGCGCAGCAGCTCCATCACCAGATAGGGCGTGCCGTCCGGCAGCGCGTTGAAGTCCAGCACGTCGACGATGTGTGGATGCGCCAGCCGCGAGGCGATCTCCGCCTCGCGGCGAAAGCGCGCCACCGCCTCGGCGTTGCCGGCAATCGCCCCAGCGAGCACCTTGATCGCCACCTGCTTGGGCAGTCGCAAGTGCTCCGCCAGCCAAACCGTGCCCATGCCGCCGCGACCGATGCAACGCAGGACGCGGTAGGTCTCGTCGAGGATCGCGTTCGCCGCCACTTCGCTGCGCATCGTCGCTGCACCGCCTCTTGCGGGCCCGGTCCCCCGCGTCCTGAGGAGCATGCCTCAGTCGCTGCCCGCGCCGCTACTCGGACTCGACGCGGATCTCGAACTGTTCGGGGTGGAAGCCCGCTCGCGCCTCGACCCGCAAGCTGCGGCCGAAGCGGCGCTCGAGCTGACTGAGCCGCTCCTGTTCGGCGTCTGCCAGCAGGTCGGCGACCTCCGGGTGGACCGAGACCGTCAGCGAGCGCCCGGGCAGGTTCGCGCCGTGGCGTGAGATCTCGCGCAGGACCTCATAGCAGACCGTCTGGGTCGTCTTGATCGCGCCCCGCCCGCCGCAATGGGAGCAGGGGGCGGTGAGCTGGTGCATCAGGCTCTCGCGCACGCGCTGGCGCGTCATCTCGACCAGCCCGAGCGGCGAAATCTCGAGCGCATGGGTCTTGGCGCGGTCGCTGCTCAGCGCCTCGGCCAGCGCGCGCCCGACCTGATGACGGTTGCTCTCCAGCTCCATGTCGATGAAGTCGACGATGATGATGCCGCCGATGTTGCGCAGGCGCAGCTGCGCGGCGACCTCCTTCACCGCCTCGAGGTTGATCTTGGTGATCGTGTCCTCGAGGCTACGGTGTCCGACGTAGCGTCCGGTGTTGACGTCGATCGCCGTCAGGGCCTCGCCCTCGTCGATCACCAGATAGCCGCCCGATCGCAGCCAGACCTTGCGCACGAGGGCCCGGTCGATCTCGTGCTCGATGCCGTGCGCATCGAAGAGGGGCTCGCGATCCTGATAGAGCTCGAGCCGCGTCTCATGCTCGGGCATGAAGGTGCGGACGAACTCGAGCAGGCGCGTATAGGTCGGGAGGTCGTCGATGATCACGCGCTGGACCTGAGCCGAGACGAGGTCGCGCACCACGCGCAGCGCGAGGTCGAGATCCTGGTGCACGAGGCCCGGCGCCGCGACCCGCTTGGCGCGCGCGCTGACCTCGTCCCAGAGCTTGAGCAGGAAGGCGAGCTCCGCGCGCAGGTGGTCCTCGCTCTGGTGCTCGGCCACCGTGCGCACGATGAAGCCGGCCCCCGGCGGGCGCAGACGGCCGATCGTCTCGCGCAGGCGCAGGCGCTCGCCTTCGTCGGTGATGCGGCGCGAGATCCCGACGTGGTCGACCGTCGGCACGAGCACGAGCGTGCGTCCGGCGAGCGACAGGTAGCTCGTGATCCGCGCGCCCTTGCTGCCGATCGGCTCCTTGGCCACCTGCACCAGCAGCTGCTCGCCCTCATGCAGTCGCTGCTCGATCGGGATGCAGGGCGGCGCATTCCCAGGGTCAGCGGCCTCGGGGGTGGGCTCGCCCTCTTCGCCCAGCGGCGGTACGTCGCCGGCGTAGAGGAAGGCCGCACGCTCGAGCCCGATGTCGACGAAGGCCGCCTGCATGCCAGGCAAGACCCGCACGACCCTTCCCTGATAGATGTTCCCGACGATCCGCCGGTCGGCCGGACGTTCGATGTGCAGCTCGATCAGCTGGCCATTCTCGACCAGGGCGACGCGCGTCTCGGGACCATCGGCGTTGACGAGCAGTATGTGGCCCAAGGGAATCCTCGCCTCGCCTGGCAGCGTCAGCCGCGCCCGGCCCGTCACGAGCGGCGCAGCGACGATGATCGACGCGCGCGACGAGCCTCAGAAATGCGCGAGCACTATGACACAGATGTCCGGCGACGGGGAGTCGTGCTTGCCGGTCGATTGCGCCCGGAGGCGCGAGTTTGTTCGGAAATTACGCCGAACGCCCAAGCCTTCGGGGACTGGCAGGACCTTTGCTTATTCACGGGCCGAGCATCGCTTGGCTTAATGGCCGCCGCCGGCGGCACTTGGATAGCAACCTCGATAACAACCTCTATGGCAACCGCGCGCAAGGCTTAGGGCACGACACTGGGGCGAGCAGCCCAACCGCTTAGCGACTGCAAGCTTAGCGACTGCGAGCTTAATTAATTGGGGAGCCCCATCGCGTCGAAGGGCGCGCTGCGGCTCGCGCGGTCGCACGAAGCCCCCCGAGGTTATCCGCCTCGGGGGGCTTCCTCTTTTCTGCAGCGAGAGCCTCCAGCGATCAGGTCGGCGCTGGCGTCGCGATTGCGCGGACGCGATCGACGAGGCGCTGCAGCCAGCGCGTCCCGGCCGCCACGCTCTCGGTGTCGAGCTGCTGAATGGCCGTCAAGAAGCGCGCCGCCGCCCGTTGAGGCGCGGCCGCGCCGCCGAGGCCAAGGCCAGCGCATAGGCGCTGGCGATCCAGGTCGTCGGGCTCATCGAGGTCGGCGTAGCGCGCGCGAGCGCGCCCGACCATTCGGGCCACTGGGCGGCGAAGCGGCGCTGCACGGCGAGCTCTTGGGCGAAGGCCGCGCCGCCTTCCTGCGCCAGCGAGGCGATGGAGTCCGGCAGGGCCTCGGCCAGGCGCTTGAGCTGACGTAGTCGTTCCTCGATCGCCGCGCCGACGACGCCTTGCGCCGCGCGGTAGAGCGCGTGCTCCAACGCCCTGTCGCCCGACCAGGGCAGGCGCGCCTGTTCGTAGAAATGCCAGAGGGCGACGAGCTCGCCGATATAGCGCAGGTTCTTGGCGACGCGCGGCCCGATGCCGCGGAAGCGCTCGCGGCGGAAGGGCTGAGCGCCGGTCGGCAGCGGCTCGCCGACGACGAGCTGATTCGGACCGTAATCGCGGCGATAGACGAAGCCGGCCGCCAGCACGGTGCCGAAGTCGATCTGCACCGGTCCGACGAGCCCCGCCTGACCACCGAGAAAGATGCGCGCTGAGCGCAGCATCACGCCGCGCGGCACGTCACCGATCAGCGAGGCCGTGGCCTTGTCCCCGCGCGGACCAAAGGGGGTGAAGTTGAAGTGGATGAACGAGCTGCCGACCTCGCTATGATCGTCGCGGCTGCTGCCGCCGGCCATCAGCACGTCGCAGAAGTTGATCAGGCTGCCGAGCGTGACGAAGGGCAGCAGCAAGGTCTGCTTCAGGCCGACCGCATGCGCCGTACTGGCCTCTTCCTCCAGCAGGCAGCCTGCGCGCACCTGCGCCGCGGGGCCGCAGCTGACGCCATCGAGGTAGACCGACCCCGTATGCGCGCCGCCGTTGAGGGCCACGTTCCGCCCGAGCGCGCAGTTGTCGACCATCACCGGGCCTTCGGCGCCGAGCGTGCAGCCCGGTCCGATCAAGAGCGCCTCACCGCGCAGCTGTGTTCCCGGGAAGAGCGTGGTGTCGGGGCCGTGGAGGCGCTCGATCACCACCTCATCGCCGATGGTGATCTGCTCCGGCACCGGAATAATGATGCCGCGGGCGCGCAGCGCCTCGATCTTGCTCGCCTTGGTCATTGGCTGGCGCTGGTCTTACCGCCCAGCTCGGCGGCGCGACTGAACACGCCCTTGACCGCGTTGCGGTAGTCGACCCAGGTCTTGCCGATCGCGTCGAGCGCACCGCCGAAGGCGTCGCGACCGGCGCGACGGAAGCAGTCCTCGAGCGCCGAGACGTCACGGTCGTCGCCGCTCATCCGCCGCTGCACCAGGATCGTCAGGCGCTCGGGTCGCTGGTCGGCGAGCGCCGCGGCGCAGTCGTCGCACAACTTGCTGGCGAAGCGCGGATCCTCCTTGCAGCTGTTGTAGATGTGCTCGACGAGGGCCTGCGTATCGGGCGCCTGTCGCACCTGCTGGGCCATGCGCGGCAGCGCCGGGATGGCGCAATGCAGCGCGTGGACATAGCCCGCCGCGATCGCGCGGTCGTTGGCAGACCGCCCCGCGCCGTGAAAGGTCCGCGCCGCCGAGAGGAGGACCTGCTCGCGCGCCGTCTGCTCGCGCACCGCGGCAAGCCTTTTGATGTAGCTCGCGAACACCTGTCGCAGCGCGAGGAGCTGCTGCCTGAGCGTCGCCACGGCGGGGACGAAGGTCTCCGGCGCCTGCAGCTTGGCGAGCGCCGTCTCGGCGGTGGCCAGCAGCGGCAGGCACTTCTGCTCGAGGTCTCTCGGTTGGTGCTCTGGGTCGGCGTTGAAGGCGCGGGTCAGCGCCTCCATCACGACGAGGTTGTCGCTGGCGCGATGAACGTCGGCCTGCCCCGCCCTGACGGTGCAGCGCCAAAACCCGGCCAAGGGGCCGCTCTCCACCTCGCCGAAGGCCTGGAGGAAGAGCGCTGCGGCCTGGCGTTGGCGTTCGGTCGCCGCGCTATGGACGACATAGACGGTAAGCGCCGCCAGGAGCCCGGCGCTGATCGCTGCCGCCGTGCGGCGCCGGCGGCGCGAGCGGCGCTGGGACTGCTCGAGGAACTGCTGCACCTCGCTTTGACCCGCCGCCGTCCCCGTGGGCTTCAGCGGCGGCTCGCCGGCTGGCCGCCCAGGTGCGCCCGCCTCTGCGGCCGAGGGGAGGGGCGGGGGTTTGGCGGCGTCCACGCCTTGGGCAAAGCGCTGACCTCCGAGCGCGGCACTACACGCTAGGCAAGCGACGGTTTGGTCGGGATTCGGGGTGCCGCAGCGGGGACAGGTGATCATCGTCGGCGCTCCGGAGGGGTGTGCGGGTTAGCGAGCCGCGGCGCGACGCTAACACAGGGCTCAGGGCCGAGCACAGGAGCCCATCGCCAGCCTCCATGACCCCCCTGCACGGCTGGCCGGCGCCGGCGCCGCTCGGCCGCTCGCCGCTCGGCCGCTCGCCGCTTGCGTTTGGGGCGACTTTGTTCCAAGACCAGCCTGCCACCCGAGGAGTCGGCCATGCCGTCGAGCCCCTTGCGCCCCTTGACTCGTCTTGCCGCCCTGGTCGCCGCGCTCGCGCTGGTACCCAGCGTGGCGGCCGCCGAGACGAGCAGAGCGTGTCCCGCCTTTGTCGTCGACCACGGACGGCCGATCGAGACGGCCTGTCGAGCGCTGCGTCTCCCCACGTCGCCCGTGCATGACTTCTTGAAGATGGCCCACGCGCCCGCCCGGTCGACGGTCCGGCGCCTCGTGACGGAGCGCCAAGCGCTTCAGAGCGAGCTCGGCCCGCGGCCCTCGCTCGCCGTGCTGCTCGACGCCCTCGAGTTTGGTCGGTCAGGTCGGTTGGGCGTGGCGCTGCCCGAGAGCATCGGCCGCCTGAGGAGCCAAGCGAGCGGGCGGCTCGCTCTCGCGCTCGACCGCGCGGTGGCGATCAACTACCTGGCCTACGACCAGGAGCGCAAGATCGCGCAGATCCCGCATGCTGCGCATCCGGAATCCGTGGCCTTCGTGCTCCAGGAGGTGCTGCGGCGCTCAGGCGAGACCACGCAGGATACGCAGGCGCTGGGCGTCATCTTGGCACTGCTGCATGACCTGATCGAGGATAACGTCCACCTGGCCGTGACGCATCAGGAGGCCAATTCCGCCGTCCTGCAGGTGATCGACCGGCAGGCGCCGCCGGCCGAGCTGCCGCGCTCCGAGCGGCTGATCTGGAGCACGGCGGCGGCCCGCGACGCGCTCAACGAGGCCTTCGCGGGGATCGAGGTGCCGGGCGCCGGTGGTGTGGGCGATGCCGTCGTCTATTTGACCGAGCCGCCCTCGCCCCACGGCTTCGCGCAGTACCTGCATGTCCCCCGCATGGGCGCAGGGGCCGTGGGTACGCGCGATCTGCGCCAGCGGATGACGCGCGCGGCTGCCTTCGCCGATTTGGCCAGCCGTGGCGGAGAGCTCGTCGCGGGCGTGAAGCTGGCCGATCTGCTGAGCAACGCCTCGCGGCTGCATGTCCCGTCGCGCCATCACGACCTGCCGGGCCTACCACTCCGCAGTCGGCTGCTTCATGACGTCGCCGCGCGCAGCTTCTTCGCTGACCGGCTCGCGGCCCAGGCGGGCCAGCTCGGGGCGCTCAAGCCGGCCTTCGATGACATGATCACCGACGTCCTGAATTCGGACGACCTTGCCGCGGTCTTGGGCCGGGACCGCTGGTGCGACGCCTGCACGCTCGAGCAGCGGATGCAGCTCTTCGCCTACGACAACCGCGCGCGGATCAGCGCGCATACCGAGGACTACCTGGCGAAGCTGGCCGCCCTGCCTTCGGCAGCGCGATGCGCTCAGAAGCGCAGATAGCGCTCACCGTAGACCAGCTTGGCGCCGAGGTGACTGCCCGCGATCAGCAGCGTCGCCGCAAGGACCAGCAGCGCGCGGAAGCTCCAGCACGCCGCGCGCCGACCCTCGTGGCGCCGCAGCCAGAGGCCGAGGGCGAGCGCGAGGGTGGCGCAGGTCGCGCTGCCGAGCATTAGGTTGCGGTGGTCGACGATCAGGCTGAGCGTCGCGGCATCGCCGCCGACCGCGACGCTGGTCGCGCGGAACAGGCCAGAGGCGATACTCGGCAGGCAGGAGAGCACAGCCAGCGCGAGCAGCGGCAGCGTCGCGCGCCGCCAGCCCGGCGGGCGAAATCCAGCCGCGCCAAGCTCGACCAGCAGCGCGAGCAGCAGCCAGGCGATCGGGAAGTGAACGGTCAACGGATGGAGCCGTCCGATCAGCGCCAGGACGGAGTGCTGGATCGGCTCGGCAGAGGCACCGACCACCTCGATCACGTCGCTCGCCGCGACTGCCGCGACCGCCGCGATTGTCGGCATCCAGCGCTCCTCTTGCTCGTCCGGCGTCAACCCTCCTCGCGCCCGGCGACGAGCTGCCGTCTATAGACGACCCGCCCGGCGGGCGCAACTGCCGGCAGCGCCGGCGTCCGCCCGCGCCTCAGGGCCAGCAGGTGCTGCGGCGCAGCACGGCGTCGACGCGGCGGCGCACCGCCCAGGGGAAGGGAGGCCTGTCGCCGAGCGGCAGGGCGCAGCTGCCCTTCGTCGCGTTGATCAGGAGCAAGGGCAGCCGGCCGGCCGTCAGCAGGGGCGCTTCGCTGGCGGTCAGATACCGGCGCAGCGCGCGCTCCGAGGTCGAGGCGACCCGAGGCCGGTCCGCGGGCACGCAAACGAGCTGTCGACCATCCCAGCCGACGACGGCGCCGCTGCAAGCCTCCCAGATCTCCTGCCCGTCGGCTGAGGTCAGCAGCGTGATCTGCAGCGCGCTGCGCACCGTGTCGTAGGCGCAGGGCGCCCAGGGCTTGGGCAGCAGCCCGTGGCGCTCCGCGACCGGCGAGACGCTGAAGCGCACGGGGAGTCCATCACGCAGGCGGCTGGTGGCGCGCCGCTCCGCGCGCAGCCGCGGCGGGTCGCCTCCCAGCCAGACCACCCAGCAACCGGGCCGGGCGCCCCGCGCGAAGGCGCTCAGCGCCGCCCGAGCCGCACCCTCGTCGGCGCCGAGGCGCGCTTGCTGCTCGGCGCCGAGCACGATGCCCCGTGGCGTCAGTCTCAGCCGCGTGTAGCGCATCCCAGGGCTCCAAGCTTGAGGTGCAGCTCGTCACGCTCGCGGGCGGCGTCGGAGGCGAAGACCACGCCGCTGCCCACGCCGTAGCGCCAGCCCTCGCCGCGGCGCAGGGCCGTGCGGATCAACAGGCTGAAGATCGAACGATCGCCGCGCGCCAGCCCGAGCGCCCCGCAGTAGGCCCCGCGCGGCTCCGCCTCGAGCTCGGCGATCAGCGCCAGCGCGGCGCGCTTGGGCGCGCCGGTCACCGAGCCGCCGGGGTGCAGCCCGGCGAGCACCTCGAGCGGACCGACGCCCGCTGCGAGCTCGCCGACGATGTCACTCACCGCCTGCAGCGCATAGGGCAGCGCCACCAGGCGCCGCGCGCAGCTCACCTGCACGGTGCGCGGACGGCAGAGCGGTATTAGGTCGTTGCGCACGAGATCGGTGATCATCGCCAGCTCCGCGCGGTCCTTCTCACTCCTGCTGAGCTGCGCGTCCGCTGCACGCCCCGCGGTGCCCTTCATCGGCTCGGCGTGCACCTGCCGATCCCTGGTCTCGAAGAGCAGCTCGGGCGAGGCCGACACGAGCTCCTCGCCCGAGGGCAGCCGCACCCAGGCCGCGAAGCGCGGCAGGCCACTGGCGCAGAGCGTCGCCAGCAGCTCGGCCCCGCTGGCCGGCGCCAGCGCGGCGCTGCGGCAATAGCAGACCTGGTAGACATCCCCCGCGGCGATGGCCGAGCGGATGCGCTCGACGCCGGCTTCGTGGTCGCCCTCGTCGAGCGTCACTGCCAGCGGGCGCGCCAGCACATCCCACTCCAGGTCGACAGCCCGCGCTGCGTCACCGACCCAACGCTGCGCAGCGGATCCCGAGGTCTCGAAGGGGGCGAAGACCAGCATGGGCGCTTGATCGTCCCGCAGGCGGGCGCGGGGCGCGGGAAAAAGCGGCGCCAGCAGGAGCCAGCTGCTCTCAGCGAAGCCGGGTCCCAGCAGCGCAAACGAGGGGTAGCGATCGAGCTGCGACAGCTTCATCGTCGAGGCCCCAGCGTGCCCTTGAAGAACTCGGCGACGATCGCGCGCCCGGTCGGGCTCGCATAGGAATCGGGGTGGAACTGCAAGCCGGCGATCGGCAGCCGCTCATGCTCGAGCGCCATCACGATGCCATCGGCCGTCGCCGCGACGACCCGCAGGGGCGCGGGTAGGTCGGTCAAGGCCAGGGAATGGTAGCGCATCACCTCGTGCGCGCCGCTGCAGCCGGGGAAGAGGCGCGATCGCTCGAAGGTGATGCAGTGGGGCTGCCCATGGCAGGGCTGCGTCCGCACCAACCGCGCCCCAAAGGCCAGACCGATTGCCTGATGACCGAGGCAGACGCCGAGCAGCGGCAGACCGCGTCGCGCCGCCTCGGCGACGATGCCGACGATGCCGGCCCGCGCTGGGTCGGTGGGGCCCGGGCCGATCACGACCGCGTCCATGCCCTCGAGGCGCGTGGGATCGCCGGCGACCGCGAGGCCAGGCTGCACGCTGATCGCTTCGCGTGCGAAGGGCAGCAGGTCGATCAGATTCCAGGAGAACGAATCGTCATTCTCGACGAAGAGTAAAGGCATGGGAGCGTCGCCGGCCTGGCGCGAAGCAGCAGGCGCTCAGCGCGCGCGCGCCGGCTTGGGTGTGGTGCCCTTGCGGCGGGGCGAGGCGGCGGCGGGCTTCGCAGCGCCGCGGCGTCGGCCGGCCCGCGGCGCGGCCTGCTGAGCGGGCGAGATCTCCTGCGCGGTGAGGATGTAGCGCTTGGCCACCAGCAGCGTGCTCTCGCCCTGCAGCAGCGGAAGAAACGCTTCGGCGCCGGCCAGCGTATCGAGCACGCGCTCCCCGTCCGGCGGCGGCCAGCGCCGCAGTACACCCTCGACCTCGGCCTGCGCCGCGCTCAGGCCACCGGCGAGCGTCAGCCTGATGGGCGTCTCCACGGCGCCGGCGAGGTCGCTGACGCCAGCATCGACGGCGCTCGTCACGCGGGCCCAGACGACGCGGTCGCGCTGCACCAGGAGGGTGCCCTCAGCCGTGCTGCAGGGCAGAAAGGAGTCCGGGAGCTGAAACAGGTCGAGCAGAGTCTCGCGGCCGCCGCGCTCGCTGAGCCGCGGTAGCACGAAGACCTCGCCCTCCAGCCGCCGCCCACCCTCGATCAGCAGGTCTACGGGGAGGCGCTGTTTGGCGATCGAGAGACCGCCGCGAACGAAGACCTCCGGCGAATACATCGCACTCTGCCTTTCCTGAGCGCCTTGACGGTGCTCAAACATGATTGCGCAGCATCAGCTCGCGCGGATGCGGGTCGAGGTAGCTCTGCTGCGCCAGGTAGGCCAGCGCGTGACGTCGCACATGGTGGCGGATCAGCGTCAGCGGGACAACCAGCGGGACCCAGCCGCGGTGGTAGTGCTCGATCAGCTCATGCAGCTCGCTGCGCCCGGCCTCGTCGAGCACCTCGCGCAGATGTCCGGCGACGTGCTGCAGCACGTTGGTCTGCTTGCGGGTCGTGGCGATCCTCGCCAGGCCGCCGAGGAAGAGGCTTCGGTACTGCTCGGCCAGCGCCTTGCGCTCGGTCGCCTTCGCCGCCGCGACGAGGCGGCCGAGCTGCTCGTAGCTCGGCCGATCGTGGGCGAGCAGCAGCAGCTTCTCGCGGCTATGGAAGGCCACCAGCTCGCCGCGGGTCCAGCGCGGCTGGAACAGCCGCCGCAGTCGGCGGTAGGCGAAGATGCGCTCGATGAAGTTCTCCCGCAGGCGCGGGTCGTTGAGGCGTCCGTCCTCTTCGACCGGAAGCTCCGGCAGCGTCTCCATCAAGACCTGCGCGAAGAGCCCGCGGCCCTGGCGCTGCGGCACGCCGCCCGCGCCGTAGACGCGCACGCGCTCCATGCCGCAGCTCGGTGAGCCCTTCTGCAAGATGAAGCCGCAGAGCTCGGCCGCGCCGAGCTCGCGCGCCTTGGCGCGGGCAAAGGCCACCATCGCCGCCGTGTGGTCGCTGCCGCTGCGCTTTGCGACCAGCCGCGGCACCTCGGCGGCGGCGGAGCGCTCGAGGCGCAGCGTCTCTCGCGGCACCCCGAGCCCGATCTCGACCTCGGGACAGACCGGCACGAAGCGGACGAAGGCACCGAGCGTGTCGCGCAGGAAGCGGTCGAGCTTATGCCCGCCGTTGTAGCGCACCTCCTGACCGAGGATGCACGCTGAGATGCCGAGACGAATCTCGTCACTCGCGGGACCGGCGGGCTCAGCGCCGACAACGTCAGAATGCGTCATGGTGGAGCGCATCATACACCGAAGGACCGCCGCTCAGATGAAGGACCGCGGCTCAGATCTCGTAGACCTGCTGCTCGCGCGGCAGCTCGAAGAAGAAGGTGCTGCCGCGGCCCGGGGCGCTCTCGACGCCGATGCGCCCGCCGTGCTGCTCGACGATCGCGCGGGCGATCGCCAAGCCGAGGCCCGTGCCGCCCTTCTTGCGTGCGTCCGAGCCATCGAGCTGCTGAAACCTGGTGAAGAGCAGCTGCTGCTGCTCGGCGCTGATGCCTGCCCCCTGGTCGGTGACGCTGACGCGCAGTCGATGCTGATTGACCCCGCGCGCGCCGATGGTGATCGTCGTGCCCTCAGGCGAGAACTTGATCGCGTTGCCGAGCAGGTTGGTGAGCACCTGGATCAGTCGGTCGCGGTCCGCGCTCAGCTCGAGGGCCGCGTCCACCGCGCCGGTGTCGACCACGATGCCGGCGCTATCGGCGAGCGGCGTGAGCTCGTCCACTGTCCGCTTGATCACCTCCGCGATCGTCAGCGGGCGGAGGTGCAGCTCGACCTTGCCGGCCGCTAGCTTCTCCAGGTCGAGGATGTCGTTGATCAGTCGCACCAGACGCTCGCTGTTCTGGCGCGCCAAGGCCGCCAGCTCGCGGGCCTTGGGCGGGAGCGTGCCGACCACGCCACCCTCGAGCAGGCCAAGCGCCCCGCGAATCGCCGTCAGCGGCGTCCGTAGCTCATGGCTGACGACGGAGACGAACTCGCTCTTCAAGCGCTCGACCTCCTTGCGCGCCGTAATATCGCTGGCCATGCTGCAGAGGGCGTAGGGCTCCCCCTGCGCGTCCTGGAGCGCGAACTTCAGCACCAAAAAAATAGGCGCGCCCTCAGCGTGTGAGAAGACCTCCTCGACGGTGAGCGGCTCCCCTCCCTCGATCACCGCGCGGTCGTGCGCGGCCAGCGCGCCCGCGATCTCGGGCGGGAAGAAGGCGTCGTCCGTCAGGCCGACGAGCGCGCTGCCTGCCAGACCGGTCAGGTCCGCGTAGCGTTGGTTGACCAGGAGATAGCGCCCCTGCCGGTCCTTCAGGCTGATCGCCGCCGTCGAGTAGTCGAGGATCGCCTGCAGGCGCGCCTCGCTCTCGCGCAGCGCCGAGTGCTGGTGATCGATCTCGCGAAAGAGCCGTGACAGGCGGCGCGCCATCGCGTTGAGGCGCCGGGCCAGCGCACCGAACTCGTCGCGCGTGTTGAGCTTGGCGCGGGCGCCGAGCTCCCCTTGGCCGAGGGCGCCCGCGCAGGCGACGAGCAGGCGCATGCGCGCGGTCAGCACGCGGGCCACGAGCAAGGAGACCAGCAGCGCGAACACTGCGCCGGCCGCGTGCAGTGCCAGGGTCAGCCAACGATTGCTCCTCTGCAGCGCCTTGGCGCGGGCGAGGAGTAGGTGGCTGCTCCGTTCCTGATGCACCTTGAGCTTGGCGGTCAGCTCGGAGAGGTCAGCCATTAGGGGGCGCAGCCCTTGATTGGTCAGCGCCAGCGCGCCGGCCTGCTCGCCGCGACGGAGGCAAGCGAGCACCGCCCGAGCGCTGGCCGTGTACTGCCCGTACTTCTGCGCGACCTGCTGCGCGCTGGGGCGGCCGGGCGCGTCAGCGGCCCCGCGGCGTTCGCGCAGCCGCAGCAGGAGCTGGCGCGCCGCGTCCTGGCGGGCCGCTTCGACGCGCGCCAGCGTATGCGCCGCCCGCGCCACCGCCGGCGCCACCGCCCGCCGCTCGGTCAGGGTCACGAGCCGCGTCAAGGTCAAGTAGTGCCGCAGCTGCAGCGCCGAGACGCGGGCGATCGCGCGATCGTCGAGCAGTCGATCGCGATAGAGGCGCTCGAAGACGCCCTCGCTGCGCTGCGCCGTGCGCAGGCTGGTCAACGAGCCGAGCGTGCTCAGTCCGACGACGAGCACCATCGGCACGGTCAGCTTCCAGAAGAGGGGCGGATCGAGCACGATCCGCCCGATAGCGGCAAGCCGCGGTATCGCGCGAGGCATGTCACACCAGGATGTTGGGGCTGCGCGGGAGGATAGCGCCGATGCTCGCCAGACAGAAGTCCGACGCGCACCCCTTCACGGGGGCTGGCTCAGTAGCCGCCGACGAGCGCGATCGACGGAAGCACGAGCTGTCCGGGATCGTCGCG
Source organism: Pseudomonadota bacterium (assembly GCA_016711215.1). NCBI lineage: Bacteria > Pseudomonadati > Pseudomonadota > Pseudomonadota bacterium. Next base: position 518,290 of record JADJTL010000003.1, on the reverse strand, counting down.
GTTGAAGCCGAGCCGCCCGAGCTCGCGCTCGAAGATCGCGACGATCTCGGGGTCGAACTGCGTGCCGGCGCAGCGCTGGAGCTCGGCCCGCGCCGCGGCATGAGGCAGGGCGCGCCGGTAGGCGCGATCGGTCGTCATCGCGTCATAGGTGTCGGCGACGCTGATGATGCGCCCGATCAGCGGAATGCGGTCGCCGCTCAGCCCCTGCGGGTAGCCGCTGCCGTCGTAGCGCTCGTGGTGGCAGTAGACGGCCGGCACGAGGTCCCGCAGAAAGGGGATCGGATCGAGGATGCGTCGGCCCTTCTCGGGATGCGTGCGAAAGATGGCGATCTCATCGGGGGTCAGGCGACCGGCCTTGTTCAGCTTCTCGCTCGGGATCCCGATCTTGCCGATGTCGTGGACCTTGGCCGAGAGCACCACGCGGTCGAGGTCCCGCTCCGAGAGGCCGAGGCCCTCGGCGATCAGCCGCGCGAAGACGGAGACGCGCTCGGAGTGGCCGCGGGTGTAGCGGTCACTCTCCTCGAGCGCGTTCGCGAAGCCGACGATGGTCTGGCGGAAGTTCTCCTCGAGGCTGAGATTGGCGACCTCCAGCCGCTGCTTCGAATCGAGCAGGTTCTGGTAGAGCCGCGCGTTCTCGATGCTGAAGGCGGCGCGACTGCCCAGGACCGCCAGCATCTTGCGCTGACCCTCGTTGAACTTGCGGCCGCGCGTATAGGAGCAAGCGTTGAGCATCCCGACGATGCGGTGGTGCACGACGAGCGGGATCGAGCAGAAGGCGACGACGCTCTCCGCGTCGACCTCCGCGGGAAAGAACTGCTGCAGCCGGGCGCCGTGGGCCAGCACGGGCATCGCGCCTTCATAGCAGCGCAGCAGCTCGCCGACCCTCGGCTCCGTCAGCGCCTGCTCGTGGCCATTGCGGCAGCGGCGCAGACGCTCGCTGTAGGACCCGCTGTTCTCCTCGTCCTCGAGCAGCAAGGTCACGGCGTCGGCGCCGAGCTCGTCGATCGCTGTATCGACGAGCAGCCGGAGGATCGGCTCGACGCTCAGGCTCTGGCTGATCGCCTCCGAGATCTTGTAGACGCTCACCGCCTCGCGCAGGCGCATGTTCTCGCGCTCGAGGCGCTGGCGCTCGAGCGCGCGTTTGACGATGTGGACGATGTCCTCGACCTTGAAGGGCTTGAGCACGTAGTCATAGGCGCCACGCTTCATCGCCTCGATCGCGGTCTCGACCGTGCCGAAGCCGGTGATGATGATGGTCAGCACCGGAAGCTGGAGCCGGTTGATCGCCTCGAGCAACTCGAGGCCGCCCATGCGGGGCATCTTCAGGTCGCTGATCACCAGGTTGTAGGAGCGCTGCTGCAGCTCGGCCAGGGCGGCCTCGCCGTTTTCGGCCGTGCGGACGACTAACCCCTCAGTGGTGAGGAAGTCGCTGAGGATCCCGCGAATTACTTTCTCGTCGTCGACGACGAGAACGCGGGGGGCCTCTTCGTGGAGCGCCGTCTCCATCGTGCCTCCGAAAAGCGAGCCAAGACGATCGTTATGGGCCGAGATTCTATCGTAATTCAGGGGGGCGCGTCAATTTGGCGCGCCTGCTCTGCCCCGTGGTGCCCCCCTTGCCCTTGCCGCGCCTGGGTGGATCCTGGCGCCGGGCCGCGCGGCTTGGATCCCGCGGGCGGATCACCGCCAGCGCGTGCGTCTCGGCCCGTCTCGCGACCCGGGCTGGTCGGCGCGGCCTCCGCGCACCATACTGCGGCCCGTCAAGGAGTCCCCATGCTGCTGGCCTGCGACCTCGGAAACTCGCATACGGTGATCGGCTGCTTCGACGGCGCGCGGCTGCTCGAGCACTGGCGCATCGCCACCTCGGCGGACCGCACCGCCGACGAGAGCGCCGTGCTGCTCGACCAACTGCTGCGACTCGGGACGGTCGTCGGGCCGCCGACCGCCGCGATCATCGCCTCGGTCGTTCCGGGGGCGACCGAGGCGATGCGGGTCGCGCTGCGGCGGCGCTTCACCGTCGAGGCGCTGCTGGTCGGCCCCGAGCTCGATACCGGGCTGCCCGTGCTCTACGACCACCCCGCCGAGGTCGGTGCCGATCGCATCGTCAACGCGGTGGCGGCCTACGCGCGCTGGCAGCAGGGACTGATCGTCGTCGACTTCGGGACGGCCACGACCTTCGACTGCGTCACGCCGCGCGGCGAATACCTCGGCGGGGCGATCGCGCCGGGGTTGGCCATCGGCGCCGAGGCGCTCTACCGCCGCACGGCCAAGCTGCCGCGGGTCGCGATCGAGCGACCGGCCCGCGCCGTCGGCCGCAGCACGGTGGCGAGCATGCAGGCCGGGCTCTACTTCGGCTATGCGGGCCTGGTCGACGGCGTCGTCGCCGCGCTGCGCGCCGAGCTCGAGTTCGAGCCGAAGGTCGTGGCGACCGGCGGGCTCGCGCGGCTGATCGCCGGCGCCTCGCGCCAGATCAGCGAGGTCGATGAGCTGCTCACGCTCGAAGGCCTGCGCCTGCTCCACCAGCGCAACCAGGGCCGCGTTCCCGCCTGAAACACGGGCGCCGGAAGTGGCGATGAGGGCTAGCATCTGTTAGCACCGGAGAGTCGGCAGGACCGGCCAGCGGGAGGTGCGGCATGAAGAAATTCGACGCCGGTGACATCCGCACGGTGGCGCTCGTCGGCCACGGCAAGTCGGGAAAGACCTCGCTCGGCGAGGCCCTGCTCTTCGAGACCAAGGTCAGCTCCAGGCTCGGGAAGGTCGACGACGAGACCTCCCTGCTCGACAGCGAACCCGAGGCGCTGGCGCGCAAGGCGAGCATTCAGCTCGCGCTCGGCTCCTGCGAGTGGAAGCGTCGCAAGATCAATTTCGTCGACACGCCCGGCGACGCCAACTTCTCCGCGGACGCGCTCCTCGGCCTCTGGGCCGCCGATACGGCGCTCTTGCTCGTCAGCGGCGCCGACGGTGTGCAGGTCGGCACCGAGCGCGCCTGGACCTCGGCGCGCGAGCGCGCGCTGCCCGTCGTCGTCTTCGTCAGCAAGCTCGACCGCGAGCGGGCCAGCTTCGCCCAGGCGCTGGAGCAGGTGCGGCGTCTGCTCAGCGACAAGGCGGTCGCGCTGCAGCTCCCGATCGGGCAGGCCCACGACCTCAGTGGGATCATCGACCTGCTGCCGCTCAAGACCCTGACCCTCGGCGCCGACGGGCATAGCGCGGTGGTGGGCGAGATCCCCGAGGCCCTGCGCGCCGACGCGCTGCTGGCCCGCGAGCAGGCCGTCGAAGCGATCGCGGCGACCGACGACAAGCTGATCGAGAAGTACCTCGAGACCGGCGCGTTGAGCGACGAGGAGCTGCGTCGCGGCCTCCTCCAGGGGCTGCTCGCGGGCACCCTCGTGCCGGTGCTCTGCGGCGCGGCGACGCGCAACCTGGGCAGCGCCTTGCTGCTCGACTTCCTGGCCGACTGCTGTCCGCCGCCGACCGCGCGCGCGCCGGCCAAGGGCCGCGACCGCGCTGGCCAGCCCAAGTCCCGCGCGTACGATCCGGCGGCGCCCTTCTCCGGCTTCGTCTTCAAGACCATCGCCTCGGACATCGGACGCCTGACGCTGCTGCGCGTCGTCTCCGGCACCCTCGGCCACGACAGTCAGCTGATCAACGCCAGGACCGGCGCGCACGAGCGTGTGGGCCAGCTCTACACGCTGGTCGGCAAGCGCCGTGACACGCTCGAGCAGGCGACGGTCGGTGATCTCGTCGGGCTGCCCAAGCTCAAGGACGCCCATACCGGCGACACGCTCGTCGATGAGCACGATCCGATCGTCTTCGCCGCCCCCGAGCTGCCCGCGCCGGTGATCGGCTTTTCCCTGCGGCCCAAGGCCAAGGGCGACGAGGAGAAGCTCGCCGCGCGCCTGGCCGACCTGCTGCTGGAGGACGCCTCACTGCACCTCGATCGCGACCCCGTGACCCATGAGCTCTTGCTCCGCGGGCTGGGCCAGGCGCAGATCGAGCTGGCCGTCGGCAAGCTCAAGCGTCATGGTGTAGAGGTCGAGCTCGAGCTGCCGCGGATTCCCTATCGCGAGACGATCAAGGGCCAGGCGACCCACGTCGAAGGCAAGCATAAGAAGCAATCCGGCGGCCGCGGTCAGTACGGCGTCGTCTACCTCGATATCGAGCCCAAGCCCAAGGACAGCGAGGTCGAGGGCCCGCTCGAGTTCGTCGACGAGGTCTTCGGTGGCGCGATACCGCGCCAGTTCATCCCCTCGATCGAGAAGGGCATTCGCGACCGGATGCTGCGCGGTGGCCTGTCGGGCTGTCCCGTCGTCGACGTCCGCGTGACCCTCAAGGACGGCAAGTACCACCCCGTCGATTCGGATGGCCGCTCCTTCGAGCGCGCGGGGTCCAAGGGCTTCCAGGCCGCCTTTCGCGCCGCCCATCCGATCTTGCTCGAGCCGATCTCGAGCCTCGAGATCGTCTGCCCGGCCGAGTTCATCGGCGACGTCATCGGCGACCTCAGCAGCCGCCGCGGGCGCGTCCTGGGGACCGAGGCCTTCGGCCAGCAGCAAGCCATCCGCGCCGAGGTGCCCCAGGCCGAGATCCTGCGCTACGCGATCGACCTCGAGTCGATCACCGCCGGTCGCGGCCACTTCCACGTCGCCTTCGCGCATTATCAAGAGCTGCCGGCCAATCTCGCCGAGAAGGTGATTGGCGAGGCCAAGGTCGCCGAGGAAGAGGACTAGGGCTCCGCGCCGAGAAAGGGTCACGCTATTGAGTCTCGCACTGACAGTTCTGGAGCCCGGGAAGCTCTCCTCCGCCGTGTCGCGGGTCGTTGGCGCCGAGACGCCGGCGCCGGCGCGGATGATGGCGGCCCGCGGCCTGGCGCCGCTGGGTCCGCTGGACCTCGTGACCGCCATCTACCAGCTCGGCTTCGACAGCGATGAGGCGATCGCGTCGGCGGCGCGCCAGACGGCGGACAAGCTGCCCGAGGCTGCGGTGGGCGCTGCACTCGCTGGCGCCGTCGATTCGCGCGTGATCGAGTTCTTCGCGCTGCGGGTGATCAACAAGGCGGCCCTGATCGAGCGTGTGCTGCTCAACGCGCAGACCGACGACCAGACCTTCATCTCCCTGGCGTCCAAGCTCAGCAGCGATCGTCAGCTCGAGATCATCGCCGCCAACGAGCTACGCGTCCTGCGCTCACCGGCGATCATCGAGACGCTCTACTTCAATCGCGCGGCGCGCATGTCCACCGTCGAGCGTCTGCTCGAGCTGGCCGTCCGCAACGGCCTCGAGCTGGCGGGGATCCCGCAGTTCAAGGACATCGCCGCCAACATTCTCGGCACGGCGACGAGCGAGGAGGAGGGCAAGGGCGAGCTCGCGGCCGACGAGGGGGCGAAAGCGGGAGCCCTGCTCGACGCGGCGGCGATCGATGCGATCTTCGCCACGGTCGTCGACGGCGCGATCGACGGCGAGGCGCTGGGCGAGCTGGAGTTCGGTCAGCAAGAGGAGCGGGAGCGTCACGCCGAGGATATCGGCCGCCTCCCGGTCAACGCCAAGATCCGCAAGGCCACCTTGGGGACGGCGTTCGAGCGCGCTGTCTTGATCCGTGACCCGATCCGCATGGTCGCCGAGGCCGCGATCCGGTCGCCCGGGGTGAGCGAGAACGAGGCGGCGCGGTACGCGGCCAATCGCAACCTCGCCGAGGACATCATCCGCTTGATCGCCGAGAAGCGCGAATGGCAGCGCAGCTACCAGATCAAGGTCGCGCTGGTGAACAACCCGAAGTGCCCGCTGGCCCAGGCCATGCGGCTCCTGAGCCACCTGCGCGCCGGCGATCTGCGCGCCGTGGCCCGCTCGAAGAACGTGGCGAGCGTGCTGGCGACGGCCGCCAAGCGCGCCGCCGGCGGCGGCGCGTAGCGGCCGGCGCGCCCTCAGCGATGCGCGGCTTCATCGGACGACTCGGCGGCATGATCGTCGCTCCGCGCGCGACGCTCGCGCGGGCCGCGCCGCCCGGCGCGAGCGGCGGCTTCGCCGACCTCTGGGCCCTCCTCTTGCTCGTGGTGCCCGCGTTGCGCCTGTCGCAGCTCGCGGCGGCGGCCTGGTACGCGATCGACGTCAGCCCGGTCGGCGGCCTCCTTCTGCTGCTCAACACCGCCGCGCGCGCGGTGGTCCTGCCCTTCGTGGCGAGCATCCTCGGCGGTGCGCTGCTCTGGTGGGTCGGGCGCGGACGGCTGCCCGCGCGCTATGCTGAGCTCGCCGCGCTCTGTCTGCTGCCGGCGGTGGTGCTGAAGCTCGCCCTCAGCGGCGTGGCGCTCTTCGCCGCCGAGGGTGTGCAGGCGGACCTGCGCCTCGTCGCGCTCGTCGGCGGTGGGCTCTGGTCCGTGGTCATGCTGGGGCTGGCGGCCCGGACCCTGCGCGAGGCGGCGGCCTGAGCCGCCGAGGAGGCGAGCAGGCGGCATGACCCAGCGAGCACGCGGAGGGGATCGCGCGCGCGCCGATGAGGCGCCGCTCGCGCGCGTCTTGGGGCGCATCGTCGTCGGCCTGGCGGTGGCCCTGGTCGTCTACCAGGCGGTCGGCCTCCTCCGCGACGGCGAGCGCCTGCGGCCGCTTGCGCGCGGGCAAGCGGCGCCGCCGCTGCGCGCGCCGACGCTCGAAGGCGTGACGATCAGCCTCGAGCAATGGCGCGGTCGCGTCGTGCTGCTCGAGCTCTGGGCGACCTGGTGCCCGCCCTGTCGCGAGAAGCTGGCGCTGCTCGACGGGCTGCAGGACGACTACGGCGCTCAGGGGCTGCAGGCCCTGACCGTGGAGATCGAGGGCAACGCGAGCGGCGCGCGCCAAGTCCTGCGTCAGCAAGCAGAGCGGCGCCAGCGCAGAGGACAGCCGGCGAGTGGCGTGGTCCACGCGATCGGCAACGACCTGGTGGCGGAGACCTATCGTGTGCAGACGATCCCGCAGCTGGTATTGATCGGGCGCCGCGGCGAGGTGCTCTACGTTCACGTTGGCGGCGGTGGCGAGGACGAGCTGCGTCAGCAGCTCGCCCGGGCACTGAGCGTCTCTAAGCCCGCGCAGCGCGTCTCTACGCCAGCGCAGCCGGGCAGCACGACAGGAGCGAGGCGATGAGCGAAGGGCCAGCCAAGTTCGGCAAGTGCAGTATGTGCGGCAAGGCGCTGCCGCGCGGGCAGGCCTACCTCAAGTGCACGGTGGCGACCTGCAACAGCGGGCGGCTCAGGCTCGTCTTCTGCAGCCCGGGTTGTTGGGATGCCCACCTGCCGGGCGCGCGCCACCGCAGCGCCGGCTACACGGAGCACGTCGCCTGAGACGCATCGCCTGAGACGCATCGCCTGAGACGCATGGGCGGAGGCACCGGTTCTCAGCGCGCCAGGCGCAGCAGGCCTTCCGGCACGTCTGGTTTCTCCTCCTCCTCGGCCAGCACCTCATGACAGAGGTCGCAGTCCTGGGGGATCACCCGCCCGTCGGCCGCCTTATGCTCGTCGTCGTGGCAGCGGAAGCAGCCCTCGCTTGTTTGGCGATGACCCAGATGGCTGGGGTAGGTGCCCCAGCGAATGCGCATCGCCGGGAAGATGTTGCGCTGGTAGAGGCGGCCGAGCTCGGCGCCGGCCGCGGCGATGGCCTGCGCCTTGGCCTGCGCCACCTGCGGATAGCGCTCGCGATAGAAGCCCTGCAAGGCGCTGGTGAAGTGCCCCGGGGCCTCGGCGCGCGGCGTCTCGACCTGGGCGAGCAGTGCCACGGCCTGGCGCCGCACGAAGGGCAGCGCGGCGTCGATCCGCCGCGCGCTGAGGGCACCGTCGACCGCCACCGCGGCAGAGGCCGCGAAGATATGCGTCGGCCGGTTGTGGCAGTCGATGCACTCCATCGTGCGCGCTTCGCCTGGCGCGCTCGTGCTCGCCGAGGCCTTAGCAGCGCCCGCCGGGCTAAAGGTGCGCACCAGGCGCCCATGCTCATAGACGCTGACCTGCCCGATCTTGGAGCGCTTGTGATCGAGCGCCTGGTAGACGACCTTGACGGCGGGGCTGACGTGCCAGTGGATGCCTTCGTAGCGGCCGGTGCGCGCGTTGATCCCGCCAACGTTGAGCATCACGACGTTGGTGCGGCGGGTGTTGGCCTCGTCGTTGGCAAAGAGGTCGCGGCGCAAGAGGTGGACGCCGTGGAACTTGGCCGGCCAATGGCAGTGCTCACAGGTCTCGCGCGCCGGACGGAGGTTGTCGATCGGCGTCGCGATCGGGCGCGAATAGCTGCCGGCGAAGACCGCCCAGATCTGGCGTACCCCCGAGAGCTTCGACTTGACGAACCACGAGGCGCCCTCGCCGATGTGGCAGCCCGCGCAGCTCACGCGCGCGTGGGGCGAGGCGAGGTAGGCGGTATGCTCGGGCTCCATCACCGTGTGGCAGAGTTCGCCGCAGAACTCGGAGGTCTCGCTGTAGCTGACGGCCTTGTAGGCGGTCAGCGAGACCAAGACCACGTTGACCAGCGTCACCATGACGACGAAGGCGATCGTGCGCCGGGCCCGTTGATTCGCCAGCACGCTGGCGACGGCCGTGCGCAGCGGGGCCTCGCGCTGGCGCCGGCGTGAGCGCCAGGCCCCGAGGGCGATCAAGCCCAGGCCGCCAACAAAGAAGGGTGGCATCACCAGGTAGGTCACGGTGGCGACGTAGGGGTTGAGCCCATGCCCCACCAGGTCGACGACGGTGAAGACGAGCATCGCGTTGCCGAACACCGTGGTGATCAGCGTGCCGAGGATGGAGACCCAATTGTCCCAGAGGAAGGGGAGCAGGCCGAAGAGCCGTTTGAGCATGTCGCTTCCTTCTTGTTGATCGTTCTGATCGTTGGCCCCTCAAGTACAGCCCAGCCGAGGATTTGCGGCAAGATTACAGCTTGTCGCTCACGGCTTCGCCGCGCCTTCCTGGGGGGCGCCTTGGCAGCGGCTTCCCAACCTTGGCAAAGCGATCTAGCGTGAGCGCGGACTGGCGCACCGGGCTGTGCTGACGGGAGCCTGTGGTGGCCGAGAACGGAAGCAACGAGCTCGTGGACGGGCTCGCGCGGCAGCGCGCCCAAGACCCCGGCTTTGGCGCCTGGCTGCAGCAGCTCGCTGCGGCTAAGCTGCCGCTGCCGGCGGTGGGCGAGCTGCGGCAGCGTTGGGAGGCCCTGCAGGCGCGCGGGCCGGGGGCGAAGAAGGCGCCGCACGAGCGCCCGCCCGCGCCCGGCGCCCTGGCGCGGGCGTTGGCGCTCGCCGACGACGCGGTTTGGCAGCCGCCCTGGCTCTACCTGGCGCTGCGCCTCGAGGTCGGACAGTGGCGCTACCTGCGCCTGCACGTCGAGCATCCGCTGGTCGAGTCGATCGCCTTGCGGGCCTTCCTCGCCGCCAAAGAACGCCTGGTGCTCGGCGATACCGAGCCCTACCCCTGGCCCCTCGAGCTCGACTTTGGCGTCTTTCGTGGCGCCCTACCGCGCGCCCGCGATGCGCGCGGCATCGGCCAGGGGTTGACCCAATCATGCCATTGGCTGGCCGAGCGCCTGGCCCGTGGCGGATCCCCGGCCGCGGCGCAGCTCGTGGCCTTCCTCGGGCAGGTGCGGCATCGCGGCCGACCCCTGCTGCTGCAGCCGGAGTTGCTGCAGCCGGAGCCCTTGCGCCAGGCGCTGGCGCGCGCCGACGCTGAGCTCGCGGCGGTGGCCTCGAGCGCGCGCTGGCCGGCGATCGAGGAGCGCCTGAGCGCGCTCGGCTTCGCCCCCGGCTGGGGCGGCACCGCGGGTCGCGCCCGCGAGACGATGCGCCTCTTGAGCGATCTGCTCGCGGCACCGGATACGACCGGTCTCCAGCGACTCTTCGCGCGCTTGCCGCTCGTCACCTCGGTGGTCGTAATCTCGCCCCACGGCTTCTTTGGGCAGGCCCATGTCCTCGGGCGCGCCGACACCGGCGGGCAGGTGGTCTACATCCTCGACCAGGTGCGGGCGCTGGAGGGTGAGCTGCGGCGCCGCTTCGCCGATCAGGGGCTCGAGATCGACCCGCAGATCATCGTCGTCACGCGCCTGATCCCGGAGTCGCCCTCGACGACCTGCAGCGAGCCGATCGAGGCGATCGGGGGCACGCGGCACGCGCACATCATGCGGGTGCCCTTCCGCGACCGCAGCGGCGAGGTGGTGCCGCAGTGGATCTCGCGCTTCGAGCTCTGGCCCTACCTCGAGGACTTCGCGGCCGAGGTCGAACGCGAGCTGCTGGCGGAGCTCGGGGGCCCGCCCAGCCTGCTGCTGGGCAACTACTCCGACGGCAACCTGGTCGCCTGGCTGATCGCGCAGCGGCAGGGCGTCACCTTGGGCAGCGTGGCGCACGCGCTCGAGAAGACCAAGCGCCCCCACGCCGACCTCGAGTGGCGACGGCACGATCGCCAGTATCACTTCGGCTGCCAGGTCAGCGCCGATCTGCTGGCGATGAACGGCGCCGACTTCGTCGTCGTCAGCAGCTTTCAGGAGCTGGCGGGGACCGCCGCCGGCGGCGTGGGCCAATACGAGAGCCATGCGGCCTTCACGCTGCCCGGGCTCTACCGCGTCGTCGACGGCGTCGATCCCTTCGATGCCCGCTTCAACATCCTCCCGCCCGGGGCCGATCCGGCCGTGTACTTCCCCTACGACGAGAGCGCGCGCCGCTTCACCGACCTGCACACTGAGTTGGAGGAGCTGCTCTATGGCGATGACGTCCGACCCGACGCGCGCGGCGTGCTCGAGGACCGCGACAAGCCGCTGCTCTTCGCCATCACCCGGCTCGACCGCGTCAAGAACATCTCCGGTCTGGTCGAGTGGTTTGGCCGCAGCCCGCGCCTGCGCGAGCAGGTCAACCTCTTGGTCGTGGCCGGCCGCGTCGACCCCGGCCGCACCGACGATGATGACGAGCGCGGCCAGATCGAGCGCCTGCATGATCTGATGGACGAGCATCAGCTCGACGGCCAACTGCGCTGGCTCGGCCTGCTGCTCGAGAAGGCGCTGGTCGGCGAGCTCTACCGCTACGTCGCCGACAGCCGCGGGGCCTTCGTCCAGCCTGCGGTCCACGAGGGCTTCGGTCTGACGGTGATAGAGGCGATGTCCTGCGGCCTGCCGACCTTCGCCACCTGCCACGGCGGACCGCGCGAGATCATCGAGGATGGCAGCTCGGGTTTTCACCTCGACCCGGCCCAGGGCGAGCAGGCGGCCGAGCGGATGGCCGAGTTCTTCGAGCGCTGTCGCGATGACCCCGCGCGCTGGACGATGGTGTCGCGGGCCGCGCTCGAACGGGTCGAGCTGCACTATAACTGGGCGCGCTACGCGGAGCGCCTGGTGACGCTGACGCAGGTCAGTCGGTGCTGCGGGCAGCTCGCCGCGCGCGAGCGCGAACCGATGGCGCGCTACTTGGAAACGTTCTACACGCTGCAGCTCCGTCCCTTGATGAAACAGGTGCCGCGTCGCGACTACGCGGCCGGACCGCTGCAGCCTGGGCGCACGGGAGGCGACTGAAATGAAGGCGATCGTCGTGGCGCAGGATGCGCGCCAGAGCCTGCTTTGGCAGGAGGTGCCGCAGCCCTTGCCCCTGCCTGGCGAGGTCTTGATCAACGCGCGCGCGACCGCGGTCAACCGCGCCGATCTGCTGCAGCGCAAAGGACGCTACGCGCCCCCCCCCGGGGCCAGCGAGCTGCTGGGCCTCGAGGTCGCGGGGGAGGTCGTGCAATGCGGCGACCAGGTCTCCGGCTGGAGCGTCGGCGATCGCGTCTGCGCCCTGCTCCCCGGCGGAGGCTACGCGCAGTACGTCACCTGCCCCGCCGAGCTACTCCTGCGCGTGCCCGGCAACATCTCCTTCGCGGAGGCAGCGGCCCTGCCCGAGGCGCTCTACACCAGCTACCTCAACCTCTACGCCGAGGCGCGCCTGCGGCCCGGCGAGCACGCGCTGATCCATGCCGGCGCCTCCGGCATCGGCACCGTGGCGATTCAGCTCTGCGCCGCCCTCGGCTCGCCGGTCTACGCGACGGCCAGCGCCAGCAAGCTGCCCCGCTTGTTGCAGCTCGGGGCCACGGTCGTCTTCGACCGCGAGCAGGAGGACTTCGTTGCCGGCGTCAAGGCCCTGACCGAGGGGCGCGGCGTCGACGTAATCCTCGACCCCGTCGGCGCTTCCTACCTCGCCCGCAACCTGGCGGCGCTGCGCGTCGGTGGCCGTCTCGTCGTGATCGGCCTGCTCGGGGGCGCCAAGGCCGAGCTGCCGCTAGGCGACCTGTTGACGCGCCGCCTGCGCATCATCGGCTCCGTGCTGCGCGGCCGCAGCGTGGAGGAGAAGGCCGAGCTGACACGGGAGCTCGAGCGCCGCGTCTGGCCGCTGGTGGCGAGCGGCAAGCTCCGCGCCGTGATCGACCGCGTCTTCACCATCACCGAGGCTGAGGCCGCCCACGCCCTCCTCCAGTCCAACGAAACCACCGGCAAGCTCGTCCTGATGGTCCCCCGCTAACCACGCGCCAGCCGCCAACCCGCGCCAACCCCCCACCGACCCCAAGCGCTCAGCGGGCAGCGTCGCCGGCGTGCCCTCCACGCCACTTCCTGCTACGCTACGCAGCAGCCTTGACCAAAAACCGGTACATCGTCGACGCCCCGCGCGCGGCAGCCTGCTTGCTGCTGGCGGTTGGCGTGTTCTTCGGTCCCGCCGGGCTCGGGGGCTCGCCTGGGTTCGTGGCCAGCTCGAGCACCTGCGGCCTTTCGTGTCCCTGTGTCGAGGCGGCTCAGGTCGAGCGCGCAGGTGATCGCGTGGAAGCCGCCGCGGCAGACTCGGGTGAGGACGCGTGTCCCGGCGACTGCCCGCAGTGCGGCTGCTGCCTCGGCCTCGCGATGGCCGTCCTCCCCCTCCCCTTGACCTCGAGCGCAGTCGGCTGGACCGCCGCGCGCAGGCTCGCGCCGATCGACGCCCCGGCGTCGGGGGCGGGTGCCGCTGTCTTTCGACCGCCGCGCTCCCTCAGCTGAAGCACCCGAACGCCCTGGTGTAGGTCGGCGCGGCAACGCTCCGTCGCCCGCCAAGGGACCCGGCTCGCGCCCAGCAAGGGAGAGATGCGATGTCTTGCAGGAGGCTGATCGGCCTGCTGCTCGGCGCGTCGCTGTGGACCTCGTCCGCAGGCGCGCAGGAGCAGCCGCAACCGATCGTGGAAATCACCTACGCCAGCGCGCTCGCGCTCGCCCGGGCGCAGGCACCCGCGCTCGCCGCGGCCTGGGCACGCGTGCGCGAGGCCGAGCGCCAGGTCGAGGCGGCGTCGGTTTGGCGCTTCAATCCACAGCTCTCAGGGTCCGCGGGACCACGCCTGCGCGCCGCTGCCACGAGCGTCGAGGGGTCGGCGTCCGCGCAGCAGTGGCTCGAGCTCGGTGGGCAGCGCGGCGATCGGGTCGAGGCGGCGCGCGCGGGGGCCGCGGCGACGGCGGCTCGGCGTGAGGACGCTCAGCGGCTGCTCCTCCGCGACGTCAGCCTCGGCTTCATCGCAGCGCTCTACTGGGAGCGACGCAGCCGCCTCGCCGAGGAGAACCTCCGCCTCGCCGAGGCCGTCGCGCGGGTCGCGACGCGCCGCCACGAGGTGGGTGACCTCGGCGGGCTGGAGCAAGCCGTGGCGACGCTCGCGGCGGTCCGGGCCCGAAGCGAGACAGAGCGGGCACGGGCCTCCCAGACCCAGGCCGAGGGACGGCTCAAGGCGCTGCTCGGCCTCCAGCCAGCGACCGTCCTCGTCTGCCGCGGGGACCTGCGCCAGCTCGGCCTCCCCGCTCCGAGCGCAGCGGGCCTCGACGACCGACCCGATCTTCGCGCGCTGCGGGCCGGTATCCAGCAAGCCCGAGCGGAGGCGGAGCTCGGGCTCGCCAGCCGCGTGCCGAACCTCGCTGTGGGGGCCAGCTACGCGCGCGACGACGCCGACGACCTCGTGCAGGGCACCCTCACCCTCGCGCTGCCGGTCTTCGACCACGGCCAAGGTAGGACCCTGGTGGCCAACGCGCGCGGCGCGCGACTGCGCGCGGAGCTGGCGGCGACGCGAAGCACGGCGGCGATCGACGCCGCCACGGCGCAGGCGACGGCCCGCAGGCTGAGCAGCGCGGCGCAGCGCTTCGAAGCCGAGGGGCTCGCGACGCTCGCGCGCTCCGAGCGAATCGCGAGCGCTAGCTATGACGCTGGCGCTGTCGCGCTGGGCGAGCTGCTCGCTCTTCGCCGCGAGCTCATGCAAGCGAAGCTCGACTACGCCGAGCTCCTCTTCGGCGCAGCGCTGGCCCGCGCCGAGCACGCGGCGAGCACCGGAGCGCTCCGATGAGCGCCGCGTCGCCACCTGGACGGTCAACCCTCCATCCTCTGAGGAAGCCCGCCATGCGTCACGCATCGATCCCCCAGCGCCTGATCGTCAGCGCCCTCGCCCTCGGGCTCGCTGCCTGCGAGCGCAGGCTCGACCCAGCGCCGCCAGCTGAGCAGCCGAGGGCGCCAGCCGTCACAGCCTCCGCCGCGGAACCCAGCCATTCGACCACCGGCGCGGATTGGTGCGTCGGTCACGCGCTTCCCGAGTCGAAGTGCACCAAGTGCAACCCCTCGCTCATCGCGCGCTTTCGCGCCGCAGGCGACTTCTGCGAGGAGCACGGCTTCCCGGAGTCCGTCTGTCCCGTCTGCCACCCCCAGCGGCCTCCTGCGGGTGCGGAGCAGGCGGCGATCGAGGCCCGGGTCGTGCGTCTGCGAGCGCCGCAGCTCGAGCGCGCCGCGGGCCTCGCAACGGCGGCCGCCGAACGCTGGCGCGCCGCCCCGGTCGTCGAGTGCACCGCGCGCCTCGCCTTCGACGCCGATAGACTGGCCGACATCCGCGCGATCGTCCCCGGCCTCGTGCGGCGCCTTCGTGCCGAGCTCGGTGCTCGCGTCGAGCGGGGCGCGCCACTCTTCGACTTGGAGAGCACGCGCGTCGGCGAGATCCAGGGCGCCCTGCAGACCGCGCGCGAGCGCGTGCGCACGGCGCAGGCCAACCTTGAGCGCCAGCGCGTGCTGAGAGCGAGCGACATCGCCTCCGCTCGTCAGGTGGAGCTCGCCGAGCAAGGGCTCGCGAGCGCCCAGGCCGAGGCGCGCACGGCCGAGGCCACCCTGCGCATGGCGGGTGCTGCCCAATCAGCGCCATCGGGCCGTTACACGCTCACCGCGCCGCTGGCGGGCACCGTCGTGCGCAGACCGGCGGTCGTCGGCTTGCTCGCCACCGAGACCGAGTCGCTCGCGACCCTCGCCGACACCTCCGTCCTCTGGGCGCTCTGCGACGTCCCGGAGGCGCACGCCTCACGCGTCGCGCTGGGACAGCGGGTCCTCGTCAGCCTCGATGGCAGCGACGACGCCCCGATCGCCGGCACGCTGACCTGGATCGCCGCGGAGGTGGACCCTCGAACGCGCACCGTCGCCGCGCGCGCCGAGCTGCCGAACAAGGATGGCCGCCTGCGCGCGAACCAGTTCGCCCGCGCCCGCATCGAGACCGGCGCCCCGCGGACGGCAGTCTCGGTCCCGCGCGCTGCCGTGCAACGCGTCGGCGAGCGGGAGGTCGTCTTCGTGCGCAGCGCCCCGGGCGTCTACGAGCCGCGGGTCGTGCGGCGCTTCGGCGCGGGCGCCCGCGTGCAGGTGGAGGGGCGGGTGCAAGTCGGCGACGCGGTCGTGACCACCGGCGCGGTGCTCCTGCGCACGGAGATCATGCCGGGCACCCTCGGGGCGGGTTGTTGTGAGGTCGGGCTTCCCCGTGACCGGCGAGGTGACTGATGCTGACCCGGCTGATCGACCACTGTCTTCGTCACCGGCCGATCGTGCTCGCGGCGACGGCGGTGCTCGCGCTCGTCGGCCTCTTGAGCCTGGCGCGCCTGCCCTTCGACGCCTTTCCCGACACCACGCCGGTACAGGTGCAGGTCAACACCACGGCCCCGACCCTCTCACCGCTCGAGGTCGAGCGGCAGATCACCTTTCCCGTCGAGCAGACCATCGCCGGACTGCCCGGGCTCAGCGAGG
The DNA here is from genome assembly GCA_016711215.1 of Pseudomonadota bacterium. NCBI lineage: Bacteria > Pseudomonadati > Pseudomonadota > Pseudomonadota bacterium. The sequence goes on along the minus strand of JADJTL010000003.1, from coordinate 502,305 downwards.
TGCGGTCGCTCTCGAAGTTCGGCTTCTCGCAGGTGACGGCGATCTTCGACGACCACACCGATATCTACCTCGCGCGGCAAGTGGTCAGCGAACGGCTGGCCACCGCCGAGCTCCCCGAAGGCGTCGGAAGGCCGGCGCTCGGCCCGGTCGCCACGGGGCTCGGCGAGGTGTTCCAGTACGTGCTGCACAGCGGCACGCTCTCGGCGCGCGAGCTCCGCACGCTGCATCACTGGGTCATCCGCCCGCAGATGGTTCAGGTCCCCGGGGTCGCCGAGATCAACACCTGGGGTGGCTACGAGCAGCAGGTCCACGTCCTCGTCGACCCGCAGCGCTTGATCAAGCACGCGCTGACCCTCGACGACGTCGCGCGCGTCCTGCGGCACGGCAACCGCAATGCCGGCGGCGGCCTGTTGAACCAGGCTGGCGAGGCGCTGCTGATCCAGGGCCAGGGGCTCGTCACGGGCCGGGCGGACCTCGAGGCGATGGTGCTCGCCACGGTCGACGGCACGCCGATCCAGCTCCGCGACGTGGCCGCGGTGCGCGAAGACCACGAGCTCCGGCGTGGGGCCGTGACCTACCAGGGACGGGGCGAGGCCGTGCTCGGTCTTGGCTTCATGCTGATGGGCCAGAACAGCCGCGAGCTGACGCAGCGGCTCGAGGCCCGCCTGCACGAGGCGCGGCGCAGCTTGCCGGAGGGCGCCGCGCTGACGGAGGTCTACAGCCGGACCACGCTCGTCAGCCAGGTGCTGGCGACCGTCCGCAACAACCTGATCGAGGGCGCGCTGCTCGTGATCGCGGTGCTCTTCGCGTTCCTCGGTAACCTCCGCGCGGGCCTCATCGTCGCGCTCGCCATCCCCTTGTCGATGCTCTTCGCGTTCAACGCCATGCTGCGCTTCGGCGTCGCCGGCAGCCTGATGAGCCTGGGCGCCATCGACTTCGGCCTCGTCGTCGACAGCTCCGTGATCATGGTCGAGAACGCGACGCGGCGCCTGAGCGAAGACACCTCGGGGCGCAGCGTGCGCGAGCTCGTGCGCGATGCCGCTGTCGAGGTGCGCCGGCCGACGCTCTTCGGCGAGCTGATCATCGCCATCGTCTACCTGCCAATCCTCGCGCTCGAGGGCGTCGAGGGTAAGCTCTTCCGCCCGATGGCCCTGACGGTGATCTTCGCCCTCGCCGGCTCGATGATCCTGTCACTGACGCTGGTGCCGGTGCTCGCCAGCTATGCGCTCAAGCGGGGCAAGGAGCAGGGCGACAACCGGGTCGTGCGCTGGCTCAAGCGGCGCTATCGGCCGCTGCTCGTCTGGGCCCTCGGCCACCGCCGGGTCGTGTTGGTGCTCGCGGCGCTCGTCGTGCTCAACGCCGGGCTCCTGGCGACGCGGCTCGGGTCCGAGTTCGTCCCGCGGCTTCGCGAGCAGGCGATCGTCCTCAACACCGTGCGCATCGCCGGGGTCTCCCTCGAGGAGTCGGTGCGCTACGGAACCCAGATCGAGCGCTTCCTGCTCGAGCGCTACCCGAGCGAGATCGAACACGTCTGGACCCGCACGGGAACGGCCGAGGTCGCGACCGACCCGATGGGCTCCGAGGTCTCAGACGTCTTCATCACGCTCAAGCCGCGCCGCGCGTGGCGGGCGGCCTCCACGCAGGACGAGCTCGTCGAGTCGATGCGCAGGGCCCTCGCGGGCCTGCCTGGCATGCGCACCGTCTTCACCCAGCCGATCGAGATGCGAATCAACGAGATGATCGCCGGCATTCGCTCGGACATCGGGATCAAGCTCTTCGGCGATGACTTCGACCAGCTACGGCTGACGGCCGACGAGCTGCGCCGAGCCGTCGAAGCGCTCCCCGGAGCGGCGGACGTCACGGTCGAGCAGCTCACCGGACAGGCGATGCTGACCATCGACGTCGACCGCCAGGCCGCGGGGCGCTACGGGATTCCCGTCGGCACGATCCTCGAGGTCCTCGAATCCCTGGCCACCAGGAAGGTTGGTCAGGTGATCGACGGCCAGCGCCGCTTTGATCTGGTGCTGCGCCTCGGCGACGACGCGCGCAGCTCGGCGGAAGCGATCGGCCAGGTGCTGCTTCGTAGCGCGGCTGGCGCGCAGGTCCCGCTCTCCGCGCTCGCCCACCTCCGGGTCGTCGAAGGCCCGTCGACGATTCAGCGCGACTGGGCCAAGCGGCGCGTGGTGATCCAGGCCAACGTCCGCGGTAACGACGTCGGCTCCTTCGTCGGCGAGGTGCGGCGCGTGCTCGCGCAGGTGAAGCTCCCGGAGGGCTACTACACGACCCTCGGCGGCCAGTTCGAGAACCTCGAGCGCGCGCAGACCCGCCTGCTCTTCGTCGTGCCGATCGCGCTGCTGCTGATCCTCTCGCTGCTCTACCTCACCTACGGACGGGCGGCCGACGCCCTGCGCGTCTTCACGGGCGTCCCCTTCGGCGCCGTTGGCGGCGTCGTCGCGCTGTGGCTGCGGGACCTGCCCTTCTCGATCTCGGCGGGGGTCGGCTTCATCGCCCTCTCCGGCGTGGCGGTGCTCGGTGACATGGTGCTCGTCTCCTACGTGAGGCAGCTCCTCAAGCGCGGGCGCGCCCCCCTTGCCGCGATCCGAGAGGCCGCCGAGACGCGCCTGCGGCCGGTGCTGATGACCGCGATGGTCGCGGCCTTCGGCTTCATCCCGATGGCCTTCAACACCGGCGTCGGCGCGGAGGTGCAACGACCCCTCGCAACCGTAGTCATCGGGGGCATGATCACCGCCACCATCGCCACCCTGCTGGTCCTCCCCGTGCTCTACGCCAGCCTCGCCACCACCCCACCACCCAATCCCCCGCAAACCCCCGAGCCCTACCCCCCGCTCCGCACCCCCCCCCGCCAGAAAAAGGCCAGACTGCGCGCAGCTGCGGTGTTCGCGTCATGCTCTTCTTCTCTGCTCGGGCCATCGGTCAGCAGCCAGTCTCGCCCTCAAGGGTAATTCCGCAGGAACCGACTGTCTCACTCGCGTTGGCACGGAGGGCTCCGGCTTGAGCAGACTCGGCACGGGGGCTGCAACCGTGGTCCTCCAGCTTGATGCCAAGCTGGAGGTTGTTGATGAAAAAGATGTTGTTGAGCGAGAGCTTAAACTGCTGGTCGAGGCCAGGAAGCGCGTCCGCCTGGCCACGACGCTGTGTCTCACCGTTGACACCCCTCGGTGCGCGTCCACGAGACGCGTCGGGAGAGGACGCAAGAGCGTCGAAGGACGCAGCCTGCCGCTTGCAGCAGGCACACACGCCACCGCCACGAGGCACGACACCGCGCCGCGGCCACCGGCAGAGCGCCACCGTGTCGCAGAGGCTCTTGTTCTGGGCCGCACTCGGCGTGCTCGCCTCGTGCGGTGATGGCCCGGTGACGACGATTGACGCTGCCCCCTCGCGGGGCCAGGCCGATGCCGGCCCGCGCGCATGGTCCGAGCGAGACGCGTCGATCGAAACCGACGGCGCCACGCCAAGAACAGAGTCGAGCGTTCCCCTCGAGGTGATGGACTTCAGCGCGGCGAGCTCGACCGTACCCCGGCGCCAGGCGGTGCAGTTACACGTTGCCGCGCGGGGCGTCCCGCCACTGCACTACGCCTTCCAGGTGATCAGCGGAGAGGGCGCGATCGCCGGCGCTGGGCCCGATGCCACCTTCACCGCTGGGTCGCTCCCAGGCAACGCCGCGCTTACTGTGAAGGTCACCGATGGCCGCGGCCATACGATCACCGCTGCACTGGTGATCCCGATCGTCAACGCGCGTCCCGCGATTACCGCGTTCGATGCCGCCGCGCCGGTCGGCAAGACGGCCCAAATGACGGCCGTCGCCGCCGACCCGGACGGCGACCTGCTGACCTACCACTACGAGTTGGTCAACTGCTCGGCGAGCATCACGGGGACCGGGCCGCAAGTTGCGCTCACCCTGGGCTCGTCCGGGACCTGTGAGGTCCGGCTCACAGTCCGCGACGACCTCGGACTCTCGGCTTCGGCCGCGACCTCCGTCGCCGTCTCCAACTTAGCGCCGTCGATCACGAGCTTCGCGCCATCGAGCGCGAGCGTGCCACGTGAGGACAAGGTCGAGCTGCTGCTCGCGGCCACCGATCCCGAGGGGGAGAGCTTGAGCTATAGCTACAAGGTGCTCGCCGGCAGCGGCACGGTGGCCGACGAGGACGGCAAGACGATGCTGAGAGCCGGCACCCGACTAGGCTCGCTACGGATCGCCGTCACGGCCGAAGACCCGCAGGGGGCCACCGCCACCGCCGAGCTCGAGGTCGCAGTCGTGAATCGCCCCCCGAGCATCACCCAGCTCATGGCAACACCCGTCAGCGTGGTGCGCGGCGACAGCGCCGTGATCTCCCTCTCGGTGACCGATCCCGATGGGTCGCTCGACACCCTCGAGACCCGGCTCGAGCTCGTTGGGGGCAGCGGAACGCTGGTGAAAGACGGACAGGTCTACACCTTTCGTGCCGGAGCCGTTGGCGACCAGGTCGCGTTCAACGCCTTCGTCAGCGACGGCAACGGCGGCCTCGACAAGGCTACCCTCTACGTCACGCTGCTCAACGCCCCCCCGACCATCACCAGCCTGACGGTCGCGCCGCAACGCGTCTACGAGCAGCAGCCAGCGACCCTCACGGTCACCGCCGCCGACACCGGAGGCACCTCGCTCGAGTACAGCTACGAGCTCGATCCGGCCAGCACAGCGGGTGGCAGTCTCAGCTTCGCCGCTGGAACCTGGCAACGGAGTGCCTCGGTCAGCTACACGCCACGGCAGAGCGGCGAAGCTCACATCACCGTGCGCGCGCGCGACGGCGAAGGCGCGATCAGCGAGCCACACCTTCAGAAGCTGACGGTCAAGGCGGCGGCGCCCGCGATCGCGATCATGGACTGCGACACCTCCTGCACCGAGATCGATCCTTACACGGGCCGCTTCGACTTCGGGTCGGTGCCGCTCGGACGCGAGTCGCCGGCGGCTTCGCTGCGCCTGTTCAACGCCGGCAGCATGACCCTCATGCTCCACGACATGCGCTTCGTAGACGGCGACCCTGGGGACTTCTCCTTGCCCCATTCGCTTTTCTTAAGACCGATCGAGCCCGGTGAGTCCATCCCACTTGAGATCACCGTGCACCCGGAGAAAACCGGTCTGCGTCGCACCCGCCTCGCCATCTCCAGCAACGACCCAGAGCGTCGGACGGTCTGGTTGGCCGTGACCGCCACAGGAGTCGCGTCTACGCCCTAGCATGTCGCCAGCAACGGCGACGACACCAGGGGTACGGGGAGCGCGACCGCGCCCCTCGCGACAGTTGATGCTGGGCTGAAGCGGACCAGCGCCGGTGGCGAGGTCGAGGCGGCCCTGGAACTGCTGCAAATACTCGACGTTCGCGGCGCCACGGTCACGGCCGATGCGAACACCTGCACCGCCGCCGTCACCACCGCCGTGCGCGATGCGGGCGCCGACTTCGTGCTGGCGCTTAAGGGCAACCGCAGCGCGCTGCACAAGCACGTCCAGCAACGCTTCGCCGATGCCGCCGAGCGAAACTTCCGCGGAATCAAGCAGTGCCGGTCGCGCGACGACGCTCACGGACGCGTCGAGTGCCCGGCGACCCCCCCCCCCCCCCCCCCCCCCCCCGCCCCCCCCCGCCGCGCCCCCCCCGCCCCCCGCCCCCCCCCCCCGCCCCCCCGGCCCGCTCCCCGGCTGGGTCCGGGCGATGCCCATCGGCGACCTTCCCTTACAGTGGGCTTCAATGGGGCCGCAGCTTGGTAGCTGCGGAAAGGCGTTTCGTGCGCGGTCGTCCGTCGGACTTGTGCGGAAAGCCCCCCCGCCCGCTTCCGTGCAGCGCGCCCGTTCAATGGGGCCGCAGCTTGGTAGCTGCGGAAAGCATTCGTCGGAGCCCCTCCGCGGCACAGCGGTACGGCGCGCTGCTAGCTTCAATGGGGCCGCAGCTTGGTAGCTGCGGAAAGCGCGACGCTGCGCCTCAGCGCCGACGACGCGGAGAGCTTCAATGGGGCCGCAGCTTGGTAGCTGGAGATGGGGCCGCAGCATGGCTGTCCAGTTAGGAGGAAAGCGGTGCAAGAACGATCGGTTGAGCGAGGGCTTGAAGAGCAGGGTTGGGCGTGATCAGCTCGGCGGATGAGCATGCAAGGCAGCGATGTGCGGGAGGTGTTCGAGGCGATTCTGCCGGACGAGGCGCTGACGGCGGTGGTGCAGGCGGCTGGGCTGCAGCAGCGCGAGCGGCGCCTGAACGCGCTGGTGTTATTGCGATCGATGGTGGTGTCGGCGTCGACGGGGAGGGGCGGGCGGCAAGCGGACGCGATGAAGATGTATTTCGAGTCTGGGGGGCCGAGGGTAGTGCGTGGTGGCTTCTACGGGTGGTTTGGGCCGGCGCTGGAGCGAGCGATGGAGGGGGTGCGGGACCGCGCGCTTGCATATGTCGCGGGGCAGGCGCTGGACCTGCCGGGGCTGTTGGGCCGTACGGCGCGAGACTGGCACATCGTCGACGCGACAACGGTGCGGCTCGCCGATGCGCTGATGGACGAGTATCCGGGCGCCGGGGCATATGCGGCGTTGAAGGTGCACAAGCGCTATTCGGTGGGGATGGGGACCACGGTGGCGTATCACCTCAGCCCCGCACGCGAGCACGACGCGCCGCATCTAAAGCTCGACGAGAGCTGGCGTGGCCTCGGGCTGTTGGTGGACCTGGGCTATGCTTCGCTGAAGCTGTTGTCGAGCTGCGACCGCTACGGCGTCTCGTATGTGCTGCGGCTGAAAGAGAATTGGAAGCCGAAGGTGTTGCACGTCGCGCGTGGCAGCGTCAGCCGCACGTTTGCGCCCGGAACAGACCTCGACCTCCTGCTGCAACGCGAGGTGCTCAAGCTCGACGGCAAGGTAATCGACGCCGACGTCGAGCTCGGCCATGGGTCGCGCGTGGTCGGTGCACGGCTGGTGGGCGTCTCGACCCCAAAGGGCTACTGCTTCTATCTAACCAACCTCGCTCCCGACGTTGCGCCACGTGCTGTCGCCGACCTCTATCGGGTGCGCTGGGAGATCGAACTCGACAACAAGCTCGACAAGTCCTGTTTGCGCCTGGACGACATCGGCGCCAAGACAGGCCCTGCGGTGCGTGCCCTGGTGCACGCCGCGATGGTCGCTTCGGTCATCGTTTGCATGCTTGCGCACCATCACCGCCGCCGGGAGGCGCCTCCCCCTCGCGGCAGGGCCGAGCGGACGAAGCCGCCGCTGCATCCACAAGCCCTCGCGCGTATGGTCGCCGTCGCCGCCTTTGCCATTGGCCGGGCCTTTGAGCTCTCCGGCCGCGAGGCCGACCTCGAGGTGGCGTCGCCTCGCCGAGCTATTCAACGGCGAGACCGACCCCAACTGGCGGCGCCGCCCCTCCGTCCTCGACCAAATGCGCGGTTGGCGCATCTCCCCAGGTCAGCCCAAACGGCTCCGTGTTGCCCACGCTTCGCTTAACTGATCACGCATGGGGGCCGCAGCTTGGTAGCTGCGGAAAGGCGACGGGATGCTTCGCCATCCACGACGGCGTGCTGCTTCAATGGGGCCGCAGCTTGGTAGCTGCGGAAAGGTCTTTTTCACAAACAGGATATCGCCCGGCCTGTTAGGCTTCAATGGGGCCGCAGCTTGGTAGCTGCGGAAAGACGACGCGCTGGCCCTCGCCGCGCGGGCAGGAGCGAGGCTTCAATGGGGCCGCAGCTTGGTAGCTGCGGAAAGGAGGCCGCATTTGGCCTGCCGCACCTCGCGGCAGGACGCGCTTCAATGGGGCCGCAGCTTGGTAGCTGCGGAAAGGCGCAAGCCAGCTTCGATGGTCACACGGGAGGGCTACGCTTCAATGGGGCCGCAGCTTGGTAGCTGCGGAAAGGCAGCCGAGGAGTTGGCGGCCGCGATGGACGAAGGCGACGGCTTCAATGGGGCCGCAGCTTGGTAGCTGCGGAAAGGTGAAGGTCGTTGCAGCCGTTAGCGGGCGCTCTATGGCTTCAATGGGGCCGCAGCTTGGTAGCTGCGGAAAGTGGACGTATCGGTGAGCGCGCGGGCGTTCTGTACGCCGCTTCAATGGGGCCGCAGCTTGGTAGCTGCGGAAAGATGGACAGCTGTCATTCGGTTACGAAGTCGATGTTGAGTCGCTCGACCCCCGGCGGCCCCCGCCGGCAGGCTTCAATGGGGCCGCAGCTTGGTAGCTGCGGAAAGCGTCACCAACCTCAGCAACTCGGTTCAGGCCGAGTGGCTTCAATGGGGCCGCAGCTTGGTAGCTGCGGAAAGCGGCGCGGGCGGCGTCGGGGGGTGCGGCATGATCGCGCTTCAATGGGGCCGCAGCTTGGTAGCTGCGGAAAGGCGCTTGCGACCGGCCCGACTTCAATGGGGCCGGCGGCGCAGGCCGAGCCCAGCCGCTTCAATGGGGCCGCAGCTTGGTAGCTGCGGAAAGGGCTCTGCTGAAATCGTGAGGCTCTTCGTGTCGTTGACAGCATGGTTTCGAGCGGCTGTCGCTAGGGGTCGTGCGGTGCATGGCAGTTCCTGGGCTTGCTGGCCTCGATCAGGTGCGACTTAACGCAATAACGCGGGGTTGGGTTGGCGCGAGCGGGTGCGGGGGATTTGGCACCACCGGATCGCTCGATCGCCTGAAACGGCTCTTCCCTTTTCAGCCCGCAGCAGCCGCGGGACTATATCACGGTGCAGGTCTTGGTGGCTTCTCGGTAGGGACGGCCGAGCGCCTCGACTGAGGACGCGCCGCGCCCTGGGGCCGGGCCGAGGTCAAAGAGCAGCACCTGGTCCTCGTCGTGGTCGATGACCGCGTGCAGCTCGGCCTTCAACTCGACGAGGGCCTGCTGGCTGAGGTCACAGCGGAACACAGAGTACTGCAGGTGGTCGCCGAAGCCGCGCAGAACCTCGAACGCGCGGCGCAGGCGCTTTGGGTCGCAGACGTCGTAGGTGACGATATAGCGTTGCATCTGTGCAGGCTCAGCGGGTGACGAAGACCGGCATCTCGGGGAGCTCGCCGACGAGATAGCGGGCGAAGAGGCGCGCTTGAACCTCGAGCACGCGGCGATAGCTGATGCGGTAGCCAAAGACCGGATGGGTGACGAGCTCGTTCATCCGGCGCTCGTAGGCCTCGATGAAGCGCCGGCGGGCGGCGTCCTTCAGAGCCACGGCGCCGACGCCCCGGCTGAAGTCGTCCTCGGCGACCACCTTGGTGTTCAGCGCCACGAGCACCACGGAGTCGGCGATCAGTGGGCGAAAGGGCTCCATCAGGTCGAGCGCCAGGGAAGGGCGCCCATAGCGCGGGCGGTGGTAGAAGCCCAGATGCGGGTCGAAGCCGACCGCCGTCAGCGCTAACGTCCAGTCCTTGACCAGCAGCGCGTAGGCGAACGAGAGCAGGGCGTTGACGGGGTCGCGCGGCGGACGCCGGTTGCGTCCCTTGAAGTCGAAGGCGCCGTTGAGGGGCTCGCGCAGCATGTCGGCGAAGGACTGGAAGTAGGTGCGCGCCGCCGTGCCCTCGATCCCCAGCAGGGACTCGACCGATGGGGCGACCATCGCGTGGTCCAGGTCGCGCTGGAGGTCGACCAGGGCGTTGCGCAGCTCGGCGCGCCGGTTCCTGCGCAGCATCGTGCGCTGGTTGCGGATCTTCTGCGCGACCAGCGAGCGGGCCACCGCGAGCGCCCTGCCGCCGTCACGGGCGGCGGAAAACTGACACTCGCGCAGCAGCACGTTGCGGTGGGTGAGCCCGGTGAGCATGCCGTAGAACCAGCCGCCGTAGCTGAAGAGGGTGAGCGGGATGCCCTTCGTCGCCAGCGCGCGCAGGGCCTGGGTCGTCACCTGCACGTTGCCGTAGACGGCCACCTGCGAGACGTCGCGTAGGCGCACTTGGTAGGGCTCGGCATCGCGGGTGCTCACGCGCAGCAGGTTGCCCGACTCGATGCCGAGCTTGCCCCACTGCTCTTGGAGGTGCAGCGGCTTGGCGTCGTCGCGCGCCGGGAAGAGCAAGCGCACGGGCGTGCTCTGTTGCTCCGGGTCGGGGTGCAGGTTGAGCTCGTCCGGAAGGCAGAGGCCCGCCAGCGAGCAGCCGACGCACTTTGGGCTGTCGACGAGCGGCGGCGGCGGCTGGCTCGCGGCGGGTAGGGCGCGCAGTTGCTCAGCGGCCTGCAGCGTCAAGGCTCTGAGCTCGGGTGTGATCGGGACCGTGACCCTCGTGCGGGCCGCCGCGTAGTAGAGCACGCCTTCCTGGCAGCTCAGGCCGTTCTCCTCCAGCACGATGGCCTGGGCGCAGAGCTGCGCGCGCTCCGGGTAGTAGGAGCGCTCCGCGTTCGCGGGGGGCTTGCCGCGCTTGTACTCGACCGGCGTCGCGCGCGTCCCATCGGATTCGATCAAGTCGATGCGGGCCACGATGCCGGCGATCGGCGCCGAGAGCTCCACGCTGCGCGCATGCAGCGTGGGGCCGGCAGGAGCTGGATCGCTGCGCTCCTTTTCCTCGCCACCCTCCGGCGGGGGCGAGGCTCGCGCGGGGAGGTGTCCGGCCCTGCGGTCGACGCGCCGGTGCGTCAGGCGACCGTCGACCGTGTAGTAGTTGTCGCGGAACTCCCCCTCGACCCACTCGATGTAGGCCAGACGCGGGCAGTAGACGTACTCGTTGATCATCCGCGCCGGAACCAGCAGCGGCGTGTCGAGATCGTCGGCGGTTGCACCCAAGAGCCTTCCCTCCTGCACGCAAAGGCGTGTCGGTTCCAGCTCAGCACAGCGTTCTGACATCCGGGGACAATCTCGGTTCAGCCTTGTGGGGCCTCCTCGGCGGCCCGAGCGCTGTCGCGGGTATGGGCGCAGCCGGTAGCGCTGGAGGAGCCCGGCGATCGCGCAGTGCCCCACCCCCGTCCCAGCCGCAGCCGCGGTGGACGCCCCGCGTGGTGTGCCCGCGTGGTGGACCCGCGCCGGTTCCGCTGCTGCTGGCGCTGCGCCAGCAGCGCGAAGGCCAAGCGCCGTGAGCCCCGGGGTCAGTCTGGTGCAGCCTCCCTCGCTCGCGGCGTCTTCCACAGCAGCGCGCTGACGGCCCAGTCCACGTCGAGCTGGTCGACCCCGTTCCAGGTGCTGAGGGTGGCGGCGGTGACGGGCTGACCGAGCGCGTGGCGGTTGGCGCTGGCCAGGGCGGTGGCTGCGTCGCTGTGGCTGCGCCTTGAGGCTGGCGCCGGCGCCAGCTCTCGGCCGCAGGCGTCGAAGAAGCGCAGGGTGCCATCGCTGCGGCGCTCCACCCAACAGCCGCCCTCGTGAACCTGACGGTGATGGAAGGCGCAAAGCTCGACCAGATTACCCACCGCGGTAAGCCCTCCGTCGGCCCAGTGTTCGATATGGTGCGCGTGCAGCCGCCGCGTGCAGCCGCAGCCGGGGAAGCGGCAACCACCGTCGCGATGATGCAGCGCGCGTCGCATCGGCTCGGGCACGGCGCGCGTCTTGCGGCCGATCGAGAGCGGCTCGCCACGCGAATCCTCGACCAGGCGCACGATGCTCCCGTCGCAGGCCAGGCGCCGCGACGTTTCCGCGGAAACGTGGGGGCCATGCTCGATGGCACTGCGGCCGCCCCCGGGCGCCGCGGCCTGTGCGAGCACGCGCGCGTCCACGTGCACGACGAGCTGGGCCTCAGCGGCGCGGTCGCCGCCCAATCCCTCCCCCAGCGCGGCCTCGGTTACCCGGGCCAGGGCGTCGGCTCGCCCTTGCGCCTGCCGCGTCTCGGCGAGGAGGCGTGGCGCTACTGCCAAGGCCAGCGCCACCGAGGGCTCGGACGTTTCCGCGGAAACGTCCGAGGCTCCCCTTTCCTCGGCGAGCTGAGCGTCGGCGGCCTCGAGCGCCGCCAAGAGGCGGGCGCCCTGCTCGGGCGGCAGCCGCCCGCGGAGCACGAGCATGCCGGCCTCGTCCCAGTACACCTGAAGGCCGCGCGCCTCGTGCCTGGCCCGGGCGTTCGCAGCCTCCTGCTCGGCGCTCACCGCTCGGCGATAGCCCCGAACCACGCGCTCGACGTGTGCGGCCGTGCCGCAGCAGGCGATGGCCAGCAGGTCGCCCTCCGTCTCCAGCGTCGCCACGCGGGTCAGCGCACGCACCTTGGCATAGCTCACCTTTCCGGCGGCCAGCGCCTCGCGCGTCGCGGGAAGCTCAGCGAGCGCGCGGGCGACCCGGACCTTCTCGCGCGCCGCGCCCAGCTCGATGCCCGTGCGCCAAGCGAGCCAGTGCGCGCAGGAGCGAAACCCGCTGGCCCAGCCGTCGCGCCGATCGAACTCACGGATCAGACAAAGCAGCCGGTAGGTGGCCGCATGGAGCTGCGCCGCCAGCTCGGCGATCGCCTCCCCGAGCGAGTCGAGGTCAGGCTGGACGGCGGCCTCGAGGGCCAGCGAGGGAGGGGACGAAGCGGCAAGGGCGAGATGTTGCATAAGAGCGCTCCTGGGTGGGCCAGTGTTATCGATAAAGCTAACACCAAGGTTGCGCGAACTCGTGGAAGGCTCGCTGCGGCGCTTTCGGCGGTCTTTAACGAATTTGAGCGAGCGCGGCGATGTTCATTGCGCAGCGGACGTCAGAGGCCCGCCGAGGGGCGTTGCAGCCCGACGCGGCCCTTGTTGGGCGGCGCGCGGGAAAATTGTGTCAAGAGCTAAATAGCTAGTTAGCTGCTGCTCAGCATTCTCTTTTGCATCTCGCTCGGCGGCGTGGCGCTGGGGGCGCGGCGCCGAGGTGGGCGGAGCGAACGGAGGGGCGGTCGGCTTCTTCTGGCTCTTCGTCGCGGCCTTCCTTTTTGCGCTTGCGCATGGTAGCCGCCGCAGAGGAACTAGACCTCCAGGGCGCGGAACTGTCCAAGGCCGAAGTGAGCAGCGTAGCCCAGTGAGATGGGGCCTGGGACCGGCACGGAGAAGATCAAACTGATGGCGAACCCAGCATCGACCGGCGGCGGATGGGCCGGGTGCCGCCGCACGCGAACCGCGTGTCGCAGGGCGTGGTTCTGCTCGTTCCACGGGAGCACTCGGACCTCAGCGGACGGAAGGTCGCGGGATGCAAGCTCGGCGAGCACCTGGCCCTCGATGCTGCTTGAGCCGCGTGGCTTGGGATGGCGCGGGGGCACAAAGGGCGTTTCGCTCACCCAGGCCGAAGCGCTCCCGGTCGGTCCAAGTAGCTGGCGGATGCCGACGTCGAGGGGCGAAGACAACCCGAGCAGGTCGGCCAGACTGCCCTGGCCCGCGACGGCGAGCTGAAGATCGCCCACCCCACCCCTGGTCCACGTGCGGCGCAGGGACCTGATGGCCTGCTGCGCCCTGGGGTCGAGCCCCATGGGCGCGTGGACGAGGATGTGGTCGAGATGTCCGTCGCGGTCGAGGTCCGTAGGCAGAATCGATGCGTGCCGGTGGCCTCGTAGCAGCTTGCCGCCCTCGTCCCGGCCGGTGAGCGCAGGACAAAGGACAGACTCACCGCGTGCGGCCACTGAAACGAGTGCGCGGTGCAGGAGTTCGCCCTGAGGGAGGGTTCGGGCGCGCGTTGGCAAGGCAGAGCGAGTGCCTCTCGGCGTGGTGAGTGCGAGCAGCATGGCCGCAACGTGACCGCTTGGTCTCCGGGTGTAGGCGGCGGGAGGGCCGACGGTGAGCGCGTCGCTGCGGCGCAAATAGAGCACGCGGCGCGAACCGGGCGGTTGACCCCAGCCGTGGCCCTTCCACCACGCCGTGTCTCGTTGCAGGCAGTCGAGCAGATCGGATGGGTAGCTGGCAACAGCCGCCGTGCGTTCCTTGAGCAGCTTCTTCGATGGCCGCTTCTTGGCGTCGGGCAGCGGATGGGCATCGAGGGCATTCGCCACGCTGCTCTTACGCCAATCGGCGTAGGTCTCGGGGAGCTCCGGTACCAGCAAGGAGACCTGCTCCCAATGGGGGCTGACCGAAGCATCGCCACTGTGGGGGTAGGCGTCTTGGCCGGGAGGCAGGGTGGCGTCGTCGCCGATCGCGCTGGCGACGACCCAGCTCTCGCTGCGACCGAGATATCCGAGCTGTGTGGCCAGGCTGCCGAAGAGCGTATGTGCTTCGCGAGCGAGAGCACAGGGCCAGCGCACGGCGAGCGGTTGCTGGCCAACCTCGGCCCAGGTGTCGTAGACGAGCGTCGTGCTCTCGCGGCCATTCTTAAGCGTGCCCAGCGGCATGAAGTGCCGACTGTGCGCGACGCTGGCCTGCGGCAAGCGGTAAGTCGGCAGAGTGCTCGCGAGCGCCTCGATCAGGCGGCGCGCGGTGGCAGGAACTTCGCTCCAATGGTGAGTGGCGTAGCCGCAGGCGATCAAGGCGCGAAGCAGTCGCCACGGACTCGGGGGCCACTCCACGAGGCCCTCGTTGACATGGTGCCCCGGAGGCGTGGCGTGGTAGCGCCCTCCCGGGAAGCTCAGCAGCAGGGTGGGCATGCTCAGCTCCCGTGCTCGTCGTGCTCCGCGTCGTCACTCGCTTCATCTTCGTCGGTGCTGGTGGTGTCCTCGTCCTTCCCCTTCTTGAGCGGTCCGTCGAAGACGACGGTCTCTTGCAGCATCTGCGGCGCGCACGCGGCGATGGCCGCGGCTAAGGCTGCTTCGAACTCGGCCAGGGGCGGGAGCACGAAGCCGTTGGGGCGCGTCGCGACAATCGCACCGTCTTCGACCCGCTGGAGATCGCAGGCGGTGCGCAGCCGAAGATCGCCGTCCAGTAGTTTCCGGACGCGGTGCAGCGCGAGCAGGATCAGGAGTCGCTCGGCCTCGGGCCCAAGCCCATAGCCACGGAGCTGGGCGAGATCGAGGTTGATATGGCAGTCGATACGATCGGCTGTGAACTCATCGCGCGCGAAGGGCACGTTGCCGAAGCCATCTTTGGTTACGCCCGACGGGTTTACGTGGTCGTTCTTGACGCCACCGGAGGCCGCGATGCGCACGCCGCTGGCCTCGATGAAGGCGGAGAGGGCCCGAGCCACCCGCAGGCGCCCGCCTGCCAGCTCCTTCTTTGCGAGGAACACGCCGTGGATCAGGCTGCCGATGTCGTAGCGCAGCAGCACCGCGGCGAGGAGCTTACGGTTGATCGGTCCCTCCTCGAGGCCGCCGAGGTCGGCCTTGAGCTTCTTTGCCAAGGAGGCGTCGGCCTTGTTCTCTAAGATGTAGGGGCTGTTGAGGCGATGGGCCTCGAGCATCGTGTCGGTGAGGAAGGCCCCATTGCGGGTGACCGTCACATGGGAGGTGCCGCGAAGCACCGGCACGGGGGTGTGGGCCGCGTAGTCCCAGCAGGTCGCCTCGAGGCGATTCGCCATGCTCTGGGTGCTCTCAACCAGCAGCTTGGGCCCCTGGTTCGTCTGGTAGGTGGCGGCCCCGAGGCTCGGGAAGCCGGTCGGCTGGAAGCGGTCCGACTGGATCGGACGCAGAGGCACGGTGAAGAGCAGGCGCGTCGCCTGATCGAGCGCGGTGAGATTGATGCTCATGTTAGCTCCTTGTGCTGCTGGGGATCGAAGCGTTGGGCCATCGCACGCGCGCAGCGCTGGCTGACTGGAAAGGCGAGGGCGGCGGCCCAGCGCTTCGCCGTGGCGGCATCGGCGAAAGCCGCGCGTAGTGGCGGTCGGAGGCCAGCGCTGCGCAGGCGCCGCAGCGCGAGAGCCACCGCGCCGGCGGCATCGCCGGCGAGGAGGCGGCGAATCGTTCCCTCGTCGACGGGGATCGATCGCTGGGTCTCCAGCGGCCACGGCAGGCAGCAGAGGCGAACGGCGATCCAGGCCTCGTCGGGCCAGGGGTCGCGGCGCGCCTGCGCGCATGGCGCGGAAGCGCAGCGCTCCCAGCGGACGGCCATCAGGGAGCGCGCCAGTATGGAGACGCGCTCCAGGTCAACCTCGCCCGCAAGGAGCGCGGCGAGGTCCGCGGGATGCGCGTCGCATCCGCGCGCCGACACGAGAGGCAGCCGGCGCTGGCCGTGTTGAGCCGCCTCGATCACCCGCCGTTGCACCAGCGCCCCGAAGTCCGCCACGGGATCGCGACCCATCATCACGACCCGAGAGTCGCGCCGCAGGTGTTTGTCTTGCTCCAGGAAGCGACGGCCGCCGGGCTGGAGCGGTAGCCAGTGATGCCGAACCGGGTCGTGCGGCCGGCGTGTCGCATCGTACGAGGCAGCGGCGCTGCCCAGTGCGCAAGCGAGGCGCCACTCGACGGTGCCGTCATCAGCCGCGACGATCCACTCCGGCGCGAGCGGCGGAAGCGGTCCGGCCTTGAACGCCGTTCCGCTGGCCTGCAGGGCTTCCACACTGCCCGCCGCAAGCAGAACCGCCTGCCAGCGTGGGGGAGCGTCGTCGTGGGTCAGAGCCGCAAAAACGGCGTCGGCGAGCCCGCCCTCCGCCAGTACGAGCCGTCTGGGCGCATGTTGGTCCCGGGCCAATCGCTGGAGACGATCGATCCAGGGGGCGAGATCGTCGATCAGATGCGCACGGGGCCGCGAGTAAACCCCCAGCCGTCCCAGTGGCACCGCGATCTTCGATTGGCCATTGCGCTCCAGGTACCCGAAGCGATTGAACGCAGTGATCCCGCGGGTCGCGCCGAGGCGTGACAGCGCACGGGCGACGTCGATCGGGCGGTGAGCGACTTGCCTCCCGAGCTGGAGGCGGGCCTCGCCGATCATTGCCTCCAGGTCGGCCAGACTGGTCGGGTTGGACCACAAGGGCATCCACTGCTCACCCCGATCGGCCTTCTCATGCCCCCGCGTGCCGTGGCCGGCGGCATGCGCTCGAACGGCGAAGGGGGCGCTGGCTCGGCTCGTCGCGAATGGATCGAGGCGTCGCGTCGATCGCGCACTGAAGAGCAGGGCGCCCTCAAGCATCAGGATGAAGTCCCACGGGTTGACCAGGCTGTCGCCCCCGGGACCGCTGCTGCTGTTGGCGCCTCCCGCGCCACCGGGCAGGAACTGGCCGATAGCGGCGCCGCAGAGCAGGCCATCCGTGGGTGTGTCCCATAGGCTGTGCGCGAGGAGTTCGGTCGCCGCTGGCTTGCATCGACCATCAGGCGCGGCCAGGTCGAAGAGGTCACCGAGACGCTGCATCGCGTTATTCGTGAAGTCGAGACGGCCATCGCAGCCGCCGGTGCCGAGCAGCGAGGGCCAGGCTGCGCGTCCGTCATCGAGCAACACCATCGCCGCGTCGAGCCAGCGGCGGTGCGGGCCGCGCCAGGACCGGAGGAAGGGAGTGAAGAGCTCGGCCTTGAGCGCCTTGAAGTTTTTTTCGGCAAGAGCGAGTTCGCGTTTGTGCTCGAGGTCGCTTTCCCTCGCCCGCGCGGTGCGCTTCTCCGCGTCGCTCATGCCCTTCTTCACTTTGGTCGTGGTCTTGAGCTGCCGGATGGCAGCATCGGCAGCGGCGATCTGGGCGAGGGGACCGCGGGCCGCCGCGATACCCGCGCGGAAGGGTGCGAAGCGGGCGGCAGTCGATCGCTCGATGGGATCCAGCGCGGGGTCGTCCTGCCTGTAGAAGCCTGAACCCTTGTTCCAGGGGGAAACAAAGGCCGTTGGCGCATAGCCTGTGAGCAGAAAGCGCTCCAGCTCGGCGCGCTCGAGCGTGCTCAGCAGGCAGAAGTGCTCATCTTGCCACCAGCCGCGGGCCTGCGAGTCGGGCGTTTGCTCGGCCAGGACGCGCAGGATCCCGAGTGCCTTAAGGTAGTACGCCAGCGGCGCGGGGGTGCAGCCGGCGAGATGGTGCAGGTGGAGCGTCATCGGGGTGGCTCCTGGTGCGGCGCGAAGATCGGGTCCGCGGTGGTTCGCGCGGAGGCCCGGCGGTCGGCCGCCATCAACAGCCCTTCCAGCCAAGCCAGTGCCCCCGGGCCTAGGCGCGCTATGAGCCCCAGCGTTCGTTCGCGCCAGCTGCGACCAGTTACCGCGGACAAGCCGAGCGCGGCGGGTTCGAGGGTGAGCGTCAGCGGTGTCAGCGGCGGGCCTCCAGGGTCCTCCACGGCGGCGAGCGAGGGCAGCACGTCGCCCTCCCGCACGCCGCGAATAGGCAGCCCGTGCCCATCATCGGTTGCCCGGTAGTCTTGGTCTTTGGGTCCCGCATGGAGCGCGACGCGAACCTTTCCGTGATGGCACGCGACCAGGTAGGCCAGCAGATCGAAATCCTCGGCCGAGCAGTCGAGCACGGCTTGTTCGCCTGGTGTGGGTGGGGTGGGCGCAGAGGCCTCAGGAAGCGCTTGACCCAGGAGCGGCAGCGCTTCGCGCCAGGGACCGAGCAGGGCTTCGTGCAGCGGGGCGTGACGTCTGAGAACGGCGAAGAGCGCGAGGGCGCTCGCCAGCTCGTGCCGCAGCCCCGGTCTGAGATCGCGGTCGTCGCTCGTGCGGTAGGTCTTGGGCGGCTTGGGCCACGCGCTTCTCGGCGCCTTGGCGAGATCCTGGCGAGCGGGACGCTGCTCGTGGCGGATGGCCCCCTGAAAGGCCGGGTGTGCCTTGCCCAGATCGTGCCACTGGCCAGCGAGCTCGAGGACTCGGCGCAGGTCACTACGCAGGCCCACCGCCCGGGCGATGCCCTCGGCGATTTCGACAACCTCGCGACTGTGACAGGCGATGGTCTTCCACGCGGCGACGCTCAGGCTCTCGCTGTCACCGCGCCTGTCCGCGTCGAGCTGGGCGCTGGGTCGTGCTGCTAAGGGAGGAGGTGGCACCGGAGGCACAGGAGCGCGCGAGGTCGGGTCAAAGCCGCGCTCGACGCTGTAGCCGCCGGCGTCGCTTGCGACGCAGACCAGGCGACCCGGCGTCAGCATTGCGCGGTCGGCGACCACCCACTCGCCGTCGATCCAGTCCCACGTCCAGGCTCTGACACCGGGGCGGAGCCGTGGTTTGCGACTCTTGCCCGATTCCTTGCCGCAGAGCCAGTCGCGTGCCGTGAGGAAGGGCACGGCGCACAGCTCGGCGCGGCTCGGCTGGCGCTCCGGCGGTGGTGTCGATCCAGGCCTGCCCTTCTTGCCGGGAGGTGCGTCGGTCCAGAACACGAGCACGTCTTTTTCCGTGCCGGCCCGGATGAAGCGGCTGATGTCCAGCTCGCCACCTGTGAGATCGGGTGTCGTGTCGAAGAGCTCTTCGAATTCGCGGCGGAGCAGGAGGTGCTGGGGCTCGTATGGGTAGAGTCGCGCGCGGACGTTCTCAGGCAGGTGCTCTTCGAAGAGCTCCAGCGCGGCGATGCCGACCTCGGCGCTGCTGAGCCCTTGGATCGCGTCCCAGGCCGCCTCAAGTTCTGCACTGGAGTAGGGTGGTGCGGCGAGCGCGTCGCGCCCGCGATCGACGACGACCACCGTGCCCCGTCCACCGTAGCGAGCACAGCGACCGAAGCGCTGCACCAGGCTGGGCCACGGTGCGAGGTCCGTGACGATGCACCCGGCGGAGATATCGACCCCCGCTTCGACGACCTGCGTCGCGACAATGATGCGGTTATTGCCGGGCGTACAGGCGGCGCGGCTGAGGAAGCGCTGGCGCCACCTCGCGCGCTCGGCGCCGCGAAAGCGGCTGTGAATGAGCTCGACAGGTTGCGCGGGGGCCCGCTCGCGCAGGCACGCGAAGGTCTGGCAGGCGCGGTCCACGGTATTGCAGACAACCAGGGTGATGCGGCCGTTAACGCCGTCGATCAGCTGCGCATGCTCGTCTAGCACGAGGCGAGCGAAGGACTCCGCGTCCTGCCGCGCAAGGGTGGCCAGCTGAAGCTGCTTCGTGATCGACCATGCATCACCCGTGCGCTGGTCCGCTGGTACGACGCAGGGGTCGCGAACCCATTCGCTGTGTCGGGGCGCCGTGTCGACGCTCTCCAGCCAGTCGGGCTGCAAGGTTGCGCTCATCCACCAGGTGCTTCGCGGCCGCAGTCCCTTCGGCGCGTCTTCGTCGTGAAAGGCCTGGAGCTGAGCACTGGTGGCCAGCCCAACGTCCATCAGCTGGACCTCGTCCATCACCCATAGCGCATCGTGACTGAGCAATCCGAACTCGAAGGGCCAGCGCGCGCGCCCAGTGGCGTAGCCGCGGTTCAACGCGCGGGAGAGCAACATGTCCTGCGTGCCGACAAGCACCGCGCACGCCTCAGGGAAGAGGTTCCAGTCACCGTCGGCCTCGGCGCCGCCCATGAGGGTGTGCACGCCGACTCGGCCCGTGTGGTCGGAAGCGGTATCCCAGAGCAGGTCAGTGCGGTCTAGCGCCGCTCGCACGATGGCCTCTGTCTGCTCGACCAGCACGCGCATCGGCAGACACCAGACCAACCGGCGTGGCCAGCGATCGTCGGCACGCTCGATGCGGTGCCAAGACCAGGCGGCGAGCACGCCCAGCGTCTTTCCCAAGCCCGTGGGTATGCGAATCAGGCGGCTGGCGGGGTCCGTTCTCGTGGCGAGCGTACATTGCCAGGGGTGCGGCGAGACGGACTCACCGACGACGCGCCGGAACCAGGTGTTGAAATCAGTCATCGGCCGCTCATCGTGCGATCGTTGCCGTCGTTCTTTGGGTGATGCTCGCTCATCTCACCACGCTGCTTTGACATCCGGGGTCACTCCGATTCACTGTTTTTTGCTCGCGCTCGCGTTGGCGTCCGCCTGCTCCCTGCCCTCGTATCCCGCTAGGGCGGCGTGGAGTTGGGTTTGGAGGTGGGTGGCTAGGGTGGTGGGGGCGAGGACGCGGGCGCGGGGGCCGAAGCTCAGGAGCCAGGCGGCGAGCTCGGTCAGGCCGTCGACGGTCATGGTCAGGGTGACGGCGCCGTCGGCGGCGGGCGTGAGCTGCTGGGTCGGGTGCCAGGTGCGCTCGCGGATGTAGCGGGCGACCTCGGGGGCGAACCAGAGGGTCACGGGCGTGGGCTGGCCGTCGCCGCAGATGCGGAAGCGGTCGTGGACGAAACGATCGAAGTCGAAGCTCGTCGGACGGTCGAAGGTCGCGTCCGTCGGCAGGGCGGCGGCGATGCGCGCGACGGCGAAGGTGCGGACGGCCTGGCGCAGGTGGCAGTGGGCCACCAGGTAGGCGCTGCCGCGGTGCAGCCAGAGCTTGTAGGGATCGACCCGCCGGGTGGTCTCGTCGCCGCGGCTGGCGCGGTAGGTGATCGCCAGGGTGACGCGTCGGGCGCAGGCCTCGGTCAGCGTGTCGATCAGCTCGCGCAGCGCGCCGTGGTCGGGGCTGCCGAAGCGGTCGCCGACGACGATGTCGTCCATCTGCTCGGCGAAGCGGCGCTGCTCCGGCGCGAGGAGGGCGTCGAGCTTGTCGCTGAGGGCCTGCAGCCCCTCGAAGAAGGGCGTCTGGGCGAAGTGGCGCAGGGCGCTGCGGGCGGCGCGCAGGGCGAGCAGCTCGCTGGTGGCGAGGGGGATCGCGCGCTGGCTGCGGAAGGCCTCTGTCAGACACCAGCGCCGCAGGCCCTCGCGCTCCTCGGTGTAGAGCGGGAAGCCGGCGGCCTGCAGCGCCTCGAGGTCGCGGTAGCAGGCGCGCTGGGCGGCGACCTCGTCGCCCGCCAGCTCGGCCACGCTCTGGCCCTGGGCGGCGCGCTCGAGGCGGCGCAGCAGCTTCCATTGGCGCACGACCTGCGCGTGGCGCGGCATCGGGTGGGTGGCCTCCTTGGCGCGGGCAGGGAAACGTAGGGGGCTTGCTGCTCGGGGGCCAGTTCCTCGCCGGGCCGCCCGGGCTCGACAGGCCGCGCGGGCGCATTGAACGGTTGGCGATCTTGCACTAGTGTCGCCGCCCGATGGACGTCAGCACCTTGACGATCGCCGAGCTCGAGGCTCACCTGCAGGCGCGGGTGGCCGCGGCGTTGGCCCAGGTGGGGGCGCCGGGCGTCGCCTTCGAGCTGGTGGCGCCGCCGCAGCCCGAGCAGGGCGACCTGGGCTTCCCGTGTTTTGCGCTGGCGCGCGTGCTGCGCCGGGCGCCGCCGCAGATCGCCCGCGAGGTGGCCGCGGCGCTGACGCCCGACGCGGTGATCGCCGCGGCGAGCGACGACAAGGGCTACGTCAACCTCAAGCTGCACGAGGCGACGCTGGTCCAGGTGGTGCTGCGGCAGGCGCTGAGCCAGGGCGCGCGCTTCGGCGCGGAGGGCGCGGCGGCGCCGCAGCATTGGCTGATCGAGTACTCCTCGCCCAACACCAACAAGCCGCTGCACCTCGGGCATCTGCGCAACAACCTGCTCGGGGCGGCGGTGGCCGCGCTGCTGCGCTTCGTCGGCCATCGCGTCACGCGGGTCAACCTGGTCAACGACCGCGGCGTGCACATCTGCAAGTCGATGCTGGCCTACCAGCTCTGGGGCGCGGGCAGCGACCCGCAGAGCGCGGGGCAGAAGGGCGACCGCTTGGTCGGCGACTGCTACGTGCGCTTCGAGCGGCGGCTGAGCGA
The DNA here is from genome assembly GCA_016711215.1 of Pseudomonadota bacterium. Taxonomy (NCBI): domain Bacteria; kingdom Pseudomonadati; phylum Pseudomonadota; species Pseudomonadota bacterium. Next base: position 479,994 of record JADJTL010000003.1, on the reverse strand, counting down.
GGAGTACCTGGCCTGGCAGCAGACCCCGGCGGCGGCCGCGCGCCTGCAGGGCTGGGTCGGCAGCGGCGAGGGCCGCGTGGCCAGCGCGGCGCAGGCCTTCTTCGCCGGCTACAAGGACGACTACTTCAACCAGGACTCGGTCCTCGGCGCGCAGGTGCGCGAGCTGCTGCTGCGCTGGGAGCAGGGCGACCCCGAGGTCCTCGCGCTCTGGCGTCGAATGAACGACTGGGTGCTCGCCGGCTTTCAGGCGACCTACGCGCGGATGGGCGTCGGCTTCGAGCTGATCCAGTACGAGAGCGAGACCTACAAGCTCGGCAAGCGGCTGGTGCAGGAGGGGCTCGATCGCGGGGTGATGCAGCGCCGGGCCGACGGGGCCGTGATCTGCGATCTGGCGCAGGTGGGGCTGAGCGGCGAGAAGGTGCTGCTGCGCAGCGACGGCACCAGCGTCTACATGACCCAGGATCTCGGCACCGCGGTCGAGCGCGTCGACCAGCTCCAGCCGGCGGTGCTGGTCTACGTGGTCGGCGACGAGCAGAACTACCACTTCGACGTGCTCTTCAAGATCCTCGGCTTGCTGCGGCCCGGGCTGGCGGAGCGCTGCCGGCATCTCTCCTACGGGATGATCCGCCTGCCCGAGGGGCGGATGAAGAGCCGTGAGGGGACGGTCGTCGACGCCGATGACCTGATGGACGAGATGCACCGGCTGGCCCGCGCCGAGACCGAGGCGCGCGTGGCGGAGGGCAAGGCGCATACGGCCGACCTGAGCGAGGCCGAGCTCGAGCGTCGCGCCGAGCACATCGGCATGGCCGCGCTCAAGTACTTCTTGCTCAAGTACTCGCCGCGCAGCGCCTTCGAGTACGACCCGCGCGCGAGCATCGACTTCCTCGGCCAGACGGGGCCCTATTGCCTCTTCAACTACGCGCGCACGCGCTCGCTGGTGCGTAAGGTCGGGGGCGGCGAGCCTGGCTTCGAGGCGGCGGCGGCCGCGCGGCTGCAGACGCCGCAGGAGCTCGACCTGGTGCGGCGCCTGGCGCAGTGGCCGGCGCTCGTGCTGCGCGCCGCCGAGAGCTGCGACCCGTCGCGCCTCGCCGAGTACCTCTTCGACCTTTGCAAGCGCTTCGCCTTCATCTTCACCGACAAGGCGAATCATCCGATCGCCACCTGCGACGACGCCGAGCTGCGCGCCGCGCGCCTGATGCTGGTGGCGGCGGTGGGCCATACGGTGAAGGCCGGTCTCGGCCTGCTCGGCATCGCCGTGCTGGAAGAGATGTAACGCGGCGCCGCGCTGCCCAAGGAGTGTGCTTGCGATGGTGCAGCTTCCCGAGCTCGACTACCGCGTGCTGAGCGCGCTCGCCGCGACGACGGAGCCCGTGGCGATCGACGCGCTGGCGCTGCGCCTCGGCCTCGATCAGGCGCAGGTCGCCGCGGTCTGTCTGACGCGCGCGCTGGCGGGCGAGGTCGCGGTCGAGGAGGAGCGCTATCTCGAGCTCAAGCTCGGTGCCAAGGGCAAGGCGCTGGTCGGGCGCCCCTTGCCGGAGCGCGCGGTGATCGAGGCGCTGGCGCGCGCGGGCGGCCAGGCGACGCTGCAATCCCTGCCCGAGCAGACGGGCCTGCCGCAGAAAGAGGTCGGTCAGGCGCTGCGCTGGCTCAAGCATCGGGGTTGGGCCGAGCAACAAGGACCCGCGCTGGCGCTATGCGCGGCGGGCCGCGCGGCCCTCAGCGCGCCGCCCGCGGCGGACGAGGCCCTGCTGGCGGCGCTGGTCGAGCTGGGCACTGCGACCGAAGAGGCGCTGCGCGCGCGCGGAATCGACTTCGCGGCGGCGCGGCGCCTGCTCGAGGGCCGCAGCGGGCTGCTCGAGGAGCGCGAGCGCACGACCCGCCGCGTGGCGTTGGCGGCAGCGGGACGCGCGCTGGTCACGCGCGGGATCGCGGCGCGCTCGGCGATCAACCAGCTCAACGCCGAGCTCTTGCGCAACGGCGGCTGGCGCGAGGTCGAGCTGCGGCCCTACGACGTGACGCTGCCCGGGCCGGCGCTGCACCCCGGCAAGTCGCATCCGCTGGTGCGGATCTTCGAGCAGACGCGGCGCGTCTTCCTCGAGCTCGGCTTCGACGAGATCGACAGCGCCTTCGTCGAGTCGGCGTTCTGGGACTTCGACGCGCTCTTCTCGCCGCAGGACCATCCCGCGCGTGACATGCAAGACACCTTCTACGTGGCGGCGCCGGCGCGCTGCGCCCTGCCCGAGGAGGCGCTGGTGCGCAGGGTCGCGCGCACCCACGAGGACGGCGGCGAGAGCGGCTCGATCGGCTGGCGCTACCGCTGGGATCCCGAGCTGGCGCGGCGTCCGCTGCTGCGCACGCATACCACCGCGGCGACGATCCGCGCGCTCGCCGCCGACCCGCGCGCGCCGCGCAAGGTCTTCTGCGTCGGTCCGGTGTTTCGCCGCGAGACGGTGGATTACAAGCATCTGCCCGTCTTCCACCAGGTCGACGGCATCATCGTCGACGAGCAGGCGAGCTTCGCCACCCTGCTCGGCACCTTGCAGGCCTTCTATCGCAAGATGGGCTTCGAGCGCTTCCAGTTCCGGCCGGGCTTCTTCCCCTATACGGAGCCGAGCGTCGAGGTCTTCGTCTGGCTCGAGTCGAAGCAGGATTGGGTCGAGATGGGCGGCGCCGGGATCTTTCGTCCCGAGGTCACGCAGCCGCTGGGCTGCCAGGCGCCCGTGCTGGCCTGGGGCCTCGGCCTCGAGCGCCTGGCGATGTTCCGCTATGGCGTCGCCAGCATCGGCGAGCTCTACCGTGCGCGGCTGGCCTGGCTCGAGGAGGCGGCGCTATGCCGGTAATCGGAATTCCGCTGCACCTGCTGCGGCAGCGGGTGGCCACGCCGCTCGAGCCGCAGCAGCTCGTCGAGCAGCTGCAACAGCTCGGCTGCGACGTCGAGGGCTATGCGACGCTGCGACGCTTCGGCTGCAGCCGCTGCGACAACATCCTCGAGATCACCGAGACCGAGCATCCGCCCGTGCTCTGCGATCGCTGCGGGGCCGACTTCCGCGCGCTGCCGGCCCTGCTCAGCGCGCTGGGGACGACCGAGGTGATCCGGATGGAGCTGCTCGCCGTGCGGCCGGACATGTTCGAGCCCGGCGGCTTGGCGCGGGTGCTGCGGCACTACCTCGGCGAGAGCGAGGAGCCGGCGCGCTATACGCTGGCGCCGCCGCGACTGCGCGTGCGCGTCGACCCGAGCGTGGCGCAGCCGGAGAGCCACCGGCCCTTCATCGCCTGCGCGGTCGTGCGTGGCCTGGCGCTCGACAACGACCTGATCAAGACGGTGATGAAGCTGCAGGAGAACCTGCATTGGGCGCTCGGTCGCGATCGCAAGCACGCCTCGATCGGCGTCTACGACCTCGATACGCTCGACGCGAGCGGGCTGGTCTATCGCACCGTCGGGCCGGACGAGCTGCGCTTCATCCCGCTCGGCTATGACGTGGCGGCGCCCGCCAGCGCGCTGACGCCGCGGGCGATTCTCGCTGAGCATCCGAAGGGCCGCGCCTATGCCTGGTTGCTCGAGGGGCGCGCGCGCTACCCGCTGCTCTGCGACGGCGCCGGGCAGGTGCTGAGCCTGCCGCCGATCATCAACAGCGAGCCGACGCGGGTGACGCGGGCGACGCGCAACTTCGTCATCGACGTCACCGGCACCGACGAGCGCCTGATCAACCGCGCGCTGAACATCATGGTCACGAGCCTGGGCGAGCTGGGCGGCCCGGCGCTGACGCTGGAGCAGGTGACGATCGATTATCAGGGTCGCAGCGTCGTCACGCCGGACCTCACGCCGCAGCGGGTCATGCTCGATGTGGCGCTGGCCGCGCGCCGCATCGGGGTCGCGCTGGACGCCGCGACGCTGGCCGGGCTGCTGCGGCGGATGGGGCATCGTGTGGCTGCCGCCGGCGCTGCCGCCGGGCAGGCGGGCTCGCCCGAGGTCACGGCGCTCGAGGTGGAGGTCCCGGCCTACCGCAACGACATCCTGCACCCGGTCGATCTGATCGAGGACGCGGCGATCGCCTACGGCTACCACAACATCGTGCCCCGGCTCACCGTCGCCATGACCGCGGGCAGCGAGCAGCCGATCGAGCGCAGCGCTGCGCAGGCGCGCCAGGCGCTGCAGGGGCTCGGATACTTCGAGGTGCTGACCCTGCTGCTCTCCTCCGAGGCGCAGCAGTACGAGGCCCTGCGCCTGCCCGTCGATCCCGAGCGCATCTTGCTCGCCAATCCGATCAGTCACGAGCAGACGATGCTGCGCACCTCGCTGATCCCGGGCCTGATCGATACCCTCAGCGCCAACACCGACCACGCGATGCCGCAGCGGATCTTCGAGGTCGGGAAGGTCTCGCGCTGCGTCGCGGCGCTCGAGACGGGGGCGCTCGAGACGCGCAGGGTCGCGGCCGCGAGCTGCGGCCCACGGGCGGACTACGCCGAGCTGCGCTCGACCTGCGAGGCGCTGCTGCGCGAGCTGGGCTGGGCGCTCGTCACCGAGCCCGACGCGACGCCTTGTTTCATCGCCGGTCGCGGCGCCCGGGCGGTCGCGCAGCGGGGCAGCGAGCGGCGCGCGGTCGGGTCGATCGGCGAGCTGCATCCGGAGGTGCTCGAGCGCGCGAGGCTGACCCAGCCCGTCGCCGTCTTCGAGGTCTCGCTCGACGCGCTGCGTTGAGCCAGCCCGCGGCTGGACCTGTCGGGCGCACTGGCCGATACTAGGCGGGCATGCCCACCGGACGCCCGTCTCACTCGAGCCTGCCGCTGCAAACGGCGCTCGGTCCCTATTTCATCGAGCGCCTGATCGCCAGCGGTGGCATGGCGGAGATCTATCTCGCGCGGATGCGCGGCCTGGCGGGCTTCGAGAAGCAGGTCGCGCTGAAGGTCATCCTGCCCGAGCTGGCCCGCGATGCCGCCTTCACGCGGATGTTGGTCGCCGAGGCCAAGATCGCCGTCGGCCTGACTCACGCCAACATCCTCAAGATCTTCGATCTCGCCCTGATCGACGGCACCTACCTGATCGCGATGGAGTACGTCGACGGCGCTGACTTCTTCCAGTTGCTGCGCCGCTGCAGCGCGCGACAGCGCATGCTGCCGGTCGCGGCGGCGCTCTACATCACCCAGGCGGTTGCCAGCGGTCTGGCCTACGCGCACGGACCGGGCGCGCCCTCGGGTCATCCGCCGGGGGTGATCCACCGCGACATCAGCCCGCAGAACATCCTGCTCTCGCGCTATGGGGAGGTGAAGATCGCCGACTTCGGCATCGCCAAGGTGGTCAACATCACCAGCCAGACGCGCGCCGGGGCGCTCAAGGGCAAGCTGGGCTACATGTCGCCCGAGCAGGCCTGGGGCGAAAAAGTCGACGCGCGCAGCGACATCTTCAGCGCCGGCGTCGTGCTCTACGAGGCCCTGACGGGCCGCTCGCTCTATCTCGAGAGCGATCCGATCAAGCTGCTGCAACAGGTGCGGCGCGCCGAGATCCCGGCGCCCTCCGCGGCCCAGCCGGCGCTGGGCGCGGACTTCGACCCCTTGGTGCTCAAGGCGGTCGCCCGCGATCCGGCGCAGCGCTATCAGACGGCGACCGAGCTCGGCGCCGCGCTCGCCGAAGCGCTGCATCAGCGTGATCCGCATTTCGTGGCCCGCCAGCTCGGCGAGCTGGTCAGCGACGCGCTGGCGGACGAGGCACAGGTCACGACGGCGCCGGCGCGCCGGCGTGCCGAGGCGCGGCCGGCGGACCCGATGAAGGGTGAGGACTTCGTGACCCACGAACACTCGCTGATCTCGAGCGAGCAGCAGGCCGCCGCGCCGGCACGCGCCGGAGCGCCGAGCGACGACGCTGGCAACGCGACGACGGCCCCGCGTCACCAGCGGCAATGGGGCCGCCTGCAGCTACTGCCAGGGGAAGAGGGCGAGCGCAGCGTGATGCTCGCCGACGAGCTGGTGATCGGGCGCGGCGGCGAGCTGGCGCTTTCTGACGGCCGCGTCTCGCGGCGCCATGCCCGCGTCTGGCGGCGCGAGGCGAGCTACTGGCTCGAGGACCTGAAGAGCGCCAACGGCACCTTCCTCAACCTGCAGCGCGTCGATGCGCCGACCGTGCTGCAGAGCGGCGACCTGGTGCGGGTGGGACCCTATGAGCTGAGGTTCACGGTGGAGCCGGATCCGACGGCCCGCGAGCCGGCGGCGCGCGGCGCGCGTCATGCGCCGCGCGTGACGATTCAGGAGGTCGCGCGGCCGCCCGAGGGGGCCGTCGGGGAGGTGCCGCGGGCGCGGCGCGCCGTGGCGCCGACGGTGGCGCTGCTGCGCGAGGCGCGGCTGGTGGTCAACCTCGGCGGCCAGACGGTGCAGGTCGAGGTCGGGGAGGGCCTGGCGCTCGATCACGCGCTGACCCTTGGCCCCAGGACCGTCGCCGGCACGGCGGCGCGCATCGTGCGTGGCGCCGAGGGCTTCACCATCGATCCGGGTCAAAGCGCGGCCGGTGTCCTGCGGGTCAACGATAGCCCGCTGAGCGCCCGACAGGCGCTCAACGCTGGCGACAAGATCGCCCTTGGTCCGCTGGTGGCCGTGGTCGAGCTGGTCTGAGCCCGGCGCGCCGCGCGGGGGGCCCCGAGGGCGGGTCGCTCAGAGCGGCTGGACGAACTCGCTGCGAATCGTTCGCGGTCCGACCTCGGCGAAGTGAATGGTCAGGTTGAGGTTCGGCGGCGTGCCCCGAATCATCCGGATGCTCCCGACCCCGAACTTCACATGGCGCACGCGCATGCCGATGCGGAAGTCGCAGCTCAGATCGTCGCCGCCCGCGGCCGATTGATCGAAGCCGTCGTCGCAGTCGACCCAGCGCTCTTCTGCCGGCTGGCTCGCCGAGCGCTCGGCGGGGCGGGCGAAGCTGCGCGCGCGGCCGCGCGCGCCATTTCCGTAGCTCGCGCCCTCGGGGGCGCGCGACGGCGCTTGACCGGCCCAGGCCGCATCGGTGCGCAGCAGCCGCGCCGGCACGTCGGTCAGGAACTCCGAGGGGGCGTTGACCTGCTGCTGGCCAAAGAGCCAGCGGCGGCGAGCGTGGCAGAGGTAGAGCTGCTGGCGGGCGCGGGTCACCGCCACGTAGGCCAGCCGGCGCTCCTCCTCGAGTTGTTGCGGGTCGTCGAGCGAGCGCGCGTGCGGAAAGACGCCGCGCTCGAGCCCGATGATGAAGACGTGGGCGAACTCGAGCCCCTTGGCGCCATGCACGGTCATCAGCGTCACCGCGCCGTGCTCGGCCGGCGTCTCGTCGAGGTCGCCGGCGAGCGCGGCCTGCTCGAGGAAGCCGGTCAAGCTGGGGGCCTCGCTGTGCTGCTCGTAGGCCCGCAGGCTGCCGATCAGCTCGAGCAGGTTCTCGGCCCGAGCTTCGCCGTCGGGGCTCGGGTCGCTGGCGAGGCGGTCGCCGTATCCGGTCCGTTCGATCACCAGCTCGGCGAGCGTGGACGGGAGCAGGGTCGGCGCCTCGGCGCTGAGCTCGTCGACCAGCGTGCAGAAGGCCGTCAGCTTGGCGCGCGGGCCGCTGCTCAGCGCGCCGGCGCCGGCGGCGCAGGCACGCGCGGCGGCCAGCGCCGAGCTGCCGCTCGCGCGCGCCTCCTCGCTCAGCTTCGCCAGCGTCGCGCTGCCGATGCCGCGCGGGGGCTCGTTGATGATGCGCTGGAGCGCGAGGTCGTCGCTCGGATTGGCCAGCAGGCGCAGGTAGGCCAGCACGTCCTTGACCTCGGCGCGATCGTAGAAGCGCACGCCGCCGACCACGACATGGGGAATCGAGGGGCGGATCGCGCGCAGCGCCTCCTCGAGCACCCGCGATTGGGCGTGGGTGCGGTAGAAGACGGCGCATTGATCGTAGGGCAGCTCCCGCTCGCGGCGCAGCCGCGCGATGGTGTGGGCGACGAAGGCGGCTTCGCTGCGCTCGTCCTCGCAGGGGGCATAGGTGATCGGCGATCCCGGGCCGGCGTCGGTCCAGAGCCGCTTCGGTCGGCGCTCCGGATTGCGGGCGATGATCGCTGAGGCCGCATCGAGGATCGTCTGGGTCGAGCGGTAGTTCTGCTCGAGCGTGACGATCGCGGCGTCGGCGTGATCGCGCTCGAAGTCGAGGATGTTGCGGATATCGGCGCCGCGCCAGCTGTAGATCGACTGGTCGTCGTCGCCGACCACGCAGAGATTACGATGGCGCGCGCTGAGCAGCCGCACCAGCTCGTACTGGACATGGTTGGTGTCCTGGAACTCGTCGACCAGCAGGTGCGCAAAGCGCTCGGCCAAGGACTCGGCCAGCGCGGTCTCCTGGCGCAAGAGCTCGAGCGTCCGCAGCAGCAGCCCGCCGAAGTCCACCGCGTTGGCCGCTTGCAGCCGGGCCTCGTAGGCCGGGTAGACCTTGGCCACCACGTCGCTGACGAAATCGCCAGCGCGGAAGTCGCGCGGGAACAACCCCTCGTTCTTGGCGCGGTCGATCCGCCCCAAGATCTCGGCCGGAACGAAGAGGCGCTCGGGCAGCTTGATCGCGCGCATCACCTGCACGACGAGCGCGCGTTGGTCGGCGCCATCGTAGATCTGGAACGACTGCTTGAGACCGATGGCCTGCCCGTGCTGGCGCAGGAGCCGGGCACAGATGGCGTGGAAGGTGCCGATCCAGGCCGCCTGGGCGCCGCGCCCGATCAGGCCTTCGGCGCGGTGGCGCATCTCGCCCGCGGCCTTGTTGGTGAAGGTCACGGCCATCACCCGCGCCGGGTCGATGCCACCCAGGACCACGCGCGCGATCCGATGGGTGATCACGCGCGTCTTGCCGCTGCCGGCGCCGGCGAGCACCAGCAGCGGCCCGCCGTCGTGGAGGACGGCCGCCCGCTGCGGCGCATTGAGCGACTGGAGGTCCACGAGCGTCAGCGCGCGGCGTTGACGTAGCGCAGGCGCAGGTCGTAGAGGAGCTCCTCGAGCAGCTTGGCCTCGTCGGCGTCGAGGTTGCCCCGGGTCTTGGTGCTGATCAGCGCGAGGATGTCGATCACCTGCTGGGCCAGCGGCAGATTACGCTGAAGCTGATCCTCCGGCGTCGGCGCCTCGCCCAGGTGGACCAGGGCCGAGGTGCCGAGGGAGAGCAGGAAGGTCGAGAAATCGACCGCGGGGAGCGCGGGGCCGGCCCCCGGCGCGCTCGCGTCGGCCCGATCGTCGACCCGATCGTCGGCCCAATCGTCGGTCCGATCGTTGACCCGATCAGCGTCGTCGGCGGAATGACGCCTATCCCGAATCGTGAAGCTAGGATCGTCGCTCATCGGGCTCGTTCCATTGGCTCGCGGGCTAGTCGGCGGCGGGGGCCTGGGGCGCCTCGCCGGGCGGCGGGAGCGGTTCTCCCTTGCCCGCGACGTCCGGCAAGGCGGCGAGGTGCTTGCGTAGATCTTCTCGCGACAGATCGCCGCGCTGGATGAAGCGGTCGGTCAGGCGCTTGTCATAGAGGAGCTCGGGTCGTGCAGGCATGGCAGCGGGACTCCATTGGCCAGTAGAGATCAGCTCTTACGGGTCCCCGCGCGCGCTGTCAAGCCCGCTCGCGCCTTGACACACCCGGTCGCGGTGCATACCTTCCGCGCTCGCTGGCGCCGCCCCTCGACCGCTCGGCGGTCTCCTACACAAAGAATCAAGATGGCAACAGACTATTACGAGCTGCTGGGCGTTGGACGCGAGGCCGCGGCCGACGAGGTCAAGAAGGCCTACCGCAAGCAGGCCCTCAAGTACCACCCGGATCGCAATCCGGGCGACAAGGAGGCCGAGGAGCGCTTCAAGGAGATCTCGAACGCCTTCGAGGTGCTCGCCGATCCCGAGAAGCGTCAGCTCTATGATCGCTTCGGGCCCGAGGGTCCGCGGCGCGCGGGCTTCGGCGGCTTCAACAGCGTCGACGATGTCTTCGCCTCCTTCCGCGACATCTTCGGCGACATGTTCGGGATGGGCTTCGGCGGCGCGAGCCAGCAGCGCGCGCGTGGCTCCGACCGCGAGGTCGACCTCGACCTGAGCTTCATCGAGGCGATCGAGGGCTGTCGCAAGGACCTGAAGGTGCAGCGGCGCGAGCCCTGTACGGACTGCCGCGGGAGCGGCGCGGCGCCCGGGACGCGGCCGGCGACCTGCCCGACCTGCAGGGGCAAGGGCCAGGTCATGCACGCCCAGGGCTTCTTCATGATCAGCGCCGGCTGTCCGACCTGCCACGGGGAGGGCAGCGTAATCAGCGACCCGTGCAAGACCTGCGGCGGCGCGGGCCTGCAGGAGGTCGACGATTCGCTGCAGGTCTCGATTCCGGCGGGTGTCGAGGACGGTCAAACGCTGCGCCTCTCCGGCAAGGGCGATCTGCCGCCGACGGGGGGCCTGCCGGGCAACCTCTATGTCCACATGCACGTCGCCGCGCATCAGCACCTCGAGCGCGACGGCGCGAACCTCTATGTCGAGGTGCCGATCACCTTTCCCGTGGCCGTGCTCGGTGGGCGGGTGAAGGTGCCCGTGGTCGAGGGCGAGATCGAGATCCAGATCAAGCCGGGGACGCAGCCCGGCGAGGTGGTCGTGCTGCACGGCCAGGGGGCGCCCCACCTGCACCGCTCGGGGCGCGGCGACCAGCTGGTCCGACTGACGATCGGGGTGCCGGCCAAGGTCGAGGAGAAGACCGAGCAGCTGCTGCGCGAGCTGGCCGAGCAGCTCGGCGCGGAGGGCCTGGCCCCACGCCACGTCGGGCTTTTCGATCGGCTACAGAAGCGGGGTCGCGCCAAGCGACAGCGGCGGAGCTGAGCGCGCGGGGCTCGGCCGGGCGACGACCTGCCTAGGCGCGACGACCTGCCTAGCCGTGCAGCAGCTCGAAGAGCTTCATCGTCACCGAGGACACCAGGGCCGCGGCGGGGATCGTCAGCACCCAGGCCCAGACGATGCGCGCGGCCACGCCCCAGCGGATGCCGGAGAGCTTGGTCATCGCGCCGACGCCGATGATCGCGCCGGTGATCGTGTGCGTGGTCGAGACGGGAATGCCGCTGTGCGTGGCGAGAAAGAGCGTGAAGGCGCCCGCCGTCTCCGCGCAGAAGCCGCCGACCGGCTTGAGGCGCGTGATCTTCATCCCCATCGTGCGCACGATGCGCCAGCCGCCGAGCGCGGTGCCGATGGCCATCGCCGCGTGGCAGGAGAGGATGATCCAGAGCGTCTCGATATTCGTCAGCGCGAGCTCGGTGTCGGGGTGCATGAAGCCCGCCGCGATCAACAGCGCCATGATGATGCCCATGGTCTTCTGCGCGTCGTTGCCGCCGTGGCCGAGCGAATAGAGCGCGGCCGAGACGAGCTGGCCGCGCCGGAACAGGCGATCGACGCGGTCGGGTCGCCAGCGGCGGAAGAGCCAGAAGATGGCGAGCATGATCGCGAAGCCGACGAGCATGCCGATCACCGGCGCCAGCGGAATGAAGGTGACCGTCTCGACCAGCTTATGCCAGCGAATCACCTGCCAGCCGCCGTAGGTGATGCCGGCGCCGGCGAAGCCGCCGATCAGCGCATGCGAGGAGCTCGTCGGCAGGCCCCACCACCAGGTGATCAGGTCCCAGACGATGGCGCCGATCAGGCCGGCCAGCACGACCAGCACGAAGCGCGGATCCTCCGGTCGGATGACGACGATCTTGGCGATCGTCGAGGCGACATGGGGCGCGAAGACGAACATCGCGATGAAGTTGAAGAAGGCCGCCCAGATCACCGCAGCGCGCGGCGTGAGGACCCGCGTCGAGACGACCGTGGCGATCGAGTTGGCCGCGTCGTGGAAGCCGTTGATCACGTCGAAGGCGAGGGCCATGATCACCGTCGCGATGACGATCGGCCACAGCCCGGCCATCTCAGTTGCCCTCCAGGATGATGCCCTCGACCAGATTCGCCACGTCCTCGCAGACGTCAGTGGCGCGCTCGAGGTACTCGAAGATCTCCTTCCACTTGATCACCTCGAGGGGATCCGTCTCCTCGCGGAAGAGGCGAGCGAGCGCGCGGCGGAGCAGGGCGTCGGCCTCGTTCTCGATGCGGTTGATCTCGATGCAGATCTCCAGCACCTCCTTGGTCCGCCGCTTGTCCCCGAGCGAGCGCACGGCGCGTTGCACATGCTCGACGGCCCGCACCAGCACCGCGGCGAAGTCGCGCACCTCCGGCATCAGCTCGCGTACCTCGTAGAGCGTGATGCGCTCGGCGGCGGCCTCGACGTGATCGAGGATGTCGTCCATCCGCGAGATCAACTGGTGGATGTCGTCGCGATCGAGCGGCGTAATGAAGGTGCGATGCAGCGCCTCGATACAGCGATGCGTCACCCCGTCCGCCTGGTGCTCGATCTCGAGGATACGCTGGCTGTGGCCGCGCCCGATGCCCTCGGTCGCCAGGCCCTGGAACTCCCGCACGCCCCGGAGCGTGAGCTCGGCGTGCTGCTCGAAGTAGGAGAAGAAGCTGGGTTCCTTGGGTAAGAGTCGGCCGAACATCGCTGCCCCCTGCCTGACGTCTGCCCTCCCCCTAGCCCGCGCGACCGGGCCCCGTCAAGGGGAACCCTCGCGGTCGACCGCGGCGATGTTGGCCGGAACGTGCGCGCCGTCTTGCCCGGCCCAATCGCGGCAGTGTAGTATCGGTCGCTCAGTTGTTCAGCTGGCGGTGAGGCGAGGCGCAGGCGGGGCGAGGCGGCCCCTGTGCAACCAGCGGCGCTCAACCAGCGGCGCGACATGACGAACCGGTACCAAGGACATAACGAACCGGTACCAAGGGACTCGCAGCATGCGACCGACCTTAGCGCGCCGGCACCGACGCCGGCGCGTGGGTCGAGCAGCGCATTCCGGACACGAGAGGAAGGGTGATGAGCGGAATTCTAGCGGTGTTCAACGAGGGCGGCCCCTTCATGTACACGATCCTCGCCGTGTCGATCTATGCCCTGGCGGCGATCATGCACAAAGCCTACCTGTTATGGTTTCGGCTGCGCTTGGCCGAGGACGAGCTGACGGGGGCGATCTTCAGCCAGATCGCCAACAACAACTACGCGCGCGCCCTGCAGTACTGCAACACAAAGGTCCATCCGCTGACCTCGATCCTCAAGGCCGTGCTGCTGCGCGCCAACAAGTCGGAGAAGGAAATCCGCCGCGCGGTCGAGGTCGCCGCGGCCAAGGAGATCCCGAAGTTCAAGCGCGGCGTCGCCTTCCTGCCGCATCTGGCGAATATCGCCACGATGGTCGGCTTGCTCGGGACGATTCGCGGACTGATCATCGCCTTCTCCGGGATGGAGGGCGGTGACGCCGTCAAGCGCCAGGAGGCGCTCTCTGCCGGTATCGCGATCGCCTTCCGCGCGACCTTCTTCGCGCTCTCGGTGGCGGCTGCACTCGTGTTCTTCTTCGTCGTGCTCAGCAGCAAGCAGAACAAGCTGCTGGAGCGGATGGAGCATGCCGTCACCTCGGTGGTCGACATGATCGTGACCAAGAACTCCCGCGCCGCAGCGGCGCCGCGCAAAGAGGGCTAGCGCAGTGTTGAGCGGAGGGCTAGCGCAGTGTTGAGCGGAGGGCTAGCGCAGTGTTGAGCGGAGGGCTAGCGCAGTGTTGAGCGGCGGGCACGGCGGCGGTTTCAGCGGTGCGTCGGATGAGGAGGATGAGATCTATCTCAACCTCACGCCGATGATCGACATTTTGACCTGTCTGCTCTTCTTCCTGCTGATCTCCTTCGGCGCGGTGATCATCGCGCTGATCAACGCCAGCGTGCCGGTGCTCAGCGACGGCGACGCCGACCCCAACGCCAGCCGCGCCAAGGTGACGATGGGCCTCCAGATCACCGAGAGCGGGATGGTGGTCAGCGCCAGTCACGACACGATGAGCGAGGCCGAGCTGGCGGGTCTGCGCAAGACGCTGCCAAAACGCGCCGGCGACTATGACTACGAGGGTTTGCACCAGCATCTGCTGGGCGTGAAGAAGAAGTACCCCAACTCGAGCACGATCGTGATCACGCCGGCGCCGGCCGTCCTCTATGAGGCGGTGGTCAAGGCGATGGACGCCTCGCGCGACCGGGAGGGTGGGACGAAGCGGCGGCCGCTACGCGTGCCGGTCTTCCCCGAGGCCGTCGTCTCGACGATCGTGGAGTGAGGCAACGACGATGATGGGCGGCAAGCACAGATGATAGGCGGCAAGCACGATGGGGCGGGTGAGGCCAAGGAGATTGTCCTCAACCTCACGCCGATGATCGACATTCTGACCTGTCTGCTCTTCTTCCTGCTCCTCGGCTATCGCTCGCAGTCGGTGATGCTGGAGGGCGCCCAGGGGCTCGCGCTGCCGCCCTCGCATTCGGATAAGGGCCTCGTCGTGACCCTGACCGTGACGGCCAGCCAGAACGAGATCAAGCTGATGGACTCGCACGTGATGCGCCTGCGCAAGGGCGAGATCGCGCCCCAGGACCTGCAGGGCAACAAGATCGTGCCCCTCTACACGCGGATGGCGCGGCTGCTCCAGCTCAAGAAGCTCAAGCCCGACGATGCGTTTGTGTTGCTGCTCGCGGACAAGCACCTGCGCAGCGACGTGATCACGAAGATCATGAAGACCTGCGGCATGGCCGGTATGCCGAACTTCAATCTCGGCGTCGCGCGACCCTAGCCGCGGCCGGCGCGAGCCGCGTCGCTGCGCGTGTTCAGCCGGCTGTGCCGCGCGCCGTAGAGCCAATAGACCGCCAGGCCGATGGCCAGCCAGGCGCCGAAGCGCAGCCAGGTGACCAGCGGCAGCTCGAACATCAGCCAGCCGCAGCAGAGGATGCAGCCGATCGGCACCAGGGGCACGAGGGGCGCGCGAAAGGGGCGCGGGCGCTGCGGGTCGACATGGCGCAGCACCATGATGCCGATCGCCACCAGCACGAACGCGAAGAGCGTGCCGATGTTGGTCAGCTCGACCATCTCGTTGATGTTGGTCAAGCCCGAGAAGACCCCCACCAGGACGCCGGTGAGGATCGTCGTCACATGGGGCGTCCGGTAGCGCGGGTGGACGCGGGCCGCCCACTGCGGCAGCAGCCCGTCGCGGGCCATCGCGAAGAAGATGCGCGGCTGGGCGATCTGAAAGGCCACCAAGACGGAGGTCGTGGCGAAGAGCGCGCCGAGCGAGATGATACCCGCGGCCCAGTGCATCCCGCGGGCGGCGAAGGCCACGGCGAGCGGCTCGGCCGATCCGAGGGTGTGCCAGGGGGCGAGGCCGGTGAGGACGATGGCGGTGGCGACGTAGAGCAGGGTGCAGACCACGAGGCTGGCGATAATGCCGATCGGCAGGTCGCGCTGCGGGTTCTTCGCCTCCTCGGCGGCGGTGGAGACGGCGTCGAAGCCGATATAGGCGAAGAAGATGATCGCCGCGGCGCTGGAGATCCCGCGGAAGCCATTGGGGGCGAAGGGCGTCCAGTTGGCGGGCGTGACGTAGCAGGAGCCGACGATCAGGAAGAAGCCGAGGATCGCGAGCTTGAGCACGACCATCACGGTGTTGAGGCCGGCGCTCTCGCGCATGCCGCGCACGAGCACCCAGGTGATCGCGGCCACCGACGCCATCGCCGGCAGGTTGAAGACCAGCGGCAGGCCGAGCAGGCGCGGCGCCAGCGCGAGCGCCTGGGCGTCGCGCAGCACCGTATGACCGAGCGCCGCGAGCTCAGCATGCGCGGCGGTCTGCTGCGCCACGAGCGCCGCGGCGTGGGTCGCCGAGCGCAGATCGGTGCCGAGCCAGAGCGGGAATTGGAAGCCCAGCCCGCGCAGCAGCTCCTGGAAGTAGGCCGACCAGGAGATCGCGACCGCGACGTTACCTACCGCGTATTCGAGCACCAGATCCCAGCCGATGATCCACGCCACGAGCTCGCCGAGGGTGGCGTAGGCGTAGGTGTAGGCCGAGCCGGAGATGGGCGCGAGCGAGGCGAACTCGGCGTAACAGAGGGCCGCGAAGCCGCAGGCGATGGCGACGAGGAGGAAGGAGATCGCCAGCGCGGGTCCGGCCCCGACGTGATGGCTGCCGCCGGCGGCGGCCGTGCCGATGCTGGAAAAGATCCCGGCGCCGACGATCGCGCCGACCCCGAGGGCCGTGAGCTGGATCGGACCCAGCGAGCGGTGGAGCTGCGTGTGCGGCTGCTCGGTATCCGCGATCAGTTGGTCGAGCGGCTTGACGCGAAGAAAGCGGCGCATTGTGGGCCCTATCCAGAGGGTGGTGTGCCTGGGCGGTCTTCGGCCTGAGCGCCGAGGTCGGCATTCTGCGTCATCGGGGTCGCCTCTGACAAGCTGCGCTGAACCGCAGAGCGCTGGCGCCGGCGCCGGCGCAGGGCGGCCCAGAGGAGCAGCAGCAGCCCGACGCCGCCGACGATGGCGCCGACGGCGAGGCGCCTGCGACCCAAGCGCCGCGGGGCGCTCTGCAGCCGGCGCCGCCAGCGCTGCAGGCGCGGCTCAGTGCCGACGCCCAGCGTGGCTGGGAGCGCCGCGCTGGCGCCGCCCTTGGTCAGCCAATCGGCGACGAGGCGCCGCGCGAGCAACCAGCGCTCGCCCTCCTCGGGCCAGGCGACGGGTGCGGAGGCCTCGGTCTCGTCGGCGAGCGCCCGCGGGATCAGCGTGCGTAGCAGGCGATCGACGGCCGCGCCGTGACCGGCGCGACGGGCCAGCACGAGGTACTCGACGTCCTGCAGGCCGCGGCGCCAGTTCTTCAGGCGAATGCTCGGCAGCGGAAGGTCGAAGCCCTGATCCTGCGCGGGGAAGAGCAGGTCGCGCCCGGGGTAGAAGAGGAGCCCGTCACCATTGAGCCGGTCGCCGTCACCGTTGCTGAAGGTGATCGGCTCGCTGAAGACGTCGATCGGCCCGCGTCCGCCCTGGGCGTCGCTGTAGTAGGTCGACTCCCAATAGAACCAGCGCTCGATGCCGTACTTGTACTGGATCCAGGCATTGACGCGCGGTGACACGGCGACATCGTCGACGACGAAGCTGCCGCTGAAGGGCCGCACGCCGTTGTAGATCCACTGCTCTCGCCCGGCGGCGCGGGCGCGCCTGGCGTTGGCGGGCGAGTAGTCCGAGGCCAGGGCGGCGAAGAGGTCGGTAGCGAGCTGCGGGGTATAGGCGTGGGTGACGAAGCTCGGCACCGGCCGCGCGCGCCGGGCGATGCTGTTGATGGCGGCGAAATCGCCGGGGCTCGGTTCGTCGTGCGCGTAGAGGAAGTAGGTCGCTCGGGCGCCGTGGACCGAGAACCAGTCGTGCCAGCGACGTGCCTCGCCAGGGGTCAGCGCGCCGCCGTAGGAGTGAATGACGTAGAGCTCGAGGCCGGCGCCCTCGCCGGGGCCTTCGTAGCCCGCGGCGCGGCTGAAGGCCTCGCCGCTGAGCTGGCGCCGCAGCACCTCGGTGGGCGCTTGATCGCGGCCGATGAAGAGCGACAAGCGGTGCCGGCGGGCGAGTCGGAAGTGCCGCGCGCGCAGGGCCTCGACGGCGGCCTCTGCTGCCTCCCAGGGCCGCGGCAGGTAGCGCGCGACGAGCACATCGCGGTCGTCATCGGAGCCCGAGAAATAGACCATCGTGCGCAGCGAGGGCTCTTGCGGCAGCGTCAGCGGCAGGACCTCGAGGGTGATCGGCAGGCTGCCGCCAGGGAGCGTGCAGGGCCGACCGGCGACCGAGACCTCGAGCCTGCCCTGATAACGCCCCGGCGCCGTCTCCGGCGGAATGAAGAGATCGACCCAGACGCCTTGGTTTCGTCGCGGCGCTACGGTGAAGCTGGCCTCCGCCCGCAAGGGGATCAGCGCATCTGGGAGCCAACCGAGCGCGACGCGCGGCTCGGCGGCGCTGCCCGGCTCCCAGTTCAGCGACGCGGAGCGCTGGCGCAGCTGCTGGTAATGCTCCCTGAAGAGCTCGATCCGGCGCCCGACGAAGTAGCGGTCGGGATCGGCGCTGAGGCCGCGATTGACGATCGGGCCGACGCCGGGGAGTCGCACGCTGACCTGCGCCGTGGCGGTCGCTCCGCCGACGAGGATCAGCTGGAAGGCGACAGTCTCGTTGCGGGCGCCGAAGAGCCGCACGCGCGCTGGCCGGGCGCTGAAGACGCCATTGCCGCGCGCCAGCGGCTGCGCCGGCGCGTCGGCGGCGACCTTGACGCCGTCGTCGACGGCCCAGATCGCGCGCAGCTCGGCGCGCGCAGCCTGTGCCGTGAGCAGCAGCAGCGCCGCCGCGGCGAGGGCGGCCAGCGCGAGCGTCGAGCGATGGCTGGTCATCGGCACCCTCCCAGACCGGCGAACAAGAGCGTCCTGCAGCTCCGCCCGGCAGACCCTCGATGTCAAGCTTGTTACGCGCGCGCCGGCGGAGTACGGGTGCAGTCCGATCGCGGATGAGGGCTGAACGTGTCGCGCTGGCTCGATGGCTTGAATGACGAACAACGACGAGCCGTGGCCGCGGCCGACGGCCCCTTGCTCGTGCTCGCGGGCGCCGGCAGCGGCAAGACGCGCGTGATCACGCATCGGATCGCGCACCTGATGGCGGGTGGCGTCGCCCCCGAGGCAATCCTCGCCGTGACCTTCACGAACAAGGCCGCCGACGAGATGCGCGAGCGGCTGGTGACGATGGTCGGCAAGAAGCGGGCGCAGGCCGCGACGCTGAGCACCTTTCATGCTTTTGGCCTCGCCCTGCTCAAGGACGAAACGAAGCGGCAGCGGCGCGGTGCGCGGCTGGTGGTCTTCGATACCGGCGATCAGCTCGCCTGCCTGCGCGAGCTGCTGCGGCGGGTCGAGCTTGGCCGCGCCTTCGATCTTGGCGCGCTGCTGCAGCGCATCAGCGCCTGGAAGAACGCCTTCCTCGCGCCGGGCGGCCTGCCGGCCAGCGAGGACCCCTACGATGAGGCTGCGGCCGAGCTCTATCCGCGCTACCTCGAGCAGCTCGAGGCCTACGCCGCCGTCGACTTCGACGACCTGGTGTGCCGGCCGACCCAGCTGCTCGAGAGCTCGGCGGCCTGCCGCGAGCGCTGGGCGGGGCGCTTTCGCTACGTCCTGGTCGACGAGTATCAGGACACCAACGCGGCGCAGCTACGCTTGCTCCGCGCGCTCGGTGGCGCGCATCGCAACGTCTGCGTGGTCGGCGACGACGATCAGTCGATCTACGGCTGGCGCGGCGCGGACGTGCGCAACATCTTGCGCTTCGGCGACGACTTCCCCGGTGCCCAGGTGATCGCGCTCGAGCGCAACTACCGCTCCTGCGCGCCGATCCTCGCGCTCGCCAATCAGGTCATCGCTGCCAACCCCGAGCGGCACCCCAAGCGCCTGAGGCCGACGCGCCACGGGGGTGCGAAGGTGCGCTTGGTCGTCGGGACCGACGGCGAATCGGAGGCGCGTTGGGTGGCGCTGGCGTTGAAGCACTCCGTCGAGCGCCATGGGCGCGCCTGGGGCGATGCGGCCGTGCTCTATCGCTCGAATGTGCTCGCGCGCGCGTTGGAGGAGGCGCTTCGCGAGCACGGCGTCCCCTACCGCGTCTTCGGCGGTGCGGCCTTCTTCGACCGCAAGGAGGTCAAGGACGTCGGCGCCTATCTGCGCCTCTGCTGCAATCCGCAGGACGAGATCGCGCTGCGCCGCGCCATCAACACCCCCGCGCGCGGCATCGGGCCGGTGACGGTCGCCAAGCTGGCGGCCTGGGCCGAGGCCGCACCGGGACGCACTCTCTTTGCGGCGCTGACGCAGGCCCCCGAGGTGCTCGGCAGCGGTGATCGGGCCCTCGCGCCGATCGCGGAGCTGGTGGCGCTGCTCGGCGAGCATGCCCCCGGGCTGCGTCGCGGCCAGGCCCTGGTCGAGAACGCCCAGCGTCTGGTCGAGGCCACCGGCCTGCGCGCCGAGATCGAGCGCAACAGCGCCTCGGGGAAGATCTTCGAGCGGCGCTGGGGCCACGTCCTGGGCTTCTTCGACGGCCTGGCCGCCTATTGCCGGCGGGTCGACGAGCCGAGCGTGGCGGACTACCTCAACCGGCTGGCGTTGATCAGCACGAGCGAGCCTGCGGCCGAGGGCGCGGCCGATTGCGTGACGCTTTGCACCCTGCACGGGGCCAAGGGCCTCGAGTTTCCGCTGGTGATCATGGTTGGGATGGAGGAGGGCCTGCTGCCCCACGATCGGACGATCAACCCGCAGGCCAACGACCTGGAGAGCAGCGGCATCGACGAGGAGCGACGGCTTTGCTACGTCGGCATCACGCGCGCCCGGGATGAGCTGGTGCTGACCCGCGCGGCGCGGCGCCTGATCCGCGGACGGCTCCAGGACCGGCAGCCGAGTCGCTTCCTCGAGGGTCTGGCGGCAGAGGACTTCGAGCTCGAGGACCTCTCCGCGCCACCGCCCTTGGAGGATGTCAAGTCGATGATGGCGGCGCTGCGAGCGCAGCTAGGCGGGGGCTGAGGCAGGCTGAAGGGAGGCGGTCGGCGGCTCCCCTGAGGAGAGAGCCGCCGGCCCTCGGCCGTCGAGGCGCCTAGGGTCGCGTCAGCCCCGTGAGCGAGCCGCCGAGGTCCTCGATGCTGTCGTAGAGCAGCTGAGCGATGTAGCTGAAGTTATGGGCCCAGGCGCCCGGATCCTTCTGGCTCAGCTGGTAGTTATGCGTCGCGCGGACCAGCTTGTCCGTCCAGCCGGTGAAGCTGCCGCCGCCGCATTTGCCGAAGTAGGGGTAGGCGTGCCCGTCATAGCAGAGCGTCGGTGCGACGACCTGGATTTGGGCCAGCAGCTTGGCCGCGAGGCCCTGCAGCTCGTCGGCCAGCCTCGTCGTCGCCGCGTCGCCGTCGTAGTCGATACCATCGCGCGAGCTGCCCCGAATGGTGGTGAGCTCGGCGGCTGTTGTCACGCTCTCGTGACAGCCGGCGGCCTTGCAGGCCCCGGCGTTGTCGGCGACGTGGAAGGAGTGATCGGTCGCGCCCGGGGCATGGCAGCCGACGCAGCCCGTCTTGCCGGCGATCGCGGTGTGGTTCCTGGTGGTCCGGTAGGTCTTCCCGGAGTACTCGTAACCGAGCCCGCCGGCCGAGCCGGCGATGACGCCCGCCGCCGGCAGGTAGTGCACGTTGCGGAAGCGGGGAGCCTGGCCGGCGCTGGTCCGAGCGAGGATATCGGCGTCGATGGTGGCCTTCGACTCGCGCCCGCTATGACAGGTGGCGCAGAGGTTCATCATCTTATCCGGCGCCTCGGTCGTGCCGAAGGAGAAGGGCGCCGTCGCGCCGGGGAAGCTGATCGCGTCGACGAGGCGGACCGGGGCGGTCGCGCCGAAGGAGGTGTGGCAGGTCGCGCAGTCGAGGCCGTTATCCTGCTCGGTGCCGGTCGGCGACTCGACGCCGTTGGCCAGGTAATAGGTCAGCCCCTCGGAGCCCCCATGGCACTTGGAGCAGGCGGAGGCCACGGTCCCGCTGGCCTCGGCGTCCCAATGGCGGGCGGCTTCGCCGGCGCCATTGAAGTGGCCCTTGTCGTTACGCTGGTCGTCGGAGAGGGCATACGCCGCGTCCTCGATCACCGTGTTCAGGTCGACGATCGCGTCGTGCAGGAGCTGAATGATGTACTTCGCGTTATGCGCGAAGGCCCCCGGGTCCTTGGCCGCGACCTGGTAGTTATAGGCGGCGCGCAGCAGGCGCGGCGTCCAGTCGGCGTAGCCCGTCGTCTCGGTGGCACCACAGCTGCCGTTGTTATCGGCGTCCTTGAAGAAGTAGGGGTAGGCCACCGCGTTGTAGCAGGGCGCTGGCAGGCTCTTCTTGGCGGCATAGGCCCGCAGGGCGGCCAGCAGCTTCTCGCGCAGTCCCTGCAGCTCGAAGTAGATGCCCTCGGTCTTGTTGCCGTCGTTGTCGTAGTCGGTGAGCTTCGAGGCCACCATCCTGATGCCGCGCAGCTTCTCGACGCTGTCGGCCCCGGTATGACAGCTCTGGCAGGCGCTGGTCTTGACCTCGAGCGAGTGGGGGTTGTGGCAGCCGACGCAGGTGTCATAGCCAGGAACGTGGCGGAAGCGCCAGTCGTAGGTCTTGCCCTGGTACTGATAACCGCCGAGCACGCGGCCGGCATTCAGCGTCGCGCCCGCCGCGTAGTAGTGGATGTTGAGGAAGCCGAGCTTGATCGCCGCCGTGGCCGGGTCGCCGTCGTGGTCGATCGCCGGCGGCACGGCGTCGAGATCGAGGCTGCTCTCGGCGATGATCTGATGCAGGCCCTTGATGGCCGGGTTCGCGCCGGAGGCCGACGCGCCATTGAGCTCGGCGCGGCGGCGAACGTTCGGGTCCGGAAGTCGGGCGACGAGCGCTGCCTTCATCGCGTCGACCGTCGCCTTGAGGCCAGCGACGTCGGCGATGCGCTCGTCGACCGCGAAGGTCGAGGAGCGGCCCTGGTGGCAGGTCATGCAGCGGGCCTCGGGACCGAGATCACTGATCTCAATGCCCGAGGGGAAGGTGACGCTGGCCAGCCGATCGGCCTTCGGGTTGTGACAGGCCTGGCATTGGATGCCCTTGGCTGCTGCTGTCGCGGCCACATCGACCTTGCCCGCCGCGCTGCCATCGTCACCGAGGAAGTCGCGGAAGCCGGCGGTGCTGTGGCACTTGCCACAGCTCGTCGGGACGACCGCGGGGTTGTCGCCGTCCCAGTGGCCGAAGGCCTCGGCCGCGGTGTCCGCATGTCCGGATCCCAGCCAGGCGGTGAGCTGCGCCAGCTCGGTGGCGACCGTGACGACGAGTAGGCCTTCCTTGGCGCTGGTGGCGCCGCGCGCCTTGATCGTCGTCTGGCCGTCGCGAACACCGGTGACCGTGCCGTCCGCGGCAACCGTCGCCACGGCGAGGTTCTCGGAGGTCCAGGTGTAGGTGGCGTCGGTCGCGTTGACCGTGCTCGCCGTCAGCTTCGTCGTGGCACCCACCTTGGCGAAGGGATTGCCGGCGATGATCACCGCCGCCTCGCCCCGCGTCGTGACGACCAGCACGTGGTCGGCGCTGAGCCCGCTGCTCTTGCCCGCGACCGTGATCGCCGTCTCGCCCCCAGCCACGCCCGTGACCACGCCCTCGTCGCTGACGGTGGCCTTCTTCGGGTCGGCGCTGGTCCAGGTGTAGGCGCTGTCGACTGCACCTACCGTCCGGGCCGTGAGCGTCAGGGTGCTGCCCACCTGCACCGCGTTGCCCCCGCTGACGACGACGTGCTCCAGGCCCCCGCCTTCGTCATCGCTGCAGGCGCCGATCGCGGAGGCGATCAGCAAGGCTCCGAGGGCGACGCCGAGGCGCCTTCCGGCGCGACCGAACCGTGCCGAGCTAGCTGGCTTACTCATGATGCTCTTCTCCTGGCCACGTAGTGTTACCGAGCCCGGTAGCCTTGGAATGCCCCATCGAATCGAGCCGAAGGGGCGTGCTCCGAATGACCGCCGTTATGCTGTCTGAAGGCCCGCGTAGTGGGCCCGATAGTCGGCCAAGTGGGCCGCGCTGTCAAACTCAACCAGGCGAGATTATTGGCCGAAATGGAACCGAAAGGGTGCCCTTTTGGGCCGGCCCGTCGGTCCACTAAGGTCGGTCCGCAGAAGTTTGTGCGGCGCAGGCCTGCGGCTAGGATGCGGCCAGGCGGGGTGCGAAGCATGGATCCGATCCGAGGGCAGCGAGAGCAGCAGTGGAGGGGACGAGGCCGCCGGCGCACGAGGATGCGCTGGGCGTCTAGCGACGCGCGATCGACGCACGCGATCGGCCTGCTGGTTCTGGCGGCCGCGCTAGCGGCGGCCCCGCCAGCGGCGGCGGAGCCGGAGCCACCGACCAACGCGAGCTGCCTGGACTGCCACGCAGAGCGCGAGGTGGTCGGCGCGCGATACGTCGTGGATGGCCGCGACCTCGCCGTTGGTCCCCACGCCGACGCTGAGGTCAAATGCGTCGACTGCCATACCAAGGCGGCGACGGTCCCAGACATCACTGAACACGGTCGGCTGGGTCCGGCGAGCTGCGGCGAATGTCACGAGGCTGGGGCCGAGCTCGCCGCGGGCGAGCACAGTCGAGACCGCAGGCTGCCGGGGCGTAAGCTGCCGACCTGCGGCACCTGCCACGGGCTGCATCGGATCCTCGCGGTCACGGATCCGGCCTCGCCCGTTCATCCGGCGCGGCAGGCCGCGACCTGCGGGAAGTGCCATGGCGGTGCGGTGATCGGCAGCTTCCTCGCCAGCATTCACGGCCGCGCCTCGACCGCGGGCGCGACGGCCACCGACGCGAGCGCGCCGCGCCCACGCTGCTCGAGTTGTCACGGTCCGCATCGCATCGAGCACGGTGATGTGCTGCGCAGCCCGCGCTTCAAGCTGGCGATGGTGACGGCCTGCAGCGGCTGTCATCCCAAGGTCGCAGCGGAGTACCGCGGCAGCGTTCATGGCGTGGCGCTGCTAGAGCGCCGCGAGATCGAGTCGGCCTCCTGCGTCGACTGTCATCGCGGCCACGAGATCTATCGCCCCAGCGACCCGCGGTCGGCCGTCTTCGCCACGCGGGTCATCGACGACTGCGCGAAATGCCACGCCGACGCCAAGTTGATTCGCCGCTTCAACCTGCCCGGCAACGTCGTCGCGTCCTACGAGCTGAGCTACCACGGCCTGGCTGGGCGCGAGGGCGACGGAAGGGTCGCCAACTGCGCCACCTGCCACGAATTCCACGCGATCTACCGCGCCGGCGATCCGCGCTCGTCGATCCACCCGGGCAAGTTGGCGCAGACCTGCGGCAAGTGCCATCCGGGGGCCACCAGCCGCTTCATCCAGGGCACGATCCACATCCAGCCCGGTAGCCAGCAGCACCGCGCCGTGGCCCTGGTGCGCGCCGTCTATCTCTGGCTGATCGCCATGGTGCTCGGCGGCATGGCGCTGCATAACGTGCTCGACTTCCTGCGCAAGCTGCGCCAGCGCCGGCGGCGCGAGGCCAGCCAGCCGGCGATCGAGCGGATGACGCGCATCGAGCGCCGCCAGCATGCGGTGCTGATCGTGTCGTTCATCTTGCTCGGCTACACCGGCTTCGCGCTGCGCTATCCCGGCGCCTGGTGGGTCGCGCCGCTGCGCTGGGCGGCAACCACCGAGGTCTTTCGCTCGCTGCTGCACCGCGTCGCCGGCGTCGGGCTGATCCTCGCCGGCCTCTTTCACGTCGGCTTCTTGATCTGGCATCGCCGCGGGCGTGAGCAGTGGCCACACCTCGTGCCGCGCCTGCGCGACCTTTACGAGCTGAGAGACAACCTGCTCTTTCTCGTCGGGCGTCGCGCGCAGCCGCCGCGCTTCGGGCGCTTCGGCTACATCGAGAAGGCGGAGTACTGGGCGCTGGTCTGGGGCACGGCCGTGATGGCCATCACCGGGCTGGCGATGTGGTTCCAGGTCGAGGTGCTGCGCTGGCTGCCGCGCTGGGTCTTCGACGTCTGCGCCGCCGTGCACTTCTACGAGGCAATTCTCGCCGTCTCGGCGATCGTCGTCTGGCACTTCTACTTCGTGATGGTCAACCCGGAGGACGCCCCGCTCTCGACGGTCTTCCTCGACGGCCGCATCACGCTCGAGCACCTGAGAGAACACCGCCCCGCCGAATACGACGAGCTCGCGCGGCGCGGCGAGCTTCCGACTGAGGCGCAGGGCGCTGAGGCTGGCGGCCGCGAGGAGGAGTGATCGCCACCCTCAGCCGAGGAGCCGGCGCGCCATCGCCACGTAGATCGCGACGATCAGCGCCACGCCGATCACGAACGCCAGCATCCCGATTGGGTTGAAGATCCGCTTCCAGCTCTGCCACTCGTCGCCCATCCGCTCCTGCTCAAGCCGACCGCTGGCCTTCAGTCGGTCGTAGAGGCGCTTGCGCTCGTGCAGCATCTCCTCCTCGGTGATGCGCCCCGAGAAGATCACCGAGTCCATCGGCCACTTCTCGACGCGGAAGTGCACGTTGAAGAAGTGGAAGGTGAAGATGAAGCCCGCGGCGAGCAGGGCCTCGTCGCTGTGCATGATCAGCGCTACGTTGATCGCCCAGCCGGGGAGAAAGCGCGTCACCGTCTCGGGAAACCACATCACCAGCCCCGAGAGCCCGATCACCGCCACGCCCCAGAACACGCCCAGGTAGTCGAACTTCTCCCAGTAGGTCCAGCGGTCGAATTGAGGGCGCGGGCCTCGACCGAAGAACCATTTCTGGTGGGCCCAGAAGTCCTTGAGGTCCTGGAAGTTGGGGATCGGCGAGTCGGGGCCGAAGACCACGCCGAAGAAGCGGCGCCAGCGCCAGCGGCCGCCCTCATCGCGGTAGTCGCCCCGTGCCTTCCAGAGGCGGGCGCCGACGACGCCGAGGTGGATCGCGAAGTAGACGCCTGTGAGCACCGCCCCGAGCCGATGCAGGGTGGCGGCCACATGGGGGCCGCCGAGCAGTCGGAAGATCAATTGCGCCCAGTCGCTGGTGTAGAACTTGAGCGGCATGCCGGTCAGGACGAGCAGCAGGAAGCTGATGATCACGAGGAAGTGGCAGAAGCGGTCGACCGGCTGGAAGCGAACGTAGACGCGACCCGTCGTGACCTCACGGGCGCGGCGCTTTTGCGCAGAGAAGGCCTTTGGATCGCGGATCACGAGCGCCAGCGAGCGCGCAAACCACAAGATCGTATGCAGCCCGAAGAAGCCGAAGACCCCCAAGATCAGGGCAGTCATCAACACGTAGGTCCAGTAGAGCATCGGATAGCGCGCGCGGTCCGAGTGATTGGCGTGGGTCAGATAGCCGGTGAAGCCCGCCGTGGCGCTCGGGTGGCACTTTTGGCAGACCGCCAGGCGCCGCGCCGGGGCCAGTCGGGACTGCGGGTTGCTCACGGGCAAGACATCATGGTGCCCGTGGCAATCGAAGCAGGCGGCGACCTCCGTGCGGCCGAGCGCGATCGCCTTGCCATGGTAGGTCTCGCGGTAGCGCGCGAGGCGGTCGAGGTGGCAGCGGCCGCAGCGCTCATCGCTCGCCAACTTGAAGACGTTCTTCGTCGGCGCGACGATCTGGTGCGACGTGTGACAGTCGATGCAGACGGGCCCGCGCGGATCGCCCTTGGCCAGCAGCTGTCCGTGAATGCTCTTGGCATAGACCTCGGCGATGCCGAAGTGGCACTTGGCACAGGTCGCCGGCACCTGGCGGTGCGAGATACTCGAGCGCGGGTCGCTCTTCGGATAGATCGCATGGCTGCCGTGGCAGTCCGTGCAGGAGGGCGCGACGATCAGGCCGTCCCGCAGCAGGCCACGGCCGTGGATGCTCTCCTCATAAAACGACACGGCCTGCGGTTGCTTGATGTGATGTTCCTTGACGAGCGCGGCATTCTGATGGCAGCGGGCGCAGGTGTAGGGCAGGCGCATCTTGAAGACGCGCGAGCGCGGATCGCTGACCTTGACGATGTCGTGGGCGCCGTGGCAATCGCCGCAGCGCGCCGCGCCTCCACGGTTGTGCGCCCAGGCCTGGCCATGCACGCTGCCGGCGTAGGCCTCGGCCTGATCCTCGTGGCAGCTCTCGCAATGCGGCGGACCGAGGTGCGCCGCGTGGGGCGCGGCCGCGTCGGCCTCGGCGAGCTGCGTGTGGCAGTCCGTGCAGGCGAGGTCGGCGTGGATCGATTTCTCCAGCGCCGCAGTGTCGAGCACGAGCTGGCGGGCAGGATCAGCCAGCCGTTGGTTGACGCCTGCTTTTCCATGGCAGCGCAGGCAGCCCTCGGCCGCTGCGCCGGCGTCGGCGGCGTTGCTCGGGCCGACCGGCAGCAGCAGCGTCAAGGTCGCCACGAGTGGCAGAATCCGGGGTCGCGGTCGTGCCGTCCCGCGTCCGCTTCGGCGTGCTCCGGACATGTCGTTCGTCTCCCCTGGCGCAGCGGCGCGGGCGCTGCACTGTAATGCTGGCTCCCGGCCGGTTTTCTGTTGTGGACTGAGTATCATAGCGGGTCGCCCGCGATCGGAAGATTCAGCCCTCCGGTGCTGTGGCGGCGCCCTCCGGTGCCGGGGCGGCGCTCGGGCCGGGCTGCGTCGCATGGCCCCGCGCATACGCGCCTTTGACCCCGGCCCCGACGTTACTGTATGTTACCGCCACTTTTCTGTGGGGTGAGCTAATGGCGTTTCTTTACGGCGACTCAACTCCTTTTCCACTCGAGGAGAACTTCATCGACACGCTACGCAACGCGACAGATATCTGTATCGCGTTGCTGCGCGCCGACGAGGCCCTCGACGGGATTCAGCGCTCGGTCGAAGAGGAGCAGCAGGCGGCCGAACGCGACCTGCGCGGCGTCGAGCGGCTGGTAACCTCGGTCAATCAGGTGCTCGAGCCCCAGGTCGCGAGCAGTGCCGGCTCGTCCTATGTCCAGGGGGTATGTGGTCGGCTGCTGCAGACGGCGCAGAGCGTCGTCGACAACGCGGCCAAGGACGTGGTTGCGCGGCGCGATGCGGCCGTGCGCCAGGCGGAATCCAAGATGGCTGCCGAACGCGCGCGCATCCCGCAGGCGCTCGAGCGCTTCCTGTTGGCGCACGAGATACCGGGCACGCAGTGGAGCATCAGCTGGATCACGCGGCGCGGCACGACGCAGCAGACGCAGGGGCCGACCCAGGCCAACGCCTGGGCGCTGGCGCGGACGCCGATTGGTCTCGAGGCGACCTTCGAGCTCGATGTCGGCCAATCGCCGCTGTGGGCCCGTCCCTTCAAGCTGGGCGACCTCAAGCAGGAGGTGGCGATTCAGCTGCCCCATAAGGGCGGCTGGCTCGATCGCGGCACGAGTCTGCGCGAGGAGCGCCTCGACCGGATGTTCGTCACCGAGGTCAACCTCACGCCGCAGCGGGCGTCGGTCGTGCTGCGGCGCGGGGTGCGACCGCTGGGTCCAGGCTACGAGCTGACGATCAGCCCCGACGGCAAGGCGCCGCCAGAGATCAAGCCGATCGGTGAGGAAGGCGCGGCCGCCTCCGACGACAAGCTGGTGTTGGAGGGTCTCGATGCCGCCGCGATCTCGGATCTCTGGACGATGATCGAGGCGCGGCTGCTGCCGCTGGTCGGCAAGCGCGTGCGATTGGCGCAGGCGCTGCTGGAGGGGCTGCCGCTGGCGGAGATCAAGTCGCCGGCGAAGGTGGCGCAGACGCTGATTCACGTGACGGCGCCCTTTGTCCGCGAGATGGGGCGCCGCAGTCCCGTGCCGGGCGAGCTGGTGCTCAAGCGCCAGGTCGAGGATGGTCGCCGCGAGGAGATGTTCATCTCGATTCGCGAGCTGACGGATAAGTTCGCCACCCTGACCCCCGAGCGGCAGAGCTTCTTCGGGGAGTACGGACTCGTCTTCGACGTGCGCGAGGCGGCGCCGGCCGACGGTGGGGCCTCAGCGTCGCCTGCCACGGCGGGCGTGGGCACGGCGGATGCGGCGGCGGCCGCGAGCGCGGCGTCGTAGGGCCCCGCTCGGCCGTGCTCCTTCGGCCTCATATCGTCGCCATGCGGCCCTATGTTCCCGGCGAGCAGCCTGCCGCCGGCGCAAGGGTAATCAAGCTCAATACCAACGAGAACCCCTATCCGCCGAGCCCGCGGGTGGCGGAGGCGATCGCCGCCGAGCTGGCCGCAGACGGCGCTGCAGGCGCGCCCGGTGCGCGCCTGCGTCTCTACAGCGACCCGGCGGCCACGACCTTGCGCGCGGTGGCTGCCGAGCAGGCCGGCCTGCCGATCGAATGCGTGCTGCATGGCAACGGCTCCGACGAGCTGCTGGCGATGCTCGTGCGCAGCTGTGTCGGCGAGGGCGACGCGGTCGCCTACCCGCACCCGACCTACGTGCTCTATGAGACCCTGGCGCGGGCCCAGGGGGCGCGACTGGCGGTCTACGATTCGCCGCGCGACTTTGCGCTGCCCGCCGCGCTCTTCGGCACCGAGGCGAAGCTGGTCTTCGTCGCCAGCCCGAATTCGCCCTCGGGCATCCGTTACGCCAACGAGCAGCTCGCGCGCCTGGCGCGCGGCTTACCCGAGGCGCTCGTCGTGATCGACGAGGCCTACGCTCCCTTCGCCGATGGTGACGCGTTGGCCCTGGTCGGCACGCTGCCCAACCTCGT
Source organism: Pseudomonadota bacterium (assembly GCA_016711215.1). Taxonomy (NCBI): domain Bacteria; kingdom Pseudomonadati; phylum Pseudomonadota; species Pseudomonadota bacterium. The sequence goes on along the minus strand of JADJTL010000003.1, from coordinate 450,032 downwards.
GGTGCTGCGCACCTTGTCGAAGAGCCACAGCCTGGCGGGCATGCGCGTGGGGCTGCTCTACGGGCCAGCGGAAATCCTGCAGGGCGTGGCGAAGGTCAAGGATAGCTACAACCTCGACCGCCTGGCGATCGTCGCCGGGACCGCCAGCCTCAGCGATAGCGCCTGGACGGCGGGTAACGTGGGGCGCGTGCGTGCCGAGCGCGAGCGCCTCTCGCGCGGGCTGATCGCGCTGGGGCTCGAGGTGCTGCCGAGCGAGGCGAACTTCGTCTTCGCGCGCTTTCCCAGCGCGGGCGCTGCCGCCGCGGCCTATCGCTTCCTGCGTGAGCAGGGCATCCTCGTGCGGTATTTTCCGACGCGCTTGCTCGATGACGGGCTGCGCATCACCGTCGGTACGGAACCCGAGGTCGACGCGGTCCTGGCTGCGCTTCGAGGGCGCCCGGCCGAGCCCTGAAGGTCCTGAAGGTGGGGCGGTCGCGCGTCCGAGCGACCTTGGGGCGCGCGGGTCTACCAGCCTGGCGTGGCCCGTCGTTCGAAGCCGAGCCGCCAGATCTTCAAGCCGCGTCGCTCGCAGGCCAGCTCGCGGGAGGTGCGCTCCTCGGCCAGGCGCTCGCGCGCGAACGAGAACTCGCCCGCGGTGTTGCAGAGTAGCGGATGGGTTTCGAAGAGCCCCAACGCCTCGAGCGTCGGTTCCCACACATCCGATTGGTGAAGCAGCAGCCCGCCCGGTCGTAGCGCAATGACCAGCGCGTCAGTCGTGGCGGGGCCGAGCCAGCGCCGGTTACGCTGCCGCCGCTTGAAGAGCGGGTCGGGAAAGTTGATCCAGAAGCGCAGCACGCGTTCTGGCGGAAAGAGGCGCGGCAGGTCGACGAGGAAGTTGCTCGCCTCGAGCGCGAGATTGCTCAGGCCGAGCCGGCGAGCGACCCGGCGGCCGCGCTCTAATATGTCCGCGCGGATGTCCAGCCCAACGAAGTGGCGCGTGGGGTGCTGCAGGGCGCGCCGTACGAGGAAGAAGCCGTCACCGCAGCCGAGCTCGACCTCGACCTCGGCCCCTTCCGCCAGGCGCAGCTCGTGCCTCGGCGCCAGGGCCGGCGCCTTCAGCGGATTGACATGGTGACGAATGCGTGGCGACATCGACCGGCAGAAGCCCGTCAGCTGGGCGAGCGGCTGGACGCTCGCACCCGTCACGCGCCCTGTCAATGGTGGCGCGCCCTGTCAATGGTGGTCTTGGCGGGCTGCCGGCGAGCGTGGGGATATGCCGAAGCGGCGGCAGCGGTCTCAGGGAACTTCAGAGAAGCTCACGGAAAGACGCCGGCCACACTGACGACCGCGGTGGCGCGGCCGCGCGGATCGGTGGCGGCAGTCGGTGCGACCACGAAGTGCCGCTCGCGCTCGGGTCGCGCGCTCAAGTTCCAGGTGGCCATACCGATGTTGAAGGCCGCCGCACCCGCCGAGACGGCCCCCGCGGCCCGTAGCGCGGAGGAGCCAGTGGCGAAGGCGAGACCGCCGGCGAGCAGGCCGATGCCCCCACTGACGTAGGAGAGAATAGCCGTGGTGCGCGCCCGCTCGGCCTTGGCGACAAAGACGCCGTTGGCGATGGCGAAGCCGAGGTTGACGGCACCGAGCGTCGCCAGACCGGCGACCGCTGGCGCGGATTGGCTGACGTCCCACGAGCCAATGCCCGGTGCGATGGCAGCGGCGTGCCGGCTGATCAGCAGCGCCGCGAGGGTGCCCGCGATGATGGCGAAGCGGCGAAAGCTCGATGTGTTCATGGCGCCATCCTCCGTCCCTACACTGCCGCACGCCGCCGCTCCGACTCGGCCGCTCCGAGTCGCCCGCGACGACTCGCATGGCGCACTGCGCCATATCGCGGGCAAGGGAGCCCTATATGCACGTACGGGGCCAACCTTGATATCGACTGAAATGCGTTGTAAGTTCTTGTATTCAAAGGGCCGTGTTTTGCGGCAGGGACATACCTAGCGCGCTGCGTCATTGAATTCGGGGCAAAAATGTCACAGTGCGTAACAAAACTGCCACAGTGGGGTCAGTTGGATCCAAAGCGTGGCCGGCCCCTGGCGCAGGATGGGTCGAGGCGACCCTCCCTTGGTGGTGTTGGTGGTGTTCGCGGCGAGGGCCAGAGTGGGCGCGGGCGCCGGGGCAAAGCCGGGGACCTCCGGATCGAGGCCCGGCTTGACACCCAGGCCGGCCGCACCATCTTTGGCCACTCGCCCACGCCAGGTCTGGCCCCGAGGGCAGGTCGGGCCCCGAGGGTTGGGCGAGCGATGGCCTGGTGGCGGGCTCGGGGACGCGAGGGCGCGACAGGTCGCAGCGAAGGCGGCCATGGGGCAAGGGAGCGATGAGGCTAAGCGACGACCTGCAAATCGCGGTGAGCGTGGCCCTGAACGAGGCCCAAAGTCGGGCTCATGAGTATGCGGGCGTCGAGCACCTGCTCTTCGCGCTGCTGCATGACCGGCAGACGACTGAGGTCATCCGGCAGTGTGGGGTCGATCCGGGGCCCTTGCGCAAGAGCCTCGACGCCTTCCTGCGCGAGCAGGTCGAGGCGCTGGCCGAGGGCCGGCGTCGGACCCCGCAGCCCACCCTCGCTTTCCAGCGCGTGTTGTCGCGGGCGGCTGCCCATGTCCAGGGGACGGGCAAGGACGAGGTGCAGGGCCATAACGTGCTGGTCGCGCTCTACGCCGAGCCCGAGTCCTGGGCCGTCAGCCTGCTCGAGGAGGCAGGTCTGAGCCGGCTCGAACTCGTTGGCTATCTGGCGCACGGTGCGGCGAAGGATGCGGGCGGCGCGGCGGGCGGAGGGGCGCTCGACCGCTCACTCAACGCCGAGGTCGGTGCGGAGGGCGAGGAGCGGGGAGGCGCCGGGCGGGCGCAGGATCCGCTTGCCGCCTACACCGTCAATCTCAATGCCGAGGCGGAGAAGGGGACGATCGATCCGCTGATCGGCCGCGAGGCAGAGCTGCAGCGCGCGATGCATGTGCTCGCTCGGCGGCGCAAGAACAACGTGCTCTTGGTGGGGGAGTCGGGGGTCGGCAAGACGGCGATCGTCGAGGGACTGGCGCGGAAGATCTTCGCCAGCGAGGTGCCGGAGCCGCTGCAGAGCGCCGTGATCTACGCGCTCGACATGGGCGCGTTGCTGGCGGGAACGCGCTACCGCGGGGATTTCGAGAGCCGAATGAAGGCCGTCCTCCAGGCGTTGGAGCAGCAGCCGCAGGCCGTGCTCTTCATCGACGAGCTGCATACCGTGATCGGTGCGGGGGCGGCCAGCGGCAGCACGATGGACGCCTCGAACATGCTCAAGCCCGTGCTCGCCAACGGCAAGCTGCGCTGTATCGGCTCGACGACCTACCAGGAGTACGGCCAACACCTGGAGCGCGATCGCGCGCTGATGCGGCGCTTTCAGAAGCTCGACGTCGGCGAGCCCGATCTCGAGGACGCCGTGCGCATCCTCGAGGGGCTGCGTCCACGCTACGAGGATTATCACGCGGTCGTCTACGGGCGCGCCGCGCTGCGGGCGGCGGCTGAGCTCGCGCAGCGCCACCTGCAGGACCGACGCCTGCCCGACAGCGCGATCGACCTGCTGGACGAGGCCGGCGCGGCTGCCCGCCTCGCCGGGCGCAGCGGGGGTCGGATCGGTCAGCACGAGATGGAGGCGATCGTCGCGAGGATGGCGCAGATCCCGACGCAGCGCGTGTCGCGCGACGATCGCCAGCGCCTGGCCAGCCTGGCCAGCGATCTGAAGGCGGTCGTCTTCGGTCAGGACGAGGCGATCGACCAGATCTGCGCCGCGATCAAGATGGCGCGCGCGGGCCTCGGCGGGGCGGACAAACCCGTGGGCTCCTACCTGCTGACGGGGCCGACGGGCGTGGGCAAGACCGAGCTGGCCAAGCAGGTGGCGACGACGATGGGCCTGACGCTGATCCGCTTCGACATGAGCGAATACATGGAGCGGCATACCGTCTCGCGCTTGATCGGCGCGCCGCCCGGCTACGTCGGCTTCGATCAGTCGGGGTTGCTGACCGAGGCCGTGCGCAAGACGCCCCATGCCGTGCTGCTGCTCGACGAGGTCGAGAAGGCGCATCCCGATGTCTTCAACCTCTTGTTACAGGTGATGGACCACGGCTCGTTGACCGACAACAATGGCCGCAAAGCCGACTTCCGCCACGTCATTCTCTTGATGAGCAGCAACGTCGGCTCGCGCGAGCTGGAGCAGCGTGCCGTCGGCTTTGGTGAGCAGCAGAGCGGCGAGCGCGACGACGAATACAAGCGCATGTTCAGCCCCGAGTTCCGCAATCGGCTCGACGCGCGCATTCGCTTCCAGCCGCTGACGCCGGCGGTGATGATCCAGATCGTCGACAAGCTCGCGGCGGAGCTCGCAGGCCAGCTCCTGGCGCAGAAGGTCGCCATCGAGTTGACGCCGGCGGCGCGCGCTTGGCTGGCGACGCGTGGCTTCGACCGGCAGTTCGGGGCGCGGCCCTTGGCGCGGGTGATCCAGCAAGAGCTGAAACGACCGCTGGCCGAGGAAATGCTCTTCGGTAGCCTCCAGGGCGGGGGAAGCCTGGTCGTCGAGGTTGAGCAGGACCGCTTGAGGCTCCGCGTGGTAGCGTCTGCGCCGGCTACGAAGAAACGCTCGCGGAAGCCCCAGTGACCGACCTCGACGCCGTCTATCTCGATCATAACGCCACGACGCCGCTCGACCCACGCGTCCTGCAGGCGATGATGCCCTACCTGGCCGGGGGCGCGGGCAATGCTTCGAGCCTGCATCGACTCGGGCAGCGCGCGCGGCAGGCGGTCGACGTGGCGCGCCAGCAGGTCGCGGCGTTGATTGGCGCCAGCCCCGACGAGGTCTTCTTCGTCAGCGGCGGCACGGAGGCAGACAACTGGGCCTTGCGCGCGGGTGTGGCAGCGGCGGCCGGCGCGCGCGACCTCGGTGGGCCGGCGCAGCTGGTGACGACGACGGTTGAGCACTCAGCCGTGCTACAGACAGCCGAACGTCTGCGGGCGCAGGGGGTGACGGTGACCTTGGTCGAGGTCGATGCGGCTGGCCGGGTCGATCCAGAGGCCTTCGCCGCGGCGCTGACGCCGAAGACCGCATTGGTCTCCGTGATGCTGGCCAATAACGACGTCGGGACGATTCAGCCGGTGGCAGCGATCGCGGCCCTTGCGCGCCAGGCGGGCGTTTGGATCCATAGCGACGCGGTGCAGGCGGTCGGCAAGATCGCGGTCGACGTCCGGACCCTCGAGGTCGACCTGCTGGCGCTCTCGGCGCATAAGCTTGGCGGGCCCCAAGGGGCGGGGGCGCTCTTTGTCCGGCGCGGCCTGCGACTGCCGCCCCTGCTCGAGGGTGGCGGACAGGAGCGTGGTCGGCGCGGTGGCACCGAGAACGTGGCTGCCATCGTCGGTTTCGGTCGCGCCGCCGAGCTAGCGCGGAGCGAGTGGGCCGAGGGTGCCCGGCGCACGGCTGAGTTGCGCGAGCGCTTGGAGCTGGGGCTGCTGGCGCGCATCCCGCGGCTGACGATCAATGGACGCGAGGCCCCGCGCCTGCCCAACACCTTGAGCGTCTCCTGCGCCGGGGTTGATGGGCTCGACCTCGTGCTGAACCTCGACCTGGCCGGCGTCGCCGCCTCGACGGGCGCTGCCTGTTCTTCCGGTCGGGTCGCGCCCTCACATGTCCTGCGGGCGATGGGGCGTGATGCCGCGACGGCACGCGAGGCCCTGCGCCTCTCGCTCGGGGCGAGCAACAGCGAGGGCGAGATCGACCGCACCATCGAGGTCATGGCCGAGGCGGTCGCGCGCCTGCGCGCGCCGGCGACCTCGGCCTAGCGCCGCGCGCTGGAGCGAGAGGGTGGGCGCCATGCGCGTGGTGGTCGCGATGAGCGGGGGCGTCGATTCGAGCGTCGCGGCCGGCCTGCTGCGGGAGGCCGGCCACGAGGTGATTGGCCTGACGCTGCAGCTCTATGACTGCGAGACCGGCACGAGCGAGCGGAGCTGCTGCGGGCTTTCCGGGGTCGCCGCCGCGCGCGCCGCCGCCGGCGCCCTGGGACTGCCCCACTACGTCATCGATGGCCAGGCGTCCTTCGAGCAGCAGGTGCTGCGGCCGGCCTGGGACGACTATGCCGCGGGGCGCACGCCCAACCCCTGTGTGCGCTGCAACGACGCGCTGAAGCTCGGGTTGCTGGATGCCCAGGCGCGTCGCTTGGGCGCCGCGTTCGTGGCGACCGGCCACCACGCGCGGATCGCGCACGGCGCCTGGCCCGTGCTGCGTCGCGGCCTCGACCGCGAGAAGGACCAATCGTACTTCCTCTTCAGCCTGGCCGCCGAGCAGCTTCGGCGCCTGCTCCTGCCGGTCGGCGAGCGGACGAAGGCGGAGGTGCGCGAGCTGGCCAGGCAGTGGGGGTTGCCCAACGCTGCTCGCGCCGAGAGTCAGGATGCATGCATCGCGCAGCGTGGCGACTTGGCCGAGGCGCTGCGGCTGCGCTTCGGAGCGCCGGCACGGCCCGGCTTGATGCGTCAGGCAGAGGGGCGCGTGGTCGGCAGGCATGAGGGCGTGCATCGCTTCACGGTCGGGCAGCGCAAGGGGCTCGGGGTTGGCCTCGGCGAGCGTGCCTACGTCACGGCGATCGACGCCGCGCGCGGGGAGGTTCGCCTGGGCAGCGCGCGAGCGCTCGAGCGGGCAGGGCTCTATGCTGACGCGGTGTCCTGGCTGATCGAGGCGCCGCCGACCGGCGAGCGTGCTGTCGAGGTCCAGATGCGCTATCGCCAGCGTCCCGTGCCAGCGCGCCTGGTGCCGCAGGCCCATGGGACCGTTGAGGTGCACTTCGAGCGGGCGCAGCGCGCGGTGGCACCGGGGCAGGCGGTGGTCTTCTTCGAGGGCGATCGGGTGCTCGGTGGTGGCTGGATCGCGAAGGCGATCGGCGACGATGCCTGAGCTGCCCGAGGTCGAGACGATCGCGCGCCAGCTCGCGCCTGTCCTGCAGGGCCGGCGCGTGCACGGGCTGGCGCTGCTCGATTCCCGCTTGGCGCCGATCCAGACGCGTGCCGTCGTGGGCGCTCGCGTGGGTGCGGTGCAGCGCCTGGGCAAGCAGGTGGTCTTGCGGCTCGACCCGACGCCCACTGGGGCCGCGCCTAGGCGCGCCCCCCGCAGTCCCACGGAGCTTCCGGCGGCGGCAGCGCGCTGGCTCGTCGTTCACCTGCGGATGACGGGGCGCCTCCTGTGGCAGCCGGGCGCGCAGCCGGCGCCGCTGGCGCATACGCGGGCGCGGCTGCGGCTCGAGGGCGGCACGCTGGTCTTCGTCGATCCGCGGCGCTTCGGCACGCTCTCGCTGGTCGACGACCTCGAGTGTGTGCGGCCGCGCGGCCTCGAGCCGCTGGGAGCGGAGCACAGCGTCGACCGGCTCGCCGCGCTGCTCGCGGCTGGCGGCGCAAGGCAGGCGATCAAACCGTGGTTGCTGCGCCAGGACCGGCTGGTTGGGCTGGGCAACATCTACGCGGCGGAGGCGCTCTTTGCCGCGCGCATCGACCCTCGGCGCGCCGTGGGTCGGTTTCGGCCCGCCGAGGTCGCGCGCCTGCACGCGGCGATCGGCGAGGTGCTGACGGCCGCGATCGCGCATTGCGGCACGACCTTTTCAGATTTTCAGGACGCGCACGGCGTGACGGGCTCCTACCAACACTACCTGCGGGTCTATCGGCGTGAAGGGCTGCCGTGCCTGCGCTGCGCCGGGACGGTGCGGCGCCTGGTGCAGCAGCAGCGCAGCACGTTCTATTGCGCGCGCTGCCAGCGCGGCGCAGGCTAGCGGGCAAGCGCAGGAGGCGGGTGGCGATGAGCGTGATCTTGGCCTACGACATTGGCGGCACGCACGCGCGCGCCGCGTTGGTGACGGCATCCGGTGCGGGTTGGCGCGGCCGTGCGCAGCGTGTCCTGCGGGCCGGCGCCACGCGTGAGGCGCTCGAGGCCGATCTGCGGGCGCTGACGGCCGAGGTCTGGGCGCGCGCCGGCCTCCCCAGCGAGCAGGAGACCGAGCTCGCGGGGGTGGGGATCGCGCTGCCGGGCCCGACGGACTACCTGACCGGTACGCCTTGGCTTGAGCATAAGCTGCCTGGACTGCGCGGTCGGAGTCTGGTGCCGCTCCTCGGGCGGCCCGGCGTGCCCGTCGCCTGCGTCAACGATGCGGAGGCCTTCGCACGGGGCGAGCTGGCGCAGGGGGCCGCGCGCGATGCCGATAGAGCATTGTTCTTGACGCTCGGGACGGGGCTGGGGAGCTGTTTCGTTGCCGACGGCGAGGTCTTGCGCGATGCGCCGGACGTGCCGACCGGGGGCGAGCTGTGGAACCAAGCGCTGGGCACCGACGGGCGCACGATCGAGGATCACGTCGGGCGGGCCGCGCTCGAGGCCTGGTATGTGGCCCATGGCGGGGACGCGAAGCACTCGCTCGAGCAGGTCGCAGCGCTCGCGCAAAGCGGCGACACGCGGGCGCAGTCCCTCTTCACGCACCTTGGAGAACGCCTCGCCGAGGGTCTAGCGCCCCATTTACGGAGCTTCGCAGCCGATCGCGTCGTGCTCGGGGGAGGGATCGCCCGCAGCGCCGACCGCTTCATGGGGACGCTGGCGCGCGGGTTGCGGGAGCGCGGGGTCGGGGACCTGACGATCGTCGCGAGCGCGCTGGGTTCGATGGCGGCCCTGGTGGGCGCCGCCGCCATGGTGCAGCGGCGGCAGGCCGCCTTCGAGCAGCGGCGGGTGATCTACTTGCACGGGTTGGCGTCGGGCCCGCGATCCCGCAAGGCCGAGGCCTTCGCCGCCGCGCTCGCGGCGCGCGGCAGGACGTTGGCGCTGCCCGACCTCAACGAACCGGTCTTCGCCGACCTCACCCTTTCGCGCCAGCTCGCGCGCCTCGACACTCTGACGGCGGACGCGCCGCCAGGCTCGGTGCTGCTGATCGGCTCCTCTCTCGGCGGCTACGCGGCTGCGCTCTTTGCGGCGCGCAGCGCCAAGGTGGCGGCCTTGGTGCTCCTCGCGCCGGCCTTCGACTTCGCCAGCCGCTTTGGCGAGTGGCTGGGCAGCGCGGCACTCGAGCGCTGGCGGCGGGCCGGAACCCTGGCGATCGACCACCACGCCCATGGTCGCGCCGAGCCCTTGCGTTGGAGCTTCATGGCCGACGCCGCGCAGCACGCAGCGTTTCCCGCGGTGAGGGTGCCCACGCTCGTGCTACATGGTCGAGACGATGAGGTCGTCGCGCCGGCGCTCTCGGCGGCCTTCGCCGAGGGTCGACCCAACGTGCAGCTCACGCTCCTGGAGGCGGAACACACGATGGGCGCCGTGGTCGACGACGTGGTGGCGCGAGCGCTCGCCTTCCTCGAGGCCTGGTGGCATTGAGACCGCGGTCGGTCGGGGCGGCTCTGGAAGCTGGACCTTCCGGGCGGCGTCGGTTGCCCCCATCGCCGGCCGCGCCGTGCCGCACCACTGCCTTCCGGGCCGAGAAATCGGCCGTAATCCTCGCGTCCCGCCCGCTGCGACTGGCGCCCTGAGGGCACTTGGAGACTGGCACGTTGGTTGCTTTACCGGGTGCACAGGCCTCAGGGAGGGGAACCAAGATGAAAAACCTGTTCACGCGGCTTTGGCACGATGAGTCTGCCCTCTCGGGCATCGAGTACGGCATTCTGGCGGCGATCGTGGCCGTTGGGCTCGCTGCGGCGGCCAACAAGCTCTGGCAGAAGATCGACGCGAAGTACACTCAGGCGGCGGGGAGTGTGGGCACGCCGGCGGGGCACCAGTAGCAGCCGCGAGCGGAGGCTTGGCTCGTGGCGCAGGGCTCGTGCTAGCGTGCGGGCGTCGATGCCATGACCCTTCCGCTACGTCTCTCTGAGTGGATGCTGCTCGCGCTGGGGCTGCTCGCGGCCTCGGTCGCTGATGTGCGCGTGCGACGCGTGCCCAACTGGCTGACGATGGCGGTGCTGGCCCTCGGGCTGACCGCGCGCGCGCTGGCCGGCGGTGTGGTCGCCTTGGGCGGCGGGCTGGTGGGTGTGGCGCTCGGCACGGTCCTGCTCCTCGTCCCCTTCGCACGCGGCTGGCTCGGTGGTGGTGACGTCAAGTTGCTGGCGGCCATTGGCGCCTGGCTCGGTCCGGTGTTTGTCGTCTGGGCCGCGCTCTACGGGACGGCGATCGGTGGCGCGCTGTCGATCGTTTACGTCGTCTGGTTCGTTCCTCGCGAGGTCCGCCGCGACGTGCTCGCGGGCTTCAAGGCGATGGTGCTGCTGCGGCGCATCGAGGCGCCGCCCGTGCGCGAGGCGCGCTTCAGCCCGCCCTACGCCATCGCGCTGAGCGCGGGGGCAATGATCACGGTGACGGTTTATGCGGCGCAGCTTGTCGCCCGCTGAGGCGCTGCGGTGCAGGCGCCGCCGCGGCCGCGGCGACGAGGGCATCGTTTCCGTCGAGCTGGCGATCCTCGCGCCGTTGCTGCTGCTGCTGATTTACGGGGCGTTGACGATCGGCGGCGCGGTCTACGCGCGGCACGCCCTCTTCGAGGCGGCCGGCACCACGGCGCGCCTCTGTGCGCTGCAGCCCGACGTGGATTGCCGCGCGCTGGCGACCCAATGCAGCCTCGGCCAGCTCGGCAGCGTTTGCGCCGAGCTCGCGACCTCCTGTCGGCCGGTGATCGTCGAGCAGGCCGACCGGTTGCAGCTGCGGCAGCTCGACGGCAGCGCGACGATCGCAGCGGCGAGCGTTCAGCTCGGCTGCACCTTCGTCGGCAGCATCGGCGGCGAGTTCTTGGCGGAGCATGAGATCCGGATCACGCATTTCTCGGCGTCTGCGCTTGTGCCATACTCGGCGGCGGCGGCGCCTGGCCCCTAGGCCGCTCCTTTTCGTCCTTTTCGCAAACGCTGGTTCTGATCGGTCGGAGAGCAGCCCAAGCGCATGGCCACCACGGAACGCTCGCAGCAGACGACCTCGGCAGGCGTGGTCGGCTTCATGATCGGGGCCGTCATCTTCGCCGCCCTGGCAGGGCTGCTGCTCTCGCGTCTGCTCGGCCAGCGCTACGCGCAAGAGCCGCTGCGGGCCGTGGTGGTCGCGGCCGCGGACCTACCCGCCGGACAGCCGCTGTCGACCACGGATCTGCGCCTCGCCGATTGGCCGGTCTCCTCGGTACCGCGCGGCGCCTTCGCCGCGATCGAGGATCTGATGCGGCTGCAAACCGTGCCCCTCGTGCCCTTGGCGCAGGGAGCGCCGGTGCTGGCCGGGCAGCTCTCGGCCAGTGGCGCCGGGCTCGGCGCAGCGGCCAAGCTCGGCGATGGGCAGCGCGCGGTCGCGATCCACACCGACGCCGCGCTGGCGCTGGCGCGCTTGCTCTACCCGGGGGCGCATGTCGACGTGCTGGCGACGCTGCGCTCCTTCGGCAGCGGCGCCGGGAGCAAGCCGGTGCAGACCAAGGTCATCCTGCAGAACGTGACCGTGCTGGCGGTCGGCGGCGACCTCGACCCGGCGAGCGCTTGGCGCCGCGGCGCTGGCGTGGGCGGAGCGCCGGCGCTGAGCGGAGCCACGACCAGCAAGAGCGCTCAAGACGACGCCGAGCGACGCGTGGTGACCTTGGCCCTGACGCCGGAGCAGACCGAGCGCCTGGTGCTGGCCGCGCGGGAGGGCGTGCTCGACCTGGCGCTGCGCAGCCCTCGCGATCAGGAGCCCGTGACCACTTCGGGGGTGACGCCCGAGGCGCTTTTCCGCCCCGAGGCCGGTGAGCGTCTCGATCCAGGGCGGGGTGGCGACGCCGATCCGCCGCGCTAGGTCGCTCCGTCTGACCGCGTCGTCGTTGGCGGCAACGCTGGAGGAAGTCGATGGCAGGAAGCCGCTGGGGGCGAGCCGTGCTGCTCGCGTTATGCGCGCTGGGCGCGCTGGGTTTGGCGCCGGTGCGCGCGAGGGCCGAGAGCGAGGGCCAGGTGATTCCGGTCACCGTCGGCGTCGGTGGCTCGCGCCTCGTGCGTTTTCGCCTGGGCGCCGACCGCTTCACCATCGCCGATCCGAGCATCGCCGAGGCCAAGCTGCTCAATGCGCGGGCGCTGCACGTGGGCGGGCGGCAGCTCGGCGAGACGGCGATCACGGTCTGGGATAGCCGTGGCACGCCGGTGCGCCTCGTCGTCAGCGTGGGCGTGCCGACCGAGGGTCTGGCGGCGCGGCTGAAGGTGATTTTCCCGAGCGAGACGATCGCCGTGCAGTCCAGCGGCGAGACGCTCATCCTCACCGGCAGCGTCAGCGATCCGGTGGTCGCCGAGCGGGCGGTGAAGGTGGCCGAGGCGCACCTCGCGAGCGCCGTGGCGCAGGGCGCCGCTGGCGCGGCTTCGGCGGGTACGGCGAGTGGCTCGGCAGCGGATCGCGCCGGCGCCGGGTCGGCCGGTCGCGTGCTCAACTTCCTCGACATCAAGGGCCGCCAGCAGGTGCAGGTGCGCGTCAAGGTGGCGGAGGTCTCGCGCACCGCGCTGCGCCAGATGGGGGTCAACGTCTGGGCTCGCACCAATCCGGCAAAGGCAGGCTCCGGCGCGGCGGCCGGGATGCTGGCTCCGGGCAGCACCCCTGGCACCGTCGTCTCGCCGAGCACCTCCGCTGGGTTGCAGGCGGAGAGCGAGGCCGGCGAAGGGGGCATGGTGGCCACGCCGCTGCTCGGCGGCCCGGTCGATCAGAGCTTCGGCTTCTTCCTGGCGACGGGGGCGGCCTCGGCGCTGCCGATCAGTGTGGCGCTGAACCTGATGCAGGGGCGCCAGCTGGCCAAGATCCTCTCCGAGCCGACGCTGGTGGCCTATTCGGGACAGCGGGCCGAGTTCCTGGCCGGCGGGGAGTTTCCCGTGCCGGTACCCCAGGGCCTCGGGACCACCTCGATCGACTACAAGAAGTTCGGCGTCGAGCTCGCCTTCACGCCGACCGTGCTCGCTGGCAACACGATTCATCTCGACGTCGCCGTCACCGTTAGCGAACGCGAAGCGGCCGGCGGCGTGCAGATCCTCGGAACGAGCGTGCCGACGCTGCGCTCGCGCTTCGGGCGCACGACGATCCGGCTGCGCAACGGCCAGAGCTTCGCGATCGCCGGCTTGCTTCAAGACCAGATCAGCGCCGCGGTGAACAAGGTGCCGCTGCTCGGCGACCTGCCGATCCTCGGCGCGCTCTTTCGCCAGAAGACCTTCACGCGCGAGGAGCGCGAGCTGGTGATCCTCGTCACGGCGGAGCTGGTGCGGCCGCTCAAGCCAGGCGAGGTGCCGGCGCTCCCCGGCGAAGATGAGATCTCCGATCCCGGCGCGGTGGCGTTCTTCCTGCTCGGGTCGATCGACCCCGAGCTCAAGGGATCGCGCCGCGCCGCGCCGGCCGGGCCGGTCGGATACGGAAAGTGAGTGCGCCGCGGCGCGTCGGTGCCAGCGGTGGCGATCCCCCACGGCGCGGCGTCGAGGCAGGCGCCGACCCCGTCGCGCCCCGGCGCTCGCGCCGCGCGGCGCCGACCAACGACGACCCTGAGGACACGGAGCATGAGGTCGAGCGCCGGGCGGCCGAGGCCTCCAGCCGCCAGCGGCCCGGCGCCGGGCGTCGTCGTCGGCATAGCCTGCTCGCGACCCGGGTCCATGAGCATTCGGTGCACGTTCGCGCCCCGCGGCCGCGCAGCAGCCGGCGCTCACGCCGACAGCTAACGGTGTTGATGGCCTGCCACGGCGGCGTGGGCGCCACGACGCTGGCGGCCTCGGTCGGCGCCTTCGTGGCGCAGGGCGGCCGCCGGGCCTGTATCGTCGACCTCGATCTGCAGTTCGGTGCGGTGCTGACCACGCTCAACCTCAAGGGGCGCTTTCCGCTCTCCGAGCTGGCGGCCGAGCTTCGTGCCCACGGCAAGAGCGGCCTCGATAAGGCGATGCTGCGCGGGCGCCTGCCCCGCTGGGGCGACGCGTTATGGGTCGCCACCCAGGTGGGCTGCGTCGAGGGCCTGGCGGAGGTCGAGGCCGACCGCATGGCGACGCTGCTCGAGCAGATCAAGCGCTGCTTCGACGTCACGCTGATCGACGGCGTGCGCGACTTCAACGATCTGGCGCTGGCGGCGCTGGACGTCGCCGATCGCGTCGTCCTGGTGGCCACGCAGGACGTGCCGGCGCTGCGCGGGCTGGCAGCGCGCCTCGATATTCTCAGGCGCCTGGGCTACGAGACGAACGAGCTGCACGTCGTGCTCAACCGCTACAGCGAGAAGGGTCCGGTCCCGCTCGAGGCGATCATCGAATCGCTGGGGGTGCGCCCGGCGTTCCTGGTCGCCAATGACTTCAAGACGGTGCATCGGGCGATCAACGACGGCGTCCCGCTACCCGTGGGGGCGCCGCAGGCGCGGGTGACGCAGAGCATCGCGGCGCTGGTCGAAGCGCTCTTCGCCGTGCCCGTGAGCATCGAGCGTCCGGGGTTGTGGAAGCGCCTGCTGGGCAGCCGTTGAGGCCGGGCAGACGCCAGGACGCGCAGGCGGGAGGCAGACGATGAAGGTCGGTAGTCGGCTTGGCCGCAGCGGGGAGACGCGACACGAGGCCACGGCTGCGGCCGCGACGCGTCCGGTGCGCCGGCCCGCGGGCCTCGGCGATGCGCTCTTCAGCGAGATCTACCTGGAGATCATCGACCGCCTCGAGACCCGCGGCGCGCTCGAGCTCGACCCGCAGGAGCTGCTGCAGCGCGTGACGGAGCTCGTCGCCCAGGCGTTGGAGTCGCGACGGCTGGTGCTCTCGACCCGCCAGCGCGAGCAGCTCGTCGCCGCGATCGGTGATGAGATCCTCGGCCTGGGTCCGCTCGAACCGCTGCTCGCCGACGCGACCGTCAGCGATATCCTGGTCAATGCGCCCGATCAGATCTACGTCGAGCGCGGCGGCGTGCTCGAGGAGGTCGAGACGCGTTTTCGCGATCGCGCGCACCTGCTCAACACGATCAACCGCATCGTCGCGCGCGTCGGTCGGCGGATCGACGAGGCCTCGCCGATGGTCGACGCCCGCCTGCCCGACGGCTCGCGCGTCAACGCGGTCGTGGCGCCGCTGGCGATCGACAGCCCCGTGCTCTCGATTCGCCGCTTCATCGGCGGCCCGGTCTCGCTGCGGGAGCTGGTCGATCGAGGCACGCTCTCGGTCGGCATCGGCCACTATCTCAAGAGCGCGGTGCGGTCGAAGTGCAATATCCTGGTCTGCGGCGGCACGGGCGCCGGCAAGACGACGCTGCTCAACGCGCTCTCGCGCTATGTCTCGAGCCGCGAGCGCGTGGTGACGATCGAGGACTCGGCGGAGCTGCGCTTGCAGCAGCGGCACGTCGTGCGCCTGGAGACGCGGCCGCCGAACCTCGAGGGCCGCGGTGAGGTGACGATCCGCGACCTGGTGCGCAACGCGCTGCGGATGCGTCCCGATCGCATCATCGTCGGCGAGGTGCGGGGCAGCGAGGTCTTGGACATGGTCCAGGCGATGAACACCGGCCACGAGGGCTCGATGACGACCTTGCACGCCAACAGCGTCAGCGACGGCTTCAGTCGCTTGTTGGCGATGCTCAGCATGGCCGGCACGCAGCTCTCCGAGTCGATGATGGCGCAGCTGATCGCGCGGGCGATCGATGTCGTCGTCCACGTCGCGCGCGGGGCCGATGGGCGCCGACGCATCAGCGCGGTGGCGGAGGTAGCAGGCGTGGAGGGCGTGAGCTTCGAGCTCAACGAGGTTTTCCGCGTCGCCCGCGGCGAAGGAGCGAGCAGCCGCGGGGCCTGGCTGGCTTCCGGGCACTCGCGGCTGCTCGAGCGCTTCGCCGCGGCGGGGGTACCGCTCGAGCAGCGCTGGCTCGGGCCGGCGGCCGGCGAGGGAGCGTGAGGGGCGCGTGATGAGCGGGGCGCAGGTCTACCCCTGGCTGGCGGTGGCGGTGGCGCTGGCGCTCTTCTGCGCGCTGCAGGCGGGCTACTGGTGGGCCCGGGGCCGGCGGCGGCGAGCGATCGCGCGGGCCAGTGAGGGGCTGCTGGGGATGCTCGCGCGGGCCGCCCCGCAGGGGATCCAGATTCGCGCGCGCGCGCGGGCCGCCTCCCAGCTCGGACGGCTGGCGGCGCTGCCGGCGATCGAGCGCTTGCGCGACGCGTTGGCCCAGGGGGGCTTCGCGATCGACGCGCGGCGCTTCTTGCTGGTGGCGGCAGCGGCGGCGGGCGGGACCCTCATCCTTGGGCTTGTCGTCGGCGCCGGCTGGCTCGGCGCGGCGGTCCTCGCGGCGCTCGTTTGCCTCGGCCTCCACGTCCACGTGACCCGGCGCTGCGAGGCGCGCCTGCGGGTCGTCGACGCGCAGCTGCCACGGGCGCTCGAGAGCATGGTCTTCAGCCTGCGCGCGGGGCGCGGGCTCGAGGAGGCGGTGCGAAGCGCGGCCGAGGAGACGGAGCCGCCCCTCTCCGTCGATCTGCGCCGCTGCTACGAGGAATATGCGCTCGGGCGGCCGATCGAGGCGGCGCTGCAGCAGCTTCGCACGCGCTGGCCGGCGGTGCGGGCGCTCTACTCCTTCGTCGAGGCCGTCGCCGTGCTCAAGCGCACGGGTGGTAACCTGGTCGAGGTGATGGAGACGCTGATCGAAACCCTGCGCCTGCAGGCGGCGCATCAGGCGCGACATCGCGCGTTGACCGCGGAGGGCCGCGTCTCGGGGCTGATCCTGACCGTCCTGCCGCTGTTGGCGGTCGCCGGTCAGGCCCTGGTCTCGCCGGGCGCGCTGGTCACGATTGCCGCCGACGCCAGCGGGCGCATGATCTTGCTCACCGCCGCGGCGCTCTGGGCAGTCGGCGCGGTCTGGGTGGCGCGCCTCGGCCGTCCGGGGCGCGGAGGGGCGTGAAATGCCGGTAGTCGTGCTTGAGGCGCTCTCGTTGCTGCTCTGCGTGCTGCTGGCCGCGGGGGCGCTGCTGATCGCGATCCGGCTCCGTCGCTTGCGCGCGGGCGCGGCAGCGATCGCCGAGGACGCCCGTGAGCCGCCCGCCCTCGGCGGTTGGCGTCGACTGGGTGCGCGCCTGCGACCGACGCGGGGCGGGGAGGCGGAGGCGCTGCAGCAGCGGCTGGTTCATGCAGGGCTCTACGGCCGCGACGCGATCGATCTCTTCGTCGCCGTGCGCTTCGTCGTGCTGGTGGCGGGGTTCTTGCTCGTGCTGGGCGGGCGCGCCCTGGTGGCGGAGAGCAGCTTCGACCAGCTGCTGCTCGTGCTCGTGGTGGCGGCCGTCGTGGTGATCGGCCCGAACGCCTGGCTGGGCAGCCGGATTCGGCGCCGGCAGCGCGAGGTCTCAGAGGCCCTCCCCGATGTGCTCGACCTGCTCGTCGTCTGCCTCGAGGCGGGGCTCGGTCTCGAGCAGGCGCTCGAGCGCGTCGTGCGCGGGGGCGGTAGTTCCGTCGGCGAAAGCCGACTGCTGCGGCAGGAGCTGGATACGGTGCTGAGCGACGTGCAGCTGGGGATGCCCGTGGCGGCGGCCTGGCGTCGCTTGGCTCAGCGGCTGGGCGGCGAGGACGTCAGCAGCGTGGCCGCGCTGATCGCCAAGGCCTCGGTGATGGGCGCGCGCCTCGGCGAGTTGTTGCGGGGCCACTCCAAGACCGTGAGACAGCGCCAGCTCCTGCGTTTGGAGGAGGCCACCGGCACCGCGAACGCTCAGCTCGCGTTGCCGCTGACGATCTGCCTGCTGCCGGCGGCCCTGTTGCTGATGATGGGACCAGCCGCCCTGGCCCTCTTCCGAGGGCTCTGAGGTGCAGCGCGGCAGCCCTGCTCGCGGTGCGTCGCCGACGCCTGGCCGCACTGTCTGGGCGCTGCTGCTCTGGCTGCCGCTGAGCGGCGCGGCGGGTTGCATGCGCCAGGCGTCGCGCGATGGTCTGCGCCAGCCCACGGCGCGTGACGTCGCCGGGCTGCGCTACGAGATGGTCGAGTCGTTGGTGGCCCAGGGGAGCTACGACGCAGCGGTGCCGCTGCTGAACCAGTTGCTGTTGCAGCATCCACGCGCCGCGCGCCTGCATCTGCTGCGCGGTATCGTGCTGCGCGAGAAGCGCGTGCTGCCGGCCGCCGAGAGCGAGCTCCGCCTGGCCGTGCGCCTCAACCGCAACGACCCCGAGGCGCACGCGGCGCTGGGGGCGGTCTTGATGCGGCAGCGGCGTTACCGCGAGGCCGAGCGCGCGCACCGCCAGGCGCTCGCCTTGGCCCCGCACTTCGCTGCCTATCACAATGACCTGGGTTTCTGTTTGTTGGTGCAGCGGCGCTTGCCCGCGGCGCGAGCGGCGCTGCTGCAGGCCGTGCGACTGGATGCGACCCTGCGCCGCGCCTTCAATAACCTGGGGCTGACGCTGGGACTGATGGGGCGCTCGGAGGAGGCGCGTGAGGCCTTCGCCCAGGCGGGCAGTCGCGCCCTGGCGCTGACGAACATGGGCTACGTCGAGGAGCTGCGTGGGCGACCCTTGGCCGCGCGCCGCTACTACGAGCAGGCGTTGCGCGAGGAACGGGGCTATCGACCCGCCTTGCGCAACCTTCATGCGCTCGAGCCTGGGCGCGCGCTGCGCGAGCCGGCAGCGGAGGTGGCACCGCTTCCGGCGGAGGAGGAGGACGCTGATGTCGATGCTGAAGGGACGAGCGGAGCGGTCGGTTCGGAGGGCGCGACGGGGCGCGCTGCTGCTGTGCCTGTGGCTCCTGCCGCTGGGGACGATCAGCGCTTGCTTCAAGGTCGAGCACCTCGGTGAGGCGACCGGCCGGGCCACGGAGCGGGCCTTTCGCACCCAGGCGCTGCCGCCGCAGGAGCTCTACGGCCAGCCCAAGGCGATGGAGTCCGAGCTGGCCAGCGGCGCGGTCAAGACGATGATCGGCGGGAGCAGCGCGCAGAGCGCGCGCGGCGAGACCGCGCTCTCGGCGCCGGTCGAGCTGCGCTGAGGGCTGAGGGCGAAGGCGTCGTGCTGCAAGGGTCGAGGCGCGGTCTCCCCGGTCGGGGGGAAGAGGGCGTGGTGGCGGTAGCCGTCGCGTTGCTGGGGCTGATCCTGCTGGTGACGGCCTTCGGCCTCTTGCGCTTCGGGCGCCTGCGGCTCGAGCGGCAGCAGCTGCAGCAGGCTGCCGACAGCCTGGCGCTGGCGGCGGGGATCGTGCTGCGCGACGAAGGGCGTGAGGCCGCTGGCCAGCATGCCCTCAGCGCGCTGGCGGCGCGGCTGGCGCTCGCGATCACCGGGCGCCAGGACGTCCAGCTGCTGCCGATCGAGCTGCAGCTCGAGCACGATGCCGCGGGCCGCGAGATCGGCGAGGTCCTCACCGTGCGGCTCAGCGCCTCGGCCGAGCCGCTGATGGCGGGGCGCGCAGCGATTCAGCTCCAGGCCGCGGCCGCGGTGCGCCTCGGTCGGGAGCTTCAGCCCGCTGGCAGCGAGGGCTGGCCGGCGGTGGTCTACGTCGTCGAGGCGACCAACTCGCTCTGGCAGAAGATCGAGGGCACCGAGCAGAGCTTCTGGGAGATTGTCTATCAGGCCTTCAATCAGACCAAGCTCGAGCAGCTCCCCGCGGCGACGGGGCTCGTCGCCTTTGCTCGCCAGGAGCAGCTCCCCGCGGTCGAGCCGCGGCTGCACAATAGCCCCGCGATCAGGGCAGGCCTGCAGCAGCTCAACAGGATCGCCGACGTGCGCAGGGGTAGTCCCTTCAGCTTCGCGTTCATCAGGGCATATTTCGATAGTTCGACGCGCAACATCGACCTCGGCCTGAAGCGCGCCGCCGCGCTGCTCGCCGCGCCGCAGCACGCCAGGCGCAGCCGCAATGTCGTGCTCGTCGCGACCGGCCCGCCCTTGACCGACGAGCGCGCCTACCTTCAGCAGCTGATGCAGTTTTGGCGCAGCCCCTCCGACGAGACCATGGAGAGCGCCCGCGCGCTGCGCGGCCCCGCGGCGAGGCCGGGCGCCGCGCTCTACAGCGTCGAGCTCGGGACGTGGAGATACCCGACCGAGGTGCTCGACGAATGGGCATGGGGGATGGTGGCGCGCCTTCAGGGCAAGACGATGGCCAGGTTCCTCGTCGATGCGGCGGGGGCGGCGGGCAGCGAGGGTGGCGATCCGGCGTACTACTACCCGCTCAACCTGGTCGACACGGCGGACCGTCTCGGCGACCGGCTGACCTCTGGAGCGTGCAGCTTCCGCGTCGGGGCCGATCGCGGCGCTGCGGCTGCCGAGCAGGATTCGGCGGCGATCAGCCGTGCCGCGCGTGCGGGTCGCCTCGGGGTCTTCGTCGTCGGCGAAAGCGAGGGCAGCGAGCGCCGACTGCCGCGTCTGCTCGACGGCACGACGAACGCGCTGGCGCAGGAGCAGACCCAAGGCTATGCGCTGCAGAACCTGCGGGGCTGGCCGGAGCTACGCCTCGCGCTCGGCACCTGCCTCGCGCTGGGGCGCGATCCGCATCAGCGCTTGCTCGTGCGCTGGGGCGAGCCTGCGCCGAGGCTGCCAGCGCTGGCCGCGAACTGAAGGCCGACGCGCGCTGGCGCCCGTCGCCCTCAGGCCTCGAGGCGCTGCACCACCGCCTCCGTGAATTCAGTCGTGCTGGCGCTGCCGCCGAGGTCACGGGTGCGCACGCCCGCGACCAAGGTGCGCTTTAGCGCCTCGCGCACGCGCGCAGCGACGGCCTCCTGTCCGAGATGATCAAGGAGCATCGTCGCGGCCTGGAGCAGCGCCGTCGGATTGGCCAGGTTGCGGCCCGCGATGTCTGGCGCCGAGCCGTGGACAGCCTCGAAGACGGCGCAGTCGGGACCGAGGTTGGCGCCCGCCGTGACGCCCAGCCCGCCGACCAGCCCGGCGCAGAGGTCCGAGAGGATGTCGCCGTAGAGGTTCTCCATCACCACCACGTCGAAGCGCTGCGGATCGAGGACGAGCTTCATCGCGGCGGCGTCGACGATGCAGTCGTCGGCGGTCAGCGCCGAGTACTCGCCAGCGACCTCATGGAAGCAGTCGAGAAAGAGCCCGTCCGCCAGCTTCATGATGTTTGCCTTATGCACGGCCGTGACGCGGCGCCGACCGTGGCGGCGCGCATACTCGAAGGCGAAGCGGGCGATCCGCAGGCAGGCGTGGCGCGTCATGATCTTCAGCGATTCGACGACGCCGGGCACCACCTCATGCTCGATCCCGGAGTAGAGGCCCTCGGTGTTCTCGCGCACGACGATCAGGTCCACGTCCTGATAGCGGCTCGGCACGCCGGCCAGCGATCGCGCGGGTCGCAGGTTGGCGTAGAGATCGAGCTGCTTGCGCAGGCGCACGTTGAGCGAGCTATAGCCCTTGCCGACGGGCGTCGTCAGGGCCCCTTCAGGGCGACGCGGGCCGCGCGGATGGCGTCGAGGGCGCTCGAGGGTAGCGGGTCCGCGCCGGCCTCGGTGATGCGGGCGCCGGCCTGATGGGTCTCCCATTCGACCTCCGCCCCTGCAGCCTCGACGATGCGGACGACGGCGTCGCAGATCGATGGACCGATGCCATCGCCGGGAATCAACACCACTCGCTGGGACATGCGCGACTCCGTCAGATTAGTGGTAGGAGGATACCAGCAGCGGGGGCGTTCGTGGCGGTCGAAGCGCGTGAGGATGCAAAGGGTGGTGCGCTTGGCGCGAGCGGGGCGACCGTGCCGCAGGAGGCGCGCGCGGTGGTCTTGCTCTCGGGTGGCTTGGACTCGGCCGTCTGTCTGGCGCTGGCGCGGGCCGCCGGGCAGCGCTGTTTTGCGCTGACGGTGCGCTATGGCCAGCGCCACGCGGCAGAGTTACGGGCGGCGGCGCGGGTGGCCGCCGCGCTGGGGGCCGACCAGCACCTCGAGCTGGCGCTCGACCTGCGCGCGATCGGCGGCTCGGCGTTGACCGACGCGATCGCCGTGCCCAAGGCGCGCGCCGCCGAGGACATCGGTGCCGGCGTGCCCGTGACCTACGTGCCCGCCCGCAACACCATGTTCCTCGCCTGCGCGCTGGCCTGGGCCGAGGTGCTCGACGCGCGGCACATCTACATCGGCGTCAACGCGCTCGACTACTCGGGCTATCCCGACTGTCGGCCGGCCTTCATCGCCGCGTTCCAGGCGCTGGCCGACCAGGCGACGGCGATGGGGACCGAGCGCGGGGCGCGGCTGCTGATCGAGGCGCCCTTGCTGGCGCTCGACAAGGCGGCGATCGTGCGGCAGGGGGTGGCGCTCGGCGTCGACTTCAGCCTGACCCATAGCTGCTACGACCCGTTGGCGGACGACCGCGCCTGCGGGGCCTGCGATGCGTGTCTGTTGCGGCGCAAGGGCTTCGCGCTCGCGGGCGTGGTCGACCCCCTGCGCTACGCTGCAGAGGCGTCGTCGTGAGCGAGGCGCCCCTCGCCGCCGCCAACCCCGCGGGGAGCCGCTTGCCCGCGCTGCAGATCGGTCGGCTCCGAATCTGGCCGCCGATCCTGCAGGCGCCGATGGCGGCTTTGACGCATCTGGCGACGCGGACAATCGCCGAGCGCTTCGGCTGCGGCATGGCGGTGACCGAGTTCGTTCCGGCGGCGGGCCTCGCGGCGGGCGCGGCGCGGGTACGCGCACGGATGCGGCGTAGCCAGGGCGGCGGGCCGCTGGCCGTGCAGATATATGGCCGCGAGCCGGGGCAGATGCGCCGCGCGGCGGCGATCGCCGCCGCGGCCGGCGCGGAGCTCGTCGACATCAACATGGGCTGTCCGGCCAAGACGGTGACGCGCGGGCAATGCGGAGCGGCGCTGATGCGCGAGCCGGCGCTGGCGGTGGAGCTCGTGCACGCGGTGGGCGAGGGGGTCGCGGGTCGCGCCGAGGTGACGGTCAAGCTGCGCGCCGGCTGGGACGACGCGCAGCGCAATGCCCCCGAGCTGGCGGCGCTGCTCGTGGCCGCGGGCGCAGCCGCCGTCACCGTGCATGGACGCACGCGCGCGCAACGCTTCAGCGGCCCGGTCGACTACGCGCTGATGGCGGCGGTGAAGGCTGCGGTGCGGGTGCCGGTAATCGCCAATGGGGACATCGTCGATGTGCCGACCTTGGAACACGCCCTGCGCGTCAGCCGGGCCGATGGGGCGATGATCGGACGGGCGGCGATCGGCGACCCCTGGCTCTTCGCGCGGCTGAAGGCCTGGTGTGAGGGCCGCGCGCTGCCGCCGCCGCCGACGCCAGGCGAGCGGATCGCGACCTTTCTCGAGCACTGTCGCCTGCACCTCGCTGGTTGTGACGACGAGAGCCGCGCGGTGCAGCAGATGCGGACCTTCGCCGGCCGCTACCTGGCGCCCCTCGATCCCGAGCTCCGGCTGCGCCCCTTGGTCAACCGCCTCGATGGGCTGCAGGCGATCGAGGCCCTGCTCGATCAGCACTGTCGGGTCGCGGGGTGAGGGGTGGAGAACCTCTGGCGGCTACCCGAGGCGCTTGCGGATGGGACTGAGCGCAGCGAGCTGCTCGCGGAGGGACCCGGCGCGCGGATCGAGCGCATCGTCTCCTCTGGTCACCGCACGCCCGACGGCGCGTGGTACGACCAGCCGCGGGACGAATGGGTCGTGCTCCTGCAGGGGGCGGCGCGGCTTGGTTACGCCGATGGAACGACCCGCGAGCTGCGCGCCGGCGATTGGCTGCTGCTTCCCGCGCACTGCAGGCACCGCGTCGAGCAGACGAGCAGCGCGCCGCCCTGTATCTGGCTCGCCGTCCACGCCGCGCTGAGGCCCTGAGCGAGCGGTCCCCCGCGCTAGAGATAGCCGGCGATGCGGTAAGCGAGCAAGCCAAGGTACTCGCGCAGCGCCATCGTGCTGCGGTCCAAGGCGATCGCCCGTGGCAGCCAGTTGCGGGCGCTGCTGAGCGTCACCTGCTGGTAGTCCACCGGCCAGGGAACGACCTTCAGGCCGACCTTGGCGAAGCAGGCCACCGCCCGCCGCATGTGAAACGCGGAGGTCACCAGCAGCACCGGTCCCCGCACGTCGCCGAGCAGGCGGGCGCTGTAGCGTGCGTTCTCATGGGTATTGCGGGCCTGGTTGTCGATGCGGAGGCGCGATCCCGTCACGCCGAGCTCGCGGGCCAGCGGCGCGAGCACGTCGGCCTCGCGCTCGGTGCGTTGGAGCAGGGCGCTCGACCCACCCGAGATCAACAGCACTGCACGCGGGTAGCGCTGCGCCAGCCGCAGCGCCTCGACGAAGCGATCGGCCGCAGCGTTGAGCTCGTAGGGCCCACGGGCGAGGGTCTCCGGGTCGGTGGTGCCCCCCAGCAGCACGATGGCCCCGGGCGCCGTCGGCAGCGCGGGCGAGCGGGGATAGGCGCGCTCCAGGGGCGCGAGCAGGAGGTTGGCGATCGCGCCGCAGCTGAAGAGCCCGAGGGTGACGAAGGCCAGCGCCACGCAGAGCCAGCGTAGTTGCCGCCAGCGCTGCGCGCGGCGCAGGCCCCAAGCTCCGAGCAACGCCAGGAGCCCAAGGAACAAAGGCTGCGTCAGCAGCGCAAGCGATTTCGACAGGAAGAAGAACACGCCCCGCCCTCAGCGAGCCGCTACGCTCGAGCGCGACGCGGCGTTTCAGCTATCGTCGCGGTTCTGCTGGCGCAGCCGAGCCTGAGCTTCGCGCTCGGCGAGCTCCTCCGCGAACATCGTCAACGAGAGCGGGCAAGGCAGCTCGTTGGAGTCGACATACTGGCACTCGCGCTGGTCGCATTGGACGTAAGGATGATCCGCACCGCTGAAGCGGCGTGGATGACGCGTTCGGAGCTGGATCTGGACGGTCTCGTGGACCACCGGACATTCGAAGGGCCGGCGCTTCTTGGCCGCCATGAGGTCACTCCCCGGTCGCGCGTGCTGGTGTTGGCACTAGTCCGTGTCGAACCACGCCGCGCTGGCGGCGCTAGCGCTGCCTTGCGGCAACATATGCTGCAGCTGGCTGCGCACACGGGCACGGTCAAGGTTCATCACCTGACAAATGCCAGGAAACGAGGTAATGCCGGTCTCGTCCTCGGAGCTCTCGAAGAGCCAGGCGCGTGCTGCCTCCGCGAGTTGCCGCTCCTCATCGGTGCGTCCGCGCCGGTAGACAAGGAGATCACGGACAGCCCGCGCAAAGACCGCGGCGAGCAGGCGCTTCTCGGCGTCGCCGTCCATTACGCGCGCGCGCTCCCAAGCGATCGGCGCCTGTTGCAGCGCCGATCAACCCACCCTGAGGACGAAGCGGTGGACGCCGAAGGGGACGCCGAAGGGGACGCCGAAGGGGACGAGCGCATGCGCGATGTCGCGGGACCCGCTGCGGCCATGGTCCCCAGTCGCGGCACCCACCGCGCTGGAAGGTCGCTCGATAACTGCTTGATCAACTGCTGCTTGATCAACTGCTGCTTGATCAACTGCTGCTTGATCAACTGCCAAGGGCCCCGATCAAACTCGGACTGATTGCGCTCGGTCTGAGCTCGATCGGGGTGGCAGCCAGGCCTCACCGCCCTGCCAACAACGATGAGTGACAGCTTCCGCACCGCTACCGTTCAGTTCACTGAGAACGCGGCAGCGACGTGGCTGCTGATTCTGTCGTTGGCTCGTCGCTCGCGACGCTGGCCGTGTCGGCCTGCGCTTCGGGGGTAACACCCACAACCGATTGCCGTTGCGCTTTGCGCTCCGTCTTTCGCTTGTGCCGTTCCTGCCGCGCGAGCTCCTTTTGCCGTTTGCTAAAGCCTGGTCTGCCGTCAAATGCCATTTACCAGCGCCTGCCCTGGCCCTGGCGTCCGCCTGGGCCGCCGCCGCCGCCGCCCTCGCGGCCACGACCGCCGCCGCCGCCGCCGCCGCCGCCGCCGCCGCCGGGTCCGCCCCAGCCGCCGCCGCCGCCGCCACCACGCGACTCGCGCTCACGCGCCTCGTTGACCTTCAAGCGCCGACCGTCGAGTTCCTGGCCGTCGAGCGCGGAGACTGCTGCCTGTGCATCGGCTGCTGAGCCCATTTCGACGAAACCGAAGCCGCGTGAACGGCCAGTCTCGCGGTCTGTAACGATCTTCGCCTCGACAACGGTGCGCCCATCCTGCTCGAAAGCAGCGCGCAGCTCCGTATCCGTCGTCCCGAAACCCAGGTTGCCCACATAGAGACGTGTTCCCATCGCGATCTGATCCCATTCCTCGGGCCACTTCCTGGCCCGCATTGCTCGGGGAAACGCCCCGCATCGAACCCCGATGCGCCCTTGGTGGCGGCCCCGTGTTGGCTGTCGCCGCACGCCCCCGAGAATCGCTCCCAGATCAGCGCGGAAACGAGGCACCATCATCATTGGGTGCGACCTTTGTCAAGCGGATTCGGGGCGGGCCTCAGGGTTGCGTGCGGGGCGGTGGCTTGTCTCCCCCAGTCAAAGGTGCTAGGCGTACGCGGGCCGGCCGCCGCGACGGGCCGGGCGCCGGTCGCGCGAGGCGCGCACGGGCGGGTGGTGCGGCGCGGTCCCGCCTCGCGGACGCCGACAGCATCGTCGTCAGCCCCCGTGGGGGAAATCGATGGACATCGTTCAGCTCCTGCTCAAGACCATGATCGTCACCGGCGCGAGCTGGGTGCTCTGGTCGCTCGTCGCGCTCTCGGTGCTGAGCCTCGGCATCATCCTCGAGCGCGCCTTCGTCTTCCATCGGATCGCCGGTGACGCCGCCGACCTCGGCGAGCGCCTCGTCACCTATCTAGAGGTCGGCGACCTCGAGCGGGCGCGGCGGATGGTCGGGCCGCTGGCCTCGGTCGCGGCCCGCGTGGCCTACGAGGGCCTGCTCGCCTACGAGAAGGGGCCTGAATCCGCCGCCGAGGCTATGGCGGCGGCGAAGGCGATACAGCGCACCCGGATGGAGGAGCGCCTCGCGATTCTCGGGACGCTCGGCAACAACGCGCCCTTCATCGGGCTCTTCGGCACGGTCATCGGTATTATCAAGGCCTTCCACGACCTCTCGGTGGACAGCGCGGGCGCCGCGAAGGCCGTCATGGCCGGGATCTCCGAGGCGCTGGTGGCGACGGCGATGGGGCTCTTCGTCGCGATTCCCGCCGTGATGGCCTTCAACTACTTCCAGCGGCGCATCCGGGCGCAGCTGACTGCCTCTGACGGCCTGGTGCACCTCCTGCTGGCCGAGCTGCGGCGCCGGCCGAGCGCGGCGGCGCCGGCTCCACGGGGATAGGTGAGCGGATGGCGGGCGGTGCCGGGCTGCACGACGATGACCATGAGGAGCGCTTGATCACCGAGATCAACGTGACGCCGATGGTCGACATCATGCTCGTGCTCTTGATCGTCTTCATGGTCACGGCGAGTTTCATCGTCAGCCCGTCGATGAAGGTCGAGCTCCCCAGCGGCTCCGGTAAGGCTCAGGCCGATCGGCAGCCGGACGTGGTCGTGGTGGTCAACCGCAGCGGCGGCATCGAGATGCGCCAGCGGAAGCTGTCGCTCGAGCAGATGGTGGAGACGCTGCGCCGCGAGCATCAAGCCAAGCCCTCCGCTCGGCTGCTGGTCGTGGCGGACCGCAAGGCGTATCATGGCACGGTGGTACGGGTGATGGACGCGGCGCGCTCGATCGGTTTCGAGCGGCTGGGTGTAGCGGTGGAAGGCCAGCCCTGAGCTTGCCGATGCGCTCTGCCAACGAGGAGACCAGCGGACCTGGCCCCGGGGATCGGGGGCGGGCGTCGGCGCCACGCGCCGGTCACGCGGCCCTGCGCTGGTTTGTCGTCGCGTCGCTCGCGGTGCACCTCAACTTGGCGTTGATTCTGGTGCTGGTACGCGAGCCGCCGGCTGCGCCCCCCAGACCGCGGGCGGTCGAGGTCGAGTTGGCGGTCGCGCCAGCGGCGGCGCCGGCAGCGGAGCCGACCTTGCCCCAGTCGCCGCCCCTGCGGCCGGCCCCCGATCGCCCTGCGCCGCAGCCTTTGCCGATGCGAGCTGAGGCTGTGCCTGCGCCTGTGCCCGAGCCGCAGCCGCCAGCGCCAGCGACGCCACTGCCGCCGCGGCCCCTTCCTTCTCGCGATCGGGCGCGGACGATGGTCGAGCTGGAGGCGCCGCGCAGCGAGCGCGCGCCGGACGACGCCCGCTTCCTCTCGGACGAGAATCGCCGGGTCGAGCTGGAGACGCGCGCCAAGGAGACGACCCTCGAGGTGGGCGACGAGTCGGCGGCGATCGAGCTGGCGATGGCACGCGCGCCCTCACCGCGCACGTCGGCGCAGCCTCCGGCCACGCGGCCCGGGTTACGGGACGCCCCGGATCAGGCCGTGGGCCACGCGCCAGCGCCAGCGCCAGCACCAGCACCAGCACCAGCGCGATCCGCGGCTGGCGCGCGCCCACCGCGTGCACCGCTATTGACGATGCGCGGCGCGACGCCTTCCGCTCCCGGATCCGGGCGCGCCCTGGCGGCCGAGCCTCTGGTTCGCGGCGAGGGTCCCGCGCCGGCGCTCGGTGGAAGCGCGGAGCAGTCCGCAGCGGCGCGCGAATCGCGGCCGGTGCTCTCGCTCGACCACCGCGGCTATGATCGCGTGTTTGGCGCGGGCGCCGAGCGCGAGCGCGAGCTCGCGCTGCGGACGCCCTCGGTCGCGCGCGGAGGCGCGGTGGAGGGGCGCTGGAGGCGGCTGCGGGCGGCGCTGGAGAACTTCACGCCCGACGTGCGCTCCGGCAACCAGACCGCGTTGAACACGCGTGCTGACCCCTTCGCGCTCTACATCGCTCGCATGCATCGACGGATTCATACGCGCTGGGGCTTCGACTTCCTCGGCAGCCTGGATCGCAAGTCAGGCCAGCACCCACTCAACGACCCGACGCTGAGGACGACGATTGAGATCGCCGTGGCGCCCGAGGGGGCGGTGGCGAAGGCGACGATTGTGCGGCCCAGCGGCCAGCTCGTCTTCGATGCGGCCGCGCTCGACACGGTCTTCAGCGCGGCGCCCTTCCCGCCGACACCGGTGGCGATTCGCTCGGCCAACGGGCAGGTCTACATGCACTGGAGCTTTCACCGCGACGAGCGCCAGTGTGGCACCTTCGGGGTCGAGCCCTTCATCCTCACGCAGCCCGGCGACAGCCTGCGCCACAGCCGGCGCGGCGCGCCGCCCAGGGAGCAGGCGAGGCCCAGCGCTTCACCTCCTGTCCTGCGCCCGCGCGGGATCTCGGGGATCGCCTCGGCGACTGGGCTGGGGCGTGTTGGGGCCTAGTGGCGCGCCGGCGTGTGGCCCCGGCGCGCGCCGGCGCGCGAGCGACCGATGAAGGCGCCCGGATGAACACGCCGCTGATCAGAGCGCTCGGCCAGGCATGCGCGGAGTCCTGGGGCGTGGTGCTGCTGCGCGACGATGGGGCGGTCGTCGATCAGTCCTTCGCCGAGCCCAGCGCGACGGCTGCAGGGTTTGGCCCGCAGCTCACCGGGGTGCTGGCCGAGGTGCGCCGAACAGCACAGGTGCTGGAGTACGGCCAGGTCGCTGAGATCGCGGTTTCCACCGACCGCCTGACGCTGCTGGTGCGTGCGGTCGGATTGCGGCACTATCTCGCGCTGATACTGGCGCCCGATGGCAACGTCGGGCGGGGACGTTTCCTGCTGCGCACCTTCGCTTCGCGCCTCGCCGCCGTGCTCGAATGAGCAGGTTCGGGCGAGCGGAGCGTCGGGCGCTCAACGGGGCTGAGGACGATGGCAAATGAAGATGTGAACAAGACTGAAGGCCGAGCGCAGTCACTGGCCGAGGTCCGGGCGCTGGCGCGTATTCTGCGCCAGTACGACCTGAGCGAGCTCGAGGTCGAGACGGACGAGGGCCGCGTCAGGCTCAAGCGTAGCTCGGGCGCGGCGCGCGTGCAGCCAGCGGTTGCGGCAGTCGCGATCGACGATGCGGCCGGCGTCGCGACGTCCGGTGCCGGCGAGCGGTCGCGTGGTACGAATGCTTCGCCCGAGGTGGCGGCCAAGACCATCACCTCGCCCTTCGTCGGTACCTTCTATCGCGCGGCCAGCCCCGACGCAGCGCCCTACGTCGAGGTCGGGCAGACGGTGCGCAGGGGCCAGACCCTGTGCATCATCGAGGCGATGAAACTGATGAACGAGATCGAGGCCGAGCGCGATGCGAGGATCCTCGAGGTCCTCGTCAATAGCGGCGACTCCGTCGAGTTCGGTCAGGCGCTCTTTCGCGTCGACGGCGCCTGATCAGTCGGCCGCGTGATGACCCCAGCCCGGCGCACCTTCTCTAAGGTACTGATCGCCAACCGCGGTGAGATAGCGCTGCGCATCCTGCGCGCCTGTCGTGAGGTCGGTCTGCGCACGGTCGCGGTCTACTCGCAGGCTGACGCTGAGGCGCTGCATGTGCGCTTTGCCGACCAGGCCGTCTGCATCGGGCCGGCGCCGGCTCGCGACTCCTACCTCAATATCCCGGCGATCATCAGCGCGGCCGAGATCACCGGGGCGGATGCGGTGCATCCGGGCTATGGGTTCCTCGCAGAGAGCGCGGAGTTCGCCGAGCTCTGCGAGCGCTGTGGTTTGGTCTTCATCGGGCCCTCACCCCGGCTGATGGGTCTGATGGGCGACAAGGTGCGCGCCCGCGCGGCGATGGCGGCCGCCGGCGTGCCGATCTTGCCCGGATCCGGCGTGCTGGCGACCGAGGCCGAGCTGCGCAGCGCGGCCCGCGCGATCGGCTACCCGTTGATCATCAAGGCCTGCGCCGGTGGCGGCGGCCGGGGCATGAAAATCGTCGGCGACGAGAGCACGCTGCTCGCCTCCTGGACCACGGCCCGAAGCGAGGCCGAGGCGGGCTTCGGCAACCCCGATGTCTACGTCGAGCGCTTCATCTCCGCGCCGCGCCACATCGAGATTCAGGTGATGGGCGACCGTCACGGGAAGGTCGTCCACCTCGGCGAGCGCGAGTGCTCGATCCAGCGCCGGCACCAGAAGCTGGTCGAGGAGGCGCCGTCGGCCATCCTCAGCCCCGCGGATCGAGCGCAGCTCGGGGCGCTCGCCGTGCGCGCCTGCGCGGCGGTGGGCTACGACAACGCGGGCACGTTGGAGTTCCTGCGCGACGAGAGCGGGCACTGCTACTTCATGGAGATGAACACGCGGCTGCAGGTCGAGCACACCGTCACCGAGCTGGTCGCCGGCGTGGACCTGGTCCAGGCGCAGCTCGCCGTGGCCGCAGGTGAGCCCCTGGCCTGGAATCAGGATCAGCTGCAGCTCCGCGGTCACGCCATCGAGTGCCGGATCAACGCGGAGGATCCGGTGACCTTCGCCCCGTCGCCGGGACGCATCACCGCGCTGCACTGGCCGGGCGGTTATGGTGTGCGGGTCGACACCGCGGCCTACGCCCAGTACGTTGTGCCGCCGCACTACGACTCGTTGATCGCCAAGCTCGTGGTCTGGGGTGCCACGCGCGACGAGGCGATTCGCCGCCTACGGCGCGCGCTCGGAGAACTCGTGATCGAGGGAATTGTTAGCAATGTTGAGCTTTTCAGAGAGATCGCAGCGAGTGAGGCCTTTGCCGCGGCGCGGCTGGATACCCACTTCCTGGAGCGACTCGTGCGCGAGCGGAAGGGATGATGCCGTGAGCGCTTCGAGCTTCGTGGATCGCCCGCGCCACGAGACCATGATACCCTCGCCAACAATCCGCACCGGGAGGGGCCCGGGGCGCCTGCTGGTGACTTGCCGCAAGAACTGACGTTGGTCGCTAAAGTCAACAAGACCAAAGTAATCAACGCTGCACAGAAGTTCGTGCAGAAGGGTCAGTACGAGCGCGCGATCCGCGAATACGCGAGAATCGTTGATGAAGATCCGCGCGATGTGCGCATCTGGCTCAAGATCGGCGATCTGTGGGCCAAGCATGGGGATCAGCGGCAGGCGGTCGACACCTACCTGAAGGTGGCCGAGTTCTATTCGGAGCAGGGCTTCTACTTGAAGGCGGTCGCCGTCTACAAGCAGATCCTCAACATCGACTCGACCCAGGTCAACATCAACCTCAAGCTCGCGGAGCTCTATCGGCAGCTTGGGCTGCTCAACGATGCCATCCAGCAGTACGAGCGGGTCGCCTCTTACTTCCAGCAACAGGAGCGCGGCAAGGACGCGATCGGCGCGTTGCGGCAGGTTGTCGAGCTCGCGCCGGAGAACGTCGCGACGCGCATCAAGTTGGCCGAGCTCTGCAGCAAGGAGCAGCTCCGCGCCGAGGCGGTCGTCGAGTTCACGCAGGCCGCTGATCAATTGCGCGCGGCTGGAAGAATCGACGATTTCATCAAAGTTGCCGAGCGCTTAGTCTACCACGATCCCGAGCAGGTCGCGGTCGTCAAGGAGCTCGCTGCGCTCTACCTGCGGCGCCGCGATCCGCGCCGAGCGCTGCAGAAGCTGCAGGTTGCCTTCAAGGCAGACCCTCGTGACGAGGATACGCTGCAGCATTTGGCCGAGGCCTTCCAGGATCTCGGTCAGGTGCCGAAGACGATTTCAGTGCTCAAGGAGCTGGCGCGCATTCAGCGCGAGGGCGGTCGTCCTGAGCGCGCCACTGTCACCTTTGAGCGCGTGCTCGAGTTGGCGCCCGATGACGCCGAGGCGCGCTCCGCGTTGGGCAGCGCGGTCGGTGCGGCCGGCCGCTCGCGCTCAAGTCTGCAACCCGCCCTGCCCGCGCTGAACAGCGACGAGATGCCCGCTCTGCCGGTGGTGGTGGAGCGAATCAGTCCGCCAACGACCGGTTCGGCCGCCCATGCTCCGTTGCCGCAGTCGCCGACCTTGGTCGAGGTGCCGGCGCCGCTGACGGCGCTGCCGAGCGACGAACGCGCCGAGAACGCGGCGCGCATCGTCGCCGAGGCCGACGTCTACATCAAATACGGGCTGCTGGATAAGGCCGTCGGTCATCTGCGGCAGGTCTTCGGCTACGAGCCCGAGAACATCGAAGCGCGGCTGCGGCTGGCCGATCTCTATCGCCAGCTTGGACGACCCGGGGCGGCCAGCACCGAGCTGCTCTCGGTCGCGCGGACGATCGCGGCCGAGGATCCGCTCGGCGCCTCGCGGCAGCTCCACGATGCGCTGAGCCTGGACCCGGGCAACGCCGACGCTCGCGCGTTGTTGGCGCGCCTCGACGGTGGCGCGGCCGGTCTGGGCGGGCGGGGGCCTGCGGAGGAACTCGACCAGGAGACGATCGACATCACGGACGGCCTCGACGCGGTCGGCTCGATCGACCTGGAGGCCGAGGACATCGTCGAGGAGATCGTCGTCGAGAGCTCGGGTCTCTATCGCCCCGACGACCCCAGGATCGGACTGGACACCGATGTGCAGGCGACCGCCGTGGGGGCCGCCGCCGAGGTGCTCAACATCGAGCTCGAGGAGTTCGAAGAGGGAACGGGGAGCATCGCCGTCCGCGGCGAGGCCGTCGACACGCTGGGAGGGGTGACGCCGACCTCCGATGTGATTCAGCTCCCGCTGCAGGCGGGTCGGGACCTGCTGCAGGAGCGGCTCCAGCGGCAAGAGGCCGCTGGAACGGGCCTCGCTGACGATCTAGAGGAAGCGGACTTCTTCATCCAGCAGGCCCTGTTTGCCGAGGCCCGCGCGATCTTGACGGAGCTGGCGACACGCTACCCAGGCCACCCGCTGATCGAGGGGAAGTTCAGTGAAGTTGAGGCGATGCAAAGCCAGCAGGGGCCTGCGCCGTCGGCCTCGGCCGAGACGAGCGCGGCCGCCCACGACCTCGCCGCGGCGTTGGCGAGCGAGCTGAGCCTGCACGGCGCCTCGACGAACGAGTCGGTCGCGGAGTCCACCTACGAGCTCGACGACGGCTTACAGGACGTCAAGCAGGGCGTGACAGCGCACGGCGTCCAGGTCGAGGACTACGATACGCACTACGATCTCGGCATCGCCTACCGCGAGATGGGCTTGCAGGACGACGCCATCGGTCAGTTTCGTATCGCGATGCGAGCGCCCGCCAAGGAGGTGCTCTGCCACCTGATGGTCGGGCTCTGCCTGCGCGACAAGGGCGAGCTTGCCGAGGCGATCAACGAGCTGAAGACG
Organism: Pseudomonadota bacterium; assembly: GCA_016711215.1. Lineage (NCBI taxonomy): Bacteria > Pseudomonadati > Pseudomonadota > Pseudomonadota bacterium. Next base: position 416,164 of record JADJTL010000003.1, on the reverse strand, counting down.
GGGCTCTACGTCGAAGGCATCTCCGAGCGCGAGGCGGTCGCCCTCTACTTCGAGCTCGGCCAGTCCTATGACCAGTTCGACGACGATGCCGAGGCGCTCTACTACTACGAGAAGGTGCTGAAGCGCGACCCGACCTTTCGCGAGGCGAGCGATCGCGTGGCGATCCTGCGCGAGCGGCTCGGAGCGACCGATCGTGACGGTGAGTCGGCAGCGATGCATGATGACGACGCTGGCGCGAGCGCGACCTTCCCAGCGCCGAGGACCTGACCCGCGCCCGAGGGGGGGGCAGCAGCTAGATGCGGCCTTGGCCTTGACTGATTCGGCATGCCAACCCTCGTAGCGATACGCGGACCGAGCGCCGGCAAGCACTACCCGATCGCGGGGACGTGCGTGCTGGGGCGCTCGTTCAACAGCGAGGTCTACATCGGCGACCTGAACGTCTCGCGGCGCCACGCGCAGATCACGCAGGCCGCTGACGGTCACTGCGTGATCGAGGATCTCGGCAGCGGCAACGGCACCTTCGTCAACGACCAACTGGTCACGCGGCATCGCCTCGCGCCGCGCGACATCCTGCGCATCGGCGGCTCGGCTTTTCGCTTCGACCCCGATCCCCAGCCGCGCTGGGTGCCGGACGTGCAGACCGTGATCGCCGAGATGGTCGAGCCCGAGAGCGGCGAGCTGCGCCTCGATGCCGAAACCACCGTGCAGCTCACTGCGGCCGCTGCGCGTGAGGCGCAGGGCCTCGATGCCCTGCCGCAGGACCGCGCCGTCCGCATGCTCAAGGCGATGTATGCCGTGGCGGACGCGCTGGTCAATGAGCTCGACCTGCCGCGCCTGCTGGATAAGGTGCTCGGCCATCTCTTCGCCGTCTTTCCCCAGGCCGATCGCGCCTTCGCGCTGCTGGTCAACCGCCAGACTGGGCAGCTGGTCCCCGAGGCCATCAAGCAGCGCACGGGCGCGCTCGGCGCGGACGTCACCTTCTCCCAGACCATCGTCGACCAGGTGCTGCGGCGCGGCGCCGGGGTCATCGGCGATCCAGCGGCGTCGAGTCGCAGCTCGAGCTGGGCGAGCCCGCGTGGGGCCGTCGATAGCGGCGGTGCCAGGCCGCTGCAGCAGGCGCCGGGGGCCCCGAAGATGGGTGCTCCTTTGATCTGCCGTGGCGAGGCGCTTGGCACGATTCACCTCGAGGGTCGGCCGGGGGCCCTGCCCTTCTCGCCCGAGGATCTGACGCTGCTCTCGGCGATTGCGCGCCAGGCGGCGCTGGCGATCGCCAACGCGCGCGCGGGGCAGTCGCTGCTCTCGCAACAGCGGCTGGAGGCCGATCTGCAGCTCGCTCGGCGCATCCAGGAGGGGTTCCTGCCGCGGCAGCTCCCCCGCGTGCCCGGGCTCGAGTTCGAGACCCACTACGCGGCCGCGCAGCAGGTGGGGGGTGATTTCTATGACGTGATCGAGCTCCGGCCCTCGTTGATCGGCATCCTCGTCGGCGACGTCTCGGGCAAGGGCGTCAGCGCGGCGCTGCTGATGGCGAAGCTGACCACGGCGATTCGCCTGCACGCCCACACCAATCCGCAGCCGTCGGCCGTGCTCGATCACGCCAACAGCATCCTGATCGCGGCCGAACAGGACGCGATGTTCGCCACCGTGCTCTTCATCCTGCTCGACCTCGAGGCGCGCACCTTCAGCGTGGCCAACGCCGGTCACCAGCCGCCGATCGTCTGCAGTCATCGCTTCAGCGGGGTGTCCGAGCTCGACGACGCGACGGCCGTCGCACTGGGCGTCGTGCCCGAAATGCACTACCCGCAGGAGATCTACCAGCTCGTCCCCGGAGACGTGGTGCTGCTCTACACCGATGGCATCAACGAGGCGCTCAATCGCGACGGCCGGGACTACGGCATGATGCGCTTGCGCAAGGCGATCACGGGCGGTCGCGCGGAGCCCGGCGAGGTCGTGCGGCGCGTCGTCGCCGACGTACAGCGCTTCGTGCGCGGCGCACCGCAGAGCGATGACCAGACGCTGGTGGCCTTCGGGCTGAAGGTCGGTGAGCGCTTCGGGCGCACCCTGGTGGTGGGGGCCGGGGGGTTGGAGCTCCCGGCAGAGGATCAGGGGCCCCGATGAAGACCGCCCGCTCCGCTCGTTCGGCAACAGCTCCAGCGCTGCGGTGGAACACGCGGCACCTCTATCCGAGCGAGGCCGCCTGGGGGCGGGCGCGGCGCGCGCTGAGGGCCGCGCTGGCAGGCATTCGCGCGTGTCGCGGGACCTTGGCCGGTGGCCCCGCGCCCGTGCGGCGCTGCCTCGACCGAGCCTTCGCGGCGCAGCGCGACCTGGCGCGGCTGACGAGCTACGCGGAACGTCGGCACGATGAGGACACGCGCGTCGCGCGCTACCAGGCGCTGCGCGAGGTGGCCGAAAAGCTGGCGACCGAGCTGCTCGAGGCCTGCTCGTTCATCGAGCCCGAGCTCGCCGCGCTGCCCGAGCCGCGACTGCGCCGACTCTGCCAGCATCCGTCGCTCGCAGCTTACACGCGCTTCCTCGGCGAGGTGCTGCGCCTCCGGCCACATCTGCTCTCGGCGGCGGAGGAGGCGTTGCTGGCGCGCACGTCGCTCCTGCGCGAGACGGGACAGCAGGCCTACGCGACCTTCTGCGGCGCCGACCTCGTCTTTCCGCCGCTGCGCAGCGCAACCGGGCGCGGCCTACCCTTGACGCAGGCGCTTTTCCCGCGCTACCGGGCGGCGCCCGACCGGGCGCTGCGCGAGCGCGCCTTCTCGACCTACTTCGGGACCTTCCAGCGCTACCGTCACACCCTGGCCGCTTTGCTGAGCGCGCAGGTCAACGCCAACATCACCTTCGCGCGGGCGCGACGCTACGACACTGCCTTGGCCGCCGCGCTGCACGATGACGAGCTGCCGCTCGAGGTGTACTCACGGACGATCGCCGCGGCTCACGAGCACCTGCCCCTGCTGCATCGCTATTTCCGACTGCGTCGTCGGCGGCTCGGCGTCGCGCGGCTGCGCTATCATGACCTCTACGCGCCGATCGTCGAGCGCGCGAGCTTCCACTTCCCCTTGGCGCGGGCGCGCGAGACGCTGCAGGCTGCGCTGGCGCCCTTGGGGGGCGAGTACGCCGCCGTGCTTGCGCAGGCGCTGGGCGCGCGCAGCGGCTGGATCGATCTCTATCCGCAGCCTGGCAAAGCGAGCGGCGCCTACATGGACGGCAGCGCCTACGACGTGCACCCCTATGTCCTCGGCAACTACCTCGACGACTTCAACTCGCTGAGCATGTTGGCGCACGAGCTGGGCCACGCGCTGCACTCCTTCTTCTCGAACCGCGCCCAGCCCTACCCCAAGGCCGAGTACGCGACCTTCGTCGCCGAGGTCGCTTCGACGCTGAACGAGATACTGCTGAGTGCCCACCTGCGGCGCAGCGCGCGCACGCCCCGGCAGCGGCTCTTCCTCCTCGGCGAGCAGCTCGAGGGCTTCCGCACGACCTTCTTCCGACAGGCGCTCTTCGCCGAGTTCGAGCTGGCGATCTACGAGCGGGCGGAGGCGGGGCAGGCGCTGACCGCCGACGTCCTCTCGGCCGTCTATCTGCGCTTGCTGCGCAAGTATCATGGGCACGAGCGCGGCGTCGTCGAGGTCGACGAGCGCTGCGCCATCGAGTGGGCCTGCATCCCTCATTTCTTCCTCGGCTTCTACGTCTTCCAGTACGCCACGGGGTGGACCGCGGCGACGGCGCTGGCGGAGGCGATCGCGCGCGAGGGTGCCGCGGCAAGCCGACGCTATGCCGAAGCGCTGCTCACCACGGGCCGCTCGGCCCCGCCGCTGGTGCTGCTGGCGCGCGCGGGTGTCGATCTGACGGGGATTGAGCCCTACCGGCTGGCGATGGCGGCCTTCGAGCGGGCGCTCGCCGAGGCAGAGGCGCTGGCGGCGGGCGCGAAAGCGTCGCGCCCGCCAGCGATCCCATAATCGATCCCATAATCGATCCTTGAGGGTCGCCGCGCTCTCGTTTAGCCTGACGCTCACAGCTCACGCTGCGCCCGTGGCGAAACTGGCAGACGCGCCAGACTTAGGATCTGGTGCCCTCGTGGCATGGGGGTTCGAGTCCCTCCGGGCGCACCCGAGAGGCAGGTCGTGATGTCGCGCTTGCGCCTGGGTGAAATCCTGATTCAGGCCGGGGTGCTCGAGCCCGCGGGGCTCGAGCGCGCGCTGCAAGAGCAGCGCCGCTGGGGGCGCGGTCCGCTCGGTCAGTACCTGGTGCAGCTCGGCCTCGTCTCCGAGGAGATGATCGTTCGCGCCCTCAGCCGGCAGTTCAACATCCCGGCGGTCGCGCTCGATCCCGAGCTGATCGACCTCGGCGCGGCGCGCTTCATTCCGGATGACATCTGTCAGCGCCACCGCCTGGTCTGCATCAAGGTCGACCGCGAGCGTCGCTTCCTCGACGTGGCGATGGCCGATCCGGCGAGCCTCGATGCCGTCGACGAGGTGCGTGTCGCGACGCGGTACAACGTGCGCCCCTATTTCGCGCTGCCGAGCGCGATCGAGCGCGCCCTGGGCCGGGTCTACGAGGGCGTGGCGCCGCTGGGTGCGCTGGCGCCGGCGAGCGGTGCCCGAGAGTTCGAGCGCGGGAGCGCGGCAACAGCGCCGCGCCTGCTGGGTCGTAAGGAGATCAGCTTCGACGAGGTCAGCGTCGGCGAGATCGGGGCCCTCGACGTCGTTGGGGCACTCGAGGGTCCCGCGCCGATCGCTCTGCCGGCCGGGCTCGCGCCGGGCGGCCCGGGCCGCAGCGCGCCGCAGCCCAAGAGCCCGCCAACCGCCGCCATGGCCGGCGGCGCCAGCCGGGCTCTCGGCGCCGACCCGCCGGCACCGCACCCACGCTCGCCCGGGGAGCTCGCTGCCGGGAGTCCGCAGGACGACCATGGCGCCCAGTTGGCTCAGCTCGAGCGCCAGCTTCGGGCCCAAAGCGACCGCTTCTCGATGCTGCTGCAGCTGCTGCGCTCGAAGGGCATGCTGAGCGGCGACGACCTCTCGCGCCTGGGCGACTAGGCGCCTGGGGGCGGCGCTGCAACGCCCACCTGCCGACGCCTGCCGACGCCTGCGTTCAGCTCCCGCCGCCGCTCCCACGCGCTGCGCGTTGACTTCGACCTGCACCATGGTAAAAAACGCCCGCAGCGGCGCCCCTGCGCCGTGGTTGCGGGCGCGCGCAGGCTGCGCGGTTTAGCGGCTCGGGGCTGGAGCCGGGCGGCAAGGATGGGTCGATGATGGCGGAGAGCGTGCTCGAGTACCGGGCGTCGGTCGAGCGACTGAGCGACGTGCAACGCCGCCTGGCGGTGGCGATCCCCTGGGCGCAGGTCAAAGGTCGCATCGACGAGGCCTTCGGCGAGCTCGGTCGCGGGGTGGAGTTGAAGGGTTTCCGCCGCGGCAAGGTCCCACGGCAAATGCTCGAGCGCCTCTTCGGCCCGCAGGTCAGCGCCGATGTGGCGCAGGCGCTGGTGCGCGACAGCCTGGTCAAGGCGCTGGGCGAGCATGATATCGACCCCGTCGCGACGCCGGCGGTCGATGAGGGCGCGATCAGCCCGGGCGAGGACTTCCGCTACACGGCGCTGCTCGAGGTGCTGCCCGAGATCGAGGCGAAGGACTACTTCGACGTGGAGCTCGAGCGCCGTCCCGCGCGGGTCAACGATGAGCAGGTCGAGCAGGCCCTGCGCGCCAAGCAGCAGGAGCTGACTGAGTACGTGCCCGTCGAGGGGCGCCCGACCGCCGCCGGCGACGTGCTGCTCGTCGATTTGCTAGGTCGCTTGGGCGAGCGGCCCTACACGCGCGACGGCGTGCTGGTCGAGCTGGGCGAGCCGCCGCGCGAGCCGCTGCCGGGCCTGGCGGCCGCTCTGACCGGCCTGGCCCCCGAGACCAAGGAGCTCCAGGTCGAATTGGACCTCGGCGCGGCCGCCGGCGATGCGGAGGGCGACGCCCAAGGGCCGGACAAGGCCCGCCTGCTGGTGACGGTCAACGACCTCAAGCGCAAGGTCGTGCCCGAGCTCGACGACGAGATGGCGCGCGATACGGGCGAGGCCGAGACGCTGGCCGAGCTGCGCGACAAGCTGCGCGAGCAGCTCCTGGTGGCCGACGAGCGCCGCGCGGTGGAGGAGTGCAAGGAGCTGCTCGTGAAGAAGCTGCTCGAGCGCCACGAGGTGCCCTTGGCGCCGGTGCTGGTCGAGCGGCAGATGGAGCAGATGTCCGCCTTTCAACGCATGTTGATGGGCGAAGAGAGCACCAAGGACGAGGCGGCGCGGGAGCGCTTGCGCAGCGGAGCCGAGCAGAGCGTGCGCTCGTTCCTGCTGATCGAGGCCATCGCCAAGCAGGAGGCGGTCTCGGTCGTCGACGAGGATGTCGAAAGACACCTGCAGGAGCTCGCCAGCGAGCGCGGCCAGCACCTCAGCCGGGTGCGCAGCGAATTCGAGAAGGAGGGCCGGATGGAGCAGCTCCGGCGCTCCTTGCGGCACGACAAGACGATCGACCTGCTGGTCGCTCGGAGCAAGATCACGGTGGCCGAGCCAATGGCCGAGCCAATGGTCGAGCCAATGGTCGAGCCAATGGTCGAGCCAATGGTCGAGCCAATGGTCGAGCCAATGGTCGAGCCAATGGCTGCGGGATCGCGATAGGAGCACGACCGATGTGGCAGCCCGAGACGAATATCGTGATTCCAACCGTGATCGAGCAGACCCACCGCGGCGAGCGGGGTTGGGACATCTACTCCCGCCTGCTCAAGGACCGCATCGTCTTTCTCGGGGGTCCGATCAATGACGATGTCGCCAACACGGTGATCGCGCAGCTTTTGTTCCTCGAATCCGAGGACCCCGACCGCGACATCATGCTCTACATCAACTCGCCCGGGGGCGTGGTCACCTCGGGCCTCGCCATCTACGACACGATGCAGTACGTCAAGTCGGAGGTGGCGACGATTTGCATGGGGCAGGCCGCTTCGATGGGTGCCCTGCTGCTTGCGGCCGGCGCCGCCGGCAAGCGCTTCGCGCTGCCCCACGCGCGGATCATGGTCCACCAGCCGCTCGGGGGCTTCTCGGGGCAGGCCTCGGATATCGACATCCAGGCGCGAGAGATCCTCCGCACGCGTGAGCGCCTGAACAACATCTTGGCCAAGCATACGGGTAAGGATCTCGATACGGTGAGCAAGGACACCGATCGTGACTACTACCTGACCGCGGCGGACGCCAAGGAGTACAATCTGATCGACGCGCTCCTCGAGCGCAAGGCCGAGCGCCGGCCGGCGACCGAGCTGAAGCGCGAGAAGTAGGCGGCGCGGGGCGCGGCAGGCCGCCCACGGGCTGGCCGGCACGGCGCAGATAAAATATCCTGCGACGGCAGGGGGCGCGGCTGCACGGCGCCTGGCCGTCAGGTGTGCGCGCGGGGGAGCGGGGCCTTGGATCGACGGCGAGACGACACTCACGGCAACTTGAGCTGCTCCTTCTGCGGCAAGAGCCAGAAGGAAGTGAAGAAGCTCATTGCCGGGCCCACCGTCTACATCTGCGACGAGTGTATCGGTCTCTGCAACGACATCATCGCCGAGGAGCTCGTCAAGGAAGAGCGGGGCGGACATGGTGCCGGTCGGATCCCCAAGCCCGCCGAGATCAAGGGCGTGCTGGACGACTACGTCGTTGGGCAGGATCGCGCCAAGAAGACGCTCGCCGTCGCCGTCCACAATCACTACAAGCGCATCGATGCGCGGCTGGGCAGCGACGACGTCGAGCTGCAGAAGTCGAACATCCTGCTGATCGGGCCGACCGGCTGTGGCAAGACGCTGCTCTGCCAGACCCTGGCGCGTGTGCTCAACGTGCCCTTCGCGATGGCCGACGCGACCAGCCTGACCGAGGCGGGGTACGTCGGCGAGGATGTCGAGAACATCATCGTCAACCTGTTGCAGAACGCCGATCACGACATCGAGCGCGCAGCGCGGCATCGTCTACATCGATGAGATCGACAAGATCGCGCGCAAGGCGGAGAACCCGTCGATTACCCGCGATGTCTCGGGCGAGGGCGTCCAGCAGGCGCTGCTGAAGATCATCGAGGGTACGGTGGCGTCCGTGCCGCCGAAGGGGGGCCGCAAGCATCCGCAGCAGGAGTTCCTGCAGATCGACACCACGCACATCCTCTTTATCTGCGGCGGTGCCTTCAACGGGCTCGAGGACATCATCGAGGCCCGCGTCGGCAAGCGGTTGATGGGCTTTGGCGCCGACGTCAGGAGCCGGCAGCGCCAGGGCGCGTGGGAGTACCTGCGCCAGGTGCAGCCCGAGGACCTGCTGAAGTTCGGGATGATCCCGGAGTTTGTTGGCCGCTTGCCCGTGATGGCGCCGCTCCAGGAGCTGGACCACGAGGCGCTGGTGAGCATCCTGACCAAGCCGCGCAACGCGCTCGTCAAGCAGTACGACAAGCTCTTCGAGCTCGACGGTGTGAAGCTGAAGTTCACCAAGGGTGCGCTGCGGGCGGTGGCGCGCGCCGCGCTGAAGCTCAACAGCGGTGCCCGCGGCCTGCGCGCCGTGCTGGAGCACGCGATGCTCGACATCATGTTCGAGATCCCCTCGCAGGACAACATCAAGGAAGTCCTGATCAACGAGGACGTGATCGACAAGGGAGCGCAGCCGATCCTGGTCTACGCCAAGGACGCCGCCGGCGCCGAACGCTGAGAGACGCCCAGGCGCGGGCGCCTTTCCGCCTCTCGCGAGACGATCGGATCGGTCGGTCCCGTCTGCAATGGTTGTGGTTGCTGGCCGGCCCGCCGCGAGCTGCTCGGCTGGTGGGGCCGTGCTAGCATTCCGGCCGCGGAGGGATCATGTCCGAGAAGCAAGACTCACGCGCCGTGCCGTTGCTGCCGCTGCGCGACATCATCGTCTTTCCGCACATGGTCGTGCCGCTCTTCGTTGGGCGCGAGCGCTCGATCAACGCCCTCGAGCACGCCGCGGCGACGGAGAAGGAGGTCGTGCTCGCGGCGCAGCGCGATCCTCGCACCAACGATCCGGGGCCCGGTGACGTGTTCGCCGTGGGCACGCTCGGTGTCATCGTCCAGCTCCTGCGCCTGCCCGACGGCACGGTGAAGGTGCTGGTCGAGGGTCGTCAACGGGTGCGGCTGGCCGAGTTCGCGGCCGAGGAGGGCTTCGTCGCGGCGCGGCTCGCGCCCTTCGAGGAGGAGCTGGCGAGCGGCGTCGAGGTCGAGGCGATGGTGCGCTCGCTGCGCACGACCTTCGAGACCTACGTCAAGCTGAACAAGCGCATTCCGCCCGAGATCCTCGTGTCGCTGCAGACCGTCGAAGAGGGCGGTCGCCTCGCCGACACCGTCGCCGCGCACCTGACGCTCAAGCTCGAGCAGAAGCAAGAGCTGTTGGAGATGCCGTCGATCGCGCAGCGGATGCAGAAGCTCTTCGAGCTGATGCAGGCGGAGATCGAAATCCTGCAGATGGAGCGGCGGATTCGCTCGCGCGTCAAGCGGCAGATGGAGCGCAACCAGAAAGAGTACTACCTCAACGAGCAGATGAGCGCGATCCAGAAGGAGCTCGGTGAGCCTGATGAGTTCAAGAGCGAGCTGCAGGAGATCGAGGACGGGCTGCGCGACAAGCCGATGTCCAAGGAGGCGCAGGATCGCGTGCGCAAGGAGATGCGCAAGCTGAAGATGATGGCGCCGATGTCGGCCGAGGCGACCGTCGTGCGCAATTACATCGACTGGATCTTGGCGCTGCCGTGGAGCGAAAAGACCGCCGAGCAGCTCGACATCGAGCGCGCCGAGCGCACCCTCGATGAGGACCACTACGGCATGCGCAAGGTCAAGGAGCGGATCCTCGAGCACCTCGCGGTGCAGTCCTTGGTCAAGCAGCTCAAGGGACCGATCCTTTGCTTCGTTGGACCACCGGGCGTTGGCAAGACCTCCCTCGGGCGCAGCATCGCGCGGGCCACCGGCCGCAACTTCGTCCGGCTCTCGCTCGGGGGCGTCCGCGACGAGGCGGAGATCCGCGGGCATCGGCGGACCTACATCGGCGCGTTGCCGGGGCGCATCATTCAGAACCTGCGCAAGGCGGCGAGCAGCAACCCGGTGTTCCTGCTCGATGAGGTCGACAAGATGTCCGTCGATTTCCGCGGCGATCCGGCCGCTGCGCTGCTCGAGGTGCTCGATCCCGAGCAGAATCACACCTTCAACGACCACTACCTCGACCTGGACTACGACCTCTCCGACGTGATGTTCGTCACCACCGCGAACAGCCTGCACGGCATCCCGATACCGCTCCAGGATCGGATGGAGATCATCGAGCTGGCGGGCTACACCGATCACGAGAAGCTGCAGATCGCGCGGCGCTACCTGATTCCCAAGCAGCGGGCGGCCAACGGTCTCGAGGCATGCGCGGTGCAGATCAGCGACGAGGCGATCACGACGCTGATCCACGGCTACACCAAGGAGGCCGGGGTGCGCGGTCTCGAGCGCGAGATCGCCGCCGTCTGCCGTAAGCTGGCGCGCAAGAAGGTGCGCACGCCGCGGCGCCAGGGTTTCCGTGTCACGGCCAATCGGGTCGAGGCGCTGCTGGGCGCGAAGCGCTTCGCCGAGCCGGTGAAGCAGACCGCCGATGACGTAGGGCTGGCCAACGGGCTCGCGGTCACCGCCTACGGCGGGGATCTGCTGGCTACCGAGGTCACGGTCATGCCCGGAAAAGGCAAGCTGGTGCTCACGGGCAAGCTCGGCGACGTGATGCAGGAGTCGGCGCAGGCCGCCTTGAGCTATGTGCGGAGCCGGGCGGTCAGCCTTGGCTTGGAGCCGGATTTCTATCAGCGCGTCGACGTCCACGTGCATTTCCCGGAAGGCGCGATCCCCAAGGACGGTCCTTCGGCCGGGATCACGATGGCGACGGCGCTGGTCTCGGCGCTGCTGCGGATTCCGGTGCGCCGCGACCTGGCCATGACCGGCGAGATCACCCTGCGCGGCCGCGTGCTGGCGATCGGGGGCCTGAAGGAGAAGTTGCTGGCAGCCCAGCGCTCAGGCATGACGACGGTCTTGATCCCGGAGGAGAACCGCAAGGACCTGAAGGAGATTCCAGCGCACGAGCTGAGCGGGCTGAAGGTCAAGGCGCTGGGGCAGATGGACGCCGTATTGCGCCTGGCCCTGCGCCTCAAGGACCCCAAGGCCTTCCTGCCGAACCCCTCCGAGGTCGTTGATTGGCGCCTGGCGCAGCAGTCGCCCTCGACCGCCGCACACTGAAGGCGGCAGGGCCCAGGGAGGCCTGCGGCGCGCTGAGGCCCGTGGCGCGCCGACAGCCGCGTGGGCCGAGACAACGCGATCGAGGTTCCGGCGCGCTCTAAGCGAGCTGCGAGCTGAAGGAGGCGAGAATGAGGCAGGGCAGCGGTGAGGTTCGGCTGGTGATTGGCCTGTCAGCAGTGCTGCTGGCGGCCGCGCCGGGCTGTCGCGGAGACTTGCTGGCGAGCGCAAACGAGTTCAGCAACGGAGCACCAGAGCTCGGGGCCTTCCAGCTCGAGCTGACGGGCGACGCCGAGCGCGAGGGGCTCGAGGTCGCGCAGACGACCGCGGCGCTCGCGGACGTGGCGCAGGGCCTCGATGAGGAGGCGATCGCGCCCTACCTCGAGGGCGCGCGCGATGGGCTGCGTCAGCTCAACCAGGCGCTGCGCGGCACGCTCGCGCCGGTAGCCGCACTGCTGCGCGAGCAGGCGCCGAAGACCCTGCGGGGCCAGCGCCGCTGGTGGGGGCCCGCTACCCGCGGCGCCACCGACTACTCGTTCGTGATGGAGCGCGGGGCGCTGATGCGCTCGCGCTTTTCCTGGGCGCTGGTGGCCAAGGCGGCGGCGGCAAGCACCGACGCCTATCGCGTGATCGCGGCCGGCACGATTGTGGTGGGCGCAGAACGACGGCGTGGTCGGGGCGTCGTCGGCCTCGACCTCGATCAGGCGCGAGCGGCGGATTCGACGGTGGGGGCCGGCGGCAAGCTGCTAGTCAGCTTCGCGCACGGGGCGCTCGGCACCGCGCTGGCCTTTCGGCTCAAGGACTTCACCCCGGACGCCGCCGACGGCGCCTTGACGCCCTACAGCGCCGTTGTGCAGGGCTTGCACCTGCGACCGGCGAGCGAGGGCGATCTACCGGCGCGGAACGTGGTGCGACTGGCGTACTACGGCAACGCGCAGGACAGCGCTCAGAGCGCGACGCGCGAGCTGATCCTCACGCGGGCGCGGCATTGGCGCGGCATCGGCGGTCGCATCGATGCGCTCGCGACGGGCGGTGACCTCGAGGCGAATCAGGCCTATGTGATCGCGGAGTGCTGGAGCGAAGGGCTGGGGCAGCGTTTCCTGCGGGTGCGACGGTGCGCCCGCGAGAACCCCGGCAACGATCCGGGCTGCACCGTGGTGCGCAGTGATGGCGACGAATCCGCCTGCGCCCTGGGCCTGCGCCGGGCCGAGCTGCCGCCGACCGATCCCGCGCAGGACGCGGCCGAGCCGCTGTCGCCGACTGAGCTCGAGCTCGCTGTGCCCGCCGAGAGCGAGTTTCCGAGCGCGCCCGCGCTTGCCGAGTAAGCCGGACAACCCAGTGGTTCACTGCTGTGGTTCACTGCTGCAGCTCACTGAAAGCCGAGCCAACGCCCACCCTGGTAGACCAGCAGCGAGGCCACGTAGGCCAGCCCCGTCAGGTAGCCCATCATCAGCAGCGCCAAGCGCCAGGAGCGCGACTCCTGGCGGACGACGGCCAGGGTCGAGAGGCATTGCATCGCGAACATGAAGAACACGATCAGCGATAAGCCCGTCAGCGGCGTGAAGACCGGGTGGCCGTTCGGGCGACGCTCCCGCCGCAGCGCGGCGCGCAGCGAGTCGCTCTCGGCGTCGGGGTGGCCGACGCCGTAGACGAGGCCCATCGTCGCCACGAAGACCTCGCGTGCCGCCAGCGAGCCGATCAACCCGATGCCGATCTTCCAGTCGAAGCCGAGCGGCGCGAGGAGTGGTTCGATCAGTCGCCCGAGGCGCCCGGCATAGCTTTGTTGCAGGCGATCGCCGCGCGCACCCGCCGCTGCCTGCGTCGGCTCAGCGGCACCGGCCTGCGGGGCGCTGGTGGAGGCAGCGCTTGGCCGCGGCGCGCGGGCGTCGACTGGCGGGCGTGGCAGCGTCAGCAGCACCCAGAGCACGACGCTGGCGGCGACGATGACCGTGCCGGCGGTGTGCAGGAAGAGGCGCGACTTCTGCCAAAGCACGAGGCCCACGGTGCGCGCCGAGGGCCAGCGATAAGGGGGGAGCTCGATCAGCAAGGGCGCGCGGGAGCTCCCGCCGAGCAGGCGGCCGATGACGGCGGCGGCGCCCAGGGCCAGCACCAGCGAGAGCAGGTAGATCGTCAGCATCATCAGCATGCCGACGCTGATCGGGCCGAAGACGCGCGCTTCGGCGGGGAAGAGGGTGCCGATCAGCAGCGTGTAGATCGGCAGACGCGCCGAGCAGCTAATCAGCGGAATCACCATCATCGTCAGCAGGCGGTCGCGCTGGCTCTCGAGGGTTCGCGTGGCCATGATGGCGGGAATGGCACAGGCGAAGCCCGAGACCAGCGGCACCACTGCCTTGCCGGGTAGCCCGAGCGCGCGCATCAAGCGGTCCATCATGAAGGCCGCGCGCGACATGTAACCCGAGCCCTCGAGCAGGGTCAGAAAGAAGAAGAGGATCACGATCTGCGGCAGGAAGACGATCACCGAGCCGACCCCGCGCACCACACCATTGGCCAGCAGGTCGGCAGCGATGCTGCCCGGCAGCCAGGACTCGAGCAGGTTGGCGGTGGCGCCCACCAGCCTATCGATGCCGTCCATCAATGGAGCGGCCCAGTCGAAGATCGCCGTAAAGACCAACGCGAGCAGGAGCAGGAAGACCGCCATGCCGGCCACTGGATGGGTCAGCACGGCATCGACACGGGGGGTCAGCGGGCGCCGTCGGGGGGGCCCTCTGGTGATGAAGCAATCGCGGTGGGCGTCGAGGCAGGCGTAGCGTGCGCTGGCTGCCTCGAGCGCGACATCGTGCCCCTGGGCGGTGAGGGCGGCCTGGGCCCTCCGTGTGGCCTCGCGGGTGGTCTCGCCGATGCCCTGGAGGTCGTCGTGCTCGCGCAGGCTCATCAGCAGCCAGAGCGCGTAGGCGCGCTGGCTGCTGGCGTGCGGAGGCTGCGCGCTGGCAGCGAGCGTCGCCGTGATCGTCTCGAGGGCGTGGTCGACGGGCGCCGACGGCTGCCAGCACCAGTGCGCGGTCGCCGCCCGCGCCTGGCGCTCGCGTTGCAGCAGGAGCCGCGCGAGCGCGTCCCGCAGCTGGTCGAGGCCAGCTCCCGAGCGCGCGCAGATCGCCACGAAGGGGGTCTCGAGGTGGGTGGCGAGGGCCACGGTGTCGATCGCCTGCCCGGCGATGGCGGCCTCGTCGATCATGTTGACGACGCCGAGCACCGGGATACCGAGCTCCTGCACCTGCAGCAGCAGGTAGAGGCTGCGCTCGAGGGCCCTCGCCGCGAGCAGCACGACGACGGCGTCGGGTCGCCCCTGGCCGTCGCTCCGTCCGAGCATGTCATCGAGCGCGAGCTGCTCCTCGTGACTGCGGGCGTTCAAGCTGTAGGTGCCGGGCAGGTCGATCAGCTGGACGCTGCCGGCGGCGCCGAGGCTGCAGCGGCCAACCAGCCGTTCGACGGTGATCCCCGGGTAGTTACCCACACGGGCCGAGCCGCCGGTCAGGGCATTGAACAGGGTCGTCTTGCCGGTGTTCGGATTGCCCGCTAGGAGCACGCGCCATGGCCGCGGCGATCGGTGAGGTTCGGCGCCGAGGCTGGTCGGCGCGACCACCGTCGCCAGCAGGTCGCGATCGCTGGTGGTGGGTCCAAGGGCGCGGGCGCAGGGCGCGGGCGCCTGCGCCCACCCGGAGGGTCCGTTGGCGTCGGCCGCGCCCTCGGCGGGCTCGACGCGGATCGACCGCGCTTCGGCGCGCCGCAGCGAGAGGTTGTAGCCGCGCAGCTGCGCCTCGAGGGGATCGCCAAGCGGCGCGCGGCGAATGGCGCGCACGGGCGTGCCGGGGGTCAGGCCGAGCTCGAGCAAGCGCTGGCGAAAGCCCTGCTCCCCCTCGACGGCGGCGATCACACCCAGCGCCCCGCTCTCCAGCTCGGCGAGTGAGCGGCGCGCGGGGGGCGTGCCCTGGCCCGACGCCGCTCCGGCGGCGTGCGGCCAGGGCGTTTCGGGCGCGCGCTGGGAGGTGAGGGGTGTGTGGGGCGAATCGCGCATCGAGAGGAAGCCGCTGGCCCGCAGGGAAAGCTGCGCAGGTGGGTTCGTAGCGCTCTCCCTGCCCTTGTGCAAGCCCGGCCAACAAAACATCGGCCCTGGCTCGTGGTCTCCTGGTGAGCGACCGCGGCGTGCGGTACGTTGGGCGCTCTGGTGGGATAGGGCAGCGGCGAAAGCGGCGCAGCGTCGCGGGAGGAAGTTGGGTGGCCGACAGCTCAGGGTCTAGCGTGGCGGCGGGTCCGATCGGGCCAGCGGGGCCAGCCGGGAGGGCGGCCGCGCTCGGGTTGGCCGCTGTCGACGCAAACTTCCTCGAGGCGATGCTGGCGCGTTGGGAGGGCGATCCGACGAGCGTCCCGGCGTCGTGGCAGGCTTTCTTCGAGGGCGTCGCCTTCGCCGGGGGGATGGCTCGTGCGGCGCCGGGCGGCGGAGCCGCGGCACAGGCGCATCGCGCACAGGCGCATCGCGCACAGGCGCATCGCGCACAGCCGCATCGCGCGCAGGCGGCGGTGGACAACCTGATCACGGCCTATCGGCGCAGGGGCTACCGCGTCGCCAACACCGATCCCCTGGGTGGCGGGGAGCCCGCGGTGCAGCCGGCCACCCTGACGCTCGAGCATTGGGGCCTCGGCGAGAGCGATCTCGAGCGTGGCTTCGACGTCGCCTGGGCGCGGCAGCCCGCGCAGCGGCTGCCTCTGCGCGAGATCGTCGCGGGCCTGCGCCAACGCTACTGCGGGGCGGTCGGCGTCGAGTACATGCACATCGAGGAGCGTGAGCCACGCGAGTGGGTCGCCGCGGAGATCGAGTCGGCGCAGGAGCGCAGCGGTCTTTCACCCGAGCGACGGCGCGCGATCCTGCAATCGCTGACTGATGCCGAGCTCTTCGAGAAGTTCACCCATAGTCGATATCCCGGGCAGAAGCGCTTCTCGCTGGAGGGCGGCGAGACGCTGATTCCCGCGCTCCATGCCGTGGTCGAGCTCGGGCCGACGCTCGGCGTGCGCGAGGTCGTGCTCGGGATGGCCCATCGCGGGCGACTCAACGTGTTGGCCAACGTCATCGGCATGTCCTACGAGACGATCTTCTCCGAGTTCGAGGGCAACTTCCTCCCGGAGTCCTTTCAGGGCGATGGCGACGTCAAATACCATAAGGGCTATAGCGCTGATTGGGTCACGCGGACGGGCGAGCGGCTGCATCTCAGCCTGACCGCCAATCCGAGCCATCTCGAGGCCGTCAGCCCGGTGGTCCAAGGGCGGGTGCGCGCCAAGCAGCGCAGGCGGGGCGACACGGAGCTGCGCACCAGCGTGTTGCCGCTGCTCTTGCATGGCGATGCGGCGTTCGCAGGGCAGGGTGTGGTCGCCGAGACGCTCAACCTATCGCGGCTGCCGGGCTATCGCACGGGCGGCACGCTCCACGTCGTGATCAATAACCAGATCGGCTTCACGACGACGCCCGAGGAGGGGCGCTCGACCCGCCAGGCCACCGACGTGGCGAAGATCGTCGAGGCGCCCACGCTCCACGTCAACGGCGACGACCCAGAGGCGATGGTCGGGGCGATCGAGTTGGCGCTGCGCTTCCGCCAGCAGTTCCATGCCGACGTGGTGATCGACATGCTCTGCTATCGGCGTCATGGGCATAACGAGGGCGATGACCCGGCGCTGACCCAGCCGATGCTCTACGCCAAGCTGCGCGAGCGCCCGTCGGTGCGTGAGCTCTATCTGCGCCGCCTGGTCGCCGAGGGGGTGCTGACCGACGACGACGCGCAGGCGCATGCGAGTCAGTTCCGCCAGCAGCTCGAGCAGGCGCATGAATCCGCGCGGCGGCGCAGCGTGACCGTGCAGGTCCAGGCCTTCGGGGGCGCCTGGGAGGGGTTCGATGCGCCCTTCAGCTTCGATCCTGTCGCGACCGGGGTCACCGCGCCGCTCCTGCAGGAGGTCGCCGAGGTCCTCTGTCGCGTGCCTGCTGGGTTTCGCCTCAATCCGAAGGTGGCGCGCCAGCTGCCCGCGCGCCTCCAGGCCAGCGCCGGCGACGGCGCGATCGACTGGAGCTTTGCCGAGCTCTTGGCCTTTGGCACCCTGCTGCGCGAGGGCACGCCCGTCCGTTTGAGCGGTCAGGACAGCGCGCGTGGCACCTTCTCGCAACGGCACGCGGTCTGGCAGCACATGGACAGCCCGCAGCACTACGTGCCGCTCAACGAGCTCCACCCGCAGCAGGCGCATTTCTGCGTTTACAACAGCACGCTGTCGGAGGCGGCGGTGCTGGGCTTCGAGTATGGCTACGCGTTGAGCGAGCCGGGTATGCTGATCCTCTGGGAGGCGCAGTTCGGCGACTTCGTCAACGGCGCGCAGGTGATCGTCGATCAGTTCATTCTCGGGGCCGAGTCGAAGTGGCAGCGTGGCTGTGGCCTCGTGCTGCTGTTGCCGCACGGCTACGAGGGTCAGGGGCCGGAGCATTCCAACGCCTATCTCGAGCGCTTCCTCCAGGGTTGCGCGCGGCAGAACGTCCAGGTTTGTGTCCCCTCGACGCCCGCGCAGTACTTCCACCTGCTGCGCCGCCAGGTCAGGCGCGCGATGCGTCTGCCGCTCATCGTGATGACGCCGAAGAGCTTGTTACGCCACCCGCGGGTCGTCTCGCCGGCCCGCGCGCTCTGCGAGGGCGGCTTCGCCGAGCTGCTGCCGGATCCTCAACCGCCGGCCCGCACGCGCAGGCTGGTGCTTTGCTGTGGCAAGCTGTTCTGGGAGCTCTTCGCCCGACGCGAGACCGATGGTGTGACCGATGTCGCGCTCTTGCGCCTCGAGCAGCTCTACCCGCTGAATGAGGCCCTACTGCGGCGCAGCGTCGCCGATCATGCTGAGGCGACGGAGCTGGTGTGGGCGCAGGAGGAGCCGCAGAATCGCGGCGCCTGGAGCTTTCTCGAGCCGCGACTGCGCGCGCTCTTTCCCGATCGACCGCTGGGCTACGTCGGTCGCGAGGCCAGCGCGAGTCCGGCCACGGGCTCGTTGCGCCGGCATCGGGAGGAGCAGGAATGGGTGATCAAGGAGGCGCTCTACGGCCGCGAGGCGGGCGTAAGGGCGGTGGAGGTGGCCGATGACCGTTGACGTCGTCGTGCCGGCGGTCGGCGAGTCGATTCGCGAGGGCGTGCTCGTCGCTTGGAAGGCCGCGGAGGGTGAGCTGGTCGCGCGCGACCAGCCGCTCTTCGAGCTCGAGACCGATAAGATCACGATGCAGATCGACTCGCCGGCGGCCGGGTGCCTGGGCATTCGCACGGCGGCCGGGGCCCAGGTGCGCGTGGGCGAGGTCGTCGGCGTGATCGACGAGGCGCAGCAGGCGGCGGCCCCAAGCCCTGCCACCCAGCCCGACGCATCTCCCGTGGAAAGTGCGCCGGCGGAGGCTCCTGCGCCGCTGCCGTCTCCCGCGGCGACCGTCCTCCCGCCCTCACTGCGCCGGCTGGCCCGGGCTCACGGCCTCGACCGCGCCCGTCTGGGGCAGGTGGCCGCTGAGGGGAGGGACGCGCGGGCTGAGGCGTCGCGGCTGATTACTGAGGCCACGGTCGGGTCGCAGCCGGCCTGCGCGCCTCCAGCGGCGCGCGAGACGCGCCGCACCCTGAGCAGCCTGCGTCGGCGCGTGGCCGAGCGCCTCGTACAGGCGCAGCAGCAGGCGGCGATTCTGACGACCTTCAACGAGGTCGACATGAGCGCCGTGCTGGCGCTGCGCGCGCGCCATCAGGAGGACTTCGTGCGGCGCCACGGCATCAAGCTCGGGTTGATGTCCTTCTTCGTCAAAGCTGTGGTCGAGGCGCTGAGGCGCGTGCCGGCCTTCAACGCGCGGCTCGATGGGGACGAGCTCGTCGAGCAGCACTACTACGACCTCGGTGTGGCGGTGGGCAGCGAGCGCGGGCTGGTCGTCCCCGTGCTCCGCGACGTCGATCGGCTCGGCTTGGCGGCGATCGAAGGTGGTATCGCCGCGCTCGCCGAGCGCGCCGCCACGGGACGGCTCGAGCTCTCCGAGCTGCAGGGCGGCTGTTTTACCCTCTCCAACGGCGGTGTCTACGGCTCTTTGTTGTCGACGCCGATCCTCAACCCGCCGCAGTGCGGCATTCTCGGCATGCACACGATCAAGCGGCGCCCCGTGGTGGTCGACCAGCACGATCGCATCGAGGCGCGGCCGATGATGTATCTGGCGCTTTCCTACGACCACCGCATCGTCGATGGCCGCGAGGCCGTCAGCTTCTTGCGGCATGTCGTCGACGCGGTCGCGGCGCCCGAGCGGCTGCTGCTCGAGCTCTGAGCCCCGCCGCCTCGGTGCAGTCGATCGGCCTCGAGGGCGTGCTGCCGCTGGAGCGCCGGCGGCCGTGCTAGAGTGAAGGGGTCGGTCGACACCTATCGCGCGAGCTGAGCATGACGCGAGCCCCGCTTTCCCTGACGGTCGATGGCGGTGACGAGCAGGCGTCTCCGCCGATCGAGTTGCCGCCCCAGCGCGTCGTCTATTTCGGACCCTCGGAGGCTGCGTTCACGGCGCTGAAGCGGGCGCTCGGACGCGTGAGCGGCTGCAGCTGCCCCGACCCCGAGAGCTCGCGGATGCAGCTCGACTGCCTTGGGCTGCAGACGCTCTGGGAGCTGCAGCTCGACCATGAGCGCTTGCTCGAGGCGCTGCAGACGACCTATGTCAACCTGCTCGTGGTCGACCTGCGCTGCCTGGTCGACGATACCTGCATTGACGTGCGGGCCGATGAAATGGTCGGCCTGATCGACCGCCTCGACGAGCTTTCGGATATCGAGACGCGCTTCGGCTTCCATCGCATCGTCGCGCTGCTGCCGGCTGCAGACACGACGGCGGTCGATCGGTTGATTCTGGCGCTGGGACGGCGCGGCATCGGCGCCGTCTTGCGGCAACGCCAGGCGAGCACTCAGCCGCTCTCCGAGGCGGGCGCCGGCGAGCCGAGCGCCGGCCAGGTCGAGCTCGCCCAGTTGCTGCTCGCCGAGACCCACCGGCTGCTGACCGCGCCGCGCCGCGAGAAGCGCGCCCTCTGCGCGGCGGGCGGCGGCATCACCGGCATCTACTTCGAGATGGGCGCGCTGAAGTGCCTCGATGACTGTCTGGGCGGGCATGGCATCAACGACTTCGACCTCTACTTCGGTATCAGCGCGGGCGCCGTGGTTACCGGACTGATCGCCGCGGGCTACTCGATCGATGAGTTCATGGCCTCGGTCGCGGGCGTCGAGGGCGGCCGGCTCGGGCGCATCGACATGCGGCTCTTTCGGCTCTCGCACGTCGACTATCCGGCGCTGGGAAGGCGGATCTGGCGCGGCGCGCAGCTGGGAGCGGCGGCCCTACGCCGGCTGATTCCCTTCGGTGGTGGGCCCTCGTTCGAGTCGCTCTTCTTCGACTCGGCCGAGCTGATGGTGCCGCTCTTTCGCGCCGACGGCTTCGAGCGGACCATTCGCCAGGCGCTGCTGGCGCCGGGCGCGACCAACGACTTCCGTCTGCTGCCGCGCCCGCTCTTCATCGGGGTCACCGACCAGGACGAGCGCGAGCACGTGATCTTCGGCTCGACCGGGCACGACGACGTCCCGATCAGTGTGGCGATTCGCGCCTCGCTCAGCCTCAACCCAGCGTTTGGCGCGACGCGGATCGGTGGCCGCTTCTACGAGGATGGCGGCGTGACGCGCACCTCGAACTTCGTCGAGGCGATCAAGCGCGGGGCGGGGCTGATCTTCGTGCTCGATCCCTTTGTGCCCTTCGTCTCTCGCGCGCCGGGCTTCGCCAGTGCGCGAGGCATGCTCTTCAATTTCGATCAGAACATCCGCACCGTCTCGTATACGCGCTTTGAGAACACGCGCGGCTGGGTGCTGCGCCGCTTCCCAGATGTGCGCTCCTATACCTTTTTGCCCGCGAATCGCCTGCGGCAGCTGATGTCGGTCAGTCCCTTCGACCATCGGCCCTATCTCGAGATCTGGCGCGGTGCGTACCTCTCGACGCTGCAGCGCATTCAGCGCCTCCAGCACCGGATGCGCGGCGAGCTGGGGGCCTTCAGAATGCGGCTCGGGCTCGAACGCGCCGAGGCCGTGGCCGACCGCCTGGAGACGGCGCGGCAGCTCGAGTTCGCGGACTTCTATCCCAACGGCCGAGTCGAGATCAGGCGCCCGCCGCTCTGCTTGGACCGCGCGCGCGCAGAGCCCGGCGACCCCGGCGACCCAAACCCGGGAGAGCTGAACCGCTCAGCTACTGCTGCGGGCAGGTAATCGATGCGAGCGGTGTGGTGGCTGCGCCGATGGTGCGCAGCAGGTCGTAGAGATCGGGGTCGTGGTCGGCTAGCCATTGGCGGGTGAGGCCGAAGGTGGCGCTGGCAGCTGGTTCGACGCTGTAGTGGGTCACGCCCTGGGCGAAGTACTCCGCCCTGTTCGTCGCGGCGTAGGCGTCGGCGAACACGCCGGCAGTGCGCGCACGCTGGTAGAGCGTCGTGATGCAGTCCTGGAGGGTCCGCGGGGCGGCGGCGTCGAATTGATGCGCCACGTCGTGCGCCGCCACGTTGGTGGTGCCGAAGACATGTTCGCTGACGTAGGCCAGGTCGACGACGCCGAGTTGGCCCTGCGTGCGACCCGGATCCTCGTCGATCGAGTGGTCATTCGCGCCGGCCAGAGCGATTCGCGCGCGGTCGACGCCTGCAGCGGGCGGACCTTGCCCCCGGGCAGCCGCTGGCGCTTCAGCCCGCCGTGGGTCGCGGGCGGACGCCGAGGATGTGGCAGATGGCGAAGGTCAGGTCAGCGCGATTGAGCGTGTAGAAGTGGAACTGCTTGACGCCGCCCGCGTGCAGTGCGCGGCATTGCTCGGCGGCCACGCAGGCCGCCACGAGCCGTCGCGTCTCCGCGTCGTCGTCGAGTCCGGCGAAGAGCTCGGCGACCCAGCGCGGCACGCTGGCACCGGCGCTGGCGGCGAAGCGCGCCATCTGGGCGAAGTGGGTGACGGGGAGGATGCCCGGAATCAGCGGCGCGGTGATGCCCGCTGCGAGGGCGCGATCGAGAAAGCGGAAGTACACCTCGACGTCGAAGAAGAACTGCGTGATCGCCTCGGTGGCGCCGGCGTCGAGCTTGCGCTTGAGGGCGTCGAGATCCGCCTGGGCGCTGCTCGCCTCGGGGTGCAGCTCGGGATAGGCGGCGACGCTGATCTCGAAGTCCGCGACGCGGCGCAGGCCCGCGACGAGGTCGGCCGCGTAGGCGTAGCCTTCCGGATGCGGCTCGTAGCGCGTGCTCCCCGCCGGGGGATCGCCGCGTAGGGCGACGATGTGACGCACTCCCACCTCCCAGTAGTGCCTGGCGATCGCGTCGATCTCGGCGCGACTCGCGCCGACGCAGGTCAGGTGCGCTGCTGGCTCCAGCGCCGTCTCGCGGCGCAGCCGCGCGACGGTCGCGTGGGTGCGCTCGCGCGTCGAGCCACCGGCGCCATAGGTCACCGAGACGTAGGCCGGGCGCAAAACGGCCAGTCGGTCGATGGCCGCCCAGAGGCGCGCTTCGGCCTTATCGTCCTTGGGCGGGAAGAACTCGAAGGAGACCGCGACGTCCTGCGGCAGCGGTGAAGCCACCGGCATCAGCAGAGCGCTGGCCGTGGGCGCGCCCGCGGCGCCGACGGAGCTTGGATGGTGGTGCGTCACCGCTTGCCGGTTCCTGTCGCGCGCTCAGCGGTTGCGCAGCAGCTGACGCAGCACCGTGTGCAGGATGCCGCCGTTGCGGTAGTACTCGACCTCGACCGGCGTATCGATGCGGCAGATCGTCTCGAAGCTGCGCACGCTGCCGTCCTCGCCGCGCGCCTCGACGCGAACACGCTGCCGCGGCCGCAGCTTGTCGTCGATGGCGATCGAGAGCAGCTCGCGTCCGCTCAGCGCCAAGGCAGTCGGCGCGGCGTCCTCGACGAGCTCGAGCGGGAGCACGCCCATCCCCACGAGGTTGCTGCGATGAATGCGCTCGAACGAGCGCGCGATGACCGCGCGCACACCCAGCAGGTAGGTGCCCTTGGCGGCCCAGTCACGGCTGCTGCCCATGCCGTAGTCGTGGCCCGCCAGCACGATCGTCGGCACCCCGGCGTAGCGGTAGCGCTGCGCGGCCTCGAAGATCGTCAGCACCTCAAGGCTCGGGAAGTGCGTGGTGAAGCCGCCTTCCTTGCCGGGCGTGAGCCGATTGCGCAGGCGGATATTGGCGAACGTGCCGCGCGTCATCACGCGGTCGTTGCCGCGGCGCGCACCATAGGAGTTGAAGTCCTGGTGGGCGACGCCGTGCTGCAGCAGGTAGGCGCCGGCCGGGCTGCTCTTGGCGATCGATCCCGCGGGGCTGATGTGGTCGGTGGTGACGCTGTCGCCGAGCAGCGCGAGCAGTCGGGCGTCGGCGATCGGCGCGATCGGCTGCGGCGCGGGCGCCATGTCGACGAAGAAGGGCGGCTGCTGGATGTAGGTGCTTTGCGCGTTCCATTCGTAGAGCGTGCCGCCGCTGATTGGAATCGTGTTCCACTGCGCGTTGCCCTGCTCGATGCCTGCGTAGCAGCGGCGAAAGACCTCGGGATCCTGGGCGGCATCGAGGTGGGCGGCGATCTCGGCCTGGGTCGGCCAGAGGTCACGGAGGTAGACGCGCTGCCCCTCGCGGCCATAACCGAGCGGCTCCTGATCGAGGTCGATGTCGACGGTTCCCGCCAGCGCGTAGGCCACCACCAGCGGCGGTGAGGCCAGGTAGTTGGCGCGCGTGTGCGGATTGATGCGGCCCTCGAAGTTGCGATTGCCCGAGAGCACGCTGGCGACGACCAGCTTGCCCTCTTCGATGGCAGCCATCACGGGTGCCGGCAGCGGGCCGCTGTTGCCGATGCAGGTCGTGCAGCCGTAGCCCACCGTCTGGAAGCCGAGCGCGTCGAGGTGCGAGCTGAGTCCTGCTCGGTCGAGGTACTCAGTGACCACGCGCGAGCCGGGGGCCAAGCTGGTCTTGACCGTCGGCCCGACGCTCAAGCCGGCCTCGACGGCCTTCTTGGCGAGCAGGCCGGCGGCGAGCAGCACCGAGGGGTTGCTGGTGTTGGTGCAGCTCGTGATCGCGGCGATTACGACGCTACCGTGGGTTAGGGCAGCGGTGCGGCCGTCGGGGTAGCTGACGGTCGCGCGCTCGCTCGTCTGCGCCTCCGACAGCGCGAAGCCGCGCTGCTCGGTCGAAGCGCGCAGGGACTGCTGCCACGACTCGCGCAGCCGCGACACGGCGACGCGATCCTGGGGCCGCTTGGGACCGGCGACGCAGGGCTCGATCGTCTTCAGGTCCAGCTCGAGCACGGCGGCGAAGTGCGGCTCTGCGGCCTGGGCGCCGCGGAAGAGCCCCTGCTCCTTGCAGTAGCGCTCGACCTGATCGAGTCGCGCGGCTGAGCGCCCCGTGCGCCGCAGGTAGCGCAGGGTCTCGTCGTCGACCGGGAAGAAGCCCATCGTCGCGCCGTACTCGGGCGCCATATTGGCCACCGTGGCGCGGTCGGCGAGCGAGAGCGCCGCCAGGCCGGACCCGCAGAACTCGACGAACTTGTTGACCACCCCGTGTTCACGCAGGAGCTGCGTCACCCCCAGCGTCAGGTCGGTGGCCGTGACGCCCTCGGGCAGTTCGCCGATCAGGCGCATACCGACGACCTCGGGCGCGAGCAGGTAGATCGGCTGGCCGAGCATGACGGCCTCGGCCTCGATGCCGCCGACGCCCCAGCCCAGCACCCCGAGGCCGTTGATCATCGTCGTATGCGAGTCCGTGCCGACGACCGTGTCGGGATAGAGCACGGGCCCTGCCTCGCCGGAAGGGCTCTCGGTCCCTTGCTGCACGCAGGTGGCGAGGTATTCCAGGTTGACCTGGTGGACGATGCCGCTCGCCGGCGGCACGACGCGGAAGTTGCTGAAGGCCTGCTGCCCCCAGCGGAGGAAGGCGTAGCGCTCGTGGTTGCGCTCGAACTCCAGCTCGGCGTTGCGGGCCAGCGCGCTCGCTGAGCCGTAGGCGTCGACCTGCACGCTGTGGTCGATCACCAGGTCGACGGGGCATTGGGGATTGATCTGGGTCGGGTCGCCGCCGAGCGTCGCCAGGGCGCTGCGCATCGCGGCGAGGTCGACGACGGCCGGCACGCCGGTGAAGTCCTGCAGAATCACGCGCGCTGGCTTGAAGGGGATTTCGAGCTCGCCTGGGCGCTGCGGATCGTAGCCACAGAGCTTGGCCACGTCATCGCGCCGCACGGCGTGGCCGTCCTCGCCGCGCAGCAAGGCCTCCAGCAGCACCTTGATCGAGTAGGGCAGTCGCGTGACGTCCGCGACGCCGCTCTCGGCCAGGGCGTTGAGGCTGTAATACGCGACGGGGCCCGAGGCCGTCTGCAAGCTGCGTCTGGTGCCGAAGCTGTTACGGGGGCCGGATTTGAGCGCCATGGGATCTCCGCCTGAGAGCTGCCAACACAGCAGCCTATGACCCCGACGCGCGAAGGGTCAAGGCGCGCCGGCTGTCGTGTCAACGCCGGCTGTCGGCCGCGGCGACGACGAGGCGGCCGACCGAGCAAGGGTAAGGGGCGTCGTCTGCTAGGGGAGCGGCGCGAGCTGCTGGGGCCTCTGCTCGGGTCGCGCGGCTGCAGGCTCGCGCTGAGGCTGGAGCGGGGTGCCGCTCGCTACCTCGCGACCCGCCTGATAGTTGCGCTTGAGCCAGAGTCGGCCATCGGGGCGCCACCAGGTCCAGGTGTCGGTGCGTTGGCCGTCGCGGTACTGGCCCCTGCTGCTGCGTGCACCGTTCGGCCAGGTCCTCGACCAGGGGCCGACGGCCTGGCCGCCGACGTAGCTGCCCTGCTCGGCGATGCGCCCGGTGGGGTGCCATTCCAGCCAGGGTCCTTCACGCTTGCCGGCGCGGTAGTCGCCCGAGGCCGCGCGGCGGCCGTTGGGGTGGAACATGGTCCAGCGACCGATCGGCAGGCCGTCGGCGTAGGAGCCCTCGACGCGTAGCGTGCCGTCGCGAAACCAGCCGCGCCAAAGGGTAGTCTCGTGGTCCACCTCGAAGTTGCCCGCGAGCATGCGCTGACCGTTATCGAAGTAGAAGGTCCAGGGGCCCTCGCGGTGGCCGTCGACGTACTCGCCGGCGCGTTGCACCTTGCCGTTGGCGTGCCACCAGCTCCACCAGCCGACGCGTTGCTGCTGCGTCTTGCCATCGGGCAGCGGGTAGCAGCGCTGACAGCCCGTGACGCGCTCGGTGGTGTCGACCAGTGGCTGTCCGCCGCGGCTGAGACAAAGGGCCTCTTCGCGGTCGAGCGGTGTGTCGAGGCGGAAGGAAACCCTGCGCCACGGACGCCCCGACTCCCACCAGAGGGTGAACTCGCCGTCGCGCTGGCCGGCGCGATAGGGCCCCGCGCTGGTGCGCTTGCCCTCCGGGCCGAAGGTGGTCCAGACGCCATCGCGCTGGTCGGCGACAAAGGGCCCCTTCTGCCTGAGGACGCCCGTGTAGTACCACTCCTGCCATGGACCCTGGCGCAGGTCGTTTGCAAAGCGCCCGGCCCAGACCCTGACGCCGTTGGGATAGAAGGCCTCCCAATACCCCGTCCGCTGCGCCTTGGCGTAGCGGCCCTGCACCATCAGCGCGCCGTCCTCGTAGAAGCGCTGGTAGGGGCCATCGGCGCGGCCCGCGCTGTAGGTGACGCGCTCCTTGGCCGTGCCCCGTTCGTAGTAGTGCACCCAGACGCCGTCCCAACGCCCCGCGCGATAGCGGCCGCGGACGCTCGGCTTCCCGTTGGGGAAGTAGGCCAGCCAGTCGCCCTCGCCGGCGACGATTGTCGAGCTGCCGAGCACCGTGCCATCGGCGCGGCGAAAGACGTGCGTGCCGACCGGGACGTCCTCGCGGTACTCGCCGCGGTGCAGCCGATGGCCGTCGGGGTGGAACTCGCTGAAGGTCCCGTGCAGGAGGCCTCGCCGGTAGGTGCCGCGCCAGGCGAGCTGGCCGCCGGCATGCCACCCGGCCCAGGCGCCCTCGCGCAGTCCGTCGACCTGGCAGCCCTCCACCCGCTCGTCGTAATCCTGCTGCCACTTGCCGCCGCGCTCGCGGCAGCGCGCCTCGGTTGGCCCCTGGCGCTCGTCGGCGCGAAAGGTGACCTGATGCCAGGGCTGGCCGTTGGCGAACCACTCCTCGAAGGTCCCCTCTGCCCGTCCGTCGACGAAGGGTCCCTGCCGAATCCGCGTGCCGGTGGCGTCGTGGAAGCTCCAGAGGCCGACGCGCCGCCCGGCGCGATAGCTACCGGTCGCCGCCAGCGTGCCCCCGGGATGGTACTCGTGCCACCGGCCTTCGCGCTCGCCGCGCGCGTAGCGGCCCTCGAGGAGCCGGCTGCAGTCGGGTCCGTAGGAATATGCTGGCCCTTCGAGCACGCCGTGCTGGTAGTGACGGAGCCAGGTCTCCTCGGCACCGGGTCGCGAGCGCCAGACGCCCTCGCGATGGCCGCGCAGCAAACAGCCCTCACCGTCGCGCTGGGTCGTCCAGCGACCACCGGCCTTGCGGCAGGGCGGGGCTGCGGCGACCACGCCAGCGCCTTCCGCTGTGGCGCTGGCCTCACCAGCGGCACGGTCCAGCTGCACGCCGAGGCCGATCACCAGCACCGCGACCGCGACCAGGCGCGGCGGCCAGCGCGACTCTTCGCCTGCCATCGCTCAGTCCCCCAAGGCCTTCTTGATCACGTCGTCGGCCCTGCCGCCCACGGCGCTTCCGTCGAGGCCGTTGATGTCCTGCTGGGTGAGGTCGATCTTCGGCGCAAACGCTTGCCGGTGAAAGGCGTCGATCAGCGCCACGATCGCCGCTTCGTCCTGAGCGCTGCCCGGCGCGGGTCCCTGCACGCAGTCGACGCGCCGCCCGCGTGGCGCCAAGAGGCAGAGCTCCAGCGCCCTGCCGCGGGCATTGACGGCGACGACGAAGCCGAGGCCCAGGGCATCGGTGGTCAGGCGCCGCGAGTGCTCCAGCCGCGCCGCGACGAGCTGCGCTGCGGGGGTGGCGTCAGCGCGAATGCGGACGGGCAGCGGCAGGCCGAGCACGCGCAGGGCGGTCGGCCAACGATCGAGCACCTCCTCGAAGGCCTGGCGCGCCTGCAGGCGGTCGCCGAGCGCGTAGGCGCTGGCCCCCGTCCA
Organism: Pseudomonadota bacterium; assembly: GCA_016711215.1. Classification (NCBI taxonomy): domain Bacteria; kingdom Pseudomonadati; phylum Pseudomonadota; species Pseudomonadota bacterium. Next base: position 387,776 of record JADJTL010000003.1, on the reverse strand, counting down.
GGCGGCGACGCGGGCCCGCAGCAGGACCTCTTCGTCCGGCAGCTGCTGAAGCGCGAGGCGCCCGCGTTTCAACGCCACGGCGTGATCTGCGCGCCGCGCCGCGCCCTCGCCCTCCACCGCAGCGTAGTACGGGTCGGTTGCGGCGCGCATCTCGATCGACTGGCGGAGCTCGCGAATCACGGTGCCGACGACCGCGTCGCCGGCGACCTCTGCGAGCAGCGGAAGATTCCAGGAGGGCAAGGGCTTGAGGTAGGGCCGCAGCAGCCCGCGGAGCAGGCCATGCTGCGCCAGCAGCCGCGCTGCCTGCCGTCGCCGGGCCCAGGCCAGCAAGCGCAGCCGCAGCAGCTCCAGCCCGCGACCCAGACGATCGCGCAGGCCCCCACGGGCGCTGCGCTCTTCGCGGAGCTGCTCGATGCGTCCCTGCAGCGCGGCGTAGTCGTCGAGCGTATAGATCGTCTCCATCAGCTCCGCCGAATAGCTGAGCAGACCGACACGGTCGGGTGCCTCCAGTACGCGCTCCGCCAGCTCAAAGGCGCGATCGAAGCGGCCGAGCGCAAAGAGCAGGCGTGTCAGCCAGGCGGTGAAGTTCATCTCGAACTGCTGCCGCAGGCGGCGCGGTACGCTCTGGGCGCGAGCCTCTTGCACGGCGGCGATGGCGCGTCGGAAGTCGCCTTGTAGCAGATAGAGGTTGGCGAGGTGTGTATGGGCCGAGGCCGGACAATCGTGAATCGGCGCCTGCAAGGAGCGGTTCGCCAGCCGCTCGACCTCGTCGAAGCGGAAGACGGCGAAGGCGGCCTCTGCGGCGTTGAGGTTCAAGATGCACGACTGATCGCCGGTGCGGCGCAGGCCCTCGAGCGCGACGCCGAAGCATTGCTGCGGTCGCTCACGCTCGAACTCGAGCGAGAGCAGGCCGTTGTAACCGGAGATCCGCCGCTCCAGGTCAGTGGCCTCGGCCGCGCGCCGGGCGAGGCGGGTAGCCTCGGCATAGCGGTGAAGCTTCATCAGCGGCCAGACGCGCCTCTGGTCGGCAGCGGGACCGTAGCGGTGGGCATAGCGCTCGAGCACCGCGAGCTGATCGCTGCGCCGGTCCATTTCGCCGAGCAGCGTCTCCTCCTCCAGCAGCAGACGCCGATCCCAGTGACGCAGCAAGGGATCGCCGGCGGCGCTGGCGAGGCGCTCGGCCAGCAGCGCTGCGGCGCGCTGCAGGTGGTGGAGCGCGCGTGGCAGGTTGCCCTCTTCCTCGCGGAAGACGTGGCTCAGGGCATAGAAGCCGACGAACGATCGCGGGTCGTCGTGCAGGAGGCGCTCGGCCTGTTGCCGCGCCTGGATCAGCTTGTCTTGCGCCAGCGTCGTGAGCAGCTCGCGCTCGGCGGGGTTACGGGCGATGTCGCGGGTCGCCGCGGCGGCCAGGTGGCTGTTGCAGCAGGCGAGCACGAGGGCGAGCAGCCAGCCAAGGCGAGGCTGGGCGGCGCGGGGTCGCAGGGCGCCGGGGGCGAACACGCCTTGCGCCCCTAGCCGCGGCCACCAGCGCGCGGGCGCAAGGTCGAGCGCGAGAGCAGCTCGAGCGGACGCTCGGCCGCCGCGAGGACGATGTCGGCCGCGTCCTCGGCCCCCGGAATAAGCTCCATGCGATGCGAGAGCAGGAGCGGCAGCAAATAGGCCACATCGTCGCTCGACACATAGTCGCGGCCGCGAAAGAGCGCGAGGGTTTGAAGCGCGGGAATGCCCTGGACCAGCGCGCGCGTCGAGACGCCCTGGACGACGCGACGGTCGGCGCGTAGGCGCGCCGCCGTGTCGACCAAGCACTCCTTATGGCGTTGCGTGAGCTGGACCCGCCCACGAATCGCCCGGCGTGCCTCGATCACCTCGTCGCGGCTGACGCGGGGCAGGCCGCACGCCGGCTTGGGGGTGCCCCAGGTCTCGAGCACGCGCAGCTCCGATTCGCGGTCGATGTGTTCCATCCGCACCTTGAAAAGAAAGCGGTCGATCTGGGCCAGCGGCAGCGGATAGGTGCCCGCGACGTCGAGCGGGTTCTGCGTGGCGATCACGAAGAAGAGCTCATCGAGTCGATGGCTGACGTTGTCGACCGTGACCTGCTTTTCGGCCATCGCCTCCAGCAGCGCGGCCTGCACCTTGGGCGACGTGCGATTGATTTCGTCGACCAACAAAACGTGCGCGAAGATCGGTCCGTGACGGAACTGAAAGGTGTTGTTGGCCGTGTCGAAGACCATCACGCCGGTGATGTCCGAGGGCAGCAGGTCGGGGGTGAACTGCACGCGCCGGAAGTCAGCGATCTCGTCGGCCGGCCGATCGTCGGAGATCGACTCCCCGAGCGCCTTGGCCAGCGTGGTCTTGCCCGAGCCCGGGTAGTCCTCGAGCAAGATATGACTGTCGGCGAGGAGCGCCACCAGCACCAGGTCGATCACCTCGTCGCGTCCCATCACGTGCTCGCGGACGCGCGCGCGTAGGCGCTCGGCGATCTGCGTCGCGCGCTCGAGGGTCCCGGCGGCCTGTCGGCCCGGCTCGGTGTCGGCGGCCAACGCGGCCTCCGCAGCCGGATCCCTGTCGTTGATGTTGCGGTTGCTCATCGTTGCATCCCATTTCCCGTCAAGCGTGCCCGGTGCAGCGTGTCAGGTGAACCATCGCCCAGATCTCGTTCATGCCGCTTGCCCCCGGCGAACGGGCTCAGCGCGTCCACAGCCAGCTCAGCGGATTGATCAGCCCGACCAGTCGCCGTAAGGGGTGTGTGTGCTGGGCGAGCTCCCGCGCCACCTGGCGCAGCAGCACCTCGACCTCCGCCCGCTCAGGCGCCCGCTGGCTGCCCCAGGTTGCGGCCAGGTGGGCGGCCGTCAGCGCGACCATATGTGGCGCCTTCGACCGCAGGCGCGCCGCGTGCCTCTCCCGCGTCTCGGCGAAGCGTCGGCCGTAGCCCAGCTCGGTCAGCCGGTCCAGCGTTGCCCGGTAGGCCAGCCGGCAGAAGGCGTCCTCGCCGGCGAAGCGCGGGGCCACGCGCCGCGCGATCTTGATCGCCCACGCGGTCAACAACGCCGCCCATAGTAGCGCGAAGGCCAGGCGCCCGACAGCGCGCCAGGGCACGAGCCAGGGCGTGGGGTGCTGCCCGACGCCGGCCGTGGGGTCGTGGCGCGCGACCTCACCGAGCAGCTTTTCGAGCTCATAGTCGATCGGCGGCGCGGCGGGGACGTCCGTGCGCTCCGGGTGAATGTCGAAGGTCACCCAGCCAATGCCCTCGAGGTGGAGCTCGGGCCACGCATGCGCGCGATCCCCCATGATCAACACCGACGACCCACCGCCGCGCTTGAGGGTCTGGACCGCGTAGCCCAGCGCCACCCGCGCGGCGAGCCCCAGGCTCCGCAGCAGGTAGACGGCCGCGTGGGCGAAATGCACGCAGTAGCCGCGCCGATCGCCGAAGAGGAACGAGGCGGTCGGATCGCTGCTATCAGCGTGATGCGAGCGGCGCGTGTAGAAGCCCTCGCGTTCGAGGAAGTGCTTGATGGCGAGCGCCTGGGCCAGCTCGTCATCGGCGAAGCGCGGATCGACCTGGCGCACGATTTCGCGCGCCAGCGCGGCGTAGCGCGGATCGTCGGGGACCGCCGTGTAGTGCTTGATCCGCGCCGCGGGCCAGTCGGTGGGGATCGAACGCTGCCCGAGCAGCCGCTCGCCCGGCGTCGCCAGGACGCGCGAAAGGACCTCGTAGGCGGCGACGAATTGGCGCGAGTTGGGGTTGTCCACGGCGCGCAGGGCAATCGCGTGCGAGAGCGCCGGCGGTTGGGGGTGGTCGACCAGCAGGTACATCGTCGTCGGGACGAGGACGTGCGCCTCGGCGCGCTGTTGCTGGCGCTGGCCCCAGGGCGCCGCGCTGGGAAAGCGCGCGGGCACGTCGAGATCGGCTCGCGGATCGGCGGTGAGGCGCACGCCATTGAAGGCCGAGAGCGCCCGCTGGCGAAAATAGAGGATCCCTCCCGGCGGGCTGAAGTCATCGCGCAGGATCGCGAGCGCGACCGGCTGGGGGGGCGCCTGCGAGCGGTAGTCGTCGCGGAAGAGCGAGTCGTCGCGCGTTCCGCTGCCCTCCTTCCGGGGCGTGTTCGCTGAGCGCGGGCGCCTTCCGCTCAGGCCCAGCGAATCGGCGCCGTCCAGGGGCCCGACCCGCAGGTTGCCCAGCGCGAAGAAGAAGAGCGTGCCCAACAGGGCCAGCAGGGCGAGCGTGGTCAAGAGCTTGAGCAGGCGCTGCGAGCGCAGGAAGAGCAGCGCGGCCAGCAGCGTGGTCACGGCGCCCACCGCGACCAAGGCGTGGGTCGGATCGATGCCGCGGCCCCAGGCCCAGTCCGACAGCCAGCGCGGCCGGTGGATCATGCCGTGGCGATGGGCCGCCAGCGCCGCGGCGGCCGACCCCGCGACGAAGGCCACCTCGAGCAACGAAAAGATCCGGCGCCGAATCGCCAGCAGGCGCAGCAGAAAGAGCGTGCAGAGGCCACCGACGCCGAAGGTCAAGACGTCCGCCGTTGCGAGCGCTCGCTCGATTCCCAGCGCGGCCGCCAGCGGTGCTCGCTGCAGCAGGCGCTCGGCAAGCAGCGCGACGACCACGGTCAGGAGCAGCGCGGCGAGCGCCGCCACACCCAGGCGCAGACGGTGGCGGTGGGCGACGGGTGCCAGGAGCAAGCCGACGGTGCCAAGCAAGATGGCGGACCACACGCCAGCGCTCGAGGCGAAGCCGCCGAGGTAGAGATAGATCGCCGAGGCGTGCAGCAGCGTGCGGAGCGCCGTTACGTGGACCGACTCGACGCGCCGCTCGCGCCCTGTGCCCGCGCCGGCGGTCAACGCGCCAACGCTTGCAGCTTGCCGAGCGGGACGAGCTCGCCGCTCGGGCGGTGGATCACGCGCACGTGCAGCCCGCAGCCCTGCAGTCGCTGGACAATCGCCGGCACCTGCGCCATGCGTCGCCGCGCCGGATCGCCCTCGGCGAAGAGCAGCCGCTTGAGCGGGTGCACTGGGGGCGGTCCCAGCTCGGCGTCGATCCCGAGCACCACTGTCCCTCCGCTGAGCAGGGGCGCCAGCTCGACGACACGGCTCAGCCAGGGGCCCTGCGTGGGCGGGACGAAGAGCAACCAACTCCGGCCGCGCTGCTGGTGGACGCGCTGGAGGAAGGCCTCGAGCCGCGCGGCGCCCTGACGACGCGCGCCGACGGAGGCGATCAGCAGCTCGAGCGCCTCCGCAGCCCGCGTCGCGGGCTGCTCGGCGTTGTCGGTACCGAAAAGAAAATGGGTGCCGAGCAGACCATCTTCGATGAAGAGCCGCGCGACGCTGGCGCTAGCCTCGTCGCCGGTGCCGGCCACGAAGAAGGCAGCCGCGCTCGAACTGGGGATCAGCGCGCGCTCGGGCGTCCGCACCAGGAGCTGGCGCGTGCGGGCATAGGCGCGCCAGAGCACGTGGCGCAGGGGATCGCCGTAGCCGTAGCCCCGCATGTCGAGCAGGTCACCAATGGGCTGGCCGACCGGATGCGAGTAGCCGTCGCCGCTGGCGAACTGCGAGACGACGTGCGCGGTGGCCGTCGCGCGACCGGGCAGGATGCGTACGCGCTGGGGGCTCGTGCGATGGAGCGCGAAGCGCGTCAGGCCAAAGATGTCACGCACGACGAAGCGCCGCTGGACGCTGGCGTAGCTCCCTCGCTCGCGCGGTCGGACCAGCTCCTCGACGCGGCCACCGCCGAAGGCCACCGAGACCGCGACCGATCGCGGCTCAGCCCACTCGAGGCGAACCTGAACCATCGGCCATTTGGCGAAGCGCGGGTAGGAGAAGCCGGTGGTCGCGCGGACGCCGCTCTCCAGCGTCAGGTTCTCGGCCGCGCCGCGGCTGCGGCGCAGGCGCAGGGCGAGCACGGCCGTTACCGCCAGCACGTTGACTGCCGCGCTGGCGACGAGCAGCAGCGCGATCAACGCCGCAGCGTGCAGCACGAAGTCGCCGCTGCGGCGGGCCAGGTGGCTGCCGATCCAGCCGGCCAGCGCCGCGACGACGAGGCCGAGCGGCGTGAGCGGTATCGCATAGCGCAGCCGGAGCAGGCGGCGGAGCCATGGGGTTTGCTCGAGCTCTGCCGCGCGCTTCCACACGATCGACTGTCCTGCCCACGTTAGATCGTCGGGTAGCGTGTCGCAGGGGCTGCGTTTCGGCAAGCCCTCGCCGGCCCGCGAGCGAGCGATGGGCTGCTAGCCGTGGTCGAGCGCGACGATGCGCTGGCGCAGCGCGAGCACGAACTTCTGCACGGCGCGGCGCAGGCCGTTGCTCAGCAGCGCCTCGGGGACGGGGAGGCGCGGCTGCAGCAGCATCTCGTAGATCACGAGGCAGCGGTTGCGACCCCAGGGCTTGACCCAAAACGCGCCCTCGTAGCGCGCGAGCGTGCCCTCGACCATCTTCCAGCGCGCGACATACACGGCACCGCGCTTGCCGTGTTGCAGTTGCAGGCGAGCGCGGGTCTTGCCGAGCGGCCAGGGCAGCCGCGCGACGAGCTCGTAGAGCCCCTTCTTGGCGTCCTTGAGCCTGCGCGCTTCGGCGATCCGCGGGGCGAAGTGAACATAGTTCGGTACGTCAGTGAGCACGGCGAAGACGCGCGCTGCGGCTGCGTCGACGATCCCGACGGCGCGCGCGCGATGCGCGCGATCGGCCGGGATCGTGATCGCTACGACCTGCCCGCTCTCGAGCTCATGCCGCAGCTCTGCCCAGGCTGCTCGTGGGTGGACCGCCGCGCCTAGCAGCAGCAAGACCGCCCAGAACCAATGTCGCATCGACGCTCCGTCAGGGGCCCTGGCATGTCCTTCGCGGCCCGCGCAGACGATCGCGCCGAGAGGGGACCGGGCAGAGGATAATCCATGCCGCGCGCTGGAGCCACGGGCACGGCGCAGCTTCCGCGCCGCAGCGCGGGCGGCCGCGCGCTATTCGCGCTGCAAGGCGAAGGACTTGAGCTTCTTGTGCAGATTCGTCCGTTCGATGCCGAGCGCCGTCGCCGTGCGCGAGATGTTCCAGTCGTGCTCCTTCAGTCGCTGGAGCAGGAACGCCCGCTCGACCTCGTCCTTGAACTCCCGCAGCGTGCGCCCAGGAAAGCGCTCGAGGTCGACGCCAGGCGCCGCGCTCGAGGCCTCGGCGAAGAGCGGCGGCAGGTCGGCCACTCGAATCGTTTCCTCGCTCATGATCACAGCGCGTTCGATCACGTTCTTCAGCTCGCGCACGTTGCCTGGCCAGTCGTGGCGGCGCAGCCGCTCGAATACCGCTGGATCGACCTGCTTGGTGCGAAAGCCGTTGGCGCGGCAGAAGTCGACCACGAAGTGCTCGACCATCTCGGGCAGGTCGTCGAGGCGCTCGCGCAGCGGCGGTGAGTGGAGCGTCACCACGTTGAGGCGGAAATAGAGGTCCTCGCGAAAGCTGCCCTGCACGACCTCGTGCCGCAGATCCTTGTTCGTCGCGGCGATGACGCGCACGTCGACGCGCACGGGGCGCTCGCCGCCGACGCGCGTCAGCTCGCCGGTTTGCAGCACGCGCAGCAGCTTGGCCTGGGCGGCCAGGCTCATGTCGCCGATCTCGTCGAGCATCAGCGTGCCGCCATCGGCGACCTCGAAGAGGCCGCGCTTGCGGTTGATCGCGCCGGTGAAGGCGCCTTTTTCGTGGCCGAAGAGCTCGCTCTCGATCAGCTCCGGGGGGATCGCCGCGCAGTTGACCTTGACGAAGGGGCCGCTGTGCAGCGCGCTATGGTCGTGAATCGCCCGCGCCACCAGCTCCTTGCCGGTGCCGCTATCGCCGGTGATCAGCACGCGCGCTCGGGTCGGCGCGACCTTGGCGATTTGCGCGAAGAGGGGCTGCATCGCCGGGCTCTTGCCGATCATCGCGAAGCGTCCGCTGACCTCTTGGCGCAGGTGCCCAACCTCGCGTTCCGCGCGCCGCTGCCGCAAGGCGTTGCGCACGGCGATCATCACCCGCTCGCGATCGAGGGGCTTCTCGAGGAAGTCGAAGGCGCCCAGGCGGGTCGCCTGCACGGCGTCCGCCACGGTGCCATGCCCTGAGATCACGATCACCGGTACGATCGTCTCACCGCTTGCGGCTGTATCGCGCAGGTGCGCCAGCGCCTCGAGCCCGCTCAGTCCGGGCAGCTTGAGGTCGAGCAGGACGCAGTCCACCATTTGGCTTTCGAGCAGCGCCAGCCCCTGCTCGGCGTTCTCGGCATCGAGGACCTGGTAGTGCTCCGACTCGAGCACCAGACGCAGGGTGCGGCGGATGTTGCGCTCATCGTCGACGACGAGCACCGTCTGCGAGGTTGCCGACTCCATCGGAAGCAGCATAGTGCCGGCCGCAGACCAAGTAAACGCAGGCGTTCCGCCCGCAGCGGCCAGCCCGTTCACATCCTCTCACCGCGGCCTTGACACCCTTGCCGCCGCCGGGGCATCGTCGGCCGCCGTGCGGCGATGGTGGCTGTGCGGAGCGGTTGCCGTCGCGGCAGCAGGTGCAGGGCGCGGCGGTCGAGGAGGGGTGGATGGCCGGAATCAACAAGGTGATTCTGATCGGCAACCTTGGTGCAGACCCTGAGCTGCGCTTCACGGCGGGCGGTCAGGCTGTTGCAGACTTGCGCCTGGCGACCTCGCGCCGCTGGCAGGGCAAGGACGGCAGCACGCAGGAAGACACGCAGTGGCACCGCGTGGTGGTCTGGGGCAAGCAAGCCGAGCAGTGCAAAGAGTTCCTTAGCAAGGGACGCCAGGTCTATGTCGAGGGCCGCTTGCAGACCCGCTCCTGGGAGGACCGCGACGGCAATAAGCGCTACACGACTGAGGTGGTGGCGCAGCAGATTCAGTTCCTCGGCGGCGGACGTGGTGGCGGTGGCGGGGACCTTGATCAATCGGCGCCGCCCGCGGATCACGACGCGCCCGGTGATCTGGGCGACGATATCCCTTTCTGAGCTGATGCAGCCCGCGGGGCGGCCGTCTAGGCACTGCGCCAGTAGGTACTGCGCTGGCCCGTTCGGCATCGACTGCCGCATTGACGTAGTGGCGCCGGGCTGTGGCGCCGATCTAGACGAGATCCTCAGCCGCCCAGCTGGACCCATTTTGACCCATTGTGGTTGTGGGCGCCGATCTCGGGCGCTTGCTCCGCTGAGCCGAGCCGAACGATGTATCGCGGCCAAGTCGTCGCCGTGGTCATGCCCGCCTTCAACGTGGCGGCGGAGATCGGCCGCGCCGTGCGAGCGGTGCCCAGCTTCGTCGATCACCTGATTGTGGTCGACGATGGCAGTCGCGACGCGACGGCGGCGATCGTCGCCGCGCTCGGACGCGAAGGGCTGTCGCTGCTCCGTCATCAGCGCAACCGCGGCGTGGGCGCGGCGATCGCCAGCGGCTATCGCGAGGCGCTGCGTCGCGGCGCGGCCGTGGTCGCCGTGATGGCGGGTGACGGGCAGATGGACGGCGCCGAGCTGACGGCGCTGCTCGACCCGGTGCTCGCCGGCCAGGCGGACTACGTCAAGGGCAACCGCTTCCGTCACCCAGAGATCTGGCGGGTCATGCCCTGGACGCGGATCGTGGGCAACGTGGTCCTCAGCCTGCTGACCAAGCTGACCTCCGGCTACTGGCAGCTCTTCGACTCCCAATGCGGCTACACCAGCGTCTCGCCGGCGGCGCTCGAGGCGATCGGCTGCCGCTTCTTCGCGCGCTACGGCTACCCCAACGATCTGCTCGCGCGGCTGCGCCTGGCGCGCGCGCGGGTCGTCGAGGTGCCGGTGCGGCCGATCTACGACGGGCAGCGCTCGGGGATTCGGCCCTGGACGCTCGTCTACCCGATGCTCTTCGTGCTGCTCGCTTCGTGGGCGCGCCGGCTCTTGCTGCGGCGCCGGTGGGTCGGCGCGACGCCCGTTGCGTCGATCGACAGGGCGCGCGCTGCAGCAGCGCCCGCCGAGGGCGCGCTGGCGGACGAATGCGCGTCGGGGTACTGACCACCTCCTATCCGCGGCACGCCGATGACTGGGCGGGCGGGTTCGTCGCCGAGCTGGCGCGCTGCCTCGCGCGCGCGGGCGACGCGATCGAGGTGCTGGCGCCCTTTCCGGCGGCCGAGGGCACGCCTGGGATCCGCTTGCGCGCGCTGCGCTACGCGTGCCGGCCGCGCCTGTGTTACGGGGCCGGCGTTCCCGACAACCTCTTCGGCGCGGCGCGCCGGCGCCCTCAGGCTGCGGTCTGGGCGCAGGTTCCGGCCTATCTCGCCCTCGCGGCGGCAGCCACCTGGTGGCACTCCCGCCGCTGGGACGCCGTGGTCAGCCACTGGCTGCTGCCCTCCGGTCTGGTCGCCGCGCGGCTGGCCCGCGGGCGCCCACACCTGGCGATCGCGCATTCCTCGGACGTGCATTTCTTGCGGCGCTTGCCCGGCGGCGCGGTTGTGCTGCGCGCGCTCGCGCGGCCGCGCTCGGCGCTGGTGTTGACCAGCGCGACGCTGCGGGCGCCGCTGCTGGAGGTGGCGCGCGACGATTCGAGCCGCCGCTGGGTCGAGCGCGCACCGGTCATGCCGATGGGGGTCAGGGCGCCGCCCTGGGTCGCGGCCGAGCGCAGGGCCCTCCCTCCGCGGCGGAACAGGTCGGCGCTGCGGGTCCTCTTCGTCGGTCGCTTGATCGCGCTCAAGGGCGTAGATGTGCTGCTGCGGGCCTGCGCAGCGGGGCCTTTCGCGCTCAGGGTCGTGGGGGATGGCCCGGAGCGCTCGGTGCTGGAGCGGCTCGCTGCCACGCTCGGCGTAGCGGTCGAGTTCCTTGGCCCGCTGGGCGTTGAGGCCAAGTGGCGAGCGCTCCTCGCCGCGGAGGTGTTGGTCTTGCCCTCGCGCGTCCTGGCCGACGGTCGCACCGACTCCGCGCCGGTGACCGTGATCGAGGCGCTGACGGCCGGGACAGCGGTGGTGGCGTCGGCGGTGGGCGGGGTGCCGGCGTTGCTCGCGGCGGGACCATGCGGCCTGCTGGTGCCGCCGGACGATCCCCCCGCGCTGCGGGCGGCGCTGCAGCGCTTGCACGAGGATGCGGCGCTCAGTGAGCGATTGGTCGCCGCTGGTCGGCAGCGGGCGCGGGCCTTCGCGTGGGAAAGCGTCGGCGCGCGCTACCGGGCGCTGCTCGCCGCGCTCTAGGGCCGGGGTGGCGCGGGGCTGCTGCTGACGGGGACCGCGCTAGGGAGCGCAGCCCTCGGTGCTGACGGTGCGGGGGACGTCGACTGTGATCACCGGATTGCTGCTGCCGGCGCCGACGAGCACGTCTTGTTCCTGCTGCCAACAGACCGCGGGGCTGTCTGAGCCGTCGTTGACGGCCCCACGCAGCTTGAGGCGGTAGAGCCCCCAAGGGAGGTTGGCGATGCGCTGCGCTTCGGCGCTGCAGGCGCGCGGCGTGCTGTCGTCGACTGGCGTGCAGAGCGATAGGCCTTCGCCGCCCGCCGGGCAGAGCTCGAGGTTCTCGACCGCCTGGCCGTTGAAGCGCAGCAAGGTGATCTGCAGGGTCACGGGCGGTCGGGTCGCCGTGCAGGACTGTCCCTCGAAGGTCGTGCGAAAGAGCAGATCGCCCCTGATCCCCGCGCCGTCGAGGAAGGAGTCGTGGAAGAAGTCGGCGATCAGCACGCCGCCTCGCGTGCCGGCGCGCACGACGGCGCTGGCCTCGGTCGTCAGATCGGCGCCGCCGGCGTCGCGGAGCTTGACCGCGACCGTGTGGCTGCCGATCTTGAGGTCGCTGATCGTCGCGGCCATCCGCCCGCCAGCCTCGCAGGGCACCGTGATCGGGCTGCCGTCGACCGTCACGAGCGCCTCGGCCGCGCCGACCTCGGCGCAACGATCCCAGCTTTGGTCGTCAGTCGTGCCGATCGTGCCGTTGAGGTTCCAGCTCACCTCGATGCGTCCGAAGAGCGCGAGGGCGACGCTGACCGGCCCCGGCCTGCTGGTCGCCAGATCGACGCTGTCGACGAGCTGACCCAGGTCGCGCTCGTCGGCCGCGCGGGCGTAGACCGTGACCGTGTAGCGCCCGACCTCGAGCCCCTCGAAGGCGCGACCCGAGGTCCAGGCCTCAGCCGCGCAGTCCAGCCGCACGCGGGCGTTCTCGGGCCCGTCGGCCACGACCTCCCAATGGTCGATGCCATAGTCGGTGCAGAAGGCGGGGGTGTTTGCGCCGTCGAGCGTCCAGGAAACCACCAGGTCGTCGACGACCACCGTCCTCCCGCTGCAAGCGCTCAGGCCGGCCACCAAGAGGCATGCTTGCGCCACTGCTCCCGCCCGCTGCCGGGTTTGCTGCCAATCGCTCATCCTTCGCTCCTCTCTCTCGCGGCGCTGCCGCGTCTGCTGCCGCCGTTTTGAAGCTCGGCGGAAGCAGTCCTAGCGCGTGCGCTAGCGTTCGATCAACACCAGGCTCACGTTGAGGTTGGTCAGCTCGCCGACCGCGACCTGCCGGAGCAGGAGCGCCGGCGTCCGGACGCCGGCGCTCGGACCGAGGGCGCGGCCATCGGCGGCGAGCAGCTCGATGCCGGTAGCATAGGTCCCGGCCGGGATCACGAAGGGCGTCACGCCGACCTCGTCGCTGCAGTCGAAGCGACAGTAGTCCGCCGTGGCGCAACTGTCGTCGCCGCTGGGTTCGGGCAGCAGGCGCAGGCGCACCTTGTCGACCGTGACCGCGGGGTCGTCGCAGCGCAGGCGCTCGCCCTGGGCGTTGCGCAGCGTCCAACGGGCCTCGATCGCGCCGCCGTTGATCGCGACGCAGCCATCGAGCGCAACGAGCGCGACGACGAGGGTCGCCCCGCGCAGGCGCGCGCTGCTGCTCCAGGTCGGCATGCTCGCTGCCCCCACTTTCCTCGACCGGCCAGTCGATCAGCGACGGGCCCGTCGAATACCGACCGGTACGGTTCTCGCCAACCGGCCCGTGTTCGGCGATCGTTGGCCGACCATGAGGTCTAGCCGGTGGCGAGTATACTCCCGGCGCGGCTCCGCGGTTGCTGTTGCTTGGCGCTGGTGGTTAATGTCCTGGCCGCCGGCTGCGCATGGGCATGCACGGGCGACCGCGGTGGCTCGCCACGGGCCGGCGGCCGGCGGAAAAAGGGGCAATTGTGGGGCAGACGATACTGGCGCTGACGGCGCAGGAACTCGACCTCTGGGCGCTCGTGCTGCAGTCGCGCGGGGTCGTGATGGTGGTGCTGGTGATGCTCGCGCTCTTCAGCGTCGTGAGCTGGTACATCATCGCCTACAAGTACTTCGCGCTGCGGCGGGCGGCGCGCCAGTCGCAGGAGTTCATGACGACCTTCTGGAACTCGAAGCGGCTCGACGCCATCTTCAAGGCGGCGGAAGGCTACCCCGGCTCGCCGATTGCACAGGTCTTTCGCGCCGGCTACGTCGAGCTGAGCAAGCTGAAGAGCGACAAGCGCGGCGAGGGCGACAAGCGCGGCGAGGGCGAGTCCGATAGCTGGCTCGGTGACATGCAGAGCATCGAGCGGGCGCTCGAGCGGGCGCGGACGGCCGAGCTCACGCACCTCGAGAACATGATTCCCTTCCTCGCCACGACGGGTTCGGCGGCGCCCTTCGTTGGGCTCTTCGGCACGGTCTGGGGCATCATGAACTCGTTTCGCAGCATCGGCGTGCAGAAGTCGGCCGGCCTCTCGACGGTGGCGCCGGGGATCGCCGAGGCGCTGGTGGCGACGGCGATCGGCTTGATGGCCGCGATTCCTGCCGTCATCGCCTACAACTACTTCACCCGGCGGGTGAAGGTGCAGGCGGCGGAGATGGAGACCTTCGCCAGCGACTTCCTGAACATCGTGAAGCGCCACTTCTTCAAGTAAGCGCGGCGGAGCTGAGCGCGGCAACAGCGTCGGCGCAGCGGCAGGGGATGACGATGGCGATGAGCGGCGGCAACGGTGGATCGTTATTGGCGGAGATCAACGTCACGCCGATGGTCGACGTGATGCTGGTGCTGCTCGTGATCTTCATGGTCACGGCGCCCCTGCTCGAGCAGGGCGTGGACGTCGATCTGCCGCGCGCCGAGGCCCAAGCGGTCGATGCCGAGCAGAAGAAGCTGGTGCTGAGCATCGACGGGCAGCGGCGTTTGTACCTTGGGCGCGCCTTCGTCCCCTTCTCCCAGCTCTTCGACAAGTTGAAGCATAACGAAAAGCTCCAGGTCGAGCGTGAGCTCTATCTTCGCGCTGACCGTCATCTGCCCTATGGGCTCGTCGTGCGGATCATGGCGCTGGCACGCCAGGCCGGCATCGAGAAGGTCGGCATGATCACCGAGGCGGCGCCCGAAGGCGAGCTGGGGGCCGAGAGCGAGGCGGGGCTGGCTATGCCGCCAGCCAGGGCTGCTGCGGGGGCGCGCCCTTGAGCTCGCCGCAGGCCTTCGCCGGCAGCGGCAGCTGGGACGAGGGCGCTGGAGCGCCGGTGCGGCGCCGCGGGTTTGCGCTCTGGGGCCTGCTCGGCACGCTCCTGGTCCATGGCGGTCTGATCGCCGCGGTGCTCTACCAGCGCCAGGTGCATGCCGAGGCCACGGCCCCGGCGCCGGCCTATGTCGTCGCGCGTCTGGTGCGCCTGGGCCAGCCGCGAGACCGACGCACTTTGCCAAAGCGCCTGGCCGCGCCGCCGCCGATGCGTCCGCCGGAGGCGCCGAGCTACGACGCGGAGGCCACCGACGCGCCGCGCGCGACGGCGCCCAAACCCGCGCCAGAGCGCGATGCAGTGGTCGGCGATCGCCTGCGCCAGGCCTTGGAGAAGGCCGCGCTGCTCGACGAGGGCGCGCGGCAAATCGCCGCAGAGGGTCAGCCCGACGGGGTCGTCGGTGGCACGGCTAGCGAGGCGAACGCGGGCGATGCCTACATCACGCGCATCGCCGACCTGTGGATTCGCGGCTGGTCCTTACCCGCGATCATTCCGGCGGAGGAGGCGATGCAGCTCTTTGCGCTCGTCGTCGTCCGCATCGACGCGGCCGGGGCGATCCAGTTCCCGATCACCTTCGACCGTTCCTCGGGCAACGTTCACTTCGATAACTCAATTCGCGCCGCCTGGCAGCGCATTGGCCGGCTGCCCGTCCCGCCGCCCGATCGCCTGGCCTCGCTGGTGGCGAATGGGTTGGCGCTCAAGCTGACCTGGAAGGGAGTCCAATGAACCCGCTGCTGTTTCTTCGTCGTGCCGCGATCGCCCTCGCCCTGGTCGCTGCTGCTCTGGTCGGGCTGCGAACGAGCGCGGCTCAGTCCGCGGGAGCGCGCCAGTATACCGAGATCGCTGGCACTGGGCAGACGCTCTATCGGATCGCCGTGGCGCCCGCGCTGCAAAGCGGTTCGGGGATGGGTGGCGACGCGCTTCAGCTGCAGCAGGTCTTGGCGCGCGATCTGACGCTGATCGGTCTCTTCAAGGTGCTGGATACCCGCGGCCTGCTCGCCGATCTCGCCGCCGAGGGCACGGGGATCGAACCCCAGCGCTGGGCCGATGTTGGCGCGCAGGCGGTGGTCAAGGCCCGACTCAGTAGCAGCGAGGGTCGTCTGGCGGTCGAGTGGTATCTCTATGACCTCGGTCGCAGTCGCGAGCCCGTGCTCGTGCGGCGCGATGTGGGGAAGAGCGCGCGCCTATTGGCACACCGCTTCGGCGATGCGATCGTCACGTACTTCACGCACGAGCCGGGGATCTTCCTGACGCGCTTGGCCTTCGTCGCGGGCAGCGCGCGTCGCGGCATCTCCCAGGTCTATGTGGCCGACTATGACGGCTACGGTGTGCAGCTGGTGTCCCGCACCGGCAAACAGAACCTGCTCCCGGGCTGGGGTCCGGGGGGCAGGCTGACCTACACCTCGCTCTTCTGGAACAACCCGGACCTCTTTCTGATCCCCTCTCCCGGTGCTCGCGCGCAGCGCATCTCGCGCTGGCCCGGATTGAACAGCGGCGCGGCGTGGTCCCCCGACGGCAAGCGCATCGCCTTGACCCTGAGTAAGGACGGCAACGCCGAGCTCTACCTGACTGATCCGCGCGGGCAGCTGCTGCGGCGGTTGACCAATCACCCGGCGATCGACACTTCCCCGACGTGGTCACCCGACGGCACGCGCATCGCCTTTGTCTCGGATCGCGGCGGGTCGCCGCAGATCTACGTGATGCCGGCGGCTGGTGGCACGGCGCGGCGGCTGACCTTCGCCGGCAACTACAATCAGGAGCCCGACTGGTGTCCGCGGCGTGAGACGCCGCTGGTGGCCTTCACCGGCCGCGACGAGCAGGGCGCCTACGACATCTTCACGATCAACGTGGTCAGCGGCGAGGTGGCGCGGCTGACGCAAGGGCAGGGCAGCAACAAGAGCCCGGCATGGGCACCGAACGGAAGGCTCGTGGCGTTTACCTCGAGCCGCGGCGGCCTCTGGCTGATGACCGCCGATGGGCTCAATCAGCAGCGGATCTTCCGCGGTGACGCGCGGACGCCCGCCTGGTCGCGCTGAGAGCCCGGCGCGGCAGCCAGCAGCCCCTAGCTCGGGTCGGGCTTCGGCGTCTTCTTCGTGCTCGGCGGGAGCTCCGGCACGGCGATGTAGGCCGTCGGAAGCTCGCCGGCGAGCGCGCCCAGCCAAACGACGATCGCCTTGGCGTCGGCGCTGCTCAGGTCGCGTCCGAGCTGAAATTCGGCCATCCGCCGCACGGCCTGTT
The DNA here is from genome assembly GCA_016711215.1 of Pseudomonadota bacterium. Taxonomy (NCBI): domain Bacteria; kingdom Pseudomonadati; phylum Pseudomonadota; species Pseudomonadota bacterium. The sequence continues at coordinate 371,135 of JADJTL010000003.1, read as the reverse complement.
CCAGCGAGGGCTCGCTGCCGTCGTGGAAGAAGGGCGCCGTCTGGGTCACGTTGCGCAGCGCGGCCGCCTTGAAGAACATCCGGTCGGTCTCCTGCTTCGTGACCTCGAAGCGGCCCTGATCCTTGGTGTTGGGCCAGGGCTTGATCAGCCCGAGCTTCTGAAACATCTGGCCGCCGACGTAGGCGCCCATGTGGCAGGTCGGGCAGCCCGTCGCGACAAAGGTGTTGAAGCCACGCTTCTCCTCGTCCGTCAGCGCAGTGCGATCGCCCTGCAGGAACTTATCCCAGCGCGAGGGCGTTACCAGCTTGCGCTCGAAGGCGCCGATGGCTAGCGCGACGTTGTCGAAGGTCAGAGGATCCTTGTCTTGCGGGAAGGCCGCGCGGAAGGCGGTGACGTAGCCCGGCATCGACTTCAAGAGCCGCACGACGGCCTCGGCGCTGGCGAGCGCCTGCTCGACCGGGTTGAGCAGGGGGCCCTTGGCCTGCTCCTCGACGTCGGCGGCGCGCCCATCCCAGAACTGGGCGACGTGGCCGGCTGCGTTGTAGACGGTCGGGGCGTTGCGCGTGCCCTTCTGCTGCCGATGGCCGTTGGAGACAGGACGGCTATCGACGCCGTAGCGATCGACCAGGTGGCAGTCGTTGCAGGCAACGTCGTGGTTCTTCGAGAGCCGCTTGTCGAAGTAGAGCATGCGTCCGAGCGCGATCTTCGGCTCGCTCAACGGGTTCTTGGGCGACTCGATCGCGGCTGGCAGCGCCGCGAAGGCCTGCAGCATGGACGTGTCGACCTCGGCGCTGGCGGGGGTCGCTGCCGTCGGCGTGCTGCTGGCGGCAGCAGCGGTGGACGGTGCCGCGGGCTCCGGCGGCGGCGGCTTGCGGCAGCCGAGGTCGAGCAGCAGGTTGAGCATCAGAGTGGCCGTCAGGGTGGCCGTCAGGGCGAGCGTCCGGCCGAGGCCGAGCGAGGGCTTGGGGGAGGGTAGCAAGGGGGGCTCCTTTGGCGTCAGTTGCTGACTTCGATGCGGAACTCGATGCGCCGGTTCTTGGCGCGGCCACGCGGCGTGACGTTGAGCGCGACGGGCTCGTCGCTGGCCACGCCTTCGGCGACGAGGCGAGCCCCGGGCACGCCGTGCTGCGTGAGGTAGTCGCGGACGGCAGTCGCCCGCCCGAGGGAGAGGGTCAGGTTCTGCGGGCGCGTGCCGGTGCTGTCGGTGTGACCGCGGATGCGCAGCCGCAGCGTCGGGTAGGCCAGCAGCACCTTGACCGCGGCGTCGAGTGCCGGCGCCGAGGCACGCGCGATACGCGCGCTGCCCTGCTCGAAGGTGATGCCGCGGATCGCCCCCGTGAAGCGTTGTACCGCCTGTGGCAGCGCATCCGGACAGCCGTCGTCGTCCTCGAAGCCGTTGCGCGTCTCGGCCGCTGTCGGGCAGCGGTCAGCGTCATCCGGCACCCCATCGCCGTCCGCGTCGGCCGGGCAGCCGGTGGGCGTCCGCGCGGCCTGGTCGGGGCAGCGGTCGTGATCGTCATCGACGCCGTCGCCGTCGCGATCCGCGCGGGGGCAGCCGCTGGCGGTGCGTGCGGCGACGCGCGGGCAGGCATCGCTCGCGTCCGCGACCCCATCACCGTCCGTATCGGGTTCGCGCTGGGTGCAGCCATCGCTTGAGGAGGCGGCCTGGCGCGGACAACGGTCGCGCGCGTCGGGCACGCCGTCGCCGTCGGCATCCGGCGGCGGGCAGCCGTCGGCGCCCGAGGCCGCGACCGCGGGGCAGCGGTCGCGGGGGTCGAGGACGCCATCGCCGTCGCTGTCACGCGGCTTTGGTGGCGGTGGCTGTCGCCAGCCGAGCACGAGGGCGATGCCGGCCAGCGCCTCGAAATGGTCCGCGCGGCGGTCGGGTCCCCAGCCTTTGGTGAGGGTGTGTCGCCCCTCGAGGCGCAGCGCGAGGCGTGGCGTCGCGTAGTACTTGGCGCCGACGCCCCAGTGAAAGGCCGCGTCGACATCATTCCTCATCGCGCGGCTTCCCGACTCGACGCCGATCCAGCCGCCGCCGGCGAGCACGAAGGGCGCCAAGCGGTAGGGGAGCTGACCGAGGACCTGGGCGCGAAGGTGAAAGAGATTGGCTGACTCGCCGTTTGCCGCCGAGGAGGGCATCACGCCGGCCTCGAGCTCGAGACCGAGCCAGGGTCGCGGCAGATAGCCGAGACGCGCGCCGCCGTCGAGCGCGACGTTCTTGAACTCGCGGTGCGGCACCGTCGGGAAGGCGTAGAGTTCGTGGTTGGCCGCGGGAAAGAGCGCGCCGAGGTAGAGCCCGACCTCGACGAGCTCCCCTTGCTCCGCCAGGGTGCCGCGCATCGGCCCCGCCGCCGAGGGCTCGGCCCGCGCCGGCGGCGCGTTCAGCAGGAGAGAGCAACAAGCGAGAAGGGGAAGCAGCGCGCGCAGGCTCATGGGCTGATTCTGCTCCAGTGGGGGCGATGCCGGCGTGGTATCGCGCGGATGTGTCATTTGCAAGCCGCTGTCTGCTCGACGTACCCGTCGACACCTGCCCGCTCGGCGGGCCGCTCAGCGACTACTTGCCTACTTCTTGTCGCGCGTCGGACAGGTGCTCATGCCGAAGAGCGTATAGATCGGGCAGCTTCCCAGTAAACCAGTGAGTAGGGGTACAGCGCCGATCAGCCCCCAGAGGGTCTTCGGGCCGACGAAGACCAAGCTCAGCAGGACGACGCCCGCGCCGATGCGCAGGGCACGCTCAGCGATGTGCTCATTCTTCGGCAGCAGCTTGCTCAGCATCGCGATGCTCCCTCTCCCGAGTGGGGCCTCGGACGAGGCCCGCGCATGAGGTTCTCGGCTGACGCTCCCCAGGCGGAGGGGCAGCCGCCCAACGGGCTGGAGCATAGCCCTCGCTCCGTGGCCGGTCTACGGTACTTTCGTGGCCGGCTCGCGGGGGGGCGGTTGGGGCGTAGGTGTTGACGCCGCAGGCCGCGCGCCGACAGCAGCCGGCGGTCGGCCGCTGCGCGGGTGGCGCTCGACGCGCGCGACCGGGCGCGCAAACCAATAGTAGTAGGTGGCGGCGAAGAGGGCTGCGAGCCCGGCGCCGGCGAGGCTTGCCGTCGCGAGGTGCTGGGTCGCCAGGCCGCAGTCGTCGCCAGTGATCGGCAGGGTGGTGGCGGCGTCCTTGTAGAGCCCCCGATAGGGCGCGCCACCGCCTCGGCAGTAGCCCCGGCCAGCCGCCGCGCCCGTGGGATCGTAGCGCGTGGCATGATTCGCGTCGTCGACGCGCCGCCAAGCAATGAGGCCTGCGGTCGTGCCGGCGATCAGCCCGACTGCGGCGAGCGAGGCACCGAGCCAGGCCGGCCAGCGAGGTCGCCCGAGCTTGACCTCGGCGCTCAGGGCTTCGTTGGGCAGCAAGCGCAGGGTCTTGCGCCAGCCGCTCTTGCCGCTGTGGCGCAACGCGAGCCGATGGGCACCCAGTGGCACGTTGAGGTCGGCCAGCGGCGTGAGACCGAGAGGCTCTCCGTCGAGGAGCAGCTCCGCGCCGCTCGGTTGGCTTCGCATGCTCAGCAGGCCGCCCCGCAGAGCGACCTGCACGCGGCTGGCGTTGGGACCGGCGACGACGCGCACGCTTTGCTGCAGCGGCTGATAGTCGGCGTGTTCCACCTCGAGTTGGTGCTCGCCCGGAGTGGTCTCCAGCTCGAGCGGTGTGCGGCCGGCGACGGGCTGACCATCGAGTCGCAGCGTCGCCCCCGCAGGTAGGCTCTCGACCCGCAGGCCCACGCGCAGCACCGCGTGGAGCGCCAACGCACCCGGGCCGTCGGCCTGCAGCAGCGCTTTGAAGGGCCTCCGATCCGGGTGCAGCAGCCACAGCGCGTGCCGACCGAGCGCTAGGGTGCCGTGGAAGGGCGTCTGCCCCAGCGCGGGTGTCCGGCGGACCGCGGCCGCCGTCGCGTCAGGCGCGCTCAGATAGGCGACCGCGCCGCTGGGGACCGAGGTGACGTGCAGGCCGACCTCGAGCGGAACCTCGAGGGTGAGCGCCTGGCGCGGGCGCAGCACGAATTCGCGGGTGGTCGTCGCGAACCCCGGATGCCGGAGAATCAGGGTATGCGGCCCCGGCGCCAGCGGGCCCGCATAGGGCGTGGTGCCGCGTTGGCCGCTGGCCTCCGTGTCGACGAAAACCGCGGCGCCTGGCGGTGTCGACGTGACCTTGAGCTGGGTCGCCATCGCCAGGTCGAGCTCGGCGATCGTCGCTGCGACCTTTACCGCATCCCGGGCGCGCGGGAACGCCGCGGCGTACTGCCGCAGGAGCTCGAGCGCTTCGCGATGGCGCGCGCGCTTGAGCTGGCAGAAGGCCATGCTGCGCAGGAAGACCGGGCGGGGCCATCGCCGCTGGGCCTGCGAGAAGACCTCGAAGGCCGCGCCGTAGTCACCGGCCGCGAAGAGCCGGTTGCCTTGCGCGAGGGCCAGGCGCGGCGCGGCGTTCGCCGCCGCAGTGCCGGCGAGCCACGCGAGCAGCGCCAGGATCGCGACCAGTTGGCGGAGGAGTATCACTCAGGGCTTCAATTGGGCCCGCAGGCGCGCGACATCGCGCTCCGCGCCGCGGGCGTTGTGGGCCAGCGGGCCATGGGGCGCGCGGGCGAGGTAGGCTGCGAAGTAGCGCGCGGCACGGTTCAGCTCACGGGCGGCCACCCGCGGGCGTCGGACCAGCTCTCGCTGCGCCAGCTTCAGATGCACGAAGCCCAGATCGTAGAGCGCCGCGGGACGGTCGAGCGCGCGTCGGGCGCGCTGCAGCTCGCGCAGCGCCTCAGCGAAGCGACCCTGGTTCAGGGCCAGCGCGGCGCGGCTCGTCGCGGCCTTGTAGGTCCCATAGCGCTGGTCTTCGCTCAGCTCGGCGTCGGCGCCGCGCCCAACCAGCGTGCCCCCGGCAGCGGCGGCTCGCCCGGCCGCCCGTGGCTGGCCGCGAGGGCGCGGGGCGGGTGTTTCGCGCGTCCGCGCCAGGGCCAGCGCAGCCAGCACGCGCACTGCCGGATCGGGATCGCCGGCGAGTTGTCGTAGGGCCGCCGCGGCCCGCGGTGTGCTCGAGGCGAGGCGCAGCAGCCCGTGCGCGCTGGCCCGCCGCACCTCGGCGTCGCTGTCTTGCGCGCCGCGGCGGAGCAGCGCGAGCGCGGCCGCGGGCGAGAGCAGCTCTGCTGCGGCGCGCTGCGCCGCCGCGCGGCGGCCTGCGGCGCGATCGCGCGCCAGCGGGCCCAGCAGGCCTTGAGGGTCGTCGCCAGCGCGGGCCAGTGCGCGGACGATTGCCAACGGATCCCCATGGCGGCTGCTGAGCGCGCGGCGGAGCTCGCGCAGCGCGTCCGGTCGGGCGCCCTTGCCGGCCAAAGCGAGGGCAGCGGCGTAGCGTACGTCGGCGCTGCGATCGCCAAGCGCGGCCACAATCAGCGCGCGCGCCTCGGGCCGCGGGAGGCGGGCGAGCGCGCTGATCGCCGCCTTGCGTACGCGCGCGTCCGTAGCGCGTGCGGCCGCCACCAGCGCGGCGGCGTGGCTGCCATCGCCGGCCCGCCAGAGCTGCGCGGCGGCGCTCAGGGCGATCTGGGGATCGTGGTCCCGCGTCAGCGCGCTCAGGACGGGGGCGACCGCAGCGTCGCCGGCCTCGGCGAGGGCGAGGGCGGCGGCCGCGCGCACCTCGACGGCGCGATCCTCGAGGGCAGCGTGCAGCAGGGCGCTCGCCTTGGCCGCTGGCGGCCGAAGCTCGCCAAGACGACGCGCGGCGACGCTGCGCAGCCCTGCGTCGCCGTGCTGCAGCGCCCAACCGAGCAGCTCGGCCGCCAGCTCGGGATCGAGCTCGCGCGCGACGTCGAGGGCCGCGTAACGCATCGCCCAGTCGCCGCGCTCGAGGGCGGCTTGCACCCACTGCTGGCCGCGTCGCACGAGGACCTGGGGTCTGGCGGCGAAGAGCCGGGCGAGCGCTTCGGCCGCGGCCGTGCGCACGAGGGGAGAGCCGTCGCGCAGCAGCGTGGCGAGCGCCGCAACTGCGCCAGGCGCCGTCCAGGCGGCGAGTCCGCGTGCCACCAGGGCACGCGTCGAGGGCGTGGCGTCACGCAGACTAGCCCGCAGGGTCGAGGGGCCGAGGGCGTCGCCGAGGCCGGTCAGCACCTGGGCGGCCATCAAGCGTAGGGCGGGGTCGGGTTGTTGGGCGAGGCGTCGCAGCGCTGGTGTGCCCTCGGGCCGGCCGAGCTTCACCAACGCTTCGGCTGCACCAAGCTGCACCAGCGGTCGGTCGTCGCGCTGGACGGCCTGCAGCAGCGACTGCATGGCCGGGGTCGAGCCTAGCGTCGCCAGGGCGCGAAGCACCGCGATCAGTGCCGCGGGATCGAGACCACCGGGCGCGGCCAGCGCGCGGCGCAGCACGGCTTGCGCCCGCGGCTCGCCCGCCTCCGCGAGCGTCAGGGCGGCGGAGAGGCGCAGCTCGGCGGTGTCGCTGCCGAGGGTCTGTACCAGCTCACGCCGACCCTCGTCGTGGCCGGCATGCCAGAGTGCCTCGAGGATCTGCAGCCGCGGCAGCCCCGCGCTCTGGCGTGCCGCCCCGCGCAGCGTCGCCGCGAGGTCGTCGCCCCCGACGGCGGCGAGGGCGAGCGCCGCCGCCCCGCGGACGCCCGGGTCGGGATCATCGAGCAGCGCGGCGCCGAGCAACGCCGCAGTATCGGAGTCCCGCAGCTCAGCGAGCCCCCGCACACTGCTGCGCCGCAACTCCGCCTCCGTCGCGCGCATGCCCTGGCGCAGCGCGCGGCGCACGTCGACCAGCAGCGCTGCCAGCTCGTCGGCACCTGGGTTCGGTGCGTCGATCGCGGCCGGGTCGCGGTCGCCGCCGCGTGTCGGAGCGGCGACGAGGATGCTCGCGCCCTGGCGCTGGCCGGCGAGGTGAGGCTGCCGTCGGTGCAGGGCGAGCGCCGCCACAAGGGCGGCCGCGGCGCCGGCCAGCGCGACGCCGACACCTCCGCGCCAACTCGGGCGCCAGCGGCCAAGGGACGGGCCGCCGCCGGGCCGCGCGCGGGAAGCGCCGTTGCTGGCGCGGGGGCCCGCGTTCGGCCCAGGGCGCCTGTTCCGCGCCAAATCCTCGTAGCCGATGGCCCGAGCGAAGCTCTGGGCATCGGGAAAACGCGCCCTCGGGTCCTTGGCCGTGGCCCGTGCGAGGACCTCGGTGATGTCGGCTGGCGCGCCTAGCTCGGCCGGAAGCGGTTGCAGCGGCGGCAAGGGATCCCGCAGGTGGGCGAGCAACAACGCCGTGCTGTCGGGACCGCTGTAAGGCTGCCGGCCCATCAGCGCCTCGAAGACGATCAGGCCGACGGCATAGAGGTCGGCCCGGCCGTCGATCGCCTGGTCACGGATCTGCTCGGGCGCGATGTATTCGGGCGTGCCCATCACCGAGCCTGCGGCGGTGAGCTTGGTCCCCTCGGGGCCAAGCTCAAGCGACTTGGCGATGCCGAAGTCCACCACCTTGACCAGCAGCGTGTCGTCGGGCTGGTGGCTGACGAGGATGTTCTCCGGCTTGATGTCGCGGTGGATGATTCCGTGGTCATGGGCGGCCGCGAGGGCGCTGAGGGTCTGGCCAATGATCGGCTGCAGCATGTGCCAGGGCAGCCGACCGCGACGGGCGAAGACCTCGCCGAGATTCTCGCCGGGCAGGTACTCCATCACGTAGTACTCGCGCCCGTCGGGGGTCTGGCCGAAGTCGAAGACATCGATGATGTGCGGATGGCCGAGGCGGCTGGCGGCGCGGGCCTCGCGATGAAAGCGCTCGATCACGCTCGGGTTGCTGGAGTGGGCGCTGGAGAGCACCTTGATCGCGGCCTGGCGCCCGATTAGGGCGTGGGTTGCGCGATAGATCACGCCCATGCCGCCCTCGCCGATGCGCTGGCTGAGACGGTAATTCCCGAGCTTGGTGGCGACCAAGGGGTCGACCGGCTCGTGGCTCGCGCTGCTCGGCGGCTTGGGGTTCGTCATCGTGGCTGCGAATCGTGGCCGATGGTACCAGCAAGCGCAGGCAGCGGCTATTCAGCGCCGTCGGGCGTCGGCTTCAGCGCGGCCCCGCTACTCGATGAGCTTGTTGATCGGCAGCTCGATGATGCTGCGCGCGCCGGCGGCATAGAGCTCGGGGATCAGCAGGCGCGCCTGCTTCTCCTCGACCACCGTGCTGACATCGAGCCAGCCCGCGTCAGCGAGCGGGGCGGTGGTGGGCGTCGCGAGCGCCGGAAGGATCGCCAGCACCTGCGCCAGCCGATCGCGGGGCACGTTCATCGAAAGCATCACCCGTGTGGCCGCGGTGATGGCGCCGCGCAGCAGCATCAGCAAGCGCTCGATCTGTCCCTTGCGCGCGCTATCGGCCAGCGCGGCATGGCTGGCGATCAGGCGCGGCGTGCTCTCCAGCACGACGTGGATCGCGTGCAGCGCGTTGGCTCGCAGGCTCGACCCCGTCTCGGAGACATCGACGATCGCGTCGGCGAGGATCGGCGGCTTGACCTCGGTCGCGCCCCAGGAAAACTCCACCTCGGCGCTGACGCCGTGCTCGCGAAGGAAGCGTTGCGTCATCCCCACCGCCTCGGTGGCGATGCGCTTGCCCTGCAGATCGTCGACGCTGCTGAAGGGCGAGCCGTCCTTGACGGCCATCAGCCAGCGCACGACGCCGAAGTTGGGCCACGGGGCGCGCAGGTCGGCGAGCTCGACGACGTCGGCGCCGGTCTCGAGCAGCCAGTCCAGCCCCGTGATCGCCACGTCGAGCACGCCGTGCTCGACGTAGCGCGCCATCTCCTGGGGTCGAATCAAGATGCACTGGACCGCGGGGTCATCGATCTCGGGGTAGTAGGAGCGCCCCGAGATCCGCAGATCGTAGCCCGCCAGGCCGAAGAGGCGCTGGGTCGTCGCCTGCAGGCTGCCCTTGGGAATCCCCAGCCGAAGCCGGCCGTCGGCGTCTCTCATTTGCCGTAGACCTGGCGGGGATCGAAGATCTGTACGCCGACGTCGCGAACTTCGCCCCCGTCGAGGCGGCGAAAGAAGCAGCTGCGCTTGCCGGTATGACAGGCGGCATTGCCGACCTGCTCCACCAGCAGCAGGATCGCGTCGCCGTCGCAGTCGGCGCGCACCTCGCGCACCCGCTGCACGTTGCCGCTCTCCTCCCCCTTGTGCCAGAGCCGTTGGCGCGAGCGGCTGAAGTAGACCACCTCGCCCAGCTCGAGCGTGCGCGCCAACGCCTGCTCGTTCATGTGCGCCACCATCAGGATCTCGCCGCTCTCGGCGTCTTGGGCGATCGCCGTCACCAGGCCACCGGCCTTGGCGAAATCCACCACCTCGCGCCAGGTCTTGCTCTCGCTGCTCATCGTTCCCTCGCCTCGCTGCGTTGCGCCGTTTCTTAGCCGAAGCAGGAGCGCCACACAACCACCCGGGCCTCGCGCGCGCGCTTTGGCGTTGCGCGTCGCGGCGCGAGGCGACAATCTGCGCCGAAGGAGCACGACATGGACGACCCTAGCGCGGCCAGCAAACCGGATCTGACGCTCTGGCGCTTGATCAGCATGAGCGTCGGCTTCTTCGGCATCCAGCATGGGTTCGAGATCCAGTTTGCTCGCATGAGCTCGATCTTCGAGCAGCTCGGCGCGAAGCCCGACGAGATCCCCCTGCTCTGGCTCGCCGCGCCGGCGACCGGGCTGGTGATCCAACCGATCGTCGGGTACCTGAGCGACAAGACCTGGCTGCCGCGCCTGCGCGCCCGGCGCCGCCCCTTCTTCCTCGCCGGGGCGATCCTCGGCACCGTCGCGTTGGTCCTGATGCCCAGCGCATCGTCGCTCTGGATGGCAGCAGGTCTGCTGTGGGTGCTCGACGCCGCGCTCAACGTGACGATGGAGCCCTTTCGCGCCTTCGTCGCCGACATGCAGAACAGCCGGCAGCGCCCCACCGGCTACGCGATGCAGAGCGTGATGATCGGCCTGGGCACGATCCTCGGCAACTTCATCGCCTCGATCGATCTCCCGGCGATCTTCCCCGCGCTGCGCGCCAGCGGCAAGAGCGCGATGCACTACTCCTTCTACCTCTGCGCGGCGATCTTCATCGCTGCGGTGCTGTGGACAGTGGTGAGCACGCCCGAGTACCCGCCCGACGCTAGCGCGGCAGGCCCCAGCGACCGACCCGCTGGTGGGGTCCTCGCCGCCCTCGTCGCCTGGTGGCGGGAGACCAAGAGCTGCTACCTGACGATGCCCCCGGTGATGAAGCATCTGGCTCTGGTCCAGTTCTTCACCTGGATGGGCCTCTTCTGCATGTGGATGTTCTACGCGGTGGCCGTGCCCCATAACGTCTTCGGCGCGACCGATCCGCACTCGGCGCGTTATGACGCCGGGGTGCGCTTCGCCGCGGCGACGGTGATGGCGCGCGGGCTTGCCACGCCGCTCTTCGCGCTGCTGATCCCGGTGCTGGTGCGCCGCTTCGGTCGCGCCAACACGCACGCGTTGGCGCTCGCTGTGGCTGGGCTCGGACTGCTCGCCGTGCCGCTGATCCACACGCCCGGCTTGCTCTACCTGCCGATGATCGCTGCGGGCGTCGGCTGGGCTTCGGTCGTCTCGATGCCCTACGTCATTCTCGTCGACCACCTGCCCAAGCATCAGTACGGGATCTTCATGGGCATCTTCAACATGTTCATCGTCATCCCGGAGATCTGCGTCAGCCTCGGCCTGGGTGGGCTGATCATGGGGTTGCTGCAGAATAACCGCGCCTACGGCGTGGCCTTTGGCGGCGCCCTGCTCTTGGTCGCAGCCCTGCTGACCCCGGCGCTGCGGCGCTACGAGCCGCAGGCGCGCTGAGCCCGCGCTGGGCCTCAGGGTTCGAGCAGGGCCACGGCCGCGGCCAGGCGCAGCAGAGGCAGCGGCCGCGCGAGGGCCGCCCGGAGGGCCTCACGGTCCTGCGGGCCGGCCAAGCGCCCCAGCGCCAGCGCGACCGCGACGGCGTCGTCCTCACGTGCGGGGAGCTGCAGGGCCGCGCGCAGCAGCGGGCCGGCGCGGGCGTCGCCGAAATCGCGGGCGAGCTGAACGGCCGCGCGCAGCTGAACCTCGCTCGGCCCGCTGCGCAGCGCCTGGCGCAACGCCGCCTGGCTGCGGCCCGGGACGATCGGGGCCAGGGCCTGCGCCGCCAGCAGGCGCTCCTCCCAGGCGCCGCTCTGCAGGGCTCGGAGCAGTTGCTGCTTGGCCCAGCGCCCGCGGCTCGTGCGTTCGAGCCGCAGCAGCGCCCCCAGGCGCGTCGCCCGCGTTGCCGGCGTGGTCTCGCGGAGCTGGCGCGCGAGGGCCAGGCCGCTGCGCTGGCCCGCGCGGGCGAGGGCCTCGAGGATGGCGATGCGTAGCCACGGGTTGGCGGTCTGCAGCTCGCGCTCGAGCTGGAGCACGCCGAGCTGGCTGCCGAGCTGCGCGAGAGCGGTCGCGGCGTCGAGCCGCAGCCAGGCCTGGTCCGGCTGCCCCTGCGCTGTCGCCAGCAGCCGCTGGAGTGTCTCCTGCGCCTCGGGGGGCGTCGGGCGCAGCGCCGCCAGTGCGAGGGCGGCGCTGCGCCGTACCCGCGGCTCAGCGTCGGTCGTCGCCTCGCGCACGGCGGCGGCGCAGACGGTGCGGTTGAGCTCGCCGAGCCAACCCAGCACCTGTGCGCGGGTGGCAGCGTCGCCAGCGCGCAGCGCGGCGAGCACGAGATCGAGCGGTGCGGGCGTCGCGATCGTCGGTGTCCTCGGACCCGGCGCGCGAGGGGGGCTGGACGCAGGCGCGCGCAGGGGCCGGGTCGGCGACCGGCGCGCGCTCCCCAGGCCCCACCAGCGCGCTGCGCTCAGCCCCGCCACCAGCGCCAGCAGCACCCCGGCGGCGAGGGCCGCCCGCCAGCGCGGCGAGGACGCCCGAGCGGGCCCAGCCGGGGCGAAGGGCGCGGAGGAAGCTGCTCCGGCCGACGTTCGCGCGCCCTCCAGGGCGTTGAGAAAGGGGAGGACGCCGGCAAAGCGCTGCTCGGGGGCCAGGGCCAGCGCGCGCAGGACGGCGGTGTCCAACGCCGTCGCCGTGGCGACGTTCAGCTCGCCGCGCCGCGCACAAGGAGGCGCGGGTGCGCGCTTGGCCTGCAGCAGGCGCACCGCCTTCGCGCTCGGGCCGGGGAAGGGGAGCTGAAGGCTCAGGAGCTCGTAGGTCAGCGCGCCAAGCGCATAGACATCCGTGCGCGCGTCGACGGCGCCCTGTCGGAGCTGTTCCGGTGCCATGTAGGGCGCCGTGCCGACGGCCGTCGCGGTCTCGGCCGTCCTCGCGTCGGCGCTGAGCAGCGTCGCGATGCCGAAGTCGAGCAGCTTGACCGCGGGTCGGGCAGCGCTGTCGTCGACGACGATGTTCTCCGGCTTGACGTCACAGTGGACGAAGCCCTTGTCATGGGCGGCGGCGAGCGCCTGGCCCACTTGCTCGACGATCGCGACGATGCGCTCGAGCGGCAGCACCCCGCCGCGCTCGAGCAGCTCGCGCAGCGTCGCGCCGCGCAGATACTCCATCACGATGTAGCTGGTATCGCCGGGCGCGCGGCCGAAATCATAGACGGTGACGATATTTTGATGACCGATCAGGCTGACCGCGCGCGCCTCCTGTAGAAAGCGCGCGACGAGGGATTCGCGCAGGCTCAGCTCGGGCCGCAGGACCTTGATCGCCGCGAGGCGGCCGAGCTCCTCGTGCTCGGCGGCGTAGACCAGCGCCATGCCGCCTTCGCCGACCTTGGCCCGCAGGCGCCACGGTCCCAGGCGCTGGCCGACGAGCGCCGTGGCATAGTCCTGCGGTGTAGCGCCGTCGCGCGGACAGGGCGCCGCAGTGGTGCGCAGCGCGAGGCATTGTGGGCAGAGCAGCACGGCTGGCGATCATAAGGCAGCCGCGGTGACGGAAGAAGGCTTATGGCCGCCGCGCGACGCGGTGTTTCTCGGGCAGGAGGCCGGCAAATGACGACGCGACATGAGGGTGGCGAGATCCTGACGATCGGCGACGAGCTGCTGCGCGGTGAGGTCGTCAATGGCAACGCGGCCTGGCTCGGCGCGCGCTTGCTCGAGTGCGGTCTGCCCGCGCGGCGGGTCGTCGCCGTGGCGGACGAGCCCGCCGCGATCGTTGTCGCGGTGCAGGAGGCCGCGGCGCGTTGTTCCCTGCTGCTGATCACCGGCGGCCTGGGGCCGACCGTCGACGACCTGACGGCCGCCGCCCTCGCCGAGGCCATCGGTGAAGGGCTGGTGTCGCGTCCCGAGCTCGTCCGGGCGATCGAGCAGCGCTTCGCTGCCATGAACCTGCAGTACAGCGCCAACAACGCCAAGCAGGCGGAGCTGCCGCCCTCGGCGACGGCCTTGGCCAACGCTTGCGGTACGGCCCCTGGGCTGGCGTTGGTCGTCGGTGGCTGCCAGGTCTTCGCGCTCCCTGGCGTGCCCGCCGAGATGCGAGCGATGTTCGACGAGCACGTCGCGCCGTGGATCCTCGCGCGCCTGCGGCGCGGGGCCGTCGCTCGCCGCACGATCAAGCTCTTCGGGATCGGTGAGGGCAAGGCAGACGCCGCCCTGCGTAATCTGTTGGCGGCGGTGGCCGTCACCGACTGCGTGACGTCACTCCACTTCCGCACGCACTTCCCCGAGAATCACGTGATCGTCGTGGCTCGGGCGGAGGGGGAGGCCGCCGCGGCGCAGATCCGCGCGGACCGTGCCGTCGAAGCGCTCGAAGCCGAGGTCCTTCGGCGCCTCGAGCGCTTTGTCTTCGACCGCGAGGGCCGCAGCTTCGCCGAGTCGCTGGTGGACGCTCTGCGGGGAGCCGGCGCGCGTGTGGCGGTGGCGGAGTCCTGCACCGGCGGACGGGTCGCCGAGCTGCTCACCGGCGCCGCGGGCAGCAGCGCCGTCTTCGAGCTCGGGGTCGTGGCCTATGCCGACCGGGTCAAGCGCGAGCTGCTCGCGCTACCAGCGGCGCTGCTCGCCGAGCATGGCGCCGTCAGCCGCGCCTGCGCCGAGGCGATGGCGCGCGCGGTGCGTGAGCGGGCGCCGGCCGAGTACGGGCTGGCGGTGACGGGGATTGCCGGACCCGACGGGGGCAGCCTCGCCAAGCCCGTGGGCACGGTGCATTTCGCCGTCGCCGACGGCCGCGGCGTGAGCCATCTGCAGCGGCGACTGCCCTACGATCGCGGGCGTAACAGGCTGGCCGCGGCCTATGTGGCGCTGTGGCTGCTGCGTGCCCGGCTGCGCGGCGAGGACTTCAACGGCGACGATCCCTGTGGCGGCCGCTGGGCCTAGCGGCCGCGTCGGTCGGCTGAATCGCCGCGGGCCGCCTTGACATGGCGCCGGCAGCGCGGATAACTGGCGCTTCAACCGATCGGAGCCACGCCGCAGGATGGAAAGAATCCGCGCCTTCATCGCGCTCAACCTGCCCGTGGCGGTGATCGAGCAGGTGTTCAAGCTGCAGGCGGAGCTCTGCGCCGAGGCCGAGCGGCTCGGGCTGCGGGTGGCCTGGGTGCCCGCGACGAATCTGCACGTCACGCTACGCTTCCTCGGCGAGATTCCGCAGGAGGTGACCTTCGCCCTGCGCGACCGGCTGGCCGCTGGGTTGGCGGGCCGCCGCGCGTTTCCGCTCCAGGTGCATGGGCTCTTTGCCCTGCCGACGCCGGCGCAGCCGCAGGTGCTCTGCGCCGGGCTGCGCGATGCCGAGGGCGGCCTGGCGCGGCTGGCCGAGGACGTCAACGGCTGGGTCGACGCGCTGGGCTTTGCGCCCGAGCCGCGGGCCTTTTTTCCGCACCTGACGCTTGGTCGGGTCAAGGAGGGCACTGCCGAGGTGTGCACCCCGTGGACCGATCATCGGGTGGGGTCGGCTGTGCCGACCGAGGTTGTGCTTTATCGCAGCGAGCTGCAGCGACGTGGGGCCGAGTACACGGCAATCGCCCGTTTCGCGCTGCAGCGTTCAGGGCACGACGAACGCTGAGCGCGTCGTGCCGAGGAGTAGCTAAGACCATGGCAGCAGAAGCCCCCAAGCGCGACCAAGACACCCGCGAGCGCACGATCGAGCTGACCGTCGCCTCGATCGAGAAGCAGTTCGGCAAGGGCGCGATCATGCGCCTCGGGGCCGACGGCAAGCTCGGCAAGGACATCCCGATCATTTCCACTGGCTCGTTGGGCCTCGACATCGCGTTGGGCACCGGTGGGATGCCGCGCGGCCGAATCGCCGAGGTCTTCGGTCCCGAGTCGTCGGGCAAGACCACCCTGGCGCTGCATGTCATCGCCGAAGCGCAGCGCGCCGGCGGCGTCTGCGCGTTCATCGACGCTGAGCACGCGCTCGACGTTCAGTACGCGCGCAAGCTCGGGGTGCGCACCGACGACCTCTTGATCTCGCAGCCCGACTTCGGCGAGCAGGCGCTGGAGATCGCAGACATGCTCGTCCGCTCGGCGGCGATCAGCGTGATCGTCGTCGACTCGGTCGCGGCGCTGACGCCGCGCGCCGAGCTCGAGGGCGATATGGGCGATGCGCACGTCGGTCTGCAGGCGCGCTTGATGAGTCAGGCGCTGCGCAAGCTGACGGCGACCATTCATCGCAGCGAGACCATGCTGCTCTTCATCAATCAGATCCGCATGAAGATCGGCGTGATGTTCGGTAGCCCCGAGACGACGACGGGCGGCAACGCGCTCAAGTTCTACTCCTCAGTGCGGCTCGACATTCGGCGCATCGGGGCGATCAAGCAGGGCGAGGTCGTGGTCGGCAACCGGACGCGGGTCAAGGTCGTGAAGAACAAGCTGGCGCCGCCCTTTCGCCAGGTCGAGTTCGATATCATCTATGGCGAGGGGATAAGCACGCTGGGTGACCTGGTCGACCTCGGTGCCGAGCAGGACGTGCTGGAGAAGAGCGGCGCTTGGTATGCGTATGCAGGCGAGCGCATCGGGCAGGGCCGAGAGAACGCCAAGCAGTATCTCAAGGACCATCCCCAGCTTGCGGCTCAGGTTCGCGAGGCGCTGCTGCGCAAGGCCGGGCTGCTGGGCCAGGAGCCCGCCGCGAGCGAGACGGCGACCGCCGCGGCAGCGGCCAAGGGCGAGTCCGCGAAGAGCGACGTCACCGCCAGGGGCGCCGGGGCGAGGTCCTCGAGCGCGGGCGCCGCAGCCGCCGCAGCAGCAACGGTGCCATCGATGCCGATGGGGGCCAGTGGCGGCAGTGCAGGCAACGGGACCGGGAAGAGCGCGCCACGCGCCAGCAAGTAAGGCCGCGTCAGCGAAACAACCCACGCGTCCTCGAGCGCCCCTGCGCGGTCGCGCTCAACGCGTCCTCGCTCGCACCTCGCTCGCACCTCGCTCGCACCTCGCTCGCACCTCGCTCGCACCTCGCGCTGCGAGCGAGGTGCGAGACGCCCTCGAGCCCTTCGGACGCCTTCGACTACTTCGCCTTGATCACCGCGCCGACTTCTCGCTCGAGCTCTTCGACGAGCGGCCGGCTCAGCTTGACCAAGCGCCGGGTGTGCTCCGTGCGCGCGAAGTAGTCGTGACCGCCGCCCGGGAGCGCAGCGACGGTGGCGGGGCTGAGCAGGGTCCGCTCCAGCACTTCGACGAAGCCCCTGCGCCTTCGGCCGTCGAAGTATTCGACGCGTAGCCGCAGCTTCTGGCCCTCCGTCGGCTCATCCTTGGCGACGTAATCCAGCACCTGCAGTCGCTTCAGCTTCCCGATCCAGTTATCGATCAGCTCATTGCGGCGGCTTTGATCGACGGCGCTGGCTAGCGTCCAGAAGCTCTTGTCGGGCACGCGCGCATCATGTTGCAGCAGGGTCTGCTCGCCAGTCGCCTGGTCACCCGCGCTGGCGCGGATGACGACGCGGTCGATCTCCGCTAGCTCGAAGGCGTGCAGTCGACGGTCCTGCAGCCGAAACTCGGCGTTCGTCAGATCCTGCACGGGGCCAGGGCGCACGACGTAGACGTGGCCGTCGCTCTGGTCGAGCAGGTAGACGTCGTTGTTACCGAAGGTCCGACCACCGACGACGAAGCTGCGCGTGTTGCGTCCGCTGCGCAGCGTCAACGTCGTGGCTGTGCCGGCGAGGCCCAGCTCCGCCAGCTTGTCGCTGGGCACGCGGCCGAGGGCACGCAGCGCCGCCAGCCGGGAGAGGCTCTTGGCCAACTCGGTAGCCGCCTCGTTGCCGAGGAAGCCGCGAAGTCGCTTCACGGGCGCGATCGCGGGCGGCGCCGGCGGGGGCAGCGGGGGACTTAAGGGCGGTCCTGCGGGCGGTGCTGGCGGCGCCGCCGGCATCGCGGGCGGAGGACCGGCGATCGATGCGGCGCTCCATAGACCCTGCTCGCGGCTCGTCTGGGCCCGCAGTTGGTCAGGTTGCGACTCGAGCGCACCCTGGGGCGCAGCGCTGGGGCGCGTTCGGGGCTGGCCGGGCGCCGTGGCCGGGGCCTTGACTCTCGGCGCGCGCGCGGGTCTCGGCGCGGGCGGCGCCGCGGCGGGCGCGTCCGGGGCGCCGAAGCGGGGCGGCGGGCGTTGGCCTGGCGGTAGCGGGGGAGCGCCTGGTCGCCCTCGACCGTTCGGTCCTGGTGGGACCCCGAGCGGTGGCGTCGGCTCCGGGCGCGGCGCCGAGGGTGGGGCGGCGCCGGGCGCTGACGCGGGCGGGGGCGCCGGAGGCGGCGTCATCGGCTGTGCGGGCGGCTGCTGGATCGTCTCGACGTCGACCCAGTAGTACTCGCCCTCCTCGTCGCGACCGCGCGTCAGCGCGACGGTGCGCTCGGCCGAGCGATAGGTCACGCTGTCCAGCGGCGAGAGGCTGAGGACGGCGACCGTGTTGTCATCTGCGCTCGGCTCACGCGTCCAGACCAGGTAGGCGGCGACGAGCGCCAGCGCGAGCGCAGTTGCATGAGCGGCGACCGAGCGGTTCATCCCATTCTCCTGCGCCGTTGGGTGTAGAGCAGGCCGAACCCGAGCACCAGGGCTGGCATGCCGAAGATCGTCAGATAGAACCAGAGCTGGTCCTGCTGGCGCGTGTGGGCGATCGGTATGTCTTCTTCGGACGCTGTCTCGCCGATCAGCCGCTCGTCACCGCCCAGCCACTTGAAGGCATCGAGCAGGAGATAGCGATTGCCGACCGCCCGCGAGAAGAGCAGGCCGTCCGAGGCCAGATCGGAGTCGGCGACGACGATCATCCGCGTCTCGCCCGCGCTGCCGCTGGGCGCGCTGGAGGGCTTGGGCGAGGTGATCTCGACGGCAGCAGCCAGCTCGTAGAGCTTGCGCTGCTCGCCCGGTGGGTCGAGCGCGAAGTTATTGTTGGCGTCGTTCCAGGCCAGCGGCAGCGAGTGCACCGTGAAGGAGACCCGTGGCGCTGGCTGGAGCGCGCTCGCGGGCGGCTGCTGCTCCAGGTAACCAGCGCCGGCCATCACCACCACGAGCTGAGTCGAGTGGCGGCTGAGCGTGCCGACGCTGGGATGGGTGCCAAAGCGGTTGGTCACCATCAGCTGTCGATCAGCCTGCGTAAAGCTGACCCGAGCCAAGGGGACCTCGACCGCCAGCGGCTGCGCGACGTACTTGAGGCCGAAGGGATTGAGCAGATCATCGAGGGTGACCCCCGCGTCGGGGTCGAGCATGACCAAGGCGCGACCGCCGCGCCGCAGATAGGCGGCCAGCGTCGCGCTCTCGGCCGGAAGAAAGGGCTGCTTGGGGCCGATCACCAGCACCATCGTCGCGTCGCCCGGGATCTCGGAGCCGAGCCCGTCCGCGAGGCCGAGATCGCGCACGCGATAATTGAGCCCCTCGAGCAGCTTGCGCAGGTCGCGTAGCCCGCCATTGGCCGCGGCGTTGTCGCGCTGCTGCTGCGCGCGCTCCTCGTGGCCGACGGTGAAATAGGCGACCTTCTGCGTCCGCAGCAGCCGCAGAAAGATCTGTTGGAAGTCGGCGTCGAGGCGCTTGAGCTTGCTCTTGGCCCGCTGCAAGCGGTCGCCGATGGTCAGCGTTTCCTTCTGCGTCCCGCGGACGAAGACGACGACGCCGTTTTCGGTGGCGCCGAGCTCCTTGGCCAGCTTGGGCTCGAGCACCTGATCGACGAACTCGAGTCGCAGCTGTGGCGAGGCGGCGTGGAGGTCCTCGAAGAAGGAGCGCACGTGCTGCAGTACCTCGTTGGCCCCCGGGAAGAAGAGCACGACGCGCAGCGGCTCGCTCAGCTGCTGCACCATCTTCTTCGAGGACTCGGAGGGGTGAGTGGTCTTGAAGTAGCTCAGGTCGACGCTGGTGTTGAGCTCGTTAGCGATGAAGTTGAGGGTGAAGGTCAGGGCGGCGGTCAAGGCGACGACCAGCCCGCTTTGCCACGAACGGCGGATGCGCCGCAGCTCGACGGTCCGCGAGGTGTCCATCGGCGCGTAGGAGATCTCGACGAAGATCAGCGGCGTGATCGCGCAGACCCAGACGACGACCCAGAGCGTCGCCAGCGCGGCGCTCCAGCGCTGCGCCGCCTGCGGGCTACCGAAGTGTGGCCCCAGCAGCTCCAGCGCGAAGTCCGCCTGGAGCGCATAGATCAGCAAGGCGCCGACGCCTGCTACATAGGCGATCACGATCGAACGCTCGACCGGTCGCGCCCCGTGATGCAGCTTGCGCATCCGCCGCAGGCGACCGCCGATGGCGACCGCGATCAGCGCCAGCGCCAGCGTCGCCAAGCTCGCCCGTAGCGCGAGCGACTCGAAGAGCAGGTGCTCGCCGACATAGAGCAGCAACATCGCCGCCAGGTAGGCTGCCGTCAGCGGCAGTCCGCCGGCGCCGCGCTTGCCCGAGGCCACCGCCGCTCGGTCGCTCGCCGTGGCGCTCCGATCCGTTGGGGCAGTCATCAGCGCCACCTCCGCGCCTGCAGCACGTGCGTCGTGAGCACGAGAAAGAGCCCGCTCGCCGACAGGTAGTAGAAGACATCGCGGCTGGTGATCAGGCCGGTCTGCCATTGCAAATGGCGTTGTGGCGAGAGATAGGCCAGCAGCTCGCGGAGCGGCGGCTCGACCAGGCCGGCGCCGAGGTAGAGCAGGTAGCAGGCCGTGAGCAGCGCGCCGCCCGTCACCGCAGCGACGATCTGACTGCGCGCCAGCGCCGAGGCGAAGAGGCCGATCGAGATGCTGAGGCTCCCCAGCAGCAGCAGGCCGAGATAGCCGCCGACGATGTGGCCAAGCGCGACCTTTCCGTTGACGAAGACCAGCAGCGGCAAATACAGGCTGAGCAGCGTCATGATCTTGAAGAAGACGAGGGCCGAGAGGAACTTGCCCATCACGATCTCGCCGTCGCGCACCGGCGCCGTGAGCAGCAGCGTCAGGGTGCCGAGCTGGTGCTCCTCGGCGACCAGTCGCATGGCCAGCAGCACCCCGGAGACCATCGTCATGAACGACGCGAAGGCGAAGAATAGCTGCAGCACCTCGGTCGAGAGCTTCGCCTCGCCGCCGAGGGCGTAGGCGTTGAAGAGCAGGCCGTCGACGAAGAGCACCAGGGCTACGATCACGTAGCCCATCGGCAAGCAGACGTAGGCGCCCAACTCGCGGCGCGCAATCAGCAGCATGTTGCGCATCGGTCGTTCTTCTCCTGTGGCTTGTGCCGACTCAGGGTTGAGCCGGTGCGGGGGACCCTGCCGGCGCTGGCTCGCCGCCACGGGCGAGCTGTAGAAAAACAGTCTCGAGCTCGGCCTCGGCGCGCCCCAACTCGAGGACGCCGAAGCCGCCCTCGACCAGCCGGCAACAGAGGCGCTCGCGGATGTCCTCGCTGCTGGTGACACTCAGCCGCTGGAGGCCGGTTTCGGTCGCTGCGCCATGATCGGCGCTCTGGGCGTCGCAGCTCTGGACGTGCGCAACGCTGCCGACGAGGCGCAGCAGGGGCTCCGGGTGCCCCCGCACCAGCAACGACAGCCGCTGGCTGCCGGTCAGTCGGCTCGTCAGCTCGCGCTCGGTGCCGACCGCGGCGAGGCGGCCATGCTGGAGCACCATCAGCCGGTCGCAGGTCTGGTGGATCTCCGAGAGAATATGGCTCGAGAGCAGGATCGTATGGCGCCCCTTGAGCCCGCGTACCAGCTCGCGCATCTCGACGATCTGCACCGGATCGAGCCCCTGAATCGGCTCGTCGAGGATCAGCACGGGCGGATCGTGGATCACGGCCTGGGCGATGCCGACGCGCTGGCGGTAGCCGTGGGAGAGGCTGCCGATCACCTGCCGCCGCACGTCCTCCAGACTCGTCTGGCGCAACACCTCGCCGAGGCGTTCGCGCAGGCGCGCGCCGCTCAGGCCCCGGAGCTGGCCGACGAAGCGCAGATAGCTCTCGACGCTCATCTCCGCGTAGAGCGGTGGGGTCTCGGGCAGGAAGCCGACCAGCTTGCGGATCTCGTGCGGATTGTCGACGACGTCGAGATCGTGGATGCGCACGGTGCCGCGCGATGGCAGCAGCAGGCAAGCGAGGATGCGCAAGGTGGTGGTCTTGCCGGCGCCGTTGAGCCCGAGGAAGCCGACGATTTCGCCACCTTCAATCGTGAAGTCGAGCTCATGGACCGCGCAACGGTCGCCGTAGAACTTGGTCAGGCCTCTTGCGGAAATCATACGACCTCGCCCTCTCGCCGCGCTCTCCAGTTGGCGGCGCGCGAACGGTATCTGAGCGCGCCCACGAGGGTCAAGGCGCCCGTCGACCGATCGCCGACGCCCGAGCGCTCGACGGAACGCTCAGCGCCCAGGAACCCGCATCGAGCGGCGCGCATTCCCGGGGCCGTGCGGGACGACGCTGGCGGCCGAATCCGCCTCAGCCGCTGGACGAGCTGACCGACTTGCTGCCTGCTCGAGCGCTAGGTTCCCCCGTCATCGCTGGTGCCGCCCGCGAGCGCTTGCTCGACGCTTTCGACCCGAGCGAGCCGCTGCTCGATTTGTCCCAGGCGGTCATTCAGGGTCTGCAGCTCGCGCTGCAGCGGCACCAGGGGCGACACGCTTTCGATCGCGCTATGGACGTTGGCATCGACGCGCCGATGCCATTCGTCGATCGTCTGCTGGATGTTCTCGATCAGGTCGCGCACCGTGCGCCCACCTTCGCTACTCGTCGGCCCTGGGCCTTCGCGCGCCGGGAGCGCGGTCGCGGCCAGCGGGAGCGCGGGTTGCGCGGCGGGGCTCGCCTCCGCGTCGCTGGTCGCAGCGGCGCCCGCCGCCAATCCCGGGCCGGAGGTCCCGCCGGCGGTCGCGCCCGAGATCGCCGTGGGGGTCGCAGCGGCGGCAGCAGCGGCGGTAACCTCATCACGGCGGAAGACCCGGCCGACCCGCCCCGCCGACTCCTCGAGCTTGCCCACCAGCTCGTGGAAGGACTCCTCGCTGCTCTGAATGATCCGGCGCAGCATCGTCAGCGGCACGACGCTGCGCCTGCGCTCCTCCTCGAAGATGATCTGCGCGAGGGTCATGGCCGTCAGATCTTCTTTGGTCGTGTTGTCGTGCACGCTGAGGTCCTCGCCAGCGCGGATGAACTCGGCGAGTTGGTCGAGCGTGACGTAGCGGCTATCCAGCGTGTCATAGAGCTTGCGGTTGGCGTAGCGCTTGATTACGCGCTGTTGCTTGGTCATCGGCGTCTCATCCTGAGCGTGACTGCAGCGATAGTGCCCCAGGCCACCCGCTCCGGCCAGCGCCGATCGAGCGCCAGCGCGCGGCGGCCGCTGGGCATCTTGATCTACCCGCCCAGCATCGCGGATACTTCAACAACGGGGCCGAGCGCGGCGCCGGCGTTCGCGCCGATCTCGGCTTGCTTCCTCTGGCGGCGATCGGGTCGCGGGCAGGCGTCGGCAGGCAATCACCTAGCAGACAGGTATCCAGTTCATGCAAGTCGCCTGCCCTCAGTGCAGGGCCCATCTCGTGCTCGACGGCGCTGAGCCGCAGGCCGGTGTGCAGGGCCTGACCTGCGCGCGCTGCGGCTTCGCCTTTGCCGTCAACGTGGTCGCTGCGGTGGCCGCCAACGCGCCGACCGCGCCTGGGCTTCCGGCCGCGGGACGCTTGCCGGCCCTGGTGCCGACGCTGGCGTCGGCGCCGAAGACCTCGTTTCAGGCCGAGCAGGCCGCAGGCGTGATTGGCGCGCCCGGCACCTCGGTGCATCGCATCGACACGACCTCCAGTGTCGTGGTCGATCCGCTGCTGCAGGAAGAGCAAGCAGCGTCCTCGGGCCTCGAGCCGTCGGAGCAGCCGGTGGGCGCTGGCGGTGGCTCCTGGCGTCGCGCGGCGATGGAGGCTGTGACGCAGGAGATCCGCGTGCCTGAGGCGCTTGCCCAGCTGCCGACCGTGCAGGCCTCCGCGCCGGGCGAGGTTTCGGCGGCGGCGCTCGTGACCACGCCGACGCAGACGGATCCGACGCTGCAGGCCGTGGGCAAGGGCGCCGAGGCTCTCGCTCCGCTGGTGACGGAGCCCGAGTCCGGAGGGCCGGAGCAGCAAGCCCTCGGCGGCCCTTCCCAGGACGACGCCGGCGGCGTCCCGCTCGCGGTGCTGGCGGCGCTCGGAGCGACGGCACCGCGTGGGGGGCAGGGCGCTGCCCGGCCGTGGCTGCGCGAGCGCGCGACTGCCCCCGATCATCCCGGGGTGGTGCCGGTGGCGACGCCCCCGCTGCTCACGAGCGCCAGCGGACCGGGGCGCCTGGGCCCGCCGGAGGGTTGCTACAGCGATCCGGAGTTCGACCTCGCGATGGGCATCGAGACGGATGCCACCGCCGAGCTGCGTCCCGAGTGGCGGCGGGAGGCGCCGCGAGGCCTGCGGCCCTTCGGGGCGGCCATGCTCTTGCTCGGTCTGGCGGCCGCGGCGCTCGCGCTCTTCGTGCTCGCGCGCAACGATTGGACGCTCGATGTCGGCCGGTTCGGTCGGATGTTGACCCGCGCCTTTGGGTCAGAGGAGCCGGCGAATCCCCTGCTGGCCGAGCTCCGCTTGACCGGGCCAGCGACGGAGGTCGCCGCGCTCGCTGATCAGCCGCGGGTGCTGCTCGTCCGCGGTACGGTAGAGAACGGCAGCCCCGTGGCCCGCGGATTCGTCTACGTCCGGGCCTGGATCGAGCGCGGTGGGGTGATCGTGGCCAGCGCGGAGGCGCCGCTGGACAACGTCTTTACCGTGGCGGAGCTCAGCCGACTGAGCGCGCGCGGGCTTCGCGGGGCGATCAACCCGGCGGGACGAGAGCGGCGCAACGCCCGCCTCGGTCCGGGCGAGGTGGTTCCCTACATGGTGGTGTTGACCCCTCTGCCGCCAGGGCTCGCGGCGGCCGAGGAGCAGTCCGTGCGGGTGGCGATCAGCAGGGTTGAGCCCTTCGAGGCGCGACCTGGGGCGCGCTGAGGGTGAATCCGGTGGTCGGCGAGCGGGCGCGCCGCCTCGCCCGCAGGCTCGCCGCCCTGCCGGACGGGCGGATGCGCGAGGCCGTGCTGCTCGACTATGTTGAGCAGGTGCCGGAGGACGACGTCGCGCTGGTGCTCGACGAGATCCGGCGTCGCGGCGGTCACGGTGGCCCGCCCTTCAGCGTAGCGCTGCTGGCCCTGGCCCAACTGCTCGACGGGGAGCGGCTCCTCTACGCGCGGATGGCCGAGCTCTACCGCGCGGCGAAGGAGCTAGAGCTCGAGGGGTTGGCCCGGCTGCTGCTTAGCGGGTTTCCGGCGCAGCGCAGCGAGGCCAGCGATAGGGGCCCCGAGCGCGAGCTGACGCTCGGTCATCGCAAGACGCTGGCTCGCTCGGGCAGCGGCGACGTCCTGCAGCGGCTCCTGCGGTGGCCCGAGCCGGAGGTGCTGCCGCAGCTGCTGCAAAACCCGCGCGTCGTCGAGCGCGACGTCGTGCGCCTGGCCGCGCGCCGGCCGACCGAACCCGCGCTGCAGCGCGCCATCCTGCGCAGCCGACGCTGGGGCTCGCGCCAGGCCGTCAAGCGTGCCCTCGTCCTCAACCCCTACACGCCGACCGAGCTCGCGCTGCGCCTGCTCGGCTTCTTGGCGCGCCATGAGCTGCTCCTCGTGGTGGAAACGGCCACGCTGCCCGCGGTCCTGCGCGAGGCTGCCGCGCAGCTGATGGCGCGGGGCTGAGTCGCGCCGCCGCGACGGGCCTGGTCAACGCCGCGCGCCGCGCTATGGTGTCGCGGTTGAGCGACGGGGGGCTGGTGCCGATGTCTGGATCGATGCTCTTGCTGACGCTGGTGGGCGCGGCGCTGGCATGGTGGCTCTTGCGTCAAGCGCGCCTGCCGCTGGCGCGTTGGTGGCGCCACCAGCGCGACGGCGAGCGGGTGCAGGTGGAGGACGCCCTCAAGCACGTCTACGAGTGCGAGTATCACCAGCGGAGCTGTAGCTGGCAGACGCTCTCCGGGGTCCTCGGCCTCTCCAGCGGGCGCGCCCTGAGCCTGCTCGAGCGGCTGGTCGCGCTCGGGCTCGTTGTCAGCTCCGCCGACGACGGCGCGTGTCGGCTCACGCCGAACGGGCGCCGCGATGCGCTGCGCGTGATCCGCATCCATCGCCTGTGGGAGCGCTACCTCGCCGAGGAGACGGGCGTCGCCGCTACCGACTGGCATACCGTCGCCGATCGTCGCGAGCACCGCACCACCTGGGAGGAGGCGCAGGCCCTCGCCAGCCAGATGGGGCATCCGCGTTACGATCCGCACGGCGACCCGATCCCGACCGCGGACGGCGAGATGCCGCCGCCGCTCGGCCAGCCCTTGAGCCAGCTCGCGCCCGGAACCTGGGCCGAGATCGTCCATGTCGAGGACGAGCCTCCGGCCGTCTATGCTCAGCTCCTGGCGCAGGGGCTCCAGGTCGGCATGCGCGTGCGCGTCTTCGAGTCCAGCGCCGAGCGCATCCGCTTCGAGGTTGGCGGCGAGGAGCAGGTGCTCGCGCCGATCATCGCGGCCAACCTGGCGGTCCAGGCGCTGCCCGGTGACGCCGGCGGGAGTCCCCAGCTCGCCCTCTCGCTGCTGGGCCCGGGCGAGCAGGGACGCGTGCGGGGGATCTCGCCGCTCTGCGTCGGCGTGGCGCGTCGGCGCTTCTTCGATCTCGGCTTCGTGCCGGGCACGTTGATTGGTGTAGAGATGCGGAGCCGACACGGCGACCCCACGGCCTATCGCATCCGCGGCGCGTTGATTGCGTTGCGTCGCGAGCAGGCGGAGTTGATCCAGGTCGAGCGCGAGGCGGAGGCAGTGGCCACATGAGCGCCCCCAACACCGCAGCGACGGGCTGTGCGACCTGTCCCGCGCATAACGCGGCGCATCTGGTCAAGCTCGGCGTCGAGATGGATCAATGGGACTTCGTCGTGGCCCTGGCGGGCAACCCCAACGTCGGCAAGAGCACGGTGTTCAACGCGCTGACGGGGCTGCGCCAGCACACCGGGAACTGGCCGGGAAAGACCGTGACCCGCGCCGAGGGGGGGCTGGTCTATCGTGACCAGCGCTACAAGTTGGTCGACCTGCCGGGCACCTACTCGCTGCTGTCGTCGAGTCTGGACGAGGAGATCGCGCGGGACTTCATTCTCTTCGCCCGCCCCGACGTGACGTTGATCGTCGTCGACGCGACGCGGCTCGAGCGCAACCTCAACCTCGCGCTGCAGGTGCTGCAGATCACCGACCGCGCGGTGATCTGCCTCAACCTGATGGATCAGGCGCGCCGCCTGGGCTTGGCCGTCGACGAGCGTCTCCTCTCCCGCGAGCTCGGGGTGCCCGTCGTTGCGGCCTCCGCGCGCTACGGTCGGGGCCTCGACCTGCTGATCGAGACGCTCGCCCAGGTGGCGACCGGGAGCTACGTCTGCCGTCCGCCGCAGGTCGGTGGCCAGACGCCGGCGCTGCAGTCCGCGGTCTCGGCCCTGCGGCAGCGGGTCGAGCGGGACTGCCCCGGCCTGCCGAATGCCGAGTGGGTGGCCCTGCGGCTGCTCGATGGCGATGAGCGGATGGTGGGCGCGCTGCGCTCCGGTGAGCTGGCGGCGCTCGCCGCCCCCGCCGCGGTGGCCGCCCCTGCCGCGCCCGCCGCGGTGGCCGACGCGCTGCTGGCCGAGGCGCGCCGCCTGCGTTGGCAGATCGGTCCGGACTACTATCAGGCGCTCGCGGAGCAGCTCTACACGGAGGCGGCAAGCATCGCCGATCGCGCGGTCACCCGGGCGGGCGAGCAGCCGCGCTTCGACTTCGACCGCACGGTCGATCGGCTGGTGACGAATCGCTGGTTCGGCTTGCCGCTGATGGTGCTGCTGCTGACGTTGGTCTTTTGGTTGACCATCGCTGGCGCCAACGTGCCCTCGGCCCTGCTGGCGCAGCTCTTGGTCGAGACGATGCATCCCTTGCTCAAGCAGGGTGCCGCGGCGATCGCGCTGCCGTGGTGGCTCAGTGGGCTGCTGATCGACGGCATGTATCTTTCGACGGCTTGGGTCGTCAGCGTGATGCTGCCGCCGATGGCGATCTTCTTTCCGCTCTTCACGCTCTTGGAGGACTTCGGCTATCTGCCGCGCGTGGCCTTCAACCTCGACCACATGTTCAAGCGCGTCGGCGCGCACGGCAAGCAGGCGCTGACGATGACGATGGGCTTCGGCTGCAATGCGGCGGCCGTCGTCTCGGCCCGTATCATCGAGAGCCCACGTGAGCGCTTGCTGGCGATCATCACCAACAACTTTGCGCTCTGCAACGGCCGCTGGCCCACGCAGATTCTGATGGCGACGGTCTTCATCGGGGCGCTCGTTCCAGGGCCGCTGGCGGGTCTGACGGCCGCGCTTGCGGTCGTTGCGGTGGCGCTGCTTGGGGTGCTCCTGACCTTCGGCAGCTCATGGGTGCTATCGCGGACGGTGCTGCGCGGCGAGCCCTCGACCTTCAGCCTCGAGCTGCCCGCCTATCGCCCCCCGCGGGTGCTCCAGACGCTCTATACCTCCCTGCTCGATCGCACGGCCTTCGTGCTCTGGCGCGCGATCGTCTTCGCGCTTCCCGCTGGTGCCGCGATCTGGCTGCTCGGCAACGTTCACCTGGGCGACGCCACGATCGCCGAGCACGCGATTGCCTGGCTCGATCCGCTGGGTGTCTTCGTCGGTCTCAGCGGCGTGATTCTGCTGGCCTATATCGTCGCCATCCCGGCCAATGAAATCGTGATTCCAACGGTCTTGATGTTGACCGTGCTCAGCGCGGGCGCGGCCGGCTCGGCCGCGCCGGGTGCGGGGGCCGGGGTGCTCTTTCAACCCAGCTCGAACGGAGCCACCGGTGAGCTGCTGCGCGCGGCGGGCTGGACGCTGCCACTCGCCGTCAACCTGATGCTCTTCAGCCTGGTCCACAATCCCTGCTCGACGACGATCTACACGATCTGGAAGGAGACGCGCAGCGGCCGCTGGACCGCGCTCGCCGCGCTGGCCCCGGTCCTGCTGGGCCTCGCTCTCTGCTTCGCGGTCGCTCGCTGCTGGCGGCTCTTGGCCTGATCCCGACGCGTCGCGGGCGGCCGAAAGCAAGCGGATCACCGGTTGTTGACGCGGCGTGCCGGACGGCCGCTTAATATTCCCCTCTAGCGGACGATCCCTTAGCTAGCCGGTGGTGTGGCGCGCCGCGCGCCGCGCGACCGCAATGAGTGAGCCGAAGCCCATGGAACCGGACCGTTCACCGAAGACGCCGGCGACTCGATCGCCCAACCCGACTGGATCGCCCCACCCAGGCGCGCCATGTGGCCCGGGAGTAACCGGACGCTCCTTCGTCCCGGTGATCGACCTGGACGACGCTTCGCCTCCGATGCGGCCGCCGCCCTCGTCCTCGGCGCCCCTCGCGGCCGCGGCCGCGGTTTCTTGGCTGATCGCCGACGAGCTGGGCGAGGCGCCGCCCGCTGCTTCGGCCGCCCCCGCCGCGCCCACGACGGTGGACCCGCGGGCTGTCGCTGCGGCGGCGGCGCGCGCGCCGGCCCCCGCGGCGGCGCGCGAGGGTGTTGCGGTGCCCGCGGAGGCGCCGGGCCTGCTGGCGACGGGGAGCGCGGCGCCCGTGGTCGACGTGGTCGAGCCCGCCGCGCAGGACGAACGCGCGGCCCAGCTCGCCGAGGACCTCTTCGGTGACCTCGTGGCGCCCGAGGCGCTGAATGCCGGCGCGCCCCGCACCCCAGCCGAGGTCCAGCTCGCCGAGGTGCGCAGCCAGACTGAGAGGCTCGATCGCGTGCGGCTGCGCTGGGTCGAGCAGAGGCGCGCGGCCGACGCCGCCCCGGAGAGCCAGGAGCTGCGGCAACTGCTGCAGCAGGCGCGTGGCGAGGCCCAGGCGGCGCTCGACGCGGCGTGCAATCTGATCGAGGCGATGCCGGACGACGAGGCACTCGCCGACCCGCGGCGCGACCTCGTGGACGCCTATTTTCGCCTCGAGCGTGGCATTTCGCCCGAGGGCCCCGCGAGCGAGGCCGACGAGGCTGCCGCGGCAGCGCGCGCGCGCCGGATGCAACGGCTCGGCAAGACCAGGGCGGTGGGCAGGCGCGGATGGGGCCGCTCGCGGGCCTGGAACCGCTCGGCCAAGCTGGGGCTGATGCTCGGTGTCGCCGTCGCTGCCCGCGTGGCCTACTTCTTGGCGGTCGAGGAGCCAGCGAAGGTGATGGTCGCCGATGCGCCGGTGCTGACGGTGCCGGGGGCCGTCCTCTCGCAGATCGATCCCGCGGCGCAGCGTTCGCTGAAGCCTCGGTCGATGCCGCCTCAGGTGCGGATGGTGCTCCTACGGCCGACGCAGGAGGGCCTTCAGGTGGATATCGCCGCCACCTCGGACAGCCCGGCGAGCCTGCGCTACAGCTATACGTGGTGGGAGAACGGCAAGATCTTCGCCGAAGGCCGCGACGCGACCCTGCCCATCAAGAACCTGACGGCGGGCGCCAGCTATCGCGTCGAGATCGAGGTCGCTGACGACAAGGGCCGCACGATGGCGAAGTCGGAAGCGCTGAAATACGGCGGTGCCGCCGGGCCCGGGTTGTCCGCCCAGCCGGTGGGTCGCTGAGGCGACGGAAGGAGAGGCGCCATGCATCAGTCATCGGACCGCGCTGTCGTCGGGATACGTTGGGCGCGCTCGGTCGCCCGAGTGCAGAACGATCAGGGCTTCACCGTGATCGAGTTGCTGATTGTGCTCGCAATCATCTCGGTGCTGGCCACGGCCGCCGCCCCGAAGATGCTGGAGTACGCGCAGAAGGCGCGCGACGTCGAGGCGATGGAATCCCTCTCCAAGATGGCCGACGGCGCGACCGCCTACTATCAGGCCACGGGCCACCTGCCGGTTCCTCCGGCCTGGGCGGCGCTCTACCCGGGGCCGCTGAAGGTCTCCTGGGGCTACGGACCGAGCCCGGCGGATATCTGTGCCCACGGCGGGCGGGCGACGAACGAGGATTTGGCCGTGCACTATCGGACCGCCGCGGCGAACTACAGCTGGGACCAGATCGCCTTCATGCCCGGCTTCGCCGCGCGCTTCACCTACACCTTCAGCGGTGTCAGCAACTTCGTGCCTGGCGCGCAAACCGCCTTCGCCAATCTCCAAGCGGAGCGTTCGATCGACTGCACGGGCAACGCAGGGACCTGGGTCGCCTACCGCAGCCGGCTCTTCTATCAGGATGGCGCGCTACGGCGGACTACACCCCACCAAGTTCGCTATTGACGGGTTGAGGCGCGCGCCTGCCTGCAGTTCGGGGCGGGCGGGAGACGCGCTCACTGGCCGTGGCAGACGTCGCACTCGCCTGGCACCACGCCGAAGGCCTGCTTACCGTTGTGGCAGCGGCCGCAGAGCTCCCCGTGGCGAATCCGATCCATCACCAGGCGCCCGCGTAGCGGACTGCCCTTGCGCAGCAGGCTGAACTGCTCGCGGTGGCAGTGGGCGCAGCGGGGCTTGGCGGCGTCGATATGGCTGGCGTGATCGAAGCTGACCGCGCCCGGGCTGCCGGCAGCCCGCGGAAAGCTGAAGGCGGCGGGCAAGCGTGGTTGCGCCGGCCAGGCTGCGGGGCGCACGCCGGCGAGCGATCGCCGCGCGGTCTGGGACGCCAGGGCGGCTGCCGGCGTGCGCGTCGTAGCCTCGCGATTGCGCGCCACGGTCAGCAGCGCCCAGCCGGCCAGCAGTAGCACCCAGAGGCCAGCAATGCCCCAGCCGCTGGCGGTCGGCGAGGGCTGGACGGCGGCCTTGGCTGCCGCGGCCCTCGCCGCCGCGGTCGATTTCGGGGACGGCGCGAGCTCGGGCCGCGCCGCCGGGAAGAGGTCAAGGTACCGCGCAGCCCAAGCGAAGGCGGCGAAGCCCGCGGCTACCAGCGAGAAGGTCACGCCCAGCTCCAACACGGATGGGACATAATGCGTACCGCTCGAGCGTGCCATGCCGGTGACCGCGACGTTGAGACGGTTGGCGACGAAGCCGAGCACGACCAGCAGCGCGGCGAAGAACAACGCGGTGCGGTTGCTGCGCACGCGCGGCCAGGTCAAGAGCGCGATCGGCAGCAGCACACCCAGCCCGATCTCACCCCAGAACATCACGGCCTCGGGCGTGAGCTGCAGCGCCAGCGCGAGCTGCCCGCGGTGGGTAAGGTCCTGCGCCTTCCACATCAGGTAGACGCCGAGCACGACGACAGTGACGCGCGCCAGGCCGTCGAGGAGGTCGTGCTCCAGCTCGCGGCCGAAGGCCCGCTGGCTCAGGTAGGACTCGACGATGGTCATCGCCAGGCCGGCGGCGATTGCCGTGAGGAAGAAGAATACGGGCAGCCAGGGCGTGTACCAGAGCCCGTAGAGCTTGTCCGGCACGATCACGTAGAGGGTGCCGAGCGACGACTGGTGCAACATCGACAAGAGCACGCCGATCACCACCAGCGGCACGTAGATCGCCCTTACCAGGCGTAGGGGAGCCTGCAGACCCAGTCGCTCCAGCACGAGGGGGCTGAACTCGAGCGCGAGCACGGTGGTGTAGAGCATCACGCACCAGGCGACCTCGAACATCACCGACCGCGGATTCCACATCACCAGCGGATGCCAGATATCCCAGGGTTGGCCGAGGTCGAAGAGCAGCCCGACGATCACGAGCACGTAGCCGACGAAGGCGGTGAAGACCGCCGGCCGCGCGATCGGTTTGTAGTGAGTGATATGGAAGACGTGCACGGTGGCGGCGACCGCGAAGCCCCCGGCCGCCAGACCGACCCCTACCAGCACGTCGAAGCCGATCCACAGTCCCCAGGGAAAGGCGTCCGAGAGGTTCGTCGCGGCGCCCAGCCCGCGTCCGAAGCGGACCACCGTCGCGTAGGCGCCGAGCGCGAGCAGCCCTGCGAGCACCAGGCGCCAGAAGGTCAGGCCGGCGGCGAGCCGGCTGAGTCTGCCCCTCATCGCTCGCCCTCGGGCGGTCGCGTCGCGGCCAGCTCCTGTCGCCGCCGCACGATCCACCAGATGCCGATCAGGCCGACGCCCGCGACGCTCACCACTTGGGGCAGGTTCGAGAGCACATTCCAGGTCAAGCGCGGGTAGGGGTCCTTGCGCACGGTGGTCGGAAACCCCAGCTGGTCGAAGGGCACGGCCGACAGGTAGAGCACAGCGGTGCCGCCGGCCTCATGCTCGCCGTAGATGTGCCCGATGTAGCGTTGGGGCTCGGAGGCGACACGGTGGCGCGCTTCCGTCAGCAGCGCCTCCCGCTGGCCGAAGACCGTGGCGCCGGCGGGACAGACCTGCGTACAGGCCGGCTGACGACCTCGGCTGACCAGCTCCGCATAGCACATCACGCACTTCTGCACGCGCGGGACGCGGCGGTCCCACTCGTACTTGGGGATGCTGAAGGGGCAGCCGACCATGCAGTAGCGACAGCCGATGCACTTGCTCTCGTCGTAGGCCACGGGACCCTCGGGGGTCTTATGCAGGGCCCCAACGGGACAAACCGAGGCGCAGGCGGGATCGAGGCAATGCATGCACTGGCGGCGCACGTTGACGTTGCCGTGCCGTTCCACGACGGTGAGGGTCGTCGCCGAGAGCGCGCGAGCGTCGTCACCCCGCGGTAGCCCATTGAGCTCCTTGCACGCCCAGACGCAGGCCTGGCAACCGACGCACTTCGTCAGGTCCGTGAGAATCGCGGCGGTCATGTCGTGGGTGGACCGCCGATGGGAGCCTCAGCGCCGAAGACCTCTCCGGCCAGCGCTCGCCACTCGTCGTCGGCGAGCAGCGTGCTGAGCCCCGCCTCGGGCAGGCCGCCGTCGGCGGCGGTGAGGCCCAGCTTCGCCGTGGCCGGCTGGTGGAGCGCCAGCAGCGCTTCGCGCGCGCGCCGCAGCTCGCCGCGCAGCCAGCGCGTGGCCTCCTCGGCGATCGTCATGGCACGCAGCGCCGTGCCCAGCTCCTGGGGTTGCAAGAGGCAGAGCCAGTGGGCGCCGTAGGGTTGGTCGGCCAGCGCTGCCGGCGCCGCCTGGAGGGCGAGGTTATGCTCGGCGACGAGCCCGCTGACGGGCGCGCGCAGCGTGAGCTGACGGGTGCCACGGTGCAGGGTCAGCAGCGGCTCGCCGCGAATGACGAAGGCGCCGGTCGGTCGCATCGTCACGCGGTCGGGGGGCCCGAGCAGCGCGGTGACCAGGGCGTCCACACCGACCGCAGCCAGCCCCGTGGGCCTGAGCTCGATCCAGCAATGGCTCGGGTCGAGGAAGCCAGGCATGGGTGGCCCAGCCACGGCGCTGCGCAGTGTCGTGGCCAGTGGGGCCGTGGCCAGTGGGGCCGTGGCCAGTGGGGTTGTGGCCAGTGGGGCCTCGGCCAGTGGGGCCTCGGCCAGCGTATCCCTGGCCACATCGGCGGCGGCCGTCGCCTGCGCGCTGCGGTGCCGCGCGAAGCCCAGCTTCTGCACGACGTGGTCTAAGGTCAGCGCGAGAATCAGCGTCATCAGGACCAGTAGGACGACCATGGAAGCTCCCCTTTCCCGCCTCTTGAGGCCCTGCAGTGCACGAGTAGTGCCAGTCAGGTGCGCGGGCTCATTCACAGTGGCTCCGCCCCGAGCGGTCATTTCCCGAGGGCTTGGCGCTGAACGTCCTGCCGTCGCGCCGGCATCGCCCTCCCTGCCTCGAAGGACGGCGCCTCGCGCTGCGGCCAGCCGACCAACCTAAGGTGACCTGCCGCGAGGCCGATCCGTTGTGGTGCTGCGCATTGTTGCGTTTCGCAGCGGCGCTGTGGCGAATCACCACACGGATACTACTCGGTTGGGACCTCCCGAAGCCGCCGTCGGCAGCAGGCGCAGAGGGCTGCGGACTTCAGGTCGATCTCCTCGACGTAGAGTGAGCTGTGCATCACGCAGTCCGGATCGCGACAATGCACCAGCCCAAGGGCATGGCCGAGCTCGTGAATCGCCTCCTTGGCGATCCGTGCCGCGCGGAGTCGATCGTCGCGCGCCAGGCCGTAGATGGTGTTGTCGAGGCGGTAGCTCGACAGGATCGCTCCGCGTCCATTGAGCTGCGCCTGGCCGAAGACGTAGGTCAGCATCGGGATGAAGAGGTCGACCTCGACGATCCCGAGCAGCCGCTGGCTGCCCGGCAGCGCCAAGAGGCGCTCGAGCAGCTCCAGCGCGTTGTATTGCCCGCGCTGAGGGTCGAAGCTTGCCTCGAGGCCGAAGGGCGCCGGGGCGACGATCACCTCACCGCCGAAGACGCTGCGAAGCTGCGCTGCCAGTGCCTCCGTCCACGGCAGGGCCTGCTTAAGACCAATAGGGACGATCCATAGGCGGAGCCCGCGCTCCGGTCTGGCCCGCGGCGGAGGTGCGATGTCGCTGCGCGAGCCCATCAGCCAGGCGCTGCGTGGGGCTTGAGCAGGGCGAGTTTCTCGTCGAGCAGGGCGGGCGCGATCCCCAACAGGGCGGCGGCCCGTCGGCGGTCGCCCTGGCAGCGCTCCAGCACGGCGGCGATATGCTGCTGCTCCACGGCAGCCAGCGAGAGGTCGGTCGTCGTCTCGGTCGTCGTCGTCTCGGTCGTCGTCGTCTCGGTCGTCGTCGTCGTCTCGCGGAGGGGCGCGGCAGGCGGCGCCGAGACTGGCCCGAGCAGCAGGTCCTCGGCGCCGATCAACGGCGGCCGACCGACCACCAAAGCACGCTCGATCGCGTTCGCCAGCTCGCGCACGTTCCTCGGCCAGTCGTATCCGACCAACCGTTCGAGCGCGGGTGGGGTGAAGCCCGTGAAGGGAGCTCCGCCCGGCGAGGACAGGCGCTCCAGCAGGTGCCGCGCGAGCGCCGGAATGTCGGCGCGACGCTCCCGCAGCGGCGGACAGGTCAGCGTCAATACGGCCACGCGATAGTAGAGATCGGCGCTAAAGCGGTTCGCTTGGACGAGCGGGGCCAGCGCCACGCTGCTGGCTGAGATCAGGCGGAAGTCTGTAGCGCGTGGTCGCGTGCTGCCGAGTGGCGTGAAGCTCCCGCGACGCAGCAGCTCGAGCAGCGCCCTCTGCGTCTGCGGACCAAGGCGGGCGACCTCGTCGAGGAAGAGCGTGCCCCCCTCCGCCAGTTGGAGCTTTCCCATGCGGGGGAGGGTGGTCGGGGGCAGGGAGCCGCCCTCCTGGCCCAGCAGTTCATCGTCGCCCAGCTCGCCCTCCGAGACGCCACAGGCGAGCGGCACAAATGAGAAATAGCGGCGCGGACCGGCCGTGTGCAGAACCGTGGCCACGAGGTGCTTGCCGGTGCCGGTTTCGCCGCAGATCAGGACCGGAACGTCGGCGCTGGCCGCCTCGGCGACCTGGGCCCTCAGCGTGCGCATCGCGGGGGTCTCGCCGACGATGACCGCGCCGCCGCGGTGGTCGACGGCCCGTCGCAGGCGGTTGTTCTGCGCGCGCAGCTCGCGCAGCTCGAGGGCCCGGCGAACCATTCGGCTCAGCTCGTCCGGGTCAACCGGCTTGGTCAGGTAGTCGAACGCGCCGTGCTTCAGGACCTCGACGGCGCTCTGGATCGTGCCGAAGGCCGTGACGATGATGACTGCCGTATCTGGCGTCACCTCGTGCATCCGTTGCTGCAGCGCGACGCCGTCCATACCCGGCATCCGGAGATCGATCAGGGCGACGTCGAACGAGACCTCCTGCATCCGGCGCAGCGCCGCGGCACCACTATCGGCGACCTCGATGGCATAGCCGTCGAGCTCGAACCAACGTCGCAAGGAGTCGCGTACGGCGGCCTCATCGTCGACGATCAGGATGCGGGGTTGCGAGTTGGGCATGGCGTGGCTCCCCTCCGGTCAGCTGTCGCGTTCTTCGAAGATCGCCGGCGCGCGGCGCGCGGCGCCGCTCCCACGCGGCAGGCGAGCGTGCTGCCCGAGGTCCCGCGGGGGCGAGGCTCGTGAGGTGAACGAAGCAGCGGCGCGGGATGTGGCATGCGCGTTGCTCTCCACCGAGTTGGACCGCGCCGAGTCTGGCTGCTCCAACGGAGGTCACGAAGATGTCCATTCTACTCGCTCTCGGCATGGCGATGTTGATCATCGGCGGCGCGCAGCTCGCCCAGCGTTGGCGGCGGGGCGTTGCCGCCGACCTGCCGGTCAGGTCCGCGCCCGAGCCGATGCGCCGGCCCTTCGTTCCCTCCGGCGTCTTCGTTTCGAGCAGCCACGGATGGCTCGCCTTCGACGCCGGCGCCGGCTTTCGCGTCGGCCTTGACAGCTTCCTCGTCGAGGCCCTGGGTCAGGTCGATGCCATCGAGCTGCCGCCTGTGGGTGTTCGTGTTGCCTACGGGGAGGCGCTGCTGACCCTCCGTGTCGCCGGTCGCCGCGTCGTCGTCGCAGCGCCGACCTCGGGCGAAGTCGTGGGTGTGAACGAGCTTGCGCGGGCCGCTCCGCGCCACCTGCTGGACGACCCCTATGGTCTCGGCTGGCTGGTCAGGATCATGCCAAGCGACCACAAGGCGGCCCTCGAGCCGCTCTATGTCGGTCCAGGTGCCACGGCCTTTCTGCGACGGGAGCTACGCCGGATGGTCGACTGGGTCAACCTGATCACAGCGCCGGCCGGTGTGCCGCAGCTCTCCGACGGCGGACTGCCCCAGCGCGGCGTCGCAGCTCAGCTCGGCGACGAGCAGCTCGTGCGCTTTGCGGCAGCCTTCATGCCCTGCGACGAGGGCGAGGGGGCGCGCTCGGTCCGCACGCAATAGCTCAACGGACGGTTAGCACCTCGCCGGGGTCGCAAAGCGCTTCGATCTCGGTCTCGGTCAGGGCGCCCGCCACATCGCCCGATTGCGCCCTTTCGACGCGTGACCGCACTGGTGTAGCCTCCGCCGAGCCCAACTGCTCCACGGACCCGCCGAATGCGCCGGCGCCTTGGCCACTGGTACAACTCGCTGACCTTTCGGCTGACCGGGACCCTGGTGCTGGCCCTCTTCGGCGTCTTCAGCATCACGGCGCTCATCCAGCTCGCCCTGCAGCAGCGCTACGCGCGCCAGTCGGCGCAGATCAACGGTGAGGTGATTAGCGAGGGTATCTTCGGGGCGCTGCATGCAAGCATGCTGACCAACGACCGCGACCAGCTGCGGCAATCCGTGCGCCAGATCAGTGCGCGTGCACCGGATCTGCGGGTGCGCATCTTCAACAAGCAGGGCCGCATCGTCTTCTCCTCGCAGCCCGACGAGGAGGGGACGCGGCTCGACCTCGAGGCCGAGGCCTGCTACCGCTGCCACGCTACGGGCCGTCCGCTGACCCGCCTGCCGCCCGGCGACCGGACGCGGCTTTTCCGGCTCGACGGCCACGCGGCGCTCGGCATCATCCGCCCGATCGATAACGAGCCCGCCTGCCACAACGCTGCCTGTCACGCGCATCCGCC
Organism: Pseudomonadota bacterium; assembly: GCA_016711215.1. Lineage (NCBI taxonomy): Bacteria > Pseudomonadati > Pseudomonadota > Pseudomonadota bacterium. Next base: position 333,493 of record JADJTL010000003.1, on the reverse strand, counting down.
GCAGCGAAAACTCCTTGGCGTGCTCGACACGACGCTGGTGCTGGCCTCGGCCGAGCGGGCGCGCACCGAGACCACGCTGCTCGTCGTCGTGGCCTCTTTGTTGGCGTTGGCGCTGACCATCGTCCTGGTGGTTTGGGTCGTGCGCGGGACCGTACAGCGTCCCGTCCGCGCGCTGACGAGCACGCTGGACGCGATCGGTGCGGGCGACCTCGCGGCGCGCTACGAGGAGCGGGGCATCGCCGAGTTCTCGCATCTGTCTGACGCGCTCAATCGCACGGCCGTCCAGCTCGAGCGCGCCAACGCCGAGCTCGTGGGTTGGGCTCAGACCTTGGAGCGCCGGGTCGGCGAGAAGACTGTCGAGGTCGAGCGCGCGCAGCAGCGGCTGCTACGCGCCGAGAGGCTGGCGTCGTTGGGGAAGCTGGCGGCGATCGTGGCCCACGAGATCAATAATCCGCTGGCGAGCGTGCTGACCTACTCCAAGCTCTTGCGCCGACGGCTGGCCAGCAGCGCCGAGGCGCAGGGGGCGCTGGGTGACGCCCCGGAGATCCTGGACGCGATCGCCAGTGAATCCAAACGCTGCGGCGATATCGTCGCCGGGCTGATGTCCTTCGCCCGTGGATCGGGCAGCGGGCGCCAGCCGACCGACCTCAGCCAGGCGGCGCATAAGGCGCTCTTCCTGCTCAAGCACCGCAGCGCGCTCGGGGGCGTGGACGTGCGGACCGACCTGCCATCGGCCTTGCCGCAGCCCTCGCTCAACGCCGATCAGCTGCAGCAGGCCGTGTTGGCCCTCTGCGTCAACGCGCTCGACGCGATGCCGCAGGGGGGAACGCTGGAGCTGCGAACCTGGCAGCCGAGCGCGGACAAGATCGCGCTTTCGGTGCGCGACACGGGCTGCGGGATCCAGCCCGCCGTGCTGCCGCGGATGTTCGAGCCCTTCTTCAGCACCAAGGGTGAGGAGGAGGGTCACGGCCTTGGCCTCGGCCTGACCGTGGTGGATGGGCTCGTGCAAGAGAATGGCGGCGCGATCGACGTGCAGAGCGTCGTCGGCGAAGGGACGACCTTCGTGCTCGTCTTTCCGCTCGGCGCGAGCGCCGAGGCGGCGCAGGCCTCGAGCGATCGAGAGTCCACCCATGGCGCCTGAGCTCCGTGTCCTCGTCGTCGATGACGAGCCGCATGTGCGCGCGTCGTTGGCGTCGTGGCTGCGCGAGGATGGCTATCAGGTTCAGACGGCGGAGAGCGGTGAACAGGCGCTCGATCGCCTGGCCACGACCGGCGCGGCCATCCTGCTGATCGACATTCAGATGCCCGGCATGAGCGGCCTCGAGCTTCAGGCCCGCGTGCGCGAGCTGGCGCCCTCGGCCACGGTGATCGTGATGACGGCCCATGCGTCGGTCGAGACCGCGGTGCAGGCGCTGAAGCAGGGGGCGTACGACTTCATCGTCAAGCCCTTCGACCCGGACGAGATGTCACGCCTGGTCGCCAAGGCGGCCGAGCGCCATGCGTTGATCAGTGAGAACCGCGCGCTGCGCCAGCGCGTGAGCGCGGGGACGCCGCAGCTGATTCATGGGCCGCGCAGTCCTCTGGTCGGCGTGCTCGGCCAACTCGAGCAGGTGGCCGAGACGGAGACCAGCGTCCTGATCAGCGGGGAGAGCGGCACCGGCAAGGAGCTGATCGCCAGACTGCTGCATGCGCAGAGCCCGCGACGCCATGGACCGCTGGTGGTGGTCAACTGTGGTGCGTTGGCGGAGGGCGTGCTCGAGAGTGAGCTCTTCGGCCACGAGAAGGGCGCCTTCACCGGAGCGCTAGGCCGGCGCGAGGGGAAGCTGGAGCAGGCCCGCGGGGGCACGCTCTTTCTCGACGAGATCGGCGACATCCCCCCCAAGGTGCAGGTCGACCTCTTGCGGGTCCTGGAGGAGCGTCAGGTCGTCCGCGTGGGTGGCAATCAGCCGATCGCCGTCGACTTCCGGCTGGTGACCGCGACGCACCGGGCCCTGCCCGAGGAGATCCGGGCCGGGCGCTTCCGCGCCGACCTCTACTTCCGCATCAACGTCTTCCAGCTGACGCTGCCGCCGCTGCGCGAGCGCCTCGACGACATCGGACTGCTCGCTGAGCACTTCCGCGAGCGCTTCGCCCGGCAGATGAACAGACGCGTCGCCGGCTTCTCGCGCGAGGCCCTCGCGTTGCTTTGCGCCCATGGCTGGCCAGGCAACGTCCGCGAGCTGCAGAACGCCATCGAGCGCGCCGTGGTCGTCTGTCGGGGGGCCACGCTCGAACCCGAACACCTGCCCTTCCCCTGGCAGCCACGGGAGGCGGGCGCGAGCGACGAGACGCTCGCCGCGGTCGAGGAGCGCCACGTGCGCCAGATCGTCGAGCGCTGTCAGCATAACGTGACCCAGGCGGCCAAGCTGCTGGGGATCGATCGCGTGACGCTCCATAACAAGCTCAAGCGCTACGGTATGGTGCGGCCGCAGTAGCGAAGAGCGCATCGATGGCCACGCCGACCGTTTCGGCGCGCCACCGTCCGCCAGGGGCCCGTGCAGCGCATGATCATCTCGGCGAGCCGTAGGACCGACCTGCCCGCCTTCTACGGCGAGTGGTTTCGCCGGCGGCTCAGCGCTGGCTTTTGCAAGGTGGCCAATCCCTATAACCGGCGCCAGCGCGCCACCCTTTCGCTGCGGCGGGAGGACGTCGACGGCTTCGTCTTCTGGACCAAGCAGCTCGGCCCCTTCCGCGGCGTGCTCGACGAGGTTCATCAGCGCGGCTTTCCCTTCATCGTGCAGTACACGATCAACGGCTATCCGCGGGTGCTCGAGTCGCGGGTCGTGCAGGCCGAGCGGTCGGTCGCGCAGCTCCGCGCCCTGGCCGCGCGCTTCGGCAGCCGCGCGGCGGTCTGGCGCTATGATCCGATCATCTTCTCGACGGTGACCGATCGCGACTTCCACCTGTGCAATTTTCGCCGGCTCGCGACGCAGCTCGCCGGCGCGACCGACGAGGTCGTCGTCTCCTTCCTGCAGCTCTACGCCAAGACGCGACGAAACCTCGAGCAGGCCGGTCGTCAGGAAGGTTTCGCCTGGGAGGACCCGCCCGACGCGAGCAAGCGTGCCCTGCTCGCCGAGCTGGCGACGATCGCCAGCGAGCAGCGGCTGCGCCTGACGCTCTGCAGCCAGCCGCAGCTGCTGATCGCGGGGGTGACGGCGGCGCGCTGCGTCGACGCGACGCGGCTGATGGAGGTGGCGGGGCGGGCGCTTCGCGCGCGGCGCAGGGGCAATCGCCTCGGCTGCGCCTGCGCCGAGTCCAAGGACCTCGGCGCCTACGAGAGCTGTCCCCACGGCTGCAGCTACTGCTACGCCGTCGGCCGCCGCGCCGCGGCGTTGGCGCGCTACCGCGACCACGATCCCGCCGGCGAGTACCTCTTCGCGCCGGAGCCGATGGCGACCGCCCCCGACCCTGCCGCCGCTTGACAGCCCTCCGCTGCCGCTGTTAGCGCAGTTGCAGCCGGCCGGGGCGCCGCGCGGGGGAGGGGAGCGGGTCATGAGTTGCAAGAGCATCGTGCTGGTCAAGCAGGTGCCCGACACCGCCAATATCTCTGGGCAGGTGATGCGCCCGGACGGGACGATCAACCGGGCCAAGCTGCCGGCGGTCTTCAACCCCGAGGATAAGGTGGCGCTGGAGCTGGCGCTGCAGGTCAAAGACCGCTACGGCGGCACGGTCACCGCGCTGACGATGGGGCCACCGAAGGCCTCCGAGCTGCTGCGCGAATGCCTGAGCCTGGGCGCCGACGAGGTCTGCCTGGTCAGCGACCGCAAGTTCGCCGGCGCCGACACGTTGGCGACCTCCTATGTGTTGAGTCGCGCGATCGCCAAGCTCGGCCGCTTCGACCTCGTCTTCGCCGGGCGCCAGGCGATCGACGGCGATACCGCGCAGGTCGGCCCGCAGACGGCGGAGAAGCTCGACCTGCCGCAGATCACCTACGTCGAGCAGGTAATCTCGATCAGCGAGGGAGCGATCACGGTCAAGCGCCGGATTGACGACGGCTATGAGGTGCTGCGCTCGCCGCTGCCGCTCTTGCTGACGGTGATCGCCGATGCGGCGCTGCCGCGCCCGCCGCGCGCGAAGCGCCTGATGGCCTGCAAGCACGCGCGCTCGCTGCCCGAGCTCGAACGGATGGCGGACGCCAACTCGCTGCTCTACGTCGACACCCTGGTCGACGAATATGTGCAGAAGGGGCGCTTCATCCGCACGCTGACGGTCGACGATCTCGACGTCGACCCGGAGCGTTGCGGGCTGGCCGGCTCACCGACCAAGGTCAAGCAGGTCGACTCGGTGGTGCTGACCGGCGGCGATCACCAGCGGATCGCAGCGACGCGCGAGGGGCTGGGCGCCCTGATCGATCAGTTGATGGGCGACCATGTTTTTGGCTAGCGGCACCGTTGCCGAGGGGCTTGAGTTCGTCGAAGGGGCCGGGCAGGCATGAGCAACGCGAACAGAGACGTCTGGGTCTTCGTCGAGCAGCGCGAGGGCAGCGCTGCCGAGGTCAGCTTCGAGCTGCTCTCGAAGGGGCGCAAGCTCGCCGATCAGCTCGGCGGCGCGCTCAAGGCGCTGGCGATCGGCCATGAGCTCGACGAGGTCGTGCGTCAGGCCTTCCGTTATGGCAGCGACGAGGTGCTGCTGATCGAGCATGAGGCGCTGCGCGACTACCGCACGCTGCCCTACAGCCGGGTCGTTGGCGACCTGATCGCCGAGCAGCAGCCGCGCATCGTGCTCTTTGGCGCCACCTTCATCGGCCGCGACCTGGCGCCGCGCGTCGCCTCCTTCACGCGCAGCGGCCTGACGGCCGACTGCACCGACCTGAAGATTGGCGATGCGAGCTACCTGCGGCGTGACTACACCGACCTCTTGCTGCAGGTGCGGCCGGCCTTCGGTGGCAACATCATCGCCACGATCATCACGCCCGAGGCGCCGGTGCAGATGGCGACGGTGCGCGAGGGCGTGATGGAGCTGGTGCCGCAGCCGACGCCGCGGGGGGATCGGGTGACGCGAATCCCCTACGAGCCGCGCGCCACAGACAACGTGGTGACGGTGCTCGAGCGGCATCGCGAGGAGCGGCGCAACAAGGTCAAGTCAGCGCCGATCGTCGTCGCCGGCGGCTACGGCATGGGGAACCAGAAGAACTTCGCCCTGCTGCACCAGCTCGCCGCGCTGATCGGGGGCGAGGTCGCCGGCACCCGCGCGGCAGTCGATGCCGGCTTTATCAAGGCCGACCGCCAGGTCGGTCAGACGGGCTTGACGGTGCGTCCGAAGCTCTACATCGCCTGCGGCATCTCGGGGGCGATTCAGCACCGCGCCGGGATGCAGGAGTCGACGCGCATCATCGCCATCAACACCGACGCCGACGCGCCGATCTTCGACGCCTGCCACTACGGGATCGTCGGTGACGCTGCGGCCGTGCTGCCGCTGATGATCGACGCCTATCGCGAGCGCCTGAAGTAACGAGCGCCCGCGCACTTTGCCTGGCCGAGGCCAAAAATGCCGAATTTCTTCACCGACAACCCCGATCTGCTCTTTCACTTCGACCACCTCGAGCTCGAGGAGGTGGTCGCGCTCATCGAGCATGACTACGAGCAGGCGGCGGTCTTTTCCGACGCGCCGACGGACTATCAGGACGCGCTGCATAACTACCGCGAGGTGCTGACGCTGGCCGGCCAGATCGCCGGCGACTTCATCGCGCCGCGCGCCGCGCAGGTCGACCTCGAGGGCAATCGCCTCGAGGACGATCGCGTGATCTACGCGACCGGCATTCGCGAGGCGCTCGACCGACTGGGGCAGGCCGAGCTGATGGGTGTGACGCTGCCGCGCAGGTATGGTGGGCTGAACTTCCCGACGACGATCTACATCATGGCGATCGAGATGATCTCTCGCGCCGATGCCTCGTTGATGAATATCTATGGCCTCCAGGACATCGCCGAGACGATCAACCGCTTCGGCAACGACGCCCAGCGCGAGCAATTCCTGCCGCAGTTCGCCAGCGGCGCCTGTACCGGGGCGATGGTGTTGACCGAGCCCGACGCGGGCTCGGACCTGCAGGCGGTCAAGCTCCAGGCCTACGAGGATGCCCAGGGCGGCTGGCGCCTGCGTGGGGTCAAGCGCTTCATCACCAACGGCTGCGGTGACATTCTCCTCGTGCTCGCGCGCTCGGAGCCGGGCAGCAAGGATGGGCGCGGCCTCAGCCTCTTCGTCTGCAGCAGCGACGAGACCGTCAAGGTGCGGCGGCTCGAGCATAAGCTGGGCATTCACGGTTCGCCGACCTGCGAGCTGCAGTTCAACGACACGCCAGCCCAGCTCGTGGGCAAGCGCAAGTTCGGGCTGATCAAGTACGTGATGGACCTGATGAACGGCGCGCGGCTCGGGGTCGCGGCGCAGGCGCTCGGGATCGCCCAGGCGGCCTACGAGGAGGCCCTGCGCTACGCGCGGGCCCGGCGGCAGTTCGGCCAGGTGATCGCCAACCTCCCCGTCGTGGCCAACATGCTGATCGACATGCGGGTGCTGCTCGAGAGCAATCGCTCGCTGCTCTACGCCGTCGCGCAATGGGTCGATCGGCGCGACAAGTACACGGAGCACGCGGCCCGCCTGCGCGAGCGTGGCGAGCCGAGCGCCGAGGCCAGCGAGCGCGCCAAGCAGGCGACGCAGGTGGCGGCGCTCTTGACCCCGCTGGTGAAATACGTGCTCTCGGAGGCGGCGAACAAGATCACCTACGACGCGCTACAGATCCACGGCGGCGCTGGCTACATGCGAGAGTTTGCGATCGAGCGCCTGACGCGGGATGCGCGGGTCACCAACATCTATGAGGGCACCTCGCAGCTGCAGATCGTGGCCGCGGCCGGCCCGGTGATGAAGGACCTGCTCGCGGCGCACTTCGCGGCGGCCGAGGCCAAGGACTACAAGGGCCATCTGATGGGGCTCGCCGACAAGCTGAAGGAGATTCGCCGGCTCTTCCTCGACAGCCGCGAGGCGGTGGTCGGCAAGGGGGACAAGGCCTTCGAAGAGGTCGCCGCGCGCGAGCTGGTCGACCTCTACGGCTATCTCTTCGTCGGTTACCTGCTCTTGGAACAGGCGCAGCTCGACGGCCGCAAGGTCTTCATCGCCAAGCGCTACATCGTCAGCGCGCTGGCCGAGGCGCGCAAGCGGGCCGAGCTCGTGACCGGCGATAATTTCGCCGACGTGATCCACGCCGACAAGATCCTCGTCTGAACACGAGGTGTTGCCGTCATGCGCCGCCGGCGCGCCGATGCCCGCTGAGCGCCGCCACAGGCCACCTCCACGGGGCGCGTGTTGTGGCGCCCGTTGTGGCGCCCGCGCGCCCGGGTATACTGGGACCCTACGGTCGAGCGCTGCCGCTGTCCTTTAGCCACGCGGGTTGAAATGCAGAAACAGCTTGGTGATGCGGTGGCTCGGGGCAGTGAGACGGGGCGCGCCCGGGGTCGCGCTGGCGCTTGGCTGCTGCTCCGCCTGAGCCTGCTGCTGGTGGCCTCCGCGGGCGCGCTGGGGGCCGGCTGCGGCAAGGACCAGCATGGGCTGTTACTGACGGTCACCGCGACGCGCCTCGTCGAGCGCTTCGACCTCCAGGTGCGTGAGCTGGCGACGGGCACGATCGTCCTCGACCGGCGCGACGAGCCCGTGACGACGACCGAACGTCCCAATCGCGATATCTCGGATCCCACGCAGGCGCTGCGCCTTGCCGTCGAGTTCTCGCGCCGCGGGCACTACCTGCTGCGCCTCGTCGGTCGGAGCTACACCGGTGGCGAACGGCTTCAGGTCGCGGTTCGCGAGTTCCAGGTCCGCGGCCTGCGCAAGGTGCTCGTGAAGCTGCTCCCCAACGAGCACGACGAGGACGGTGACGGCTTCCCGGATTGCGCGGCCTACCCGGACTGCGCGGGGCTCGGCGACTCGCTCTCCTGTGACTTCCTCGATTGCGACGACCACGAGGCCTCGGTCAACCGCTTCGGCCTCGAGGTCTGCGGCAACGGCCGCGACGACGACTGCAGCGCCGGCTGTGTCGCCGATCCGAGCGTCGGCGATGAGCCCTGTGAGGACGCCGACGGCGATGGGGTCGCCGTGCCGCAGGATTGCGACGACGCCGATCCCTGTCGGGCGCCGACCATCAAGGAGGACGCCAACCTCTGCGCGGCAGGGGACGTGGCGGCGCAGGCCCTACGCTACGCGCTGCCCCAGGCCTGTCGCGATAAGCTCGCGGCCTCGGGCGCCACGATGACCGCGCCCTTCTGCGGCGACGGTGTCGACCAGGACTGCAACGGGCGCGACGTCGCCTGTATCGTCGACGCCGACTGCGACGGCTACCCGCCGCCCGCTGATTGCGACGACGCGAGGGCGGACGTCAATCCAGGTGCGGTCGAGGTCTGCGACGACGCGACCGACAACAACTGCAATCAGGTCGTCGACGAGGGCTGCGTGCCCTGCGACGTCGACGGCGACGGTCACGCGGCGCTCGGCGTTCCGCCCGACGCCGCCTGTGAGCTGCCGAAGGACGACTGCGACGATTTCGACGCCGGCGTGGGCCCGGAGACGACGGCGGGCGGCGCAGGTGGGGCCGAGGGTGGCACGGTGCTCGGCGGGCTGCGCCAGCGCTGCAGCACCGCGCGCGAGAAGAATGGCCAAGCCGCGCGCGAGGTCGACCACGACTGCGACGGCAAGGCGGCAGCCGCGGATGGCTGCCCGACGACCGCCTGCGACCACGACGGGGACGGCTTCGAAGGGCTGAGGGCTGGGTGTAACCCGCCGGCGGCCAAGCTCGACTGTGATGACGACGATCCGCGGACCTTTCCTGGGGCACCCGATCTCTGCAACGACCTCGTGCGCCAGAATTGCATCGCCGACGGCGCCTGCGCAGGTGATCGCGACGGGGATGGGTACGTGGCGCCAGCGGATTGCCTCGACGACCCCGCCAGCCCCGGTGCTGCCGAGGTGCACCCATGGGCGGTTGAGCTTTGCGACGGGCGTGACAACGACTGTGACGGGCTCGTCGACGAAGGCAATCCGGATGGCGAGGGGCGGCTGATCGCGAGCACGGCGGCGACGTGCTCGGACTTCAGCCGCGGCGAGTGCGCGCCCGGTGGCGCGCTGACCGGGAGGTGCGCCTGCAGTCGCCAGCTACCGAGCCGCGATCCGCGCTATCCGCTGGATGCGGCGCGGACGGCCTGCTCGGGAGAGGATGAGCGTGCAGTGGCGTCCCAGCGCTGCTTCGGGGCGACGCAGCCACAACCCGAGCGCTGCGATGAGCGGGATTGGGACTGCAATGGCCGCAAGGACGATCCTGAGGGGCTCAACCTCGCCGACAAGGGCAAGGCCTGCAGCATCGCGACGGGCAACTGCACGGCCGGGACGGTCGCGGGCTGCGACTGGACGAAGACGGTGGCCAACGCCGACCTCGTGCGCCAGGTGGTGGCGGGGGCCGGTATCGTCTTCAACGACCACTGGCTCTGCGGGGACGCCGGGGGCGCCGCGGCGGCCCTGCCAGTGCCGGAGCTCTGCAACGGCCAGGACGACAACTGCGACGGTGCGGTGCCCGCAGATGAGCGCGACGTGGACGGAGACAAGTATCTACGCTGCAGCGGCTGCACGGCTGCGCAGGTGAGCGGGCGCTTCGCGCTCGCAGCAGGGCTCGTGGGCTGTGGCGACTGCAACGACAACGTCGCCACCGTCTTTCCGGGAGCCTCCGAGCAGTGTAACAACGTCGACGACAACTGCCGCAATGCCCTCACCGACGACGGCGCCGATCAATGCGGAGGAAGCACAGCGACCTGCTGCTCGCAGATCTCGGCCTGTATCGACCTGCAGAGCAATACCAGCCACTGCGGCGCCTGCGGGACCGTCTGCGATGCCGCGGTGGCGAGCCGCTGCGTGAGTGGTCACTGCGAGTGCGGTGAAACCGGCGCGGCCTGCGGGGCGGGTCTCAACTGCGTTAGCGGTCAGTGTGTGTGCAAGGCGGGCGCGCGCTGCGGGGGCTGCTGCGACGGCAATAGCTGTGTCAGCGTCCCCACTGCCGCGCTCTGCGGCCTCAATGGCGCGACCTGCCAGGTCTGCAGCGCGCCCGAGTGCCGCTCGCGAACCTGCAAGAGCGACGGCAGCTGCGGCAGCGATCCTCTCACCGGCACCGACTGCGCGGATGACGGCCTGAGCTGCACGCTCGACAAGTGCGCCGCCGGTACCTGCGCGCATACGCAGCTGGTCGCCAGCAAGTGCCTGATTGGCGGCGTCTGCTACGACGATGGCGCCCTCAATCCGGCCAACTCCTGTCAGGTCTGCAATGCTGCATCCAACGCGCGCGCCTGGAGCAACAAGGCCCTGCGAGCGGGCTGCGACGACGGTGCTGGTGCTGGGCGCTGCGACAACCAGAGCGTGCCCCGATGTTGCACGAAGTGCCTGCACACCGATGGGGCCTGTGAGTCCTCGCCGACGGCGATTGCCTGCGGGTCCGGCGGAGCCACCTGCTCCGCTTGCGCGGGAGGCACGACCTGCGCGCCGGCCACCTGCACCGCGGCGGGCGTGTGCAGCACGGCCAGCGCTGCCGACAACACGGCTTGCGCCAGCGACGGGAAGGACTGCACCAAGGACCTCTGTAAGTCGGGCGCATGCACGCATGCGGAGCTGGAGCCGAATACGTGTCTGATCGGGGCGCTCTGCTACGCCAGCGGCGATCGATCCAGCAACACCTGCCAGGCGTGCGTCCCGGCGACGAGCACCAGCGCCTGGACCAATAAGCTGGTGGGCGCCGCCTGCACGTCGGGCGGGGACGCGGGCCGCTGCGATGGCAGCAGCCCGCCGCCGGACTGCTGCACGGGTTGTCTCGGCGCAGGAAACAGCTGCCTGACGGGGAACACCCTGGCCGCCTGCGGCGGGGCGGGTGCGGCCTGCCAGACCTGCAGCGGGGCGGGCGAGTGCAAGGTCGACACCTGCAGTGCCGGCGCCTGCGGTATCGCCAACGCTACGGACGGAACCGGCTGCACGGCCGATGGACTGAGCTGCACGAGGGATGAGTGCAGCAGCGGCAGCTGTGCGCACCCTTTGAGGCTGAGCCGCTGTCTGATCGATGGGACCTGCTACAACAACGGTGACGCTAATCCCGCCAACCCCTGCCAGGCCTGTGTGTCGGCGACGAGCACCACGGCGTGGACGAATAACGCCGCGCAAGCCAGCTGTCCGGGCGGGCGCTGCGACGCCAGCGGCGCCTGCTGTGCCGGCTGCCTGACGACGGTCGGGAATGTTTGCGTCTCCACGCCGAGTGCCGCGCAATGCGGCGACGACGGGTCGAGCTGTGTGGTCTGCTCCGCCGCCGGGGAGTGCGAGGTCGACGTCTGTCAGGCCGACGGCACCTGCGCCACGAACACGGCGGCCGATACGACGCCCTGCGACGGCGATAACGGCCAGTGCGTCGCTGGCGCGTGCATCCCCAACTAGATGTGGGATCAGCGCTACAGCGTCCCCGAGTATGTCTACGGTACGGCGCCCAACGACTTCCTCGTCGCCGTGGCGCCGCGGCTGCCGCAAGGGCCAATGCTTTGCCTCGCGGAGGGGGAGGGGCGCAACGCGGTCTACCTGGCGGGACTCGGCCATGAGGTCGACGCGGTCGATGCCTCGGCGGTTGGGCTCGAGAAGGCGCGGCGCCTGGCGGAGAGCCGTGGCGTGAAGCTGCGCACGACCGTGCGCGATCTTGGCCAGCTCGAGATCGCGGAGGGGTACTGGGCCGGCATCATTCTGATCTTCTGCCATCTTCCCGCGGCGCTGCGGCGGCCGGTACACCGCGCCTGCGTGGCGGGGCTGCGCCCCGGCGGTGCGCTCGTGCTCGAGGCCTACCGCCCTGAGCAGCTCGCCCTCGGCACGGGTGGGCCGCCGCTGCGCGAGCTGCTCTACACGCTGGCCGAGCTGCGCGAGGACTTCACGGGACTGGACTTCGTCCACGCCGAGGAGCTGGTGCGGCCCTTGCTCGAGGGCTCCTTCCACACCGGTGAAGGCGCGGTCGTGCAGCTCCTCGCGCTCAAGCCCTGAGAACGAGGTCGGCGGGCCACTGGGCTATTGGGCGGGAGTCGCAGCCGCCGGCTTGGCGCCAGTGGCCCGCAGGTAGGCGCGGCGCGGCGCGAAGATCAGCCGGTCGGCATTGTCGTAGTAGAGCTTGCGCAGGACTGCAATCGGCAGGTCGATGCCGTCGATGCGCCAGCGGCCCTGAATCGGCGTCGGATGCTCGAATTGGCGATCGGCGCTTTCGAAGTAGCGCCGGTGGCGGCGATAGAACTCCACCGCCTCGTCGAAGCCCGGCGGCTTGGGCGAGACCGAGCCGAGCTGTAGCCCCTCGGGCGAGACAATCAGGTCTGTCCCAAAGAGAATACGGTCCTGATGTCGCAAGAAGAAGCGCCGCGCCGCAGCGGCCGGATGGTGGCCGATCTCCGGAATGCGCGCTGAGGTGTCGACGAAGAGGTTGGGGCAGGCCTCGAGCAGGCGACTGACGTAGTCGAGGCGCTCGGGATAGCCGGCGAGGTGAATCCCGAGGAAGGTCGTCCGTGGTTGCCGGCGCAGGACGCGGTCGCGCGCCGCGAGCAGCTCAGCGTGGCTGGGAAAGTCCCCGCCGTAGAAGCTCCAGTCTGGCGCCAGCGAGAGCTCGTCGTACCGCTCGTTATCAGGCGTGGGTGGCGCGAAGAAGGCGACCGGGTCGGCGATGTGCCAGGCGATGATCGCCCCGAGCTCGGCCGCACGCGCGTAGATCGGATCGAGGCGCGCATCGTCGGCGGCGAGCAGGCGGCCGTTGCGCAGGCGCACCCCGAGGCCGAGGTCCTTGAAGATCTTCAAGCCGCTGGCGCCCTCGCGCATGGCGCGGGCCAGGTGCTCGGCCTCGCGCGCACCCCAGCCGGGCTCGTCGACGCCGCTCCAGTCGAGATTGATGAAGAAGGCCATCCGCGCGCCGAGTCGCTCGGCGAACGCCCGCGTGGCGCGGTAGCGTGGGCTTCCCCAGCTGCCCGCGCTCTTGACCGCGAACTTCACGACGCCGACGGCGTCGAAGATGCGAAAGGCGAGGGCCATCGACTCGGGCAGCGGGGTGAGATGGACGTGCGAGTCGATCAGCGGCAGGTGGCCGCGCGGATCGTCCGCGGGCCGCGCCGCGCTGGCCTGCGCGCGTGCCTTTGGGGCTGGCGTTGCGACGGCGGGCGACCGGCTGCGACAGGCTAGGATGGCGAGCGGCAGCAGCCAGAGCGACGCTGGCCTGCGCGCGGGGGCCCGAGCTCTCCGGTGCTCGAGTCGGGACGGGCAGCCGCGCGCGGTCAAAGGGGGCATTCACGCCGCCCTGGTCGGGCGGTCAATCACAGCTGCCGAGCTCGATCAGCAGCGTATCTTGCAGCAGTGCGGTCTCTCGGATCTCGTGCTGGCGTAGCTGTTCGATCAGCCGCGCAACGTCATGGCGCAGCGCCGCATTCAGCTCGTTCGCCTGCGCGCGAAAGGCCACCAGGCGCTGGGCCTGATCGGCCAAGGGCACGTGCTCGCGCAGCAGCGGCGCGACGGCCTGCAGCAGGCGCGGCGCGCGCGTCTGGACGATGCCATGCAGCCCCTCCTCGCCCTCCTCGCGAGAGAAATGCCCGCGCAGCAAGGCCAGCAGCTCGTGCAGCGGAGCTGCCAGCCCCTCGGTCGTCGTCGCCCCTTCGAGAAGCACCAGCAGCGCCTTCATGCGGCAGTGCTCGCTGTCGAGCGAACGGGCGGCCTGCTCAGGATCTTTGATCGCGCTCATCAGCTCCACCTCAGCTCCACGTCAGCTCGATCTCGATGCCGTCGGCTCGCGTCGCGTGCGGCGCCCTGCCGCCGAGCGGGGCGCAGATTATTTCCCAGCGGCTGCGAGCGCAAGGGCAGCTCCCCCCGCTGCGGCCGGCGCCTCCTGGGCGCAGGCCCTCAGGGGAGGGGCCTGGCGGCTGCGCTGCGCTCGGCCGCGCTGATCGGCGCCAGATACGAAATCGTCGTGAAGGCGATGCCGGCGCGTTGTAGCAGCGGGCCCACGGTCGCGGCGCGGCCGACCACCGCGCCGACCAGCGCGTCCGAGCGCAGGTGGCTGTCGACGGCCGCCGCCACGGCGTCGGTGGTCAGCGCGTCGAGTCGCAGTGGTAGCTCGCTGACGTAGCTGTCAGGTAGGCCGTGGAGCTGTGCGCGCGCCAGCGCCGACGCAAGGTGGGCGGCGGTCTGGTACTCCAGCACATAGCCGCCGGCGAGCTGACCTTTGGCCCCGCGCAACTCCGCGCTGCTGGGCGGTCGCCGGCGCAGCTCCCGCAACTCGTGGAGCACCAGGCGCAGCGTCGCGACCAGCTCTTCATGGCGCGTGAAGCTCGCAATGCGGAAGGCGCCATCATCCCGGTGGTCGTCGAAGACGCTGGAGATGCCGTAGGTCTTTCCCCCAGCGGAGCGCACCTGCTGCATCAAGCGCGAGGAGAAACCGCCGGCTCCGAGCACGTAGTTGGCGAGGCGGAGGGCGTCGTGCGCCGGGTCGCTGCGGCGTGGGCCCGCATGGCCCAACGCAAAGAAGCTCTGGCTCAGGTCGGGCTTGTCGACGAGCAGCACGCGTAGCCCCTGAGCCAGAGGCGGCAGGGCCGGCGGCGGCGCTCGTCGTGGCGCGTGACCGCGCCAACCGCCGAAGAGCTGACGCACCTGGCGTGTCACGGCGGCCGGGTCGACATCGCCCGTGACGGCGAGCACCGTGCCCTGTGGCACGATATGGCGCTGGTGGAAGGCGATCAGCTCGGCGCGGCCGATGCGCGCCAGCGACTCGGCCGAGATCGCTCGGCCCGCCGGGTGGGCGTCGCCGTAGAGCTGGTTGGCGAAGTGGAGCGCCGCGAGCGTCGCGGGCGAGTCTCGCGCATCCTTGACCTCGCCGAGGAGGCGCCGACGCACCTCCTCGATCTCCGCCGGGGCAAAGGCCGGCGCGCGGACCAACTCGGCCACGAGGCCGAGACAGAGGGGCAGTTGTTCGCGTCGCCCGCTGCAGACGAGCTGTGAGGCCTCGTAGCCGGCGCGCGTGTCGAGGGCGGCTCCGGCGGCCTCGACTGCCTCGGCGATCGCGTCGGCGCCGCGCCGGCGCGTGCCCTGGGGCAGCATCTCCAGCGTGAAGGCGGCCAGCCCTCCCTGCGCAGCTGGGTCGTCGATGGCCCCGCAAGGCAGGTGGAGCTGCACGGAGATCAGCGGCAGGGTGTTGTCGCGCAGCAGCAGCAGGGTCGCGCCGTTCGGCAGGGCCACGCGGCTCAAGCCCTCGAGCGGCAAGCGCACGCCGGCCCGTGGGGCCGGGGGCTGCATCAGGTCCTGGCGATCGCGCCACGGATCAGGCGGCGCCGCAGCCTTGGACTGTGCCGCGCTCTTCGGCGCATTGGCCGTGGGAGGGCGCCCGCCGCGTGGTGCCGTGGCGCACGCGCCAAGCGTCAGCGCGAGGGTAACGATCGCGAGGGCTGCTGGTCCTCGCGGGTCGGCAGCCGGCCGGCTGCGTTCGCCGCCGAGCCGCGGTCGCGCCGACCCGCACGCGAGCGCTCCGCACACTAGGGCGCGGCAAGGAGAGGTGAGCTCGACGGGTCGTTTGGCCTGCTTCATTTCGCCCCCTCCGCGCCAGGGGCCTGCGCCGGCAGCGCGACCAGGCTGAGGTTGTGGCTGCGCAAGTAGGCGCGGGCGACGCGCTGGACGTCTGCGGAGGTCACGCGGTCGATGCGCGCGACGTCGCCGAGAAACGCGCGTGGGTCGCCCTGAAGATAGGTCGAGATGCCGATTTGATAGGCGAGACCATCGACGGTCTGCCGGCTTCGCAGGTGCGCCGTGGCGAGCTGATTGCGGGCCTTCCGCAGCTCCGCTTCGGTTACGCTGTCCTTTCCGAGGAATTCGACCTGCTCGAGCAGCAGGCGTCGCATCCGAGCCAGGTCCTGGCTCGGTAGGCCGTAGCCGTAGATGATGAAGAGGCCCGGGTCCTCATTCTCCTCGGCGAAGGCGCCGACACCGAGCGCCAGCTGGCCGCGCCGCACCAGCGCCTGATGCAGGCGTGAGCTGCGTCCGCTGCCGAGGATCGTCGCCAGCACCGTCAGTGCGGGCAGGTCCGCGTGGCGCGCGTTGGGAATGTGGTAGGCGCCGAGCACGACGTTGAGTTGCGAGGGCCAGTCGGCACGGCGCTCGCGCAGCTTTTGCTGCGGTGGCTCGACGGCGGTGACGGCGGGCGCGGGCGGCCCGGCGGCGATCGGCCCGAAGTGGGTCAGGGCAGCGCGGCGCGCCGCTTCCTCGCTGACGTCGCCGACGACCACCAGGGTGGCATTGTTGGGCCGGTAATAGGTGTCGTAGAAGCGCTGGCAGAGCGGCACGGTGACGCGGTCGAGGTCGGGGAGGTCTCCGGCCGGTGACCAGGCGTAGGGGTGTTGGCGGTAGGCCAGCGCCCGCAAGGCCTCGAGGGCGCGGCCGATCGGGCTGTTCTCGAGGCGGAGCCGCTTCTCTTCCTTCACGACCTCGCGCTCGCTGGCGATCGTGCGCTCGGTCAGGACCAGGTGGCGCATGCGCTCGGCCTCGAGTGCGACGGCGAAGTCGAAGTACTGGCGCGGCAGCGTGTTGTGGTAGGCGGTCACATCCTCGGCCGTAAAGGCGTTGACCTCGCCGCCGATGCCGGCGAGGAGCTGGGCGTGCCGCTCGGGCGGCACGCGCGTCGATCCCTTGAACATCATGTGCTCGAACATGTGGGCCACGCCGCGCAGCCCGGGCTGCTCATTCCTCGAGCCGACGTGGTACCAGACCTGCACGGTGACGGCGGGCAGGCGCGGCACCCGCGCATAGACCAAGCGCAGCCCATTGGGCAGCTTCAGCTCCTGGATGACGAGCCCTGCGGCGCCCTCCTGCGCCGGCGGCGGCGCGGGCTTGGACGCCGCGAGCGCGATCGTCGGGTTGGTCGCGCAGAGGGCGGCGACGCTGAGCGCTAACATGGCCTGGTGCATAGGTCCTCCCGGCGACGAGGGGCCAGGCCGCGGAACCTACCGCGGTGGCAAGCGTGATGCCAGCCCGGTGCGCTGGTATAGCGCATTCCCGTCAGGCATGCTGCCGAGCATGGCCGTATTCTCGCGCTGCTAGGATGGCCGCTCGATGCCTCCGCGATGACGCAACCTCAACTCCCCGCTGACGCATCGCGTCCCGAGAAGCCTGCTGCGGCCGAGTCGCCGTCCGCTGGCGCCTCGGCCCCACGGGGGCGGGTCGAGCGCTCGACGCAGCATGGCACGCGCCGCATCTTTCGCCGCTTCGCGGCGCTGGCGCTCGGCCTCAATGCGCTGCTCGGCCTCGGCCTGATGGCCTTTGACGTCGCCGACTCGGTGATCGCGACCCGCAGGTTCCTGGCGCAGCGCGGCGAGCTGCTGGTGGCGATCTGTCAGCGAATGCAAGCTGCCACGCCGGACCGCGCGCCCGCTGCCACCGTCGCCGAGGCAGCCCGGCTGAGCGGCGAGGCGATGGCGCTGCTCAACGCCGACGGGCGTGTGGTCTATGCGACCGATCCTGGCATCGCCGCTGCGCTGACGCGCCTCTGGGGCGCCGCGCCCCGCCGTGGCACGCGGACGGCGATCGCGCGCGAGCTGGGCGCGCTGAGCGGCGTGTGGCTGATCGCGCCGCTCGCCGCCGACCGGTGGGTGCTGGTCATCGTTGGGCATCGCCCCGAGGACGAGGGCGTGCTCGAGTACATGACGGTCAGCGCTGGCGTGCTCGGCCTCGGGCTGGCGATCACCTTCTGGCTGATGCTCTGGGGCGCCGACGGCCTGCTTCATCGGCCGCTACGCCGCTTGGTCGGCCAACTGACGGGCGCCCTCGCGCGTGACGTCGAGCGTCGCCGGCGGGCCGAGGATCAGGCGGTGCGGGCGCGGCTCGCTGCGGAGCGCTTGCTCGCCTTCCGCAACAACCTGATCGAGGCTTCGGATGCGCTGGCGATCGTCGCCACGGATGCCGAGGGGGTGATCCGCATTTGCAATCGCGCCGCCGAGCGCCTGCTCGGCTGGGCCGCCGAGGAGCTGGTGGGCTGCATGACCCTCGGCGAGCTGCGCGCGCAGCTCGGGCGGCCGCCGCAGCAGGAGGTCCAGCTCGGCCCGCTGATCGAAACCAGCGGCAACGAGGAGCTCCTCGTCGACAAGCACGGCCGCCAGCACGTGGCGGTGATCAGCCGCAGCGCCATTCTCGATGGGGCGGTGGCCGCGGGGGAGCTCTGGACCTTCGTCGACGTGACGGAGGCCAAGCGCCTGGCGGCCGAGCTGCAGCTCAACGAGCTGCAGCTGATTCAAAGCGCGAAGATGGCCAGCCTGGGCGAGATGGCGACGGGGGTGGCCCACGAGCTCAACCAGCCGCTGAACAACATCGGCCTGCTGGCGGCGCGGATGCGGCGCCGCCTCGACACGCTGCCCGACGATCAGCGCGCGTTCTGGCGCGAACGCCTGGAGCATGTCGTCGGTCAGGTCGAGCGCGCCGGGCGCATCATCGACCAACTGCGCAGCTTCGGCCGCCGCCGCGAGCGCAGCCTCCAGCAGGTGTCGCTCGCGTTGCCCGTGCAGCACGTCAGCGAGATGCTCCGCGCGCTCTTCGAGGGCGCCGGTATCGCGCTGGAGGTGACCCTGCCGCCCGCGCTGCCGCCCGTGCTCGCCGATGCGAGCCAGCTCGAACAGGTGCTGCTGAACCTGCTGATCAACGCCGTCGACGCCTGTGGCAACAGCGTGTCGCCGCGGCCGGGCGGCGGCCGCGTGCGCGTCGCCGCGCATGAGTGCCAGGGCGAGGACGGCCGCGCGGCGGTCTGCCTCCAGGTGCGCGACAACGGCCCCGGGATGGCGGCCGCCGTCAGCGAGCGCGTGTTCCAGCCCTTCTTCACCACCAAGGAGCCGGGCAAGGGCACGGGCTTGGGCTTGTCCATCAGCTATAGCCTCGTCAGCGGCTTCGGTGGCACACTGACGGTCGATTCAGCGCCGGGTGCTGGCGCCTGCTTCAACATCACACTGCCGCGGGCGCCGGGTGGCGATGACGATGGCCCGAGCGAAGATCCTCCTGGTCGATGACGAGCCGCTCGTGCGGCAGGAGCTCGGCGCGCTGCTCAGCGACGAGGGCTACGAGGTCGTCACCGGCGGCGACGCTGAGGAGGGTTGGCGCTTTTTCGCAGCGCGCAGCCCGACATGGTGATCACTGACGTGCGGATGCCGCGAGGGGATGGCCTTTCGTTGGCGGTGGCGATTCGCGAGCTCTCGCCGGCCACGCCGATCACCGTGATTACCGGCCACGGCAGCGAGCAGCTCGTGATCGTGGCGCTGCGCGCTGGGGTGATCGACTTCATCAAGAAGCCGGTGCGGCTTGAGGACCTGAGCGCGGCCCTGCTGCGGATGGAGGCCGCGCGCGAGCTGGCGCGGCGCGAGCGCGTGCGTCTCCCGCGGGCGGCGCGCCTGCTCGAGCACAGCTGGATCTTCGAGCTCGGCAATGACCTCGAGGCGATCCCGGCCTTCGTCGATGTGGTGCTCAGCACCTGCGCCGCCGACTTGCCGCAGCCGCAGCTCGTCGAGCTGAACCTGGCGCTGCGCGAGGTGGTGCTCAACGCCGTCGAGCACGGCAATCTTGGCCTGACCTTCGCCGAGAAGGCGCGAGCCCTGGAGCTGGGCACCTTGCCTCAGGTCCTGGCTGCCCGCGCGGCGGAGCTACCTTACGCGGCCCGGCACGCCCGGCTGACGATTCGGCGCCTCGTCGATAGCCTCGAGATCGAGGTCGCGGACGAGGGCTCGGGTTTCAACTGGCAGGGGCTGCCGGACCCGACCGATCCCGACAACCTGCTGGCCGCGCATGGGCGCGGGATCCTGCTCGCCCAGCTCTCGGTCGACCGCCTGAGCTTCAACGCGGAGGGCAACCGCGCCATCCTCCGCAAGCAGCTCCGTTCGCCGGCCTGGCCGACCTAGCGGCCCGCGCTTCCTCAGGCGCAGGGACCGCAGTCGGTGTTGGCGCCCGAGCAGCTCTTGCAGGTCTCTCCGGCGGCGGTGTCGCAGTGGCCGTCGTTGCATTGCAGCCGCGGCTGACAGCTACGGTTGGGGTCGCAGTCGGCCGGGCTGTTGCTGAGATCCTCCAGGAGGGGGTCGCAGACGCAGTCACCGAGCAGCGGCGTGCAGTCGGCGGCGCAGCTGCCAAAGAGCTTCTCCGCGAACTCGCAGACGCCATCGCCACACATCGAGGGTGCCGCGGGGGTGAGCGCCATCGTTCCGAAGGCGGCGGTCCCGAGCTGGCCATTCGCGCCCTGCCCCCAGCAGCGGAGCAGGCCCGTGCTCAGCTGCGCGCA
Organism: Pseudomonadota bacterium; assembly: GCA_016711215.1. NCBI lineage: Bacteria > Pseudomonadati > Pseudomonadota > Pseudomonadota bacterium. Next base: position 313,158 of record JADJTL010000003.1, on the reverse strand, counting down.
GGTGTGGTAGACGCCGGCGGCGACGGCTGTTACGCGACTCAGTTGGGCGACCGCGACCGGCGTTTCGCGCGAGGTTGTCGTGCCATCACCAAGCTGGCCGGAGGCATTGTAGCCCCAACAGCGCAGGGTGCCGTTGGTCAGTCGCGCGCAGCTGTGGGCATTGCCGAGAGCGAGCGTGCTGGCGTTGCTCAGACCGAGGACGGTGACCGGCGTCGAGCTGTTGGTGGTCGATCCGTCGCCGAGTCGGCCGGAGGCATTGTAGCCCCAGCAGCGCACGGTGCCGTTGGTCAGCCGCGCGCACGTGTGGGTTTGCCCGAGCGCGAGGGTCGCCACGCCGCTGAGGCCACTGACGGCGACGGGGTCAGTCCATTGACGGTCGTGCCGTCGCCGAGCTGGCCCATGTAATTGCTTCCCCAGCAGCGCACGGTGCCGTCGGTCAGCCGTGCGCAGCCATGCGACCCTCCGAGCACGAGCTCGGCGACCCCGCTCAGACCGGAAACGGCCACGGGTGTCCGACGGTCCGTGGTGGATCCGTCGCCGAGCTGCCCCTGGATGTTTCTGCCCCAGCAGCGCACGGTGCCGTCGGTCAGGCGCGCGCAGCTATGGGACGCGCCGAGCGCGACGTCGGCGACCCCGCTCAGGCCGCTGATGGCCACGGGCGTCGTGCGGTTGGTGGTCGAGCCGTCGCCGAGCTGGCCATCGTAATTGTAGCCCCAACAGTGCACGGTACCGCCGGCTAGGACTGCGCAGCCGTGGTCGTCGCCCACGGCGAACTGGCTCACGTTGGCGAGGCTGCTGACCTGACCCGCGATGTGGCGGGCGAGCACAGAGCCGTCGCCGAGCTGACCGCGGGCGTTATTTCCCCAGCAGCGCAGCGTGCCGTCGTTGACCCGCGCGCAGCTGTGGTACCAGCCGAGCCTGCGTGGCAGCTCAAGGCCCGCGGCGCAATCGGCCGGACAGGTGAGCGGTGCTTCCTCACCGCCGCACTTCCCGTCACCGCAGCTCGTCGCCCTGCAGTCTGCTGGGCTGGTGGCCTGGTCTTCATTCTTGCCGCAGAGGCCGTCCTGTGCGTCGCAGCGGACGACGCTGGCGAGTAGGGGCGTCTTGCTGGTAAACGCCGAGCCGTCGCCGAGCTGGCCGTAGGTGTTCTGGCCCCAGCAGCGCAGCATGCCGTCGGTCAGGCGTGCACAGCCAAAGGACCCACCGAGCGAGACCTCCGTGACGCCGCTCAGACCGCTTACCGTCACCGGTGTTTTTCGGTTGGTTGTCGAGCCGTCGCCGAGCTGGCCGTAGTAGTTGTAGCCCCAGCAGCGCAGCGTGCCCGTCGCCAGCCGCGCGCAGCTATGGTGCTCTCCGCCGGCGATATCGGCGACGCCGCTCAGCCCTGCCACCGCAACCGGTACACCGCGGTCGGTGGTGGTGCCGTCACCGAGTTGGCCATAGGAATTGTAGCCCCAGCAGCGCACAGCGCCGGTCGCGAGCCGCGCGCAGGTATGGTATGCGGCGGCCGCAAGCTGGGCGACCTCGGTCAGAGCCCCGCCGACCGGGACGGGCGCGCTGCGGTTGGTGGTGGTGCCGTCGCCGAGCTGTCCGCGGGCGTTGAAGCCCCAGCAGCGCACGGCGCCGTCGCGCTGGCGTGCGCAGCCGTGGCTACCGCCAACCGTGAGTTCCTCCACGGCGGTCAGCCCGCTGACCTGCACCGCCGTCACGGAGGAGGAGGTGGTGCCGTCGCCGAGCTGACCGTAGGTGTTGCGCCCCCAGCACCAGACGGTGCCGTCCGACCGCCGCGCACAGGCGTGCAGTGAGCCCATGCTCACCTCCAGAGCGCCCTCGAGCGTCCCCGAAGCGGTGCGGATCGGCTCGCTCGGCGTTGCGCCGTAGTCTTGGCCCCAGCACCAGACCCGGCCGTCCGTCTTGACGGTGCAGGTGGCGCTGCTACCGGTGCCGAACTTTCCGATGCAGCAGGCCTGGCCGGGCTCGCAGGTGATGAAGCTCGGGCAGCGGCGCGGCGTGCTGTCGCCGAGGTTGATCCCCATCAGCGCCTGGTTGGCGGCGGTGCCGGTCGGGAAGACGCTGCAGCCGTTGCCGACGTTCTGGGCGGCCAGCACGGGGAGGCCCCAGTCCTGACTCCAGCGGCAGTTGTCCTGATACCACTGCGCCACCGAGAGGTTGAGCAGCAGGCCGTTCTCCACTGTGCCCTTCGACGCTAGATCGGGCGTGGCGGCGTAGCCCGCCTCGCATTGGTTGAGCTCGCCCGTGTTGAAGGCCTTGGCGCCCGTCGCGTTGGCCCAGTTGTAGGGGCTGACGGCCACGCCGGAGCGGCTCGTCGCCGTCTTCAGCGCCACCGCCGCCAAGTAGTCGGGCTCCTTGCTCGTCACGTTGTCGCTGTGCTTGTCGAGCGGATTGAGCCCCCAGGCGTCATCCAGGGCGTAGCCCGCCGGGCTGATGTTGTGCTGCTGGCGCTCGACGATCGACCCGATGTGGCCCTTGACGAACTGGAAGTGCGCGCCCCAGGTGTTCTCACCCCAGGTCAGCGCCTTGGCGTAGATCGGTCGGGGCGAGAGCGTGTCCTTCTTGACCGCGTAGCCGCTGATGCCGTCCGCGAGGCGTCCTTTGCCGCAGACGTAGACCTCTTTGCCCTGGGCGACGTCGTAGGTCTTCATGCAGAGGTAGCGGAAGTAGGTCTTGAAGGTGGGGATGGTCCCGTTGGCGTTCAACGCCTGCACCTCGGGGCCATTGATCGGGTGCAGCAGGAAGGGCCGGTAGGCCTTGTCGGCGCAGGCCAGCCCGATGCCGCTGAAGACCTCGTAGTTGACCGTCGTCTCGGCGGAGCCGTTGCCGTCGAAGTCCTCGCCGATCGCGACCTTGAGCGCCGGACAGCTGTTGCTGCAGGGTGGCGTCGCACAACAGGCCTCGTAGACGCGCTCGAACTGCTGCTTCATCACGATCCAGCGCGGCAGCACCACGTTCACGTCGCGGGAGCCGTCGGGCAGCGCGCTGGGGAGGGTGTAGGGAAAGCGCGTCGGCGGGCAGAGCAGGTTGACCTGCCCGAAGCTCAGCTTGCCGAGGTCGGCCACCGCGCTGCTCATCACGCCGGTCGTGCCGAGGTTGATGCTGTTCATCGCGTTCATCGCGTTCATCGCGTTCATCGCGTTCATCGCGTTCATCGCGTTCATCGCGTTCATCGCGTTGTCGCTGTTCATCGCCGTCTGGGCCGTCACGCTCACCACCGGCGGCTGCAGGGCGGCGTCGTTCTCGAGCGCCTCGCAGCCGAAGAGCGAGCCGAGCCCCAGGAGCGCGACGATCCGAGCGATGCCCGCCACACGACCCGAGAGCGAAGCGCCGAAGCGTAGAGGGTGGGACATCGTGGCCTCCATGGTTATAATCGGTAAAGCAACAGTACGGACGCTTACATTAGTGGTAAAAGAGAAAGATCGGCGCGATCGCCGCGGGGCGAGAGATCAGCGCAAGCCGACAAGTTTATTCGCGAAAGTTCGAGGCGAGCCGCGGCGACGGCGCCGAGGTCATGGCCGAAGGCATCGAGACGCCCTGACCACGCTTCGCCCGGGGCGGAGGGACGGGCCCGCGCGGCCTACTGCTCGTCCAGGAGGCGGTGCTGGCCGACGAGCTGCTGGATGCCGGTGACGTCCTGCACCGTTTCGAGGCAGCCGAGATAGCGCCCCTGCGGGTCGCGGACCGGCCAGTAGCGAATGTGGATCTTGCGTCCGTTGAGGTCGATCCAGAACGCTGCGACCTCGCGGCGCCCGGCCTTGAAATCGGCGAGAATGCGTTCGACCAGATCCACACTGTGGGCGGGGTGGCAGTCTTGGACCTTGGTGCCGATCGCACCGCGGGTCCGCGGGAAGATCTTGGGTGCCAGCTCGTGGCTAAAGTAGCGCACAGTATCCTCGTGGTCGACGAACGAGAGCTCCAGCGGCAGCGTGTTGAGCAGCGCCGCCATCACCTCTGGATCGAGGTTGAAGGAGAGGTCGCGCAGCGCGCTCGCGGCGATGATCTCGTCAGCCAGCGCGTAGTAGGACGCTCGGCTCGCCGGCGCGAGCGCCCGCTCGAGCTGCTCAATCCCGGTGACGACAGCCTCGGCGTCGCTTGGATCGAGCAGCCGCCGCGCCATCGGATAGAGGATGTCGTTCTCCTTCCAGAAGTGGCTCTTGCACAGCGCGGCGTAGTCGGTGAAGACGACGCGCAGCGGCGCGAGCTGACCGCTGTCGCCGGCGCTGTAGGCGCGGGCCAGGGGGTCGAGCCGCGCCAGGTGCTCGCGTACCTGCTCGTGCTCGGCCAGCATCACCGCCAGCGGGCCGCCGGCGCGCGGTAGCCCCCGCGCCTCGAGCCGGGGGAAGAGGTGCTCCTCCTCCTTGCGGTTGTGGCATTGCTCGACGTATTGGCATAGATACCTGCGCAGCTGCTCGACCAGCGCCGGCGCGGGCGCTTGCGGCGCGGCGAACGCCTTCTCCATCGCCGCCAATACGCGCTCTGTGCGCTCGTGATCTTCGACCAGCAGTGCGTTCCAGTCGTTGCCCATCCCTGCCTCCATCTCTCGCTGCTCGCTGCGGTTTGAACCGTTCGTGGGGGAGGTTTGACCTAGCACAGCTTTCGTGGGGCTCGCAGCGTGAAAACTGCCCCGCCGCGGATCGCGCAGCGTCAGCCAGCGGTCAGCGGGCCGTCAGCGACCAGAGCAGCGCTTCCGTGAAGCGCGCACGCAGGTAGAAGGCGCGCGGCATCGCCGCGAGCGCCTCGCCATCAGGACCGCGGGCGCTCGTCCGCGCCCGTCCGTCGGCCGCCTTGGGCCGCACCTGTAGGGCCTCGCCGAGGTGGGCGCTCAGCTCCTCGACGCCGCCGACCGCGATCAGCCCGATCAGCGCCGTCCAATCGGCCCTCAGCAGGGCCTCCTCCGCGGCGCTCGGCCGCCACAGCAGCGCGCGTCCAAGGCGCCGCAGCGCCAGCGGCGCGCTGCCCGCCGGCTCGACCGGTACCCAGAGGACGCAGCGCAGCTTGCTCCACAAGCGCGAGCCCTCCCATACTTCGTCGGCAGCCCGCAGCAGGTCGATCGTGCAGACGAAGGTCGACTCGCGCACCCGCCCCAGCGCATCGAGCGGTACCGTCTTGAGCTCGACGCCGAGCTGCGGGAAGTCGGGCAGGTCGAGGCTTTGCGCGCTGGCGCCGAGGGCGCGCTCGATCAGCTCGCCGACGCGGCCCTTATGGCCGGCCCTACCGCGCTCGAGCGAGACCCCGCAACGAGCGGCTACCGCGCCGATCGTCGCCCCCTGCAGGGCCCCGGCCCGGGTCAGCAGCGCCTCCAGGCTTTGGGGTCCGGTGACGGGCAGCTTGAGCTGGCGCACGCGTCGAGTTGGCACGACTTCCCCTCCCCCGATCGGCGAGCTCGCGGAGGGGGCGAGCGCGCCGGGACGGCCCGATCGGGATTACCGGCCGATGTTGCTGCCAGCGCCGCGAGCGCGTCAACGCGCCCCTGCGGCTGCCGGCCCGCGCGGGGCGCTCGCGAGCGCCCCGCGCGCGACACCCCGCGCGCGAGGTCCTTGCGTCGCGACCCGTGGCCCGGCAACAATGCCGCGCCGCCGGGGAGCGGTCAGCGTCCGGTGTGCGGTTTGATCATCGCCCGCGATCCGCAAGGAGCTTCGATGTCGTTAGCACCCAAGGTCTTCTCCGGCAGCTCCAATCCCGCCTTGGCGCATCGGATCGCCCGGGAGCTGGGCGTTCCCCTCGGTGACGCCCATGTCAAGCGCTTCTCCGACGGCGAGGTCAGCATCGCGCTCAACGAGAGCGTGCGGGCGCACGATGTCTTCGTGGTGCAGTCGACCTGCTATCCGGGCAACGATCACATCATGGAGCTGCTCCTGCTGATCGACGCGTGTAGACGCGCTTCGGCCGCGCGGGTTCACGCCGTGATCCCGTATTTCGGCTATAGCCGACAGGATCACCTCGATGGCAAGCGCGGGCCGATCTCGGCCAAGGTCGTCGCCACGCTGCTGGCCGCCGTCGGCGTCGATCGCGTGATCACCATCGACCTGCATGCGCGGCAGATTCCGGGCTTCTTCGATGTGCCCGTCGACCACCTGCAGCGCAGCGCGCGCATCTTGATCGACCACCTCTGCGCGCTGAAGCTCGAGGAGCCGGTGGTCGTGGCGCCGGACGCGGGTGGCGTCGAACGCGCCGGCGAGATCGCCAAGGGCATGGCCGGCTCGATCGCGATGATCGACCGCCGCCGCGGCGCGCCCTCGAAGATGAAGTCGATGCGGCTGGTCGGCGAGGTCAAGGGACGCGACTGCGTCCTCGTCGACGACATCATCGATACGGGCGCGACGATCACCGAGGCGGCCGATTTGCTCGTTACCAGCGGTGCCCGCACGGTGCGCGCGGCGGTGACGCACCCAGTGCTCTCGGGCTCCGGCGTCGAGCGCTTGAATCGCTCCAAGGTCATGGAGCTGATCACCAGCGATACGATCCCGCTGCCCCAGGAGAAGCAGATCGACAAGATCACCGTGGTTTCGGTAGCGGGCCTGCTCGCCGGGGTGATTCGCAGCGTTCATGAGGGGCGCTCCGTCGCCGCCGTGATCTGAGGCCCCCGCGTGAAGCAATGCGCGTGCTCCCGGCCGCTGGAGGGGCGGCGGCAGCCCGCCAGTCGCCGCAGCCCGCCAGTCGCGCAGCGGCTCCCGCTTGCGTCCGACCCTCAGCTCTGGAATGCTGCCGCACACGCTTTTTCCGGGAGGACGCATGCGCAAGGTCAAGTTGGTCACGAGCCTCGGCGAGATCATGCTCGAGCTCGATGACGAGAAGGCGCCCGTTTCGGCCAAGAACATGGTCGACTACGTGCAGGCCAAGCACTACGACGGCACGATCTTTCATCGGGTGATCGACGGCTTCATGATTCAGGGCGGCGGCTACGATGCGCAGCTGCGCAAGCGGCCGACGCGCGCCCCGATCGCCAACGAGGCCGCGAATGGTCTGAAGAACCTGAATGGCACGGTGGCGATGGCGCGCACCTCCGAGGTCGATAGCGCCACGTCGCAGTTCTTCATCAACGTGGCAGACAACGCCTTCCTCGACCACAAGGGCAAGACGCCGGAGAAGTACGGCTACGCCGTGGTCGGGCGCGTCAGCGCGGGGATGGAGGTCGTCGATAAGATCAAGGCGGTGCCCACGGGCAGCCGCGGCCCCTTCAGCCAGGATTGCCCGCAGAAAGACGTCGTGATCGAGACGGCGACGTTGGTCGATTAATCCGAGGAATGACCCGTGCCGGAGCCGGCCCCGGGGACGGCAGGCGGGAGTCGCGCATGGCCACGCTCAGAGTCCTCGACGAACAAGCCATCCGTGAGCGCGCCTATCAGCTCTGGATCGATCGCGGCGCGCGCGACGGCGCCAGCCTCGAGGATTGGATCGAGGCCGAGCGCCTCCTGCTGCTGCAGGGCTGGCGACGCTATGGACTGAAGGAGTTGGTCGGCGAGCCGCGCGCGCTGCCGACGGAGCGCTACTCGCTGCCGGGGAAATAGGGCGTGTCGCCATCGGCGTGATTGGTCATGTCGACCACCGCCTCCAGCTCAGGTATCTCCTCCAGTAACAGGGACTGGACACCGGCGGATAGCGTCATCGCCGCCATACCGCAGCCCTGGCAGCCGCCACCCATGTGAACGTAGGCCTTGCGGTCCTTGACCTCGACCAGCGAGATCACGCCGCCGTGCATCGCCACCGCGGGGTTAATCTGGTCGTCGATCACGCGCTGGATCCGCTGTCGAAGCTCGACCGCTCCGCCCGTTGCTACCTGCGGCGCGCCGCCGCCCTGCTCTTGCTCGATCGTGCTCATCAGGCGCTCCTCCAATGCGGGGCGACTATAGCGTGCCGACTCAGGGTCGGCCAGCGTCCGCGCGGGGCCTTGGCGCAGTGGTCGGCGGGCCCGCGCCCCTGCCGTCGCGCAGCGCTCGACGGCAAGCGCAGTGGCCAGGTCGCGAGCGCGTCGGGGCCAGGCGACCGTGGCTGGGCCCTCGCCTTGCCCTGCATTCCAGTCCCGCCGAAGGCTTCAAGCTACTTGAATAACTCGATTGAAGGGCTTGGCGCGCCAGCGGTCCGCCCTTTGCATTCAAGCCGGCCGACGGCCCTTGGAGCCGCCTGGATCAGAGCGTGGCAGGCGCAAGCGCGAATGGCCGGAGCAGCAGCGCGAATGGCCGGAGCAGCAGCGCGAATGGCCGGAGCAGCAGCGCGAATGGGCGGAGCAACAGCGATGTGGCAGGTGGCAACGCGCGGAGGGCAGGCTTGGGCACGATTGGTGGGTTTGCCACTGGTCGCGCTCGTCGTCGTCGGCTCTTGGGGTGGTTGCGGGCTCGGCGAGGGCCACGCGCCCAGCATCTTCGAGGTCGATGCCGGCGTCCTTGGCTCCCCGAACACCCCCGATACGAGCGCTGTCCTCAGCGCACCCTTGCTCGATCCGGTGGCGCAGGCCGTGACCTGCGCCGAGGACGTCGCCATCACCGGTCGGGCGCTCGCCGGGCAGACGATCGTCGGCACCACGCCGCTCGGGTCCTGGGTCACCGTCTCGAACGCGCAGACGGGTCGCTTCTGTGTCGCGGTCGGTCTGGCCCAGGGGCCGAACGCCATTTCGGTCTATGTAAACGGGGAGCACCGCCAGAGTCCGCCCGCCCGACAGACCATCACCCGCCAGGTCGGCTGTGCAGCCCAGCGTGGCCTTGCGCTTGCCGAGGCCACCGTCCTACGCACGGCTGGTGAACTTGGCGCGGCCAGCGGTTCCAGCGTTCCGGTGCGCGTGGTGAAGGTGGTCTCCGAGCACGCCCCTGCCCAGGCGCTGGCGTCGACGAGCGGCAGCGCCGAGGCGATGGTCGACGGCAATCCGGCGACCTATGCGCGTTATGAATCGGAGACGGACTGGAGTGGGTGGGGCGCAAATGCGCTCAGCGACATACCGGTGCAGATCCACCTCGCGCTGGACAAGGCCTACCCGCTCTCATCGATCGCGGTCGTCTGGAAGGACGCGCGCAGCGCCTCGGGGAGGACCTACGCCAGCGAGTACCAGGTGGCGGTGGCTTCGGGGGCCACCCCGGGCGACCTGCCGACCTCGCCCGTCTCGAGCAGCGATCCGCAGGGCTGGCAGTTCGTAGCCTCCAAGCTCATGGGGTCCGGAGGCGAGGAGCTGATCGATCTCGCCGGGGCCAAGCTGCCGACGGCGCGCGCGATCGTCCTGCGGATGGTCGAGGACGGCGATTCGTTGTCGTGGGGGGAGACCTTCGAGATCGCAGAGATCCGCGTCAACTCCACCGATTCCGCAACCATCAGCGCGGTGGATACTGGTGTTCCGATGGGCGTAATGCCAACCGCCGCGGGCGGGATCTGCGCCCAGTCCGGCTACTGATCACACCTGGCTCGCGGCTTCAGCGAGCACTCAGCGCAAGGTAGGCAGCGAGCGCGCTGGCGACCAGCGCTGCGGCGGCGAGCAGCCACTGCAGCGTCCGCTCGCCTCGCAGGCTGAGGCTTCCCGGAAGGGGCCAGCCCAGCGCCACCAGGGTACCCGTCAAGAGCCCGCCGATATGGGCGACGTGATCGGATTCGGGGCTGACGCCGATCACCAGCCCGTAAAAGGCGAGCACCATCGCGGGAATGTGCCAAAGGCGATAGCGCGAGCGCTGACCCCGCCGCAGCAGCTCGCGCAGGCGTGCCCCGGCGAGGCCACCCAGCAGGCCAAGGATCGCGCCCGAGGCGCCAGCCTTGAGCGCGAGTGGATCGCCGAAGACGTAGCCGACCCAGTTGCCCCCGCAGCCGGCGGCCACGAAGAGGAAGAGCATTCGTCCCGGTCCCCAGCTGCGTAGCGCGAGCAGTCCGAGCACCAAGAGCACGACGCAGTTGGCAACCAGGTGGGTGCTGCCGATGTGGAGAAAGACGGCGGTGATCGAGCGCCACCACTGACCGGCCTTCAGCCGCTCCGCAGTGATCGCGCCAAAGCGCAGCAGCACGTCGTGGCGGGTCGAGCCACCGGCACGCTCGAGGGCTTGCCAGATCAGCACGTTGACGAGGATCAGGCCGATGACCCAGGCGCTTGAGTTCTTGCGGCCAAGCAGCGGCGCGGGCTCCGCGGCGTCCGCGAGCTCAGGCGCGGCAGTGGCGCGTTCCTCGGCGATCAGCGCACGCGCCTCATCGACCTGGCGGTGCAAGACGGCGAGCGACCAGTGCGAGGGCGCACCGGCGCCAGCTGCGGCTTCGTCGTCGCTGAGGGAAGGGCGCAGGGAGTAGAGGATTCCCGCGCTGGCCAGCACGAGGCCGAGCGCGCGGGCCTCGGCCTCGGTGAGCAAGGGCTCTATTTCAATGAAGTGCATTCAATGCAGTGCATTCAATGCAGTGCGCGAAACCGACCACGCGCCCGCGGAGCGAGGACGCGGTAGGCCGGCCTTCAGCTTCAGCCTTCAGCGCGGGCGCTGCCGCCAGGGAGCTCAGCTCGCTGCCGTTCCCGCGCTGCTCGACGCTTTGTTGCTCGACGCTTTGCTGCTCGACGCTTTGCTGCCGGCGCCTTCCTTGGCGCTGCTCCGCTTTGCCGCCGCTTTCATCGGCGCCTCGGTCGACCCAGCGTTCGCGGTCTCCGTGCCGGTGGTCGGCTCTTCCTTGGTCCTCTGCTCGGCGCTCTCCGCGCTATCGCCCCGCGCGTCGCCCCGCTTCGCTGGTCCGCCGCTGCCGCGCCCGTAGTCGCTGATGTACCAGCCGCCGCCCTTGAGCTGGAACGAGGTCGCCGAAACCAAGCGCTCGACCCGCCGCCCGCGGCAGCTCGGGCATTTCTTCACCGGCTCGTCGTTGATCTTCTGCCACTCCTCGAACTCATGGCCGCAGCCACCGCAGCGATACTCGTAAATTGGCATGCGCAACTCCTCAGAGGGGCTTCAACTTAGGCCAGAGCCCCGACTTGTCAAGGGCCGATGATTGTCCGGAGCGTCGTCGCCCGGCCCGCCGGCCCAGCGTCCCGGCTCCACCACGAGCAAGCCTCGAGCCCCGGTCGCGGCGGCAGCGCCCGGATCAGGGCGCCGATCGGTCGCACGTGATTGGTCTTGATGAAGAGCACCGGGCCCCGTGGCGACGCCTGCGCTCGCGGCGCCTTGCCGCGGAACGAGTCGCCATCCCAGAGGGCGGCCAAGGCCTTGCCGGTATAGGTCGCCTCGAACGACAGCCCCTCCGCTTCGCGCGCCAGGCGACAGGCACGCTCTCCCGCGGGTGTCGGCACGCCGTAGCCGGGACCGGCGTGCGCGTGGTCGATCAGCCAGGGGGCTGCGCTCGGCGGCGCGCTCCCGTGGCGCGCGAGCAGGAGGCGGGTGCGCTCGATCAGGACGTGGGTCAGGGCCTCGTTGCAGAGCAACCGCTCGACGACCCGCACGCCCACCAGCTTGCTGCGAAGGCCCGCCAGCGCCGTGCCAAGCGCGAGGCCAGCCAGGGTTCCGCCAGTACCCAGGGCCATGACGATCCAGGCCGGTTCCGGCAGCAGGCCCGCCGCCACCTGTGCTCCGAGCTCGAGACCCGCGGCGACGTAGCCCAGGGTCCCGAGGGGCGACGATCCGCCCGGGCCGATCAGGTAGCCGCGATGGCCCAGCCGTAGGCGCGGATCGGCCAAGGCCAGCGCGAGACCGAGGCGATCGTTACAGGGCTCCAACCTGGCGCCGAGCCGCCAGGTCAGCTCGAGGCAGCGCCTCGCCGTCGCCGAGAGTGGCTGCGGGAAGACGAGGGCATCGCAGCGGAGACCGAGCTGTCGCGCGTACCAGGCGGTCGCGGCAACGTGGTGCGATCCGAGCGCGCCGGCGGTGACGACGGTGGTCGCACCAGCGTCACGGGCCGCGGCGAGCAGGAACTCCAGCTTGCGCACCTTGTTGCCGCCGAGGGCCGTGCCGCTCTCGTCCTCGCGCTTGACCCACAGCTCGAAGCCGAGCCGCTGGCTCAGGGCAGGGAGAGGGTGCACTCGGGTCGGCCAGACCCCGAGGCGCAGGCGCGAGAGCGCCGGTAGCGGGCCGCCCTCCCAGGCGTCGCCGCCGCGAGCGCCGCTGGGCCTGGCGCCGCTCATTCAGCGGGAGCTGGGTCCCTGGGGTCTCCCGCCGCCGCAGCAGGGTCCAGCGCGTCGACGACCAAGACCGTGATGTTGTCGCGGCCGCCGCGGTCGTTGGCCAGTTCGACCAGCGAGTGGGCCACGTCTTTCGCGGCCGCCAAGGCGAGGAGTGCACCGACCTCGTCGTCGCTGAGGTGCCCGTGCAGGCCGTCCGAGCAGAGCAGGAAGCGGTCGCCGACCCGGGCGTCGCAGATCAAGGTGTCGACTTGGACGTAGTCGCGGTGGCCAACCGCACGGGTGATCACGTTCTTCCCTGGCGCTTGACGGGCCTCTTGCGGCGAGAGCAACCCGTGTTTGAGCCGATAGTTCAGCAGCGTGTGATCCTCGGTGAGCTGGGCAGTCTCCTCGCCGCGCCGCCGATAGACGCGGCTGTCGCCCACCTGCGCGATCAACGCCAGGCCGTCGATCAGCAGCAGCGCGCTCATCGTCGTGCTCATGCCGTGGTGCGCTGGGTCGAGCTCGGCCATGCCGAAGACCATGTAGCCGGCTGATTGCACGGCGCTCTCGAACATCCGCCGGACGGCGGCGAGCTCGTCGCGCCCCGGGTGGCGGCGCAGCGCCTCGATGCAGTCGAAGGCGTCGCGGACGTAGCCGTGGACCTCCTCTACCGATTGCGCGCTGGCCACCTCGCCCTTGGCGTGGCCGCCGACGCCATCGGCGACCAGGTAGAGCCCGATCTCGTCGTCGCTGAGGAAGCTATCCTCATTGACGGGCCGCCGCTTGCCGATATCCGAGACGCCGTAGGAACGCAGCACCATCAGCTCAGCGCTTTCCCCGTAGATCGCCGCTTGACCGCATAGCGCGACATTCTACAGACTCGTGGGTTGCCAGGCCAGCGCGCGCCTTGCCGCCGCGCCACGCGGCGTGGTCGCGGGCCCAGACGGAACCCAGACGGAACCCCGACGGAACCCAGATGGAACCCAGATGGAGGAGGTGGAGCGGGTGCAACAGCTGGCAGACCAGCCCTTGATCGAGGCGTTGCGGCTGATCCTCGGCGGCGACCGCAGCGCGCTGGCCGAGCGCTGGATCGATCAGGCGGCCAGGTGCTGCTGGGCGCTGCGCCTGGCCCCAGCGCAGCGTAGTCAGCTCCAGGCGCGCTGTGTGACCGTCCTCGAGGCGCTCGCCGAGGGCCTGGCGCAGTCGTCGACGCTGGCCACCGGGACGCCTTCGTGGCGCGAGTCGATTCAGCGCCTGGCCTTCCTCGCGGGCTGGATCGCGGGCCAGCAGTGGCCGCTCGGTGCGGTCCTCGCGTTGGCGCACGCCCTGCGTGACGTGCTCGCGCTCCCCGCGCCCCTCGCCGACGATTTTGCGCTGGTGTTGGCGGAGGCCCACGCCAGCGGCCTGCGTGACCAGGCCCTGGCGCGGCGCCGCGCGCTCCTGACGAGGAGTCAGCTGGTTTGTCTGCTGCGGCCCTCGCTGGCGGCGCTCTGGCTGGTGGGCGATCCCGACGCTGCGGCGCTGGACGACGCGCTCGGCCGCTGGCTGATGCTGGCGGTGATTCACGACGCCCGCTACCTGCTGGTCGACGTGGCGCTGGGAGAGGCGCCGGCCCCCTTGCTCGAGCTTGCGCTGCGACGCTTGGTTGAGCTGGTCGAGCAGGGGGAGTCGCTCGCGGGGCGCCAGATCTGGGTCGTGATGCCGGAAGGCGATCAGGCGTTGGCCAGCTGCGCTGCGGCGACGGGCTTGCCGGTGCGCGCGGTCGAGAGCGTGGCCGAGGCGCTGGCCACGCCCGCCGCGGGGGCGTGACGCGCGCATCTCGGCGCCCGCTGCCGCTGCGCGCCGGGCCCTGGTGCAGGCCACCCCGCTGAGCGGCCTGCCGGCGCTTGGATTCGTCCGCTGCAGGTTCTCACCGATCGCCCAGCCGTGATAGCATCGCCTGCGTGGTGCAGCCCGAGACGTTCGAGCCGATCCAGTTCGGTCGCTATCGCTTAGAGCAGCGGTTGGCCGTCGGCGGCATGGCCGAGATCTTCCGCGCGCGTAGCTTCGGCGCCCATGGCTTCGAGAAGACGCTGGTGATCAAACGCATCCTGCCCGACCTGGGCCGGGATCGTGAGTTCGTCGCCATGTTCATCGAGGAGGCGCGGATGATGACGCGCCTCAATCACCCGAAGATCGTCCAGGTCCACGACTTCGGCGAGGTCAACGGGCACTACTACATCGCGATGGAGTACGTCTCGGGGATGGACCTGCTCGAGCTGCTACGCGCTTGCGCTCGGCGGCGCGTGCGGCCGACCACGGCGATCGCAGTGCACATCATGGCCGAGGTGCTGGACGCGCTCGATTTCGCCCACGGACTCTGCGACGAGGCGGCGCAGCGCTTGGGTCTCGTACACAGCGACGTCTCGCCCTCCAATATCTTCATCTCCGAGCTGGGCGAGGTGAAGCTCGGCGACTTCGGCATCGCGCGCGCGCACGGCAGCGGCAGACGCTCGGAGACGGGTGCGTTGCGCGGCAAGTACGGCTACATGTCGCCGGAACAGGTATCTGGGCAACCGATCGACGGGCGAGCCGACGTCTTCGCGGCGGGCATCGTGCTCTGCGAGCTGCTGATGATTCGGCGCTTGTTCATCGCCAAGCACGACCTCGAGGTGCTGCTGCAGGTGCGCGATGCGCGCCTCGATCGGCTCTATCAGTTCGGCAGCCGGATTCCCGGCGACCTGATGACGATCATCGAGTCCGCCTTGGCTCGCCAGCCGGCGCTGCGCTACCAGTCGGCCGGGGTGTTTCGCGATGCCCTGCACCGCTACCTCTTCGAAAATCGCCGCATGGTGCGCTCGGCGGACGTACGGCGCTTCATGCAGCGGCTGCTCGACGAGCGGCCGCTGATCGAGCGGCCGGATACCTGGGACCGACTGGCCGCGGTCGGTGGGCCGGGCCTGCCGCCGCTGGCCAATGAGGTCGATGAGCCGCCCCTGATGTCGATGGTCAGCGACCCGCGGGCGCAGGACGAGCTCGACCGCGAGGACACCACGCCGCCAATCCCGGCGATGGCGACCGCTGAGGCCCCGGCGGCGATCCAAGCCCAACTGATGGATGCGATGCACGGAGGCGATGAACGCGCCGCGCCAGGCGCGGCTGCCGCCCCCCGCCCGAGCGTGCCACCGCCGCTCGAGGCGCTGCATGCAGAGGCTGCCCGCGGTCCGACGGGGGCCGTCGTCGGGCGCAAGCGACGGATCGCGCTCGCGCCCCCGCCGACGCCGATGCCGGTGCCGCAGGGGCTGCCGCATACCGGCGAGGAGCCGCGGCTTGGCACCGAGCACGCCCTGGCGGCGGCGCCGGAGCTCGCGATCGATGGCTCGACGAACCTGGATTTCCGCACCAGCTCCACCGGTGAGCGCCAAGCGCGCGGCGACGCAGAACCATTGCCGTCCAAGCCTGCGCCCGCCCCGCGCGCCGAGGAGGTCGCCGCCGGCCGGGTCACGGCGCCGATTGGTGTTCGGCCCCCCGCCGAAGCGGTGCCCGACCTCGAGGGCAAGCTTCAGCCATCCCAGAGCATCTTCCGCCTGCTCTTCCGACTGGCCTGCGCCGAGGATAGCGGCTTGTTGGTGCTCACGCAGGGGGGCTCGACGAAGGAGATCTACCTCGCGGACGGGCATCCGCACTATGTCAGCTCCAATCAGGCCGACGAGCTCTTTGGGCAGTATCTGGTCAAGCGCGGGGTCCTCTCGGCCGGTGAGCTGGCGATGGCTTTGGCGATGCTGCCGCACTTCGATGGTCGCTTGGGTGACACGCTGGTGGCGCTCAAGCTCATGCGGCCGATGCAGGTCATTCGCCATTTGACCTTCCAGGTGCGCGAGAAGCTGCTCAACGCCTTCAGCCTGACCACCGGAAGCTTTGCCTACTACCGCGACGCGAAGTGCCTCCACGAATCGGCGCCGCTCGGCCTCGATGCCTACGAGATGCTCGGCGCCGGGGCCCAGCGCATCGACCGCCAGCTGGTGCAGAATCGCCTCGAGCTCGACCTCGATCGCTACCTGCAGCTACGCACGCCGGCGCCGGTGCCGCCGGAGGTCTTTCGGCTCGGCGAGCAGCCGCGGCGCGCGGGCGAGAAGCTGAACGGCGAGGTCACGCTGCGCCAGCTGCTGGGCCGCTTCGACGATCCAGCCGAGCAGGAAGCCTTCGAGCGGGTGGTGTTCTTGCTCCTCGAGACCGGGCTACTCACGGTATAAGTGGCGGAGCGGCGCACTCGTTGGGCGCGCTGACCTCGGGTGGGGGGCGATGACCTCCTCGCCTCTAGCGACGACAAGGCGGGTTCATGCAGATGACAGGCGTCCAGCACTCATTGGAAGGTGATCCACAGGCGGTGCAGCGTCTCGTCCGCGCCGAAATCAGCGACCCGCACGGGCTGCTTGGCGTCCATCGGCTGCATTGGCAGGGGCGGCAGGGACTGGTCGTGCGCGCCTTCGCTCCCGAGGCGCTTGGCGCGCAGCTGCACGTTGCCGGCAGCGATCCCCAGCCCATGCAGCAGGTGCATAGCGGAGGGCTCTTTGCCCGCTTCCTGCCCGACGCGAGCTTGCCGCTGAGCTACGAGGTCGAGTGGTCGCTGGCCGACGGCAGCGCGCCGCCCCTGGCAGACCCCTATGGCTTCGCGCCGACGCTCGGCGAGCTCGACCTGCACCTCTTCGGTGAGGGTACCCATTACCGCCTCTATGAGCGGCTCGGCGCGCATCCGCGCGCGGTCGATGGGGTGGCTGGAACCTCCTTCGCCGTCTGGGCGCCCAACGCCGTGCGCGTCAGCGTGGTCGGGACCTTCAACGGCTGGGATGGGCGCCGCCACCCGATGCGCCGGTTGGGGGCCTCGGGGGTCTGGGAGCTCTTCTTGCCGGGCGTGGGTGCCGGCGCGATCTACAAGTACGAGCTCAAGCTGCGCGACGGCAACCTACGGCTCAAGACCGACCCGATGGCCTTCGCGATGGAGCTGCGGCCCAAGAGCGCGTCCGTGGTTCAGGGGCTCGGCAGCTTCGCCTGGCAGGATGACGCGTGGATTCAGGCTCGTGCGGTCGGTGACCCGCGGCAGAAGCCGATGGCGATCTATGAGGTGCATCTCGGCTCGTGGATGCGCGTGCCCGAGCGCGAGGACGGCTGGCTGACCTACCGTGAGCTCGCGCCGCGCCTGATCGAGCACTGCCGGATCCATGGCTTCACGCATCTCGAGCTGCTACCGATCGCCGAGCATGCCTTCGACCTCTCGTGGGGCTACCAGACCACGGGCTACTTCGCGCCGACGGCGCGCTACGGTGGGCCCGACGATCTGCGCTACTTCATCGATCTCTGCCACCAGCACGGTATTGGCGTGTTGCTCGATTGGGTGCCCGCGCACTTCCCCAAGGACGACTACGCGCTGCGCTGGTTCGACGGCACGGCGCTCTACGAGCATGCCGACCCCCGCGAGGGCGAGCACCGCGATTGGGGCACGCTGATCTTCAACTACGGGCGCCACGAGGTGCGCGCCTTCCTGCTGGCCAACGCGCTCTACTGGCTCGATCAGTTCCACTTCGACGGCCTGCGCGTCGACGCCGTCGCGTCGATGATCTACCGCGACTACAGCCGCCCGCATGGCGAGTGGATCCCGAACCAGTACGGTGGGCGCGAGAACCTCGAGGCCATCTCACTACTGCAGGAGCTCAACCGGCAAGTCTACAGCAGCTTCCCTGGCGTGCTGACCATCGCCGAGGAGTCTACGGCCTGGGGTGGCGTCACGGCGCCGACCTACCTGGGCGGCCTGGGCTTCGGTTTCAAGTGGAACATGGGGTGGATGCACGACACGCTGCACTACTTCACGAAGGATCCGATCCATCGCAAGTACCATCACAACAACCTGACCTTCAGCATGCTCTACGCCTGGACGGAGAACTTCATCCTGCCGCTCTCGCACGATGAGGTCGTGCACGGAAAGCGCGCGCTGCTCTCGAAGATGCCGGGCGACGACTGGCGCAAGGCCGCCGGGCTGCGCGTGCTCTTGAGCTACCTCTATGCGCATCCGGGCAAGAAGCTGCTCTTCATGGGCGCCGAGTTCGGGCAGTGGTCGGAATGGCGCCACGATGCCAGCTTGGACTGGCAGCTGCTCGCCGAGCCGCGCCATAGTGGTATTCAGCGGCTGGTCCAGCAGCTCGGTCACCTCTACCTCGGCCACGATGCGCTCTGGGCTTGGGATCATGAGCCTCGCGGCTTTCAGTGGATTGACTGCACCGACTCCGAGCAATCGGTGATCTCCTTCCTGCGCCGCGGTCCGCGGGGCGAGATAATCTGCGTCTTCAACCTGACGCCGGTGCCGCGGAGGGACTACCGCATCGGGGTGCCAGCCGCGGGCGAGTACCTCGAGCTGGTCAACAGCGACGCTGAGAGCTTCGGCGGGACGAATGTCGGCAACTGCGGGCGTGTGGTCAGTGAGCCGATGCCCTGCCACGGCATGGAGCAGTCGCTCTCGCTGACCTTGCCGCCGCTGGGTGCGCTCTTCTTCGCGCGCGAAGCGACGCCGGCGGACAGCCTGCTCGCTCCGGCGCAGGACGGCGCCCCGTCCGAGGCCGAGCCCAGGTCTGAGGCGTCTGAGGCGGAGTAGGGCACCTCGCCGGGCGACAACCTAGGTCGCGGGCAGGGCGGGCACCGACACGTTGACCACCGCGGTCAGCAGATCGCAGACATCGAAGGGCTTGCGGAAGTAGGCGGCGGCGCCGAGCCGGCGGGCCACGCCCTCGAGCCGCGGGCTGTCGTCTGCGGTGATCAAGATCACCGGCAGGCGGTTCTCGGTGCCACGCAGGCTGGCGAGGACGTCGAGACCCGAGAGACAGGGGATGTGCAGATCCGAAATCAGCAGCTCGATCGGGTCGTCGCAGTACGGGCTGCTCTGGCTGCTCGCGAGCCGCTCCAGCAGCGCTGCCCCGTCGGCCACCTCGTCGACCCGGTAGCCGTGGCTCTTGAGCGCCGCGGCGAGCAAGAGCCGCAGGTCCTCGTCATCCTCCGCGAGCAGCACGCGGCGGCTGATCAACTCGAGCTGGAGCGCGGTTAGCGCTAGGCCTGCGGGAGGTGACATCGATGCTCCGCCGCCGCTCTCGCCCTGGAGCCCTCCCCCCCGCGCTTCAGCCCAACGGCGGCATCGACCTCGCTGCGCAGCGTCTCGAGGTTGAGCGGCTTCGACAAGACGGCCGATGCACCCATGCGCTGGGCCTGCCCGCGCAGCGCGTCATCCATCGCCCCGGAGATGACGATCACCGGCGGGGCCCAGGCGCGCCCCCGCAGGTCGGCGAGGACCTCGAGGCCCGAACAGCCGGGCATGCGGATGTCTGAGATCACGACATCCGCCGGCCGATGCTCAGGGCCGCCGTAGATCGCATGCTTGACCAGCACGTCCTGCAGCTCGCTGCCGCTGGTCACTGTATGGACCTCGTAGCCGCTGTGCTCGAGCGCGGCGCTGATCAACCGCAGCACATCGCGGTCGTCGTCGGCCACAATCACGCGATGAACGTCGGGGCGCTGCGGGGACTGCCAGAGCATCGGAGACCTCCTGCGCGGGCAACACCGAGGAGGCGCCTATCATACACGACGAGGCCTGCTCGTCTACCGGCTTCGCAACACGCCTTCGCAACACGCCTTCGCAACACGCCTTCGCAACACGCGAAACGACGTTGCTCGAGCTGGCGCCGGCGTCGGCGGTCAGCACCGAGCGGTTGCCGGCTAGCTATCGAGGGCTTCGTTGCGCGCTGGCGGGGTCTCCTCCGCTGGGGCGCGACCGCTGCGCGCGTACTGCTTCAGCTTGCGATAGAGCGTCTTACGGTCGAGGCCGAGCACCCGCGCCGCTTCCGTGCGGTTCCCGCCGACGACTGAGAGCACGGCGAGGATGTGACGGCGCTCGATCTCGTCCATCGGCACCAGGGGCTCGCCCGCCGCGGGTGCGTCGGCGCCAGAGCGCGTCGGGTTGCGGCGGATGGGCGGAGGGAGGTCCTCCACCGCGATCTTCGTGTGCCGCGTCAGGGCGACGGCGCTCTCGACGCAGTTGATCAGCTCGCGGACGTTGCCCGGCCAGGGGTAGGCGAGCAGGTGTTCGGCCGCGGGCCCCGAGACGCCAACCACCGCCTTCCCCGAGCGCGCGGCGATCTGATGCACGGCGTCGTTGGCGAGCAGCAGGACGTCGCTGCCGCGCGTGCGCAGGGCCGGCATCTGCACCTGGATCACGTTGATGCGGAAGTAGAGGTCGGCGCGGAAGCGACCCGCTTGCACCTCGGCGTCGAGCTGCCGATGGGTGGCCGCGAGAATGCGCGCGTCGAAGGGCACCTCGAGGTCACTGCCGAGCGGTCTTACGGTGCGCTCCTGCAGCGCGCGCAGCAGCTTCGGCTGCAGCGCGAGCGGCATGTCGCCGATCTCGTCGAGAAAGAGCGTGCCACCATTGGCCTGCACCAGCAGCCCGACGCGTGCTGCATGGGCATCGGTGAAGGCTCCCCGGGTGTGGCCAAAGAGCTGGCTCTCCAACAGCGCCTCCGGCATCGCCGCGCAGTTGATCGCGACGAAGCGGCCAGCCGACCGAGCGCTACGATTATGCAAGGCGCGCGCAGCCAGCTCCTTGCCCGTTCCGCTCTCGCCGGTGATCAGCACGGTGGCCTCGGTATTCGCCACGCGCGTCAGCAGCTCGACCAGTCGACGCATCGGCTCGCTCTCGCCGATCAGCTCACCGATGGCAGTCGAAGGTTCCGCCTGACGCGCCAGGCGCGTGATCCCCTCGGCTGCGCTATGCCGCAGCGCGCGCTCGAGCACGACGTTGAGCTCGGCGAAATCGAGCGGCTTGGTGAGGAAGTCGAAGGCGCCCGCGCGCAGCGCGTCGATGGCGGTTTGCATGGTGCCCCAGCCGGTCATCAGCACCACCGTCGTGCCAGGAAAGGCGCGGACCACGCGGGCACAGAAGTCGAGGCCATTCATGCCATCGAGGCGGACATCAGCCAGCACCGCGGAGAAGCGCTGGCGCTCGAGCGCGGCCAGCGCCTGCTCGGCCGCGGTGACGATGGTGGGCTCGAAGTGCAGGCGGCGGAGCTGCAGATCGATCAGGGCCCCGAGCGCGACGTCATCGTCGATCACGAGCACGGCGCGCGAATGCCCCGCCGCGCGAAGGGGCTGCGAGGCTCGGTCGTCGCCGGCCTCGGCTTCCGTGACGGGCCACGCGGGTGACGCGCTCTGCTGCGTTGCGGTGGGGCGCGTCACTTGGCCATCGCTTCCATCGCTTCCATCGCTCTCGGGGCCGCTGTTACGCGCAGCGACCTGTTGGGCTGCCGCACCCGGCCCACCGACTGCACGGCGAGCGAGAGCGACGAAAGCAAGCAAATAAGCAGCTACTATACGCGCAGCCCCCTCAGGCGCCAAGACCCGCTGCCGGTCCGAAGATCACGGCGGCGGGCGCCGCGAAGTGGAGGTGCCCACTTTGAGTCAGCGGCGCCTCCGGCGCGCCAGTCCCGGGAGGGCCAGCGGTCGAGAGGCGCTCCACACCCGCGCTTGGCAGCGGCAGGTCGAGGTCCGAGCGCAGCGCTACGGCGAGCGTATAGGCGCCGCGTCGCACCAACAGAGCGCCCTCGGAGGGGCTCTCGGCCTGCGCCCGTCCGCTGAGCTCGCGGCGCAGTCGAAGGAGCTTGCGGTAGAGCTGGAGCGTGCCGTCGTGCGGCGCTCGTCCGCGCTCGGCCCAAGCGAGCTTGCTGCGCTCGAAGCTGCTGGGATCCTGCGGGTCGGGAAGCGTCGTGCCGGCGTCGATCGCGAAGCGCGCGCGGGCCTCGCGCCAGCGTCCCTCACGCACCCGGCGCCCGAGCGCGGGCTTGTGATCGGTGAAGAAATGGAAGGGCGCGCTCGCCGCCCACTCCTGACCCATGAAGAGCAGCGGCGTCTGCGGGAGAAAGAGCAGCAGGGCGGAGGCGGCACGGAACAGCGCGGGGCTGATCGTCTGGTGCAGGCGCTCGCCGAAGGGTCGATTGCCGACCTGGTCGTGATTCTGCAGGAAGTAGATCAGGCTCTGGGGCGAAAGGGCGCGCGGATCGCTGCCGCGCGGCAGGCCGCTGCTCGGCAGCACCTGACCTTGGTACCACCAGCCGTCGTTGATCGTCTTCGCCAGCGCTGCGGTGGTTGCCGGGAAGTCAGAAGGCGCGCCGAGCTGCTCGCCGGTCAGGAGACGCCGCAAGAGGTGGTGGAAGTCGTCAGTCCAGACGCCGTCGAGGCCGTAGCCCCCGGCGGATGGCGCTTGCAGCACGAGGTTGAGATTGCGGTCGTCCTCGGCGAAGAGATAGCGCCGCTGTCCGGAAAGGCTCCCCACCCGCGTGCTCAGCGCCGTCAGGAAGTGGGTGGCGCTGCCGTCGTAGAGCGCGTCGATGGCGTCGAGGCGCAGGGCGTCGATATGGTACTCGGCGAGCCAGTGCTCCGCGTTCTCGATCAGAAAGGCGCGAACGGTCGCGCTGCCGCGCTGATCGAGGTTGACCGCGGCTCCCCACGGCGTGTGATGTCGGCGGGTGAGGAAGGGGCCGAAGGCGGCCACATAGGCGCCATCGGGCCCGACGTGGTTGTGGATCACGTCGAGGATCACGGAGAGGCCGAGCGCATGGGCTCGGTCGACGAAGGCCCGCAGCGCGTCGGGCGGGCCGTAGACCTGCGCCGGAGCCCAGAGCGCCGCCTGATCGTAGCCCCAGCTCCAGCGCCCAGGAAAATCCGCCACGGGCATCAGCTCGACCGCGGTGATGCCGAGCGCCTGCAAGTCGTCGAGTCGTGCGCTGGCGGCGGCGAAGGTCCCCTCTGGCGTGAAGGCGCCGACATGCAGCTCGTAGATGACGAGCTCGGACAAGGCCCGGCCCGACCACGCCGCGTCGTGCCAGCGGAAGGCCAGCGGGTCGACCACCGCCGACGGTCCATGGACGCCCTCGGGCTGGTAGCGGCTCGCGGGGTCGGGGGCGACGCGGTCGTCGTCGAGGCGGTAGCGATAGCGGGCCCCCGCGCCAAGCTGCGGCACGAAGACCTCGTGGAGACCGTCGCCGGCGCGCTGGAGGCGATGCTGGACCGTGGTGGCTGTGCCGGCGGCCGCGCCACCCTCGAGGATCAACTCGACCCTGCGCGCCCTCGGCGCCCAGACGCGAAAGCGGGTGCCTTCGGCGCTGACGGTCGCGCCGAAGGCGTGCCTTCTCATCGACTGGCGCGATCCTTCGCGGTAGCGGCGGCGTCGCGCGAGGCCCCAGTGCGCTCGGCCAAGTCACGCAGCTGCCGCAGCTCGGCGTGCGCCTCGCCGAGGGCTCGCTCGAGGCGCTCCGCCTGGCTCGCCCGTTCTTCCGCCTCGACGAGCTGGTCCATGGCGTCGGCCAGGTGGCCGTCGACGCGGCTCAGCGCGCGCTCGGCCTCCGTCAGGCGCTTGCGGCGGTGCTGAGCCTCGTTGCGCCACGCTGCGGCTTCGCGCTCGGCGCTGCTGAGCGGCTCCTTCGCGACCGGTGCCGGCGAGGTCCGCCAGCGCTTTGCGCCCAGACGCCAAGCGACCAGCAGCGTCCCCCCCGCGACCAGGAGCGCGACCAGCGGCCAGAGGCGCCACGGCACGTGTTCGCCAGCGCCGAGGTGGCGGCCCAGGCGATACGAAAGAAGGCCGCTCGCGCCGGGCACGAGCAGCAGCGCCGAGACCAAGATCGGACGGCGTCGGAAGGTGACCCAGGCGCGGCTGCGGGCCCGTGCCCAGGCCGAGCGAGGGTGCGCGCCGATGAGGACCGGCGCGTCCGTCGCCCAGGGTGGTGGCCCTTGGGCCCGCAGGGCCTCGATCGCCTCGGTGCGCGCCTCGCGTTCGATGCTCTGGCGCTCTGCGTAGCAGTCGCGCAGCGCGCCGCGCAGCCAGCCGCCGAGCGCAGCCGGGTGCGCCCCTTCGCTCTGTTCGAGGACCTGCTCGAGCCGCTCGCGCAGCGCCGCGGCTGACGAGATGCGCCGCGGCACGTCGCGCTCCAGCGCGTCCAGCACGACCGCGTCAAGCTCTGGTGGGATGGCCGGGTTGTAGCGGCTCGGTGGTGGCACCGGAGCCCCCATGACCGCTTCCAGCACCTCCTGTGGCGTGGCACCGTGAAAGAGCAGCCGGCCGGCAAGGAGCTCGTAGAGCAGCACGCCAAGGCCCCAGACGTCGGCGCGTCGATCGACCGTGCGCTGCTGCAGTTGCTCGGGGGCCTGGTGCGCGATGCGGCTGGCCAGGCGGCTGGGTGGGGTGTGCTTCCGCAGCGGGTCGGCTCGCCCGAGCCCGAAGTCGATCAGCTTGGTCTGACCGGCATAGGTCACGACGACGTTCTCCGGCGAGAGATCGCCGTGCAGCAGCGACCTCCGATCGTCGGCGCTGTCGGGTAGGGCGTGGGCGTAGGCCAACGACTCGGCCGCCTGCGCGACAATCCGACAGGCGCTGCCCAGCGGTAGGCTGAGCTCGCGTGCGGCCAGAGCGCTGACCAGCAGGCGCAACGTCTCGCCGCCGACGTACTCGGTGACGACCCGCGCACCGCCGCCCTGCGGCTCGGCGGCGAAGACGCGCGCGATGCCGTCGTGGCGCAGCGCGATTGCCGCGGTCGCGCGCGCGAGCCAGGCGCCGACGAAGGGGCGGGCGTCGTGCAGTCGCGGCAGGAGGCTCTTGATCAGCACCAGGCGCGTCACGCCAGTCGGCCCAGGCTCTGCGCCCAGCGCGTCCTCGGTGAAGTAGCCGCTGCCGAGCCGGCGCAGGATCATCCACGACGTGGTGTTGGGGCTGTGAGCGTGCGCCCGCACCGTGGCATGATGCCACAAGGCCGGCCGGATTGTCGCGTTGTCCGATGCGAGCACCCAGGAGGGCGGAGCCGCTCGCCAGCGGCGCGCGGCCGTCGCGGCGCGCACCCAAGCAGGCGTGCGTAGGGCCCAAGCAAGCGTGCGTAGGGCCCAAGCAGGCGTGCGTCGGGATTGGGTCGCGGATGGGTCGCGGATGGGTCGCGGATGGGTCGCGGATGGGGTCGCGGATGGGGTCGCGCAAGATGACGAGGGCCGGGGCAGAATCGCCGGCCTCGAGCAGGATGAAGTGTTGAGCCGATGAGCCAGGTAATCGAGCAGGGCGACGTCCGGATGACGATCGACCAGCGCGCCGACGCTGAGCTGACCGAGATCGTCCTGAGCGCGCAAGGCCCCGGGCCGCTGGTGCTGCACTGGGGACTGCGCCTGCCCGGCGACGGGCGCTGGCACGCGGCGCCGCCTGAGTGCTGGCCGGCGGGGTCGGTCGCGGTCGGTGAGGCGGCGGTGCAGACGCCGCTCGCGCCTCGGTCCGAGGAGGGGCCGCTGGTCCTGCGCCTGCCGGCGCAGGGTCCCTGGGCCGCGCTGACCTTCGTCTTGCTGCTGCCGGACCGGGGACGCTGGGTGCATCACCATGGCGGTGATTTCGTCGTCCCGCTGCGGTCAGCGGGGGTGGTCGATGGGCCCAGCGCGCCGGTGGCCTGCGCGCGGCTCGTCGAGGAGATCGTGGCCCATGAGCTCGGGCGCTCGTCGTGGACGTTGATGCATCGCTATCAGCTCTGCCACGCCCTGATCGAGGGCTGCGGCGCCGACGCCGACGCGTTGGCCTACCTCTTCGTCTGGCTGCGGTTCTCGGCGCTGCGCCAGCTCGACTGGCAGCGGCGCTACAACACCAAGCCGCGCGAGCTCGCCCACGCGCAGCAGCGCTTGGGCGAGCTGCTGGTGCAGCGCTTCGCGGGGGCGCCGCGCGCTCGGCCGCTCGTGCGGCTGTTGCTCGGCACCGTCGGTGCGGCGAACGAAGGCCAGCGCATCCGCGACGAGATCCTCGAGATCATGCATCGCCATCGGATCAAGGAGGTGGCGGGGCACTTCCTCGAGGAGTGGCATCAGAAGCTCCATAACAACACGACGCCCGACGACGTCGCGATCGCCGAGGCGTACCTCGCGTTCTTGCGCAGCGACGGCGATCTGTTGCGGTACTGGGCCGAGCTGCAGCGACACGGCGTGACGCGCCAACGCCTCGAAAGCTACGAGCGGCCGATCCGCTCGGCGCCCGACTTCGTGCCGGGATTGAAGGCGGGCCTGGCCCAGGACATCGAGCACTTCGCCGGCACGCTGCGTGCGTTGCATGAGGCGAACGATCTGGCGGCGGCGGCGGCGGCGGCGCGAGAAAGCTGCGATCCCGAGGACCGTCAGCGGCTGGCCTGGCTCTTGAGCCTGTCACGCCCGAGCCCTGCGGATGGCGGCGCGCGCGGGATCGACCGGGCCACAGGCGCCGCGTCCCCGTCGCCGGCGGCCATCCTCGTGCAGGTGGTCGAGGCGATCACCGTCCTACGCCGCAACCTCGCCCGGCGCCTCGCTGGCGGCGAGACCGTGCGGGCGCTGCTCTACCTCGACCTCGCGCTCGAGGACCACCTTCGCCTCGCGGTCGAGCGCTGGCTCGACGCCGACGTGACGTTGGCAGAGCTGGTGGTGCTCGTTGAGCACGTGCTCGAGAACCTTGGCCTGAGCAGCGCGCTTCCGGAGCTCGAGCTCTGCCGGCGCCATTGGCGCCGCATCAGCGCCGACGGAACCTTCGACGCTGACCGTGCGCGCCATGCGCGGGCCGTGGTCGAGCGGGTCGCCCGCGCCGTCGGTGGCGAGGTCGACGCCTGGTACGCGCTGCTGCAGCCCAAGGCCGAGCAGCTCGGGGTCGCCCTGCGCGTCGAGGCCTGGGTCATCAGCCTCTTCAGCGAGGAGGTGGTGCGCGGGCGACCGAGCTTCGTGATCGCGGCGCTGCTGCGCCACCTCGACCCCTTGCTGCGGGCGGTGGCTGCGCTGGGCGACTGGCAGGTGGTCAGTCCGGGGCGCGGGGAGGGGGAGCTGCGCTGTGTCGACACCCTGCGCGAGCTGCAACTCGATGGTCAGCGCGGGCCGCTGGTCGTGCTCTCGCGCTCGGTCGGTGGCGATGAGGAGATCCCCGAGCAGGTGACCGCGGTGATCACCCCGATGCCGACGGATCTCGTCTCCCACGTCGCCGTACGCGCCCGCAACGCGGGGCTGCTCTTCGCCACCTGCTATGCGCCGCAGAAGTTGAGCGAGCTCGAAGCGCTGCAGGGACGGCAGGTGCGGCTGGAGGTCGACGCGCGCGGCGATGTGGTGGTGGCCGCGCTGGAGGGCGCCACCGCGGCCGCAGCGACGCCACGCGCACCGCTCGTGCTGCCGGCCGTCGACCTGAGCGGCGAGGATTGGGTCCTTCCCCTGGCGCGCTGCGGGCCGGACCAGGTGGGAGCCAAGGCGCGCGGGCTGCTGCGGCTCGCGGCGGTGTTGCCCTCGTGGGCGATCGTACCCCCGGCCGTCGCCGTGCCCTTCGGTGGCCTCGAGCGCGCCCTGGCGCTGCCCGCCAACGCGGGTCGGGCCGAGGAGTATGCCGAGCGGACGCGGCGCGCCGACGAGGGGGCGATCGATGTGGCGCTGCTGAGCCGCCTGCGCGCGTTGGTGCTGGAGCTGGAGGCGCCCGCGGCCCTGGCGCCGGCGCTGAAGAGTGCGCTGGCGGCCGTCGGCGTGCCGCTCGGCGACGCGCTCGCGACGAGCTGGATGCAGATCAAGCGGGTTTGGGCCTCGAAGTGGAACGAACGCGCTTACCAGGCGCGGCAGCACTGGCAGCTCGCGCACCGCGCCGTCCACCTCGCGGTGTTGATTCAGCCGCTGGTGCCCGCCGATCACGCCTTCGTCCTGCACAGCGTCAATCCGGCCGATGGCAACGCCCGTGAACTCTACCTCGAGCTCGTCCCGGGCCTCGGCGAGACCCTCGTCGGCAACCACCCGGGACGCGCGCTGGCGGTGGTCGTTGATAAGGCGCGCCTCGGCGACGCCGACGGGGGCGCGCGAATCGTGGCCTATCCGAGCAAGAGTGAGGCCTTGAGCGCTCGGGGGCTCATCTACCGCTCGGACGCCAACGCCGAGGATCTGGCAGGCTACGCTGGCGCTGGACTCTACGACAGCGTGACGGCCGAGGCGCCGACGGCGCGCCTGCTGGACTATACTGAGGAGCCGCTCTTGTGGGACGCCGCGCGACGCCTGCCGCTGGTGCGTCGCATCGCAGAGATCGGCCTGAGCGTGGAGCGGGCCTTCGGCACGCCCCAGGATATCGAGGGTGTGATCAGCGAGGGGCGGCTCTATGTCGTCCAGGCGCGGCCGCAGGTGGGTCTCTAGGCCCGGCGGGAACGGGCCGGCGTCGGTCGTCAGACGGTCGCGCGAGGGTGCGGACGCGGCTAGCGTTCGACGTGAAGGCAACGGGAGCAGGGATGCAACAGTCGCCGAGGCGTGTGCCGATCCGGATTGGAAACCAGACCAGCTTTGCCGCGAGCAGCGTGGGCGAGCCCTTCGACTACGCGATCGAGCATGGCTTCGACGCGTTTGAGTGGTTCCCCGATCGGCCTGATCGGCCCGAAATCGGGCTCGGCTGGGAGGAGGGCGATTTGGACGCCGGCCAGCGTCTGCAGCTGCGCAGCGCCGCGCATCGCCACGGCGTGCAGCAATCGGTCCACGCGCCCTGGCGCGCGACCCCGCTGCAGCCCGGGGGCCCGGAGCGGCTCCAGCAGTCGGTCGAGTTGGCGCTCGACCTCGGCGCCACGCTGATCAACCTTCACCTCGATCTCAGTCAGGGCATCGAGGCCTTCGCGGAGGCGACGGCGCACCTTGCGCAGCAGCTCGCGCGCCACCGGCTGGCGCTGGCGATCGAGAACACGCCCGAGACCAGCCCCGAGCACTTCAATGCGCTCTTCGCCCTGCTGCGCGCGCAGTTCGGCACGCAGCGCGCTGGCATGTGTCTCGACCTCGGGCACGCGAACCTCTATGGCGGCACGCGCAACGACTACCTCGCCTACGTCGATCGGCTCGCCGACCACGTGCCGTTGATTCATCTGCACCTGCACGAAAACTACGGCGATCGCGACAGCCACCTGACGCTCTTTACGGGTCCGGCGGCGCAGTCGCCGGCCGGGCTGCAGGGGTTAATCGCGCGGCTGCGGGCGCGCGGCTTCGCCGGCGCGGCAATCCTCGAGCAATGGCCACGGCCGCCGCGCTTGCTCAACGAGGCCAGGGATCGGCTATGCGAGCTGCTGGGGCAGCCACGGGCGCGAGCATGGACCGCCTGGTCGAACGACTAGTCGAGGCCAATGCCCGCCAGCGAAGCTGGCGCGAGAAGCTCGAGTGGGTGGCGGAGCTCTGCGCGGCCGGGCCCGACGGCGTGAGCGATGAGCAGCTCCGTGATCTCGGGATCTACCTGCGCTTCCTCGGCACGGGCGAGCTGCCCTGCGTCGAGGATGGACGGCACTTTCGCCCGGTGCATCACGCGCGGCTGGCGCAGCGTATCCACGCGAGTCTGCGCACGCTGCGCCGCCCGGGCAACGCAGGGCTGCTACGCCGCATCGTTCGTTGGCTGCCCTCTTACGATGGCGCCTTCCTCGCGGCCGAGCCGCTGACCCGGATCCGCGACATCGCGCACCGCAACGACATCCCGTCGGCGCTCAAGCACGAGATCAAGCATACGCTGCAGAACAAGCTCCACCGCTGCGCGGGTCCCGAGGATCTGGCGACCTCCGCGGCGCTCCTGCAGCGCGTCACGGCGCCCGGGGCGGACTATTCGCCGGCCTTTGTGCGCGAGTTCCGCAAGTTCCACGAGGAGCTGCAGCAGTTCTTCGGTGCGGGTGAGCTCGCGGCGCAGCTCGCGCCACTGCTGAGTGAGGCGCAGCTGGACCTCCAGAGCGCGGCAGCCGCGCTGCAACGAGCGCAGCAGCAGGCGCTCGGTCGTGACGCGACGCCTGAGGAACTGCTGCAGGAGCTGCGGGCGCTGACCGCGCTGCGGGAGCGGCTCGAGCCATCGATCGTCGGGAGCGCCAGCGCCCTGGCGCAGCGCTGCGAGCGCGTCGACCTGGCGCTCGAACGCCAGGCGTTTCTCGTCGCGAGCCGCTTCTGCAGCGCGCTCGAGGCGAGTCCGGAGCCGGCGCCGTGGAGCACCGTCTTGGGGGCCCTGGGGGCGCTGCTCGACCAGCTCGCGCTCAGCGGCGTGGCGCAGGCGGAGTCGCGCGCGCTGGGCAGCGATCTGCGCTGCTGGATGGCGGCGCCGCCCGGGGAGGCCTGGCGCCTACTGGCCCTCCTCGCCGCGACAGAGCGGGCCCAGGGTCTGGCCGCGGCCTGCGCCGCGCGCTCGCTGACGCTCTTGGCCGTGCGCGCCGAGCTCGTGGGCCGCGCCCTTGGCGTGGCGCCGCATGCGCTGGCCAGCTACGTCGAAGGCGAGCTGCGCGGCGCGCTCGTCTTTCAGCTCAGCAAGCTCGCCGAGTGGCTCGAGGCGGCGTTGCGGCGCGAGGCGGGCCTGCCGCCGTGGAGCGCGGTGGTCGCGGGGACTGTGGTCGGGCGGCTCTTTCACGCGAGCAGCCTCGAGGACGTCGAGGCTGGAGGCGCGCGCGAGGGCGCCGGCGCCGAGCCGGTGATCGCCTGCGTGGACCGCGCGACGGGCGATGAGGTCTTGCCGCCGGGCGTGGTCGGCGTGCTGCTCGGTCAGCCGATGGCGCTGCTGTCTCACCTCGGCGTGCGGGCGCGCCAGCACGCCGTGGCGTTCGCCGCGGGGAGCGCCGCGGCCTTGCAGGGGCTGCTGCGCGACGCTGCCGCCGACGCGGCGGGGCCCTTCCGGCTGACGGTGCGGGCCGATGGCGTGGAGCTGAGACCCGCGGCCTTGGCTCCCGCGCTGGCGCCGGAGCCAGCGAGTGCCCCGGCGGCCATCACCCGCGCCACCACGCAGGAGGCGCTTGATTGCGAGGCGCGCTGGTTCCTGCCGCTGCACGAGGTGAGCGCCGAGCGCGCAGGCGCCAAGGCCGCGAGCCTCCGCTGGCTGGCCGAGCTTGCGGCCGCTGAGCCCAGCGTCTTGCGCGTCGCGCCCGCGGCGGTCGTGCCCTTCAGCGCGCTCGAGCGGCTGATCGCGGAGCAGCCTGCGCCCTGGCGCGCGGCCTGGGCGCGCTGGAGCGGAGGCGCGGCGAGCGCCGGCGAGGGTCGCGCCGAGGGGGGCAGCGCGGCCGAGGCGCAGGCTGCTGCGCTCGCGGCGCTCTGGGCGGCGGTTTCCGTGCCACCGGCCTTGTTGGCGGGGTTGGTTGATCTGCTTGGCGCCGACGCACCGCTCGTGGTGCGCTCCAGCGCCGACACCGAGGATCGCGTCGGCTACACGACGGCCGGCCTGTTTCGCTCCGTGGTGAACGTCAGCTCGGCGGCCGTGGCCGGGGCGCTGAAGGAGGTCTGGGTCTCGCTCTGGTCGGCGCGCGCGCTGCGCGTGCGTGCGCAGCAGTTCGCTGGAGCGCCGCCTGCGCGGATGGCCGTGATTGTCCAGCAACTGATCGACGCTGAACTTTCGTTCGTCATCCACACCGTTGATCCGCTAACCTGCGACCGTGCCTTTGCGCTGGTCGAGTGCGCAGTGGGGTTGGGTGAGACGCTGGCGAGCGGCGCCGCGGGGACGCCCTTTCGCTTGCGTTGCCGCAAGGACGGCGGGGCGACGACGTTGCTCGGCTGCGCCAGCTACGCTGAGGCCCTGCGCCCTGCCGCGAACGGCGGCTTGTGCGCGGCGCCGGTGCGCTACGCTGGAATGCCGATCCTTTGCGACCCAGCCTGGCGCGAGCGGTTGGGCCAGAAGCTGGCGTCGTTGGCGCGACTGATTGAAGCGCGGGCCGGAATGCCGCAGGACATCGAGGGCGCGCTGGTCGCCGACGCGCTGCTGGCGCTGCAGACGCGAGCGCAACTGGGACTGTCGCGGCCACTGGGATTGTCGCGGCCACTGGGATTGTCGCCGCCACTGGGATTGTCGCCGCCACTGGGATTGTCGCCGCCACTGGGCGACGAGGACTGACGATGAGCCTTTCAACCAGCGAGAGCGCGCCAGAGAGCCGCGGAGCACCAATGCTTGCGCGGCAGCAGCCCGCCCTGCTGGGGCTCTTCGATAAGCGCCTCGAGGGCGACGACACGCTCTTTCAGTTGGCACGGCTGCGCTTCGAGCGCGCGGGGATCGGCGCCGAGGTCTATCCCGGCGCCCCGGAGCGCTTGAACGACGTCGTGGGGCAGACCCCAGGCAACGCGCTTACGATCCACGCGCATCTGCCGCGCGGGCTGAACCTGCTGCGGGAGGACGACCGGCATTGGGTCGTCGAGTTCGCCCGGCGATCCCCGGCGCGGGTGCGTGGGCTCGTGGCGCACGATCAATGGGATCTCGTCGAGAGCCCGGACGAGTATCGGGCGGCGTTACGCGCGCTCGACGCCGACTTGCGCGCCTTGGGTCGGCCCGAGCCGCTGCTCTTCGTCGAGTATGCGGTCGGAGTCGAGGCATCGCGCTTTGTCGCGATGTTCGCCAGCATCGCCGAGCTGTCGCAGATCAGCGCCTGCATCGACGTCGGTCACCTCGGCATTCAGCAGGCGCGGGTGGCCTTCGCGGCGCGCCGCCCCGGCCTCGACGTCTGCGCCTTGACGCCCTACGCCGACGAGCTGCCAGCGCTGATCGCCGTGGTGGAGGGCGCAGTGCGGAGCGTTCTGCCCTGGCTGCTCGAGCAGATCGAGGCGCTCGCGCGGATCGGTAAGCCCCTGCACTTCCATCTGCACGATGGTCATCCCCTCTGGACCCTGAACCGCTACGGCGTGGCCGACCACGCCAGCTTCCTCGAGCGGGTGGTCTTGCCCTTCGAGTTTCAGGGCCAGCACTGCTTGCCGATGATGTATGGCCCGCGGGGGCTGCAGGCGATCGTCGCCAGCGCGCTGCGCTGGCTGGCGGCCGCGCAGGTCAGCTTCACCGTCGAGGTCCATCCGGTTGAAGGGCGCCAGCCGCTGGCAGCCTTTGCGCCGCACTTTCGCCACTGGCGCGACACGACGAACGCCGAGCGGATGAACTACTGGTTGACGGTGCTGCTGCGCAACGCCCGGCTGACGCAAGAGGCCGCGCTGGCGGCCCTGGGTGCAGCGCCAGCCCTGGGCGCGCCGCCGCCGCTGCCGGCGGCCGGTGCTGGGTCCGAGCATGCCGAATAGCCGCCTGATCCCGCGGGCTCGACCGCAGTAGCGCGCGCGCACGGGATCGAGTAGTTTGCGCGCATGTCTGCCGACCCCCTCCGTCATAATGCGCTGCTCGACGGCGCCTGGACTGCCGATGATGCTCGTGCGCTCTATGGACTCGAGGACTGGGGGAAAGGCTATTTCCGCATCAGTCCGACTGGGCATCTGACGATCTGCCCGACGCGTCAACCCGAGCGCGGAATCGACGTCTGGGAGGTGGTCGAGGGCCTGCGTGAGCGCGGCATCAATCCTCCCGTACTCCTGCGCTTCCCCGACCTCGCGCGCGACCGGCTCCACGAGCTGCGGCAGGCCTTCGACGCGGCGATCGAGGAGAACCAGTACCAGGGCGGCTACTGCTTCGTCTATCCGATCAAGGTCAACCAGGAGCGCGACGTCTGCGAGGAGATCCGCAACATCGGCGCGCAGCTCGGCTATGGGCTGGAGGCTGGTTCGAAGCCGGAGCTGCTGGCGGTCTTGGCGATGACGGTCGGCCACAACGACATGCCGATCGTCTGCAACGGCTTCAAGGACCACGAGTACATCGAGACCGTGGTGTTGGCGACCAAGCTCGGTCGGCGGATCATTCCGGTCGTCGAGCGCTTCAATGAACTCGAGCTGATCATCGAGCAGGCGCAGCGGCATCAGACGCGGCCCCTGGTCGGTCTGCGCATCAAGCCGGCCGCGCGCAGCACCGGCAAGTGGGCCTCGTCCTCCGGCATGCGCAGCAAGTTCGGGCTGACGGCCGCCGAGGCCTTGCGGGTGATCGAAGAGCTCGAGCGGCACGGGATGCTCGACTGCCTGAAGATGGTCCACTTCCACCTGGGAAGTCAGGTGTCGGATATTCGGCGCCTGAAGAGCGCCGTCACGGAGCTGGCGTACTTCTACACCGAGCTGCGTCGACTCGGCGCCGGCATCGAGTACATCGACGTCGGCGGCGGGCTCGGCGTCGACTACGACGGCAGTAGCTCGGTCTTCGAGTCGAGCGTCAACTACTCGATCCGCGAGTACGCCAGCGATTTGATCTACCGCATCAAGACCGTCTGCGACGACGCCGGCGTCCCGCACCCGACGATCTTCAGCGAGTCCGGCCGGGCGATGGTGGCGTATTCCACTGTGCTCGTCTTCGACGTCGTCGGGCGCTCACATTTCGACAGCGAGCCCGACATCGAGGCCATTCGCGCGCGGGTCGCCGCGGAGGACGACCCGCCGCAGCCCGTGCTCGACCTGCTCGATGCCTTCGAGAGCATCACCGATCGCCGGCTCTCCGAGGCCTTCCACGACGCGGTCCAGGCGCGTGATGAGGCGATGAACCTCTTCTCGCTCGGCTACCTCACGCTGCCGATGCGCGCCGACGCGGAGAAGCTCTTTTGGGCGATCGGGCGCCAGATCCTGGCCCGCGCCGAGAAGCGCGGGGAGTTGCCCGAGGAGCTCAGCGATCTCCGTGAGGGGCTGAGCGACACCTACTACTGTAACTTCAGCGTCTTTCAGTCGCTGCCGGACGCCTGGGCGGTCGATCAGCTCTTTCCGATTCTGCCCTTGCACCGCTTGAACGAGCGCCCGACGCGGGCGGCGACCTTGGCCGACATTACCTGCGACTCGGACGGCAAGGTCGACAACTTCGTCGACCGGCGGGACATCAAGCGCACCTTGGAGCTGCACGAGACTCAGGGCGACGAGCGCTACACGCTGGCGGCCTGTCTCGTCGGCGCCTACCAAGAGGTGCTCGGCGACCTGCACAATCTCTTCGGCGACAACCACGTCGTCCGGGTCAGTCTCGACGCCGAAGGCTCCTGGTCGATCGACGAGGTGATCGAAGGTGACTCGGTGCGCGAGGTGCTCGCTTACGTCGGCTATAGCGGCGGGGAGATGGTCCGGACGATGCGTCAGGACGTCGAGCGCGCGCTGCGGGCGAGCACGCTCAGCGTGGCGGAGGGACGCTCCCTGCTCGAGTTCTACGAGAGCGGGATGGCCGGCTACACCTACTTGGAGTGACGGGTTGTGGGAGTGAGGCTTCGTGGCGCCACGGCGACTGGAGCGCCCTTCGATCATGACTAGTACCAAGATCGCGCTCGTGCAGATGGCGATGGGCCCCGAGCCGGCCGACAACCTGCGCCGCGCCACCGAGCTGATTGGGGAGGCCGCTGGGCGGGGTGCCGCGTTGGTCTGCCTACCCGAGCTCTTCCTTCGACGCTATTTCTGTCAGCACGAAGCCGTGCAGCACTTCGACGCGGCGGAGCCGATTCCCGGCCCGACGACGCAGGCGCTGGCGGCGGTCGCGCGGCGCGAGCGGGTCGCGCTGATCGTTCCACTCTTCGAGCGGCGCGCGGCAGGCGTCTTTCACAACAGCGCGGCGCTGCTCGACGCTGAGGGCGCCTTGAGCGGCGTCTACCGCAAGATGCACATCCCGGATGATCCGGGCTACTACGAGAAATACTACTTCGCGCCCGGCGATCTCGGGTTCCTCGCCTTCGACTTGGGACAGGTGCGGATCGCCGTGCTGATTTGTTGGGACCAGTGGTACCCGGAGGCCGCACGCTTGGCTGCCTTGCGCGGCGCGTCGGTGCTCTTCTACCCGACCGCCATCGGTTGGCATCCGCAGGAGAAGCAGGCGGAGGGCGCCGTGCAGCGCGACGCCTGGCGCACGGTCCAGCGCGGCCATGCGGTGGCGAACGGCGTGTACGTTGCCGCGGCCAATCGCGTCGGTCATGAGCCCGGCGAGGCCGGGGGCGCGGGGATCGAGTTCTGGGGCTCGTCGTTCGTCTGCGATCCGCAGGGCGTCGTCCTGGCGGAGGCGGGCGCGGCGGACGAGCAGATCCTGCTGGCGACCATCGAGTCGTCCCGCATCGAGCAGGTGCGACGCCATTGGCCCTTCTTGCGCGATCGGCGCATCGACGCCTACGCTGATCTTCAGCGCCGCTTCATCGACAAATGAGCCGGGCGACGCCGCCGACGCGGAGGATCGCGGTGGGCACGGGGGAGGCAGCGCCGCCGGCTGGGTTGCGCTACCGGATGCCCGCCGAATGGGAGCGGCATGCCGCGACGTGGCTGGCCTGGCCCCATAACGCGAGCGACTGGCCCGGCAAGCTGGGTGCGATCCACTGGGTCTTCGGTGAGATCGTGCGCCGCCTGGCGCCAGGCGAACGACTCCGCCTCGTCGTCGCCTCCACGGCGGTCGAGCGGCGGGCTCGCTCGGTGCTCGCGCGCGTCGGCGTCGATCTCGCTCAGATCGACTGGTTGCCCTGGCCGACCAATCGCGGCTGGCTCCGTGATAGCGGGCCCGTTTTCGTCGACGACCGGCGCGCGCAGGACAGCGCGCTGAAGGTCTGCAGCTTCGGCTTCAACGCGTGGGCGCGTTACTCGGATTGGCAGCTGGATGCGCGCCTGGCGGAGCGCGCGGCGCGTCACCTGGGCCTGCCGGTGCTGCGGGCCCGCCGCGGCGCGCGCGACTTCGTGCTCGAGGGCGGGGCGATCGACGTCAACGGCTACGGTAGCGCCCTGGTGACGGAGGAATGCCTGCTCGATCCTGAGGTTCAGGTGCGCAATTCGGGCCTCGACCGGCGTGGCTACGAGCGGCTCTTGGCCGACTACCTCGGGATCAGCCAGGTGCTCTGGCTCGGTCGCGGGATCGCCGGCGACGATACCCACGGCCACGTCGACGATCTCTGCCGCTTCGTCGACCGGCGCACTGTCGTGCTCTGCAGCGAGGACGACCCGCGCGACGCCAACTACGGGGCGCTGGCGGAGAACCGCGAGCGCCTGCAGGCGCTGCGCCTCGAGGACGGATCGCGTCCGCAGGTGGTGGCGCTGCCGATGCCGGCTCCGCTCTGGTTCGGCGGGCGGCGCCTGCCTGCCAGCTACGCCAACTTCTATGTCGGCAATGCGGCGGTGCTGGTGCCGACCTTCAACGATCCGCGTGATCGGCAGGCGCTGGGCGTGCTGGCCGAGCTGTTTCGCGATCGTCCGGTGGTCGGCATTCACGCGGTTGATCTGGTATGGGGACTGGGTACGCTCCATTGCTTGACCCAGCAGGAGCCGCTGGCGGGCCCGGCGCGCGCCAGCGCGAGGGGCGCTCGCGCGCCAGCCGCCGAAGATTGCGCCTGATCCCGGCTGCCGGCGCGCCGGCGCGGAGCGCGCGACGGTACGATCGCGCCGCCGCCGCGCGATCGCCAAGGAGCTGCTCGCTGAGGCCCAGGTTGCTCTGCGCCTCGGCGAAAGCCGGGAGCTGGTCGACGACCAAGGCGTAGTGGGCGCGGGCGGCCTGCAAGGCGCCGGCGCCGCGCAGCGCGTTCGCGAGCTCGTAGCGCAAGACGGCGAGGCTCTCGGCGGAGGAGAGCGAGCGCAGGTAGAGCGGATGGTCGGCGGGAACGCGGTACCTGCGCCGATACCAGTCATCGCTATACGCGCGCCCCGCGGCAAGCAGCTCGACGTTGCGCGCGGGGCCCCCATCGTGCGCCTGCAGGCGCACGAAGAAGTGACCCGGGACGAGCACACCCCGCAGCGGCAGCCCGAGCGCCTCCCCCAGGGCCAGGTAGAGGGCGCCGAGGCCCAGGCAGCTTCCCTGCCGGCGGGCCAACAGCGCAGGCAGCTGCGTTGCCGCCAGGGTCGGCGGGCCGCCCGCTGGCAGCGCGCTGAAGCGCCACTTGCCGAAGATCACCCGATGCCAGCTGCGGAGCCGGGCGCGGTCGTCCGGTGCAGCCAGGCCCGCATCACCGAGCTCTGCCAGCAAGCGCGCCAAGGCGCTGGGCGCCGCGGCAGCCGCGCAGCGGGCGCGCGCCTCCGGGCGCGGCCCCGCCGCTTCACCGAGCCGCCACCATGCCGCTGCGAAGGGTCCCAAGCCCGCGCCAGCCGCGCGCGCGCGGCTGCGCGGCTGATCGATCCCCGTGACGATCACCATCACGCAAAGCAGCCGAAAATGGGGACCAAAGGAGCCCTGCCTCACGCCCGCACCTCCCTTTCGCCGGAGCGCCGACCAGCATGCGGCCAGCGTAGCGGGCAAGGTGGATCGCTCCAAGCTCGACCGCCCCCCCTTGGGCTGCTACAGGCGGGCTGGGCGCACTTGGCTCCCGCGGATGGTTCGTAGTACGCTCGGTTGCAATCAGCTGCGTGTCACGCTTCAATGCGGCTCCTTCGGCCGCTGTTAACGGGGTCATCGATGGGTTTGGGGCAGATTCTGCGAGCGTCTAGCGCCTGCGTCCTGGCAATCGCCGTGGGCGGTGGCTGCAACGGACCGAGTCTCGAGGGCCTTCGCTTCAGCTGCCAGGCCAGCGCGGACTGCGGCGGGGGCTTCGTCTGTCAGGGCAATCCGCGCGAGTGCGTCGCCGCCTATAAAGACGTCAACGGGGTCTCCGACGGCCGATTGGTGCTGGGCATGACGGCGGCGATCACCGAGGGACTCTCCGCCCTCGCGCCGGTGGGTCGGCAGGCCCTGCTGGGTTTTCGCGCCTATTTCGACAAGGCCAACAGCACCGGTGGTGTCTTCGGGCGCGAGGTGGTGGTCGAGGTCGAGGAGGACGAGTACAAGGCAGCCCTCACCCTGGAGAAGGCAGAGGAGCTGATCGGCGGCACCCCGCGCAAGGCCTTCGCGCTGGTTGGCGTGTTGGGCAGTCCCAATGCGCTGGCGGCCGCGAGGCTGGCCACGGAGAAGCGGGTGCTGCTCTTCGCGCCGGGCAGCGGGGCCGACGAGTTGGAGGAGGATCCGCCGGCGCGCTACGTCTTCAATGTCCGGGCGCGCTACTCGGAGGAGGCGGAGCAGCTCACGGCCTACGCGCTGAGCACGCTCCGGATTCCGCCGCAGAACGTGGCGGCCTTTGGCCAGGGCGTCAGTGAGTTCGCAGGGACGAATGGACCGCAGGATCTCGACGAATTCGGTGCGAGCGGGCGTCGGGGCGTGGTGCGCGGCCTGGCGGCCCACCAGATCGCCGAGGAGGCGGTGCTTGCGGCCTCGTATAACGCAGGGGCAGCGGCGGTCAATACGAGTCGCGCGATCGGTGAAATTCTGCGCTGGATGGCGCAACCTGCCAGCGCGGCGGGTCGGGTGCCGGCCGTCGATGGCGATGTCGCCACGGCGGTCGTGATCGCGGCGCTGCCCAACGCCGCCGCGAGCTTTATCTGCGGCCTCGAGGCTGAGATCAAGGCCGTGCAGGCGACCGGCAGCGCGCCGTCGAGCTGGTTCGCTCCGGCCCCATCGACCCAGGAGATCGCGCAGCTGAAGAAGGTCAAGACCCGGCGCTATTTGGCGCTGTCGCCGGTGGGTATCGCGCTCAAGAGCCTCTTCGGTATCTACTGCGATCCGACGAACTCGGCCGCCGCCAAGACGGTGATCGCCACCACCGTGCCCGACCCGACTCCGGGGTCGTCGAGCGCCAGCGCGGTGCTCGAGTTCCGCGAGGACCAGGCCGCCTACTTCACGCGCCACGAAACAGACGCCTCCGAGGAGCTGAAGCTGGCGACCGTGACCAGTCCGATTGCCCTCGAGGGCTATCTCTCGGCCAAGCTGCTCCTTTCCGCGCTGCGCCAGCACGGGCCCGATCTGACGACCGAGTCCTTCATCGACACGCTTGAGACCCTGAGCGTGGACGTCGGCATAGGCGCGCCGCTCGCGTACTCGCCGGTGAGCCATCAGGCGACGAAGCGACTCTACGCGGTCGAGCTCCAGGCCGACCATAGCCTCAAGCCGCTGGGGCTTCTGACGCGGGAGTAGGCGGGTCTTGGCCGAGCGCAAGTACAGAATTTGGATGTGGGTGGTGGGGGCGCTGGCGATCACGCTGGCGCTGGTCATGGCCCTCGTTCCGCATGGGCCGCGTGGCGGTCCTGGCCGCCGCGTGCTGGAGGTTGTCGCCGGCGAGCGGGCGGCGGATGGTCGCGCGGGCCACGCGGAGGATCCCGCGGGGGCAGCAGTCACGCCGACTGGGCGCGCAGGAGTGGCGCCGGTAGGGGCGGCTGCGGCTGCGGCCGCGGCCGCGAGCCCCGCCGCGACGGACCAGGTTGCGGAGGCGCGGCGGTCGCAGCAGCCGCGCCTGTCCGCGAGCGCTCGCTCACGTGACCCGCGCCCGTTCAAGGGTTCGTTGAGCGGAGCGGCGGCGGCCAAGGTCACGGCGATCGCGGGCGCTGGTACGCTCGCGCCGGCCGCACGCGCTGAAGGCTCAGCGGCGACGCCCGCTGGAGACGAACTCGATGCTCCGCCCGCGCCGACGCGCGCCGCCGCGAGGCCCGACGCGCCGCGAATCGATCTGATCCCCGATGATCGTCGACCGGCCATCGGTGTCGTCGGCGAGCCGGAATGATGAGACGCCTAGGAAACGGAGCGCCCATGGAC
Source organism: Pseudomonadota bacterium (assembly GCA_016711215.1). NCBI lineage: Bacteria > Pseudomonadati > Pseudomonadota > Pseudomonadota bacterium. The sequence continues at coordinate 272,728 of JADJTL010000003.1, read as the reverse complement.
CCGCGCATGCCTTGGTTGACCCTTCTGCTCGTCTTGGTCCTCGGCGCGCCGGCGCTCGCGCGCGCCGAGGGCGCGGCGAGTGGCGCGGGCCAAGAGCCGTCCCAGGCCACGGATCCGGCGCGCCGCGTCGAAGCCCTCTACGCCGAGGGTGTGGCGCTCTTTCGCGCCGGCGCCTATCGCGAGGCCCTCGCGCGCTTCGAAACAGCCTATGGCGTGCTTCCGGTGCCGAACCTCCTCTACAACATCGGGCGCAGCTTCGAGGCGCTCGGCGAGCTCGACCGAGCGCTTGCCAGCTACCGGCGCTGCATGGACCATCCGGACTCCTCGGGTGAGGCCAAGCTGCGCTCGGCCCAGCGCTATGAAACGCTCGTCCAGGCGCGGGTCACTGGTGCCCAGGCCACGCGCCCGATCGAGGCGGCGCCGCCACCGGCCGCGCCGGCGCTGCAGCCCGCGGAGCCCGGGGCGTGGCGGAGCACCGCCGGCTGGGTCGTGCTGCCCGTGGCCTTGGCCGCCGTCGCCGCGGGGGGAGTGGCCTTTGTGCTGGGCGCTCGCGACCACGCTGGAATCGAGGATCTGCTCGGCTACGGCGATCCGGCGAAGGTGCTCGAGATGACGCGCGCCGAGGCGCTCAGGCGCAGCGACGATGGGCGCCTCAAGAAGCAGATCGGCGTCGGGTTGCTGGCCGCCGGTGGGGTGCTCGCGGCCGCCGCGACGGCGTTGCTGATCTGGCCCGCGGAGCGCGGGACCAGGGGGCCACAGGGGGGCGTCGCGGGGCCACTGACGCTGGGCGTTACGCCCTTGGGCGCAGCGGCCGGCGGTGCGCCGGTGACGGGTGCGGAGCTCGTGCTTCGGGGGGGCTTCTAGGTGGCGCAGGACAGCAGAGGCTCGACGCTCGGCGGCTTTCACCTTGGCGAACGGCTGCACGTTGGCGAGGGCAGCGAGAGCTACGTTTGCGTTCGACCGGGCGATCCGGCGCTGCTCCTGCTCAAGCGGGTCGCGCCACCAGCGGAGGTGCGGCCCTTCCTCGCCACGGTCGAGGTCGAGCGACGCTTCGAACATCCCGTGCTCTGCCGGCAAATGGAAACGGGTCGCGATGGCGAGGCGGTCTTCTCCGTGCGCGAGCTTGCCTTGGGCAAGGACCTGCGCGGGATCGTGCGGCGGCTCGTGCTGCAGCAGCAGGCAGTCGACGAGGCCACCGCGCTCTGGGTGACGCGCGAGCTGTGCTTGGCGCTCGAGCACATCCATCAGCGTGTCAAGGCGAAGGATCCGGTCCGCTGCCAGATTCGCACGCGGAGTGTCGTACTCAGCGACGATGGCGCGGTCCACCTGGTAGGACCGCTGGCGCCGGGCTCGGGCGTCGACCCGGTGGCGGATATTCGCGCGCTGGGGCTTTGCCTGCACGAGATGCTCACGGGGACGCTGTCCACCGCTGAGCAAGAGGCGGCCGGGCCGCCCGCAGGCTCGCTCGCGGCCGGGCTGATCGAGGGTGCCTTGGCCGAGCGCAGCGTGTCGCGTTTGCGCGAGGCGATCGAGGAGCGGACGAAGGGCCAGAGCACGACGCGCGAATGCGTCGCCGAGTTGGTCAAGCGCGTGTTTCCACGCGGTCGGCAGACGGAGGATGTTTGGCGCGCCAATCTGCGCCAGGCGGCGCGCTCGGCGGCGGTCGCGGATACAACCGCGCGCAGCGTGGCCATGGCGGAGCTGACGCCAGCGGCCACGGCGGCCGACGCGGTTCCGACGGCCGCGTCGACGACGACGCCCCCGGCCCTCTCCTCCCAGCGGACCGGCCTTTGGTCGTGGCCGGCGGGGGCCCGTCTTCCGGTGCGCGGCATCATCTTCGCGCTCGTCGCGACCCTCTCCGCGCTCTTTGTGGTCTATCGACTGGTGGTGATGCTCTCGCCGCAGCCGGGTCGGGTGGTCGTGCGTTCCGAGCTGCCGATTGAGGTCGTCGTTGACGGCGTTACGCCTGGCCAGTGGGCGCCCTGCGACCTCGTGTTGCCGAAGGGCCCGCATCGCTTCCTCTTTCGCTTCCCCGGGACCGGCCGGGAGTTCGAGAAGGTCGTCGAGGTGCCGTCCCATGAGGTGGTTGAGCTGCGCCTCCACGATCACGACTTCGCGGCGACGAAGGCGCGGTGACCCAGGACCCGGCACGGGCGCGTGCGCGAGCCGCGCCGGCTTGTGGATTGGGCACCACGCGCTAGAGCGCTCCACCATGTTTCCAGGCGATCCGCCATGAACCTCACCAAGCTGCGACAGAGCCTCGTTGCCGGCGATCTGGAGGCTGCGCGCCCGCTTGTCGCGGAGCTTGGCGCGGGCGATGCCGACCTTGGGCGCGCCTTTGGCGAGCTCATCGAGGGGGTCGACCACGTCTGCCACGGCGGGCGGGCGGCCGCCGCCGAGAAGCTGCTCCAGCGGCTCAGCAACGTGCAGGCCGGCAGCGCCGACGTGCGCTGGTTGTCTTGGCTCTGGCGGGCGACGGGGCTCGTGCGCAGCGGTCAGCTCGACGTCGCGCGCACCGCCGCGGATCTCGCGCTGACGATTGCCCGCCAGGTCGATCCGGCGAGTCAGGCGGTGACGCTCGCGCTGCGAGCCGCGGTTGCCTCGCTCCAAGGCGACTTCGGCCATGCGCGGGTTCGGGTCGTCGAGGCTGCAGCGCTGCTCGCTGGTGATTCGATAGCGGTGGCCCAGCTCTGGTTGTTTTGGGGCCAGGTGATGCTCGCCACGGGCTGCCAGCGAGAGGGTTTGCGGGCGCTCGGGCAGGCGGCCCTGGCCGTTCGCCAGCCCTGGGCCTGCGTGCCGCTCGGGCGCCAGGCGCTGATGGCCAATCGCGTCGGTGAGGCCGAAGATATTCTCGCGCCGCTCGCGACCCTCGGCCTCGCGCTGGGTGATGACGTGCTCTGTCTGCTCGATCTGGTCGCCGAAGTGCATGCCGGCCGCATCGGGGCGAGCGTCGTCGGCGAGTACCTCTGGACGACCTCGCAGGCGATGACACCGCAGGTGGCCGGCCTGGCCGAGTCGCTCGTTGAAGAGAAGTCCGGCTACCCGCGTTTGCGCCTGCTGCTGGCCTGGGATCTGGCCCAGGCGGGTCTCTTCGACCGGGCCCTTCAGCAGCTCGGCGCGATCACCGCGTCCAGCGGCGCGACCGATGAGAGCGTACGCAATGCCGCTCGGCGCAGCGTGGTGGCGGTCGAGGCTCTGCGTGGTCGCTGGCATCAGGGCGTGCTGGATGTGGTGCGTGTGGCCGCCTGGGCCTTGGGGGCTGGACGCGCTCCAGCGGCGGAGAACACCCAGCAGGAGGGGGAGCTCTTCTGGATTCGGCGCGCGATCGGGGCCGGTCAGCTCGAGCGCGCGGAGGAAGACCTCGAGCTGATTCCCGAGCTGGATGAGACGCTCCTGCAACAGGAGCGCGAGTTCCTGCAGGCGGTGAGTTCCGGGGCCATTCCCTTCGAGGTGGCGCAGGAGTACGTCTGGATCGCCGAGCGCCTGCTGACCGAGGAACAGCTCGGGCTGGTGCGCGCGTTCGCCGACGAGAACCGCTCCTTGGAGATGCTGCAGCTGGTGATGGCTCGAGACCTGCTGCGCGAGGGCTTTCGCCACGACGCGCGCTCAATGCTCGAGGAGCTCGTGCGGCGCTCGCAAAGCGAGGAGCTGAAGCTCGCTTGCAGGCGCGAGCTGCAGCAGTTCGTGACCGCGCGGCTGACGGTCGATCTCCCCCCGGCGATCGATCTCGCGACCTTCGTCAGGAAGCCGCTACCGTGGCCCTCGGTGGTCGATAAGAACAGCCTGCTCTTCTGCGGGCCGCTGCTCGAGCTGCCGCTGGCCGTGGCCGAGGTCGCGGAGACCATCACGCTGGAGGCCGGGGAGACGCTGCACGCCCAGGGTGGCCGCGGTGAGATCCTCTACCTCCTGCGGCAGGGTGAGCTCAACGCCAGCCGCCTTCGCGGCACGCTGGCACAGGAGCTGGGCCCCTTTGGCGCCGGCTCGTTCTTGGGCGAGATCGGCACCCTCTATGGAATGCCGAATACGGCGACCTTGACGGCCGCCACGGGCTGCGAGATCGGCGTGATCAAGCGGCGTAGCCTGCGCCAGGCGACCGAGCGCGCGGCGACGACGGTCGTGATGGAGACGCTCCGTCAGCTCTACTGGGACACGGCGTTGCACCTCTGCCCGCTAACCACGCCGACGGATGAGCAGTGGATCTCGCAGCTCGCGCTGACCGAGGGGCGCTCGCGCATCTTCCGTCCCGGCGAGCCGCTCAGCATCGAACCCGAGGCGCCGCTGGCGATCCTGATCTCGGGTGTTGGCCGCGTGATGGCCGTCGAGCACGGCGGGGTGACCCTCGGCTTCGCCGTGCCGGGCGACCTCGTGCTCAACGCGGCAGCCCGCCTGCTGCGCGTGCGGGCCGAGACCGTATTGTCGCTCGCGGTGGTGAACAGCGCCGATCTCGAGCGTCTCTCGACGGCCAGTCGGCAGGCGCTCGAGGAGCAGCTCGGACGCTTTCTGCATGCGATGCAGACGGTGGGCGTGCTGAGCGACGACGAGCAGCGCGCCATCGTCGCTCAGCCCACGATCGTCGACCGCTTGCGTGCGCTGGCCCAGGGCGACCCGCTCCAGGCCAACGACTTGCGCTAGGCCGCGCGCCCGCGCCGCCACCACGCTCGCTTCAGCCGGTGAACCAGGCGTTGAGGAAGCGCATGTAGTAGATCGCCAGGATGAAGGCGAAGGCGAAGATGATCAGCCGCTCGGCCGTGCGCCCGCGGCTCAGCGCGGCGAGGCCGAAGAATCCGGGGAAGACCACCCCCGTGTAACGCAACATGCTGCGGATCGTCCCCGTGCTCAGCGGAAAGAGCACGCTGAGCAGCGTGTAGGTCCAGAGCGCCGGGTGCATCTGGCGCAGCGCCATCATCAGGCCCAGGCCGAGGAAGCCGAGCGTCGGCGCGAGCTCCAGCAGGCGATGCATATTGGCGTCGTGGCGTTGGGCGAAGCTGAAGTCGATGCGGCGCCCGTCACGCAGGAGCGCGACCCAGGGCGCGGTGGGGCGGCGGTTCCAGTTGCCGAGGTAACGAGCGAAGGCTAGCGGGTCGCCGAGCTGCCGCTGCAAGATCAGCATGAAGATGGGGTAGGAGCCGAGGGTCAGGAGCAGCCAGAGGCTACGCCACTCGAAGGGCGCTCGCCGGCGTTGGAGCCGCCCCTGGAGCTGCTGCCAGGCCAGCGTCGCCGCATAGCCGAGAAAGAGCGGGAGCCCGGCCGAGCGCGTCAGCCCGGCCAGCAGGCCACAGATCCCGGCGACGAAATAGCGGCGCCGCAGGAAGAAGTAGAAGCTGGCTGCGCTGGCGAGCAGGAAGAGCCCCTCGGTGTAGAAGGCCGAGAGGAAGTAGGAGGAGGGGTAGACCAGCAGGTAGATCAAAGCGCGCCGCGTCCGCTCGCGACCGACCAGCTCCAGGCCGATCGCCGCGAGGAAGATCAGGGCCAGCGCGGTGCTGAGGTTCGAGACCAAGAGCCCGGCCAGGTAGAGGTCGCCCGTCAGCGGGCGAAGCCAGCGCGCGAGGTAGGGATAGAGCGGAAAGAAGGGCGCGTTCGATTCGCCCTCGGCCGCGTAGTAACCCCGCTCGGCGATCCCGGCGTACCACAGCGAGTCGGAGCGTACGTGGGCGCTGAGAAACCAGTGATCGGGGGCGACGGGAGGGCGCGCGCCCTCGCGCTCATAGGTCACGTTGGCGGCGACGAAGGCGAGGACGAGCAGCGCGCCGCGCCAGATCAGAAAGAGCCTGAGACCTTCGCCGACAGCGCGCCTTAGCGGCGCCGGGGTCGGGTCGCAGACGCCCTCGGTCGGCAGGGCGGCCGGCCTAACGCTCTTGGGGTCGACCATCGGCTTGGGGGTCGAGCTCGTCATCGCGCGTTCGTCGAGGTCTGGGGCCATCCGGGTCGCGCGGCGTCGCCTGCCCTACTCCGCCCGGGCGACCAGGTCGTAGTCGCTCGTGTCCTCGACGCGGGCGCGCACCAAGGTGCCTGGGGCGCCGCTCGCGTCGGCGAGAATCACCGTGCCGTCGATGCCGGGCGACTGGCCCGCATGGCGGCCGGTCAGCAGCAGCTCGCTCTCCTCGCTGACCCCGTCGATCATCACCTCGAGCAGCTTCCCGCGCAGTCGCCGCAGGCGGCGGCGACTGCGCGTGCGCTGCAGGGTCATCAGCTCGTCTCGACGCTCGGTGGCCAACGCGGTCGGCACGGTCTCGCTCTGGCTTGCCGCCGCGGTGTCCTCCTCGGGCGAGAAGACGAAGGCGCCGAGGTGATCGATCTCGGCCTCGCTCACGAACGCGCAGAGCCGGCGATGGGCCTCCTCGCTCTCCCCCGGATGGCCGACGAGGAGCGTCGACCGGATCGCCACGGTGGGCATCGCGGCGCGCAGATTCGCTAGCGCCTGTCTCACCTGCGCGGCGCCGTAGCCGCGTCGCATGCGGCGCAGCACCTCGTCGTCGATGTGCTGGATCGGTAGATCGAGGTAAGGGACGACCCGTGGCAGCCGCGCCATTTGCTCGGCGAGCTCGGGCGTCACCAGCGAGGGGTAGGCGTAGTGCACGCGAAGCCAATGCAGGCCCGCCACGCCGTCGAGCGCCGCCAGGAGCTGTGCCAGATCGGCGTGCTCCTCGTCGCGCAGGTCGCGCCCGTAGGCCGTGCTGTCCTGCGCCACCAGAATCAGCTCGCGCGCGCCGCGCGCCACGAGCTGCTCGGCCTCGGCCACCAGCGAGCCGATCGTGCGGCTGCGCTGGCGACCGCGCATCAGCGGAATCGCGCAGAACGCGCACGGACGGTTACAGCCCTCGGAGATCTTCAGGTAGGCCGTGTGTGCCGGGCCGCAGAGCTCGCGGGCGTACTCCGCCTCCTCCAGCCCCTCCGCTGGCCCCACGGTGATGCGTGCGCCGGCCGCCACCTCACGCTGCTCGAGGATCCCCGCTAGACGACCGAGGTCCGCCGTGCCGATAAAGGCGTCGACCTCCGGTAGCTCGCGCGCGAGCTCCTCGGGATAGCGCTGGGCCAGGCAGCCGGCGACGAGCAAGAGGCGGCAGCGGCCGTCGTGCTTCTGCTGCGCCAGATCGAGGATGGTCTCTACCGACTCTTGCTTGGCGGCCTCGATGAAGCCGCAGGTGTTGACGACGATGATCTCGGCCTCGGCTGGCGCCGCGCCGAGCCGCAGTCCCTGGCGCCGCGCCAGCCCCGCCATCCGTTCGGTGTCGACGGTGTTCTTCGGGCAGCCGAGGGAGACGAAATGAATCGCCGTGGAGCTGGGGCTGGGGATCGCTGCGCTCATGGTCCTCGGCTGGCCGCTGTGACGGCGCTCCGCGCGGCGAGCCGCGCCAACATGCCGTGCCCTTGATAGCCCAAGCGCCGACCGCGCGCCAGTCGTGGCCCGCGGTCGGCGCTGCCGCGGTCGTGCGCTACACTCTGGCCTCGATGGAGCAACGGGCGCCGCCGACCGCAACGATCGCTGTCCGCGCGCCTCGCCGCTGGCGAGGCCGCGCGCGGCGCCAGCGGCCCAGTCTGCTGCTGACCCTGGCCGTGGTGACGGCGAGCTGCGTTGGCGCGGCGAGCGAGGGCGAGCGGCATCCGCCTGCGCGCGCGCCCGGCGGCGAAGGCGCTGCAGACCAGCCAGGGGAGGGCGTCGCGTCGCCGCTGCTCTTGGGGGGGGGCGAGTCGTCGCCAGCGGTGCCGCGCGCCAAGCGGCCCCTGCTGCTGCTGCTCCACGGCTATGGCGCCGGCCCAGAGAGCGTGGTCGAGGGCCTCGGTCTCGCGCGGCTGCTCTCGCGGCAGAGGCTGCTCGCGCTCGTCCCCGCGGGCCGCCTCGATCGCCACGGCCAGCGCTTCTGGCGGGCCGGACCGGCCTGCTGTGACTTCTTTAGCACGGGCGCCGCCAACGCCGACGATGCACCGCGGCTCCAGGCCCTGCTGGAGCAGACCTGGCGCGCTCAGCGTGCCGATGCCCGTCGCCTCTACGTGGTGGGGCACTCGAACGGCGGGCATCTGGCCTACCGACTGGCCTGCGCCGGCGGCGGGCGCCTGGCCGCCGTGGTCAGCCTTGCCGGTGCCGACTTCTCCAAGGGGCCCTGCCCCTCGCCGCCGCGACTGAGCGTGCTCCACGTTCAGGGCGATCGCGACCCGATCGTGCCCTATCGACCGGCCTGCGTGCCGCGGCCGGGGCCGCGTAACTCCCTTTGCTATCCGGGTGCGGAGGCCAGCACGCGGCGGTGGGCCCTGCGCCTCGGCTGCGCGGCACGTCGGGTGGCCGAGGCGCCGCTGCGCGTAGGCGCTGCCCTCTCGGTTTCGCGTGAGCACTATGCCGACTGCCCTCCCGGGCTAGACGTGGCCCTCTGGACCGTGCGCGGCGGTGGCCACACTACGGCCACCTTCGCCCCGCTGCTCGACGCGATCTGGGCCTGGCTCAACGCGCATCCGCGGCCACCGCCCTAGCCCGCCCGTGGGCGGTCACGCCGGGCGCCACTCGGGCGATTGGGCGATCGGAGACCCTCTCCGAAATCCGAGGCGGCGCGTTGGTCGCTCGCTGACTTGGGCTATCATCGCCGGCGATGCGCCCCTCGGTCTCAGCGCGGATCTTCACCGGGTTCGTGTTGGTGATGTGCACCTTCGGCGCCGCGCTGGCCTACAGCGTCTACAGCACGCATGCGGTGCGGCGGCGCCTGGAGCTGATCGGCGCGCGCTACCTCGAGCTGACCCTGGGCCTCAGCGAGCTCTACACGGTGCAGCGGGGACTGCTCGGCGTCGTCGCCGATCGGGCCAACGGCAGCGAGGCCTCGGCCTTGGTGCGCCAGCAGGTCCGGCTCGCGCGGCAGCTGCGACAACGCGAGCTGCGGCGCGCCCTGCGCCTGGCCACGGGCGATACGGGGCGCCTGGCCGCGGCCGAGCAGCAGATCTTGGCCCGGGCGCATCAGCGGTTGAGCCAGGTGCAGCAGGCGATTTGGCGGCGCGAGCCCGACTTCGAGCGGCTCTTTGGCGTGGCGGGCGAGGCCGCGGTCTTGGGGCGGCTCGGCCGTGAGCTCGGGCGCCACGAGCGTCAGGTCGCCGGGGTGTTTCGCCGCTTGCGCGGCGAGATGCGCGCCCAGGTGCAGCAAGCGGCAGCCGATCTCGAGCAGGATCAGCGCGAGGGGACCTGGATCGGACTGGCCCTGGCGCTGGTGGCGCTCGCTGTCGGCGCGGCGGTCACGGCGCAGGCGCGGCGCACCTTGCGCCCGCTGCGTACCCTGGCCGACGGCACGCGACGTATCGGTGCTGGCGATTATGCGCGTCGCATCCCCGTCGGCGCAGAGGATGAGCTGGGCCGCCTCGCCCGCGACTTCAACGCGATGGCGGCAGCCCTGCAGGAGCGTGAGGAACGGCTGATTCGCAGCGAGCGGATGGCGGCCGCGGGTCTGCTCGCCGCGCACATCACGCATGAGGTGCGCAACCCGCTCAACTCGATCTCGCTCAACACCGAGCTGCTCGAGGAGGTCCTGTCCCAGCGCGGCGCGGGCGCGGTCACCGACGAGGTGCGACAGCTCTGCACGGCGATTCAGCGCGAGGTCGACCGGCTGACGGCGATCACCGAGGAGTACCTGCGTCTGGCGCGTCGGCCCGAGCCCTCGCGGCGCGCCGAGGACCTCAACGTACTGGTCCGCACCCTGGTCGAGTTCGTCGGTGCGGAGCTGCGGCAGCAAGGCATCGTTTGCACGCTCGAGCTTGCCGAGACCCTGCCGCCGGCGGCCGTCGACGAGAGCCAACTCCGTCAGGCGCTGCTCAATCTGCTGCGCAACGGGGCCGAGGCGCTGGCGGGTCGCGGCGGCGAGCTCCGCGTGAGCACGCGGTCGCTGGGCAGTCGCGTCGAGGTGGCGATCGGCGATGACGGACCGGGCATCGGCCCCGGCGATCTGCCGCGCGTCTTCGAGCCCTTCTTCACCACGAAGCAGGGGGGAACGGGGCTTGGGTTGGCGCTCACGCGCCAGATCGTCGAGGACCACGGTGGAACGATCGAGGTCAGCAGCGCGCGCCGACAGGGCGCGCTCTTCACGCTGACCTTGCCTTCGGCTGTACCCGGCGATAGCATCGTGATCTGACTAACGGACGCCTGACTAACTAAAACCTGACTGACTAGAACCTGATGTGGTGAATCGGCGCGATGGTGGATAGCGAGGCGGGCGAGCAGCGAGATCGACCACGCACGGCGCTCGCGCTCAAGGTCGAGTACCCGACGCTTGACGGCTTCCTGCAGGACTACGAGGACAACATCCGCCACGGCGGGACGATGATTCGCACGCGCCGTGATGTCGCCGTCGGCGATGAGCTGCGCCTCGCCGTGTCGTTTCCGCGCTTGCTGCAGCCGATCGCGCTCGAAGGCGTCGTGCAGTGGGCTCAGCCCCCGGTCGACGGCGAGCAGGCCTTTGGCGTCGAGTTCAGTCGTCAGCCCGAGGGCGGCTGGATGATGCTGGCCGAGCTGGTGCCGCGTCTCGCCGCGCGCGACGAGCGCCTCTTCGGGGCGCGCACCCCGCAGATCCTCGTGGCCGACGACAACGAGCACATCGCCGAAATGATCTGCCGTGGGCTGCAGGCGCGGCTGCGTCGCGGCAGCGCGCCAGGACCGACCTGTCAGGCGCAGCGTGTCGCCAACGGGGTCGACGCGCTGAGCTGGCTGGAGGCTCAGGACTGCGATCTTCTGCTCGTCGACGTGATGCTGCCGCTGATCGACGGGGTCGAGCTGGTCGGCCGCGTGCGCGCCGACCCACGCTGGCAGCGGCTGCCGATCGTGGCCTTCAGCGCGTCGCTCGAGGCCGACCTGGCGCAGCGGGTCATCGACGCGGGCGCGGACGCCTTCATCGCCAAGCCCTTTCGGCTGGCGGACCTGCTGGACACGGTCGATCGCCTGCTCGAGAGCTGAGGGGCGCAGCGGCGCTCGCGTCGCGGCGCGACGCGCGGCTGGCGGGAGCGGAGGGTCCTGGTGCTCGCTGCTCCCTCAGGGGTCGATCAATCCACGACGAATCGCCTCGCTGACGGCCTCGGTGCGGTTGGAGACCTCCAGCTTGGCGTAGATGTGCTCGAGGTGGGTGCGCACCGTCGCGCGGCTGAGCCCCAGCGTCTCGGCGGCGTGGCGATTGGTCAGCCCCTTGGCGATCAAGGTCAGGATCTCGCCCTCGCGCGGCGTCAGCCCGGGCCCCGAGGGCGCCGGCGAGTGGAAGCGCCGCAGCAGGTTGCGCGCGAGCTGCGGCTGTAGCACGCTGCCGCCCTGGTGGACGTCGCGCACCGCCTCGACGATCCGGCTCGCCGGGGTGCCCTTCAGCAGGTAGCCGCTGGCGCCCGCGCGGATCGCCTGCAGCACCCCGTCATCGTCGTCGAAGATCGTGTAGATCAGGACCTCGGTCGTGGGCTGGGTGGCCCGAATGCGCCGCGTGACCTCGATCCCGCTCAGGTCGGGCAGCCCAAGATCCAGCAGGACGACGTCCGGTCGCTGCTGCGCGATCACCTCGAGGGCATGCGCGCCGTCGCGAGCGGTGCCCACGATCGCCAGCTCGGCAAAGCCCTCGAGCAGCCGCACCTGCTGCGAGAGGATGGCCGCCTGGTCCTCGACGATCACCAGGCGAATGGGTTCTTGCCCGGGTTCGCTCACGGGCGCCATCCTAGCACCTGCGGGGAGGACTTCGCCGCGGCCGCCCTTGGCCGGCGGCGTTTCTTGGGTTGGGCCGCGACCTCATGCGTATAATGCGACCGAGCAAGCGCGGCTTCGGCGCGAGCGTTGAGGGGCCTAGCCTCGGCCGTCCGCGGCGCCGGGGTAGCCTTGGGAGCGAGCGAGGATGCGGCGACTACAACCCGTGCAGGTGGGCGTTCAGTCGGCCGGCCTGGCAGGCGATGGGCGGGCGACGTCAGCGCGCCGGTCGGGCGCCTGGCTGCCGCTGGCTGCGCTGCTTTTTGCGTCGCTAGCGTCGCCGCGGGCGGCCGCCGCGGCGCCGGGGTCGGGGTCGGGGTCGGGGTCGGGGTCGGGGTCGGGGTCGGGGTCGGTCCGCGTCGCCGTACTCGGCGTCGAGACGCGCGACCTCTCCGAGGCCCTCGGGCTTCCGCTCGAGTTCAGGTGGGCAGTCGAGCAGTCGCTGCGCCGAATGCCTGGCCTGCGCCTCCTGCCCTGCAAGACGCTCGAGGAGTTCAAGCTCGTCTTCGGCTGTCTCGACGAGCAGGCCGCGTGCATGGCTCGCGGTGGCGCCGAGCTCGGCGCGGACCGCCTGCTCTGGGGCCTTCTCCAGCCGCGGGGCGAGCAGTGGCTGCTGCGTCTACAGTGGTTCGAGGTGGCCTCGGCGCGCAGCCTCAACGTCGTCGAGCTCGCGTTGCCGGCAATGGCGGACCGCGAGACGGTGGCGCGCGCTCTGACGCCCGCTTTGCGCCGCCTGCTCGGGCTACGCCTCGGCACCCTGATCCTGCGCCTGCCCCTCGCCGAGGTCGAGGTCTGGGTCGATGGCCAGCGGCGGCCCCTCGTGGCGGGCCGCGTCTTTCGCGCGACCGAGCTCCCGCGCGGTAGCCATCGCGTCGAGGTGCGCAAGCAGGGCTACCTGCGCTGGCAGCGCGAGGTGCAGATCGCCGCGGACCTGCAGACTGACCTTGTGGTCTCGCTGCGACTCGCGCGCGCTGGTGCTGGCGGCGCCGGCCCCGCTGCTGCTGCCGATTGACAGCCGGGCCTCGGACTGTCAGCTTCCGCCCCGATGGAACGAGTCTTCAGCGGTATCCAGCCGACCGGCGTGCTGCACCTGGGGAACTACCTGGGGGCGGTTCGTAACTGGGTCGCGATCCAACACGACTACGAGTGCATCTACTGCGTCGTCGACCTGCACGCGGTCACGCAGTCCTATGCGGTCGAGGAGATGCCGGGGCGGATCCTCGAGCTTGCGACCGGACTCCTCGCCTGCGGCCTCGACGCGGCGCACGTCCGATTGTTCGTGCAGTCGGCCGTGCCGCAGCACACCGAGCTGGCGTGGATTTTCACCTGCGTGACCTCGATGGGCGAGCTCAGCCGGCAGACGCAGTTCAAGAGCAAGTCCGAGCAACAAGCGGATAACATCAACGTCGGCCTCTTCGCTTACCCTGTGCTGCAGGCGGCGGATATCTTGCTCTACAAGGCCTCGCGCGTGCCGGTGGGCGAGGATCAGGAGCAGCATCTCGAGCTCAGCCGGGAGATCGCGCGGCGTTTCAACGGCCGCTTTGGCGCGACCTTCCCCGAGCCGCGCACCCTCTTCACCTCGACGCCTCGGGTGCGTGGCCTGGACGGCGCCGCGAAGATGTCGAAGAGCCTCGGCAACCATATCGCCGTCGACGAGGATGAGGCCGTGTTGCGCCGCAAGCTCGCCGGCGCCGTGACCGATCCCGCGCGGCAGCGGCGATCCGATCCTGGCCACCCCGAGATCTGCAACATCTTCAGCCTGCACGGCTTCTTCAGCGGGCCTGAGCAATGTGAGGAGATCGGCGCGGCGTGTCGCGCGGCCGCCATCGGCTGCGTCGACTGCAAGAAGCGCCTGGGGGATCAGCTCGTGGCGCATTTCGCGCCGATCCGTGAGCGCTGGCGCGCGCTGCGCGAGCGACCCGACGAGGTGCGCGAGGTGCTCGCGCAAGGGCAGGGGCACTGCCAGCAGCTCGCCGAGGCGACGATGCAAGAGGTGCGCGCCAAGATGGGCCTGAAGTGGTAGCCCGCCGCGCGGCTCGCCGCCGCGCGCTCGTCGCCGCCCTCGGCCTGCTCTGCGGCGCCTGGGCCTGCGGAGCCAGGGCCGGGAGCACGCCGGAGAACGCCGCGCGCGCGTTCCTGGAGGCCGCTGGCGACGGGCAGACCGAGGCGCTCTTCGCGCTGCTTGCGCCTGCGTCGCGCACCATGCTGCAGCGGCTGGCCCGACGTGCCACGCTGCAAGCCGGCGGTCAGCGTCGGCTCAAGGCCGAGGACCTGCTCGTCCTGGGCTTCGCGCGGCCGCGCTTCGAAGCGTCAGAAATCGAGCTGAGCTACGCTGATCGTGATCGCGCCCAGGTGCGCTTGATCAGCCGGGCGGATCATGGCAGTGAGCTGCTCGATCTGCAGCGCGTCGATGGTCAGTGGCGCGTCGTGCTGCCGCAGCCCGCCAGCGACCCCCTCCGCTAGCAGCGCGCCTCAGCTACCGGCCGTCGCCAGCTCGTGGCGCTTCAGCAGCTCGCGCAGATGGTAGCGCGTCAGGCCGGCCTCGTGCGCGGAGCGCGTGATGTTGCCCTTGTTGCGGTCGATCAAGTTGCGCAGGTAGAGCCGCTCGAAGTGATCGACGACACTTTGCTTGGCGTCCTTGAAGGCGATGCCCGGCGTGAAGAGCTCCGGTGGAAAGCCCGCGCTCGCCGAGCCAGAGGCGACCAGCCCCGTGGCCGCGGCCGAGACGCTCGCGGAGGAGCCGAGGCTGCTGCTCGTCGGCGAGTTGACGAAGCCGCGGCCGAGGTTGAGGTCCGCGCGCGTCACGACCGAGGTGTCGCAGAGTGACGCGGCGCGCTCGACGACATTGCGCAGCTCGCGCACGTTGCCTGGCCACTCCTGGTTGACGAGCGCCATCATCGCGTCGGGGGCGATGCTGAGCTGCATGCCGCGGCGCTGCGAGACGTCAGTCAGGAAGTAGTGCACGAGCTGCGGCACGTCGTCCTTGCGCGAGCGCAGGGGCGGGTTGTGCACCGTGATCACCGAGAGGCGAAAATAGAGATCCTCGCGGAACGCGCCCTTATGCACCATCGAGCGCAGCTCGCGGTTGGTCGCGGCCAGCACGCGGACATCGACCTTGATCGTGCGGTCGCCGCCGACGCGCTTGATCTCGCGGTTCTCGAGCACGCGCAGCAGCTTGGGCTGCAGTCCGACGTCGAGCTCGCCGATCTCGTCGAGGAAGATTGTGCCGCCCTGGGCCTGCTCGAAGCAGCCGCGCTGCTGGCCGACGGCGCCGGTGAAGGCGCCCTTCTCGTGACCGAAGAGCGTCGACTCGATCAGATCGCGGGGGATCGCGCCGCAGTCGAGCACGACGAAGGGCTTGCCGCGTCGCGTGCTGTAGTCGTGAATGCTGCGCGCGACCAGCTCCTTACCGGTGCCGGTCTCGCCCGTGATCATCACGGTCAGATCCGTCGGCGCGACCTTCTCCAGGTTGGCGAAGATCTCACGCATCGCCACGCTTCCGCCGAGGACGGAGCCAAAGCGATCCTCATCGCTGAGGGCGATCTCGACGACGTCGTTGAGCGGCTGAAAGACCAGCTCCGTATGGCCGACGCGAAAGCGCATGCCGGGCTTGAGGAAGACCTCCTTGATACGGACGTCGCCGACGAAGGTTCCATTGGTGCTTCCGGTGTCGATCAACCGGTGCCCGTCGTCGTCGCTGGCGATCTCGAAGTGCGTCCCCGAGACGGCCTTGTCCTCGATCTGAATATCGTTGATCTGGCTGCGCCCACCGACGACGCGCGCCTTCGTCAGCTCGAACTCGCGCTTGCCGCCTTCGCCTCCGGCGACGATCACGAGCTTGCTCTTCCGGAGCTGTCTGAAGGCGGCTCGCCCGCCGTCGAAGACCGTGGTGACTGCAGGGTTGTCCGTCATCGTGTCGGCTCTCTTGGCCAGGGCTCGAGCGAAACTCGTCGCGGCCAGCTTGCGGTGAAGGAAGAAATGCTGAGCAAGTCCGTCCGAATCCTAGCGGAGCTGGGCGGCAAGTCAAGCTGCCGGCGACAGCCCTGGCCAGTGCCAAGGCCAACGCGCGGCCCGGGCAAGCGCTCCCTGGTTCGGGGCGCGACGCTCAGAAGGTCGAGCTGTAGCTCAGGAGCGCTTTCATGTAGTTCGCGCGCTCGAACTGGGTGGGGTCCGGACAGTGCAGCTGACTCATCGAACCCTTGAGTTGCTCGACCGAGGTGTACTCATGCTGCTCGAGCCAGCTCTGCAGCGCCTCGAGCAGCTTCCGCGGGTAGGCTGGGCCGTTTCGCAGCAGCGCAGAGGCCAGCATCGTGACGTCGGCGCCGGCGAGCAGCAGCTTGATCACGTCGTTGGCCGTGTGCACGCCGGTCGTGGCTGCAAGCGAGAGCGCGACGCGTCCCTTGAGGATTGCGATCCAGCGCAAGGGCAGGAGCAACTCGGCCGAGGTGCTGAGCTCAACGCCGGGACGGACCTCCAGCGACTCCAGGTCGATATCCGGCTGCATGAAGCGGTTGAAGAGCACCAGGCCGTCGGCCCCCGCTTCACGCAGTCGCTGGGCCATCTGCGCCAGCGCGGTGAAATAGGGGCCGATCTTCACCGCCAAGGGAATGCTGATCGCCGCCCGGACCTGCTGCACGAGCTCGAGGTAGCGCTGCTCGACGGCCTCGGCGCCGAGCAGGGGGTCGGCGACCATGTAGTAGATGTTGAGCTCCACCGCGTCGGCGCCGGCCTCTTCGAAGAGCTTGGCGTAGCGCACCCAACCGCCGCTGGAGACGCCGTTGAGGCTGCCGATCACCGGGATCGACAGCTCCCGCTTCGCCTCCTCGAGATGCGCTAGGTAGGCGTCCGGCCCGGTGCGATAGCTCGTCAGCTCTGGAAAGTAGTTCGCGGCCTCGGCCGAGCCATCGGCGCCGAAGTCGCGCAGGCGCGCCAGCTCCAGCTCGTCGTGGTCGATCTGCTCCTCGAAGAGGGAGGGCAGCACGACCGCGGCCACGCCGGCTCGCTCGAGCGCCTTGAGCTGCGTGATGTGGCCCGTCAGGGGCGAGGCCCCGGCGACGAGCGGATTCTTGAGCTCGAGCCCGAGGTAACGGGTGCTCAGGTCAATGGTCGTCATGGCTGGTTTCCTCGCAGTCTCTCTCGCAGTCGCTATTGCGGCACGTTGCGCTCGACACCGGCGAGCTGCTCGTAGAGGCGCCAGCGTTCGTTGACGTCCTCTTGGGCCAGCGCCAGCAGCTGCTGGGCGTGCTCTGGCTTGGCCTTCGCCAGCATCGCGAAGCGCGCCTCGGACATCACGAAGTCCTTGAGCGGCATCGCCGGCTTACGGCTGTCGAGCACGAAGGGCTTTCCGTCGGGGGTCGCGCCGCTCTGCGGCGAGAAGCGATAGAGCGGCCAATACCCGCTCTTGACCGCGTCCTTCTGGTGCGTCATCGAGGTGGTCATATCGATGCCGTGCGCAATACAGGTGCTGTAGGCGATGACCAAGGAGGGGCCCGGATAGGCCTCGGCCTCGACCAACGCGCGGATGGTCTGCCGGGGCTGCGCTCCCAGCGCGATCTGCGCGACGTAGACGTTGCCGTAGGCCATCGCGATCATGCCGAGGTCCTTCTTGCCGCTGGCCTTGCCGCTGGCGGCAAACTTGGCGACCGCACCACGCGGCGTGGCCTTCGAGGCCTGACCTCCGGTGTTGGAATAGACCTCGGTGTCGAGCACCAGGATGTTGACGTTGCGTCCCGAGGCCATCACATGGTCGAGGCCGCCGAAGCCGATGTCATAGGCCCAGCCGTCCCCACCGATGATCCAGAGGCTGCGCTCGACCAGCGCGTCGACGACGCTCGTCAGTTGCCGCGCGGCTGGGCGTCCGCCGAGCGTCTCCAGCGCGCGCGTGAGCTCGGCGACGCGCTGCCGCTGCTCGGCGTAGCCCGCCTCGCTGCGCGGATGCTCTTGCAGCAGCGCCTCGTAGCTCGCCGGGCTGAGCGTCGGCCGCAGCTCGTCGGCGAGCTCGGCCAGCAGCTGTCGCGCCAGCGTGCGCTGTTGATCGAGCGCCAAGCGCATCCCGAGTCCGAACTCCGCGTTGTCCTCGAAGAGCGAGTTGGCCCAGGCCGGTCCGCGGCCGTCGCGGTTGGCCGACCAGGGCGTCGTCGGCAGGTTGCCGCCGTAGATCGACGAGCAGCCGGTCGCGTTGGCGACGACCATCCGATCGCCGAAGAGCTGGCTGAGCAGCTTGAGGTAGGGCGTCTCGCCGCACCCGGCGCAGGCGCCCGAGAACTGGAAGAGCGGCTCGAGGAGCTGGGAGCCCTTGACCCCGTCGGTCGCGACCGACTGACGGTCGATCTCCGGCAGCGCGGCGAAGAAGGCGAAATTGGCGCGCTCGCGCTCGAGGTGCGGGTCCTTGAGCTGCATGTTGATCGCCTTATGCTTGGCGACCTCCTTGCTGCGAGCCGGGCAAACGTCGACGCAGACAGCGCAGCCGGTGCAGTCCTCTGGCGCCACCTGAATCCGCATCAAGGTGCCAGCGGGCTGTTCTTTGCCGCCCCAGGGCCGCGTGACGAAGCCCGCGGGGGCGCTGGCGGCGGCGGCCGGCGTGAAGGTCTTCATGCGAATCGCGGCATGCGGGCAAACGATCGCACACAGGCCGCACTGCGTGCAGATCGTGTCGTCCCAGATCGGGATCTCCGTGGCGATGCTGCGCTTCTCCCAGATCGCCGAGCCGACGGGGAAGGTGCCGTCAGGCGGGAGCGCGCTGACCGGCAGCAAGTCGCCTTGGCCGCTGAGAATCAACGCGGTCACGCGCTTGAAGAAGTCGGTCGTGCCGTCGAGGGCGGCGAAGTCGTGGCGGCGCAGCGCGCTGCTCGCCCGCGCCGGTACGGTGACCCGCGCGATACCCTCCAGGCTGGCGTCGACCGCCGCGTAGTTGCGGCGCAGCACGGCGTCGCCGCGCTTGTTGTAGGTCTTGGTGATCGCGTCCTTGATCTGAGCGATCGCCTCGTCGCGCGGCAGCATCTTCGAGAGGCCGAAGAAGCAGGTTTGCATCACCGTGTTGATGCGACCAGGCAGCCCGGCCTCCTGCGCCACCTTGTCGGCGTCGATGACGTAGAAGGTCAGCGCTTTGTCGATGATCTGCTGCTGCGTCTCCTGCGGCAGCTTCTCCCAGACCTCCGCAGCAGCGTAGGGGCTGTTGAGGAGGAAGGTGGCGCCAGGCTCCGCGTAGCTCAGCACGTCGAGTCGCTCGAGGAAGCTGAACTGGTGGCAAGCGACGAAGTTGGCGCGCTGGATCAGATAGGTCGAGTGAATCGGCCGCGGGCTGATGCGCAGGTGCGAGACGGTGATCGACCCCGACTTCTTCGAGTCGTAGACGAAGTAGCCCTGCGCGTGCAGCGGCGTGTTCTCGCCGACGATCTTGACGGTGTTCTTGACGGCGCTGACGGTGCCGTCGCTGCCGAGACCAAAGAAGACCCCGCGCGTCGTGTCCTTGCCCTCGGTGTCGAAGTCGGCGTCCCAGCGCAGGCTGGTGTGGCTCACATCGTCGACGATGCCGATCGTGAAGTGCCGCTTCGGCTTGGGCTCGGCGAGGTGGTCGAAGACCGCCTTGACCATCGCCGGCGTAAACTCCTTCGAGGAGAGCCCGTAGCGCCCGCCGATCACCCGCGGCAGCGGCCGGCTGGCGCCGGGGCCCGTGCTCCAGGCCTCGTGCAGAGCTGCCAGCACGTCCTGGTAGAGCGGCTCGCCGAGGGCGCCCGGCTCCTTGGTGCGATCGAGCACGGCGACGCTCTGTACGCTCGCGGGCAGCGCCGCGACGAAGGCCTCGGCGTCGAAGGGGCGATAGAGCCGCACGGCCACCACGCCGACCTTGCTGCCCTGCTGCTGCAGCGCGTCGACCGCCTCGTGAACGGCCCCGACACCCGAGCCCATCAGGACGATCACGCGCTCAGCATCGCTGGCGCCGTGGTACTCGAAGAGGTCGTAGCGGCGGCCGGTGCGCGCGGCAAAGGCGTCGAGGGCGTCGCGGACAATGCCCGGGACCGCGGCGTAATAGGGGTTGCAGGCCTCGCGGGCCTGGAAGAAGACATCGGGGTTCTGCGCCGAGCCGCGCAGAACCGGCCGGTCGGGGCTGAGGGCCCGCGCGCGGTGCGCCTGCACCAGCTCGTCGTCGAGCAAGGCGCGCACGTCCTCGACGGGCAGCGAGACGATCTTGTTGACCTCGTGTGAGGTGCGGAAGCCGTCGAAGAAGTGGAGGAAGGGCAGGCGGGCGCGCAACGTGGAACGCTGCGCGATCAGCGCCATGTCCTGCGCCTCCTGCACGGAGTTGGCACATAACATCGCCCAGCCGGTGCTCCGCGTCGACATCACGTCGCTATGGTCGCCGAAGATCGAGAGCGCATGCGTGGCGAGGGTCCGCGCGGCGATATGAAAGACGGTCGGCGTCAGCTCGCCGGCGATCTTGAACATGTTCGGGATCATCAGCAGCAGGCCCTGCGACGCCGTGAAGGTCGTCGTCAGCGCGCCGGCCTGCAGCGCGCCGTGGACCGCGCCGGCCGCGCCAGCCTCGCTCTGCATCTCGATGACCGTTGGGGTCGTGCCCCAGAGGTTGGGATCGCCCTCGGCGGCCCAGGCATCGGCGAACTCACCCATCGCCGAGGCCGGGGTGATCGGGTAGATCGCGATGACCTCATTGGTCAGGTAGGCGATGCGCGCGGCGGCTTCGTTGCCGTCCAGGGTGACCATGGTTGCGGCGGTGTCTGAGCCCATGAGCTTTGTATCCTCCACGCTTGCAGAGAGCGAACGAGCGCCGGCGTCGCGCGGCGCGACGCCCGACGCACGCCGTGCCGGGTGACCGGCCAGCGGGTCCTGGGCGTCGCGCTGATCAAGCCAAACGCTGGCGTCGACCGGACGACGACTGGGCATCGGCAAACGCGGCGAAGTCTACTGTTTCGCTGGCGACCTGTCAGCAATTCCCTCGGTGCAACACAATTCCCTCGGTGCGGGGACGGGCCTCGGTGCGCCGAGCGAGGGGCGCGCCTCGGTGATTCCTTCCGAGGTCAGTTGGGCCCATGGCGATTGGGGCCGCGGGGTGGCCGCGGCTTCGGGCTGCCGACGCTACGGAGTCGGTGTCGGGGTCCCCAGCGCTTGAAGGGCTGAAGGAAGCAGGCGCCGATCGCGGCGCCGGCCAGCGCGGCGCTGAGGTCGAGCCAGGCGCGGTCGAGCAGGGCCAGCAGCAGCAGGGCCCCGCCGACGATCGACGCCGCGGGGCGCACGCGCAGTCCGAGCGTGGCCTGGCCCCAGAGCAAGAGGTGCTCCGCGTAGACGACAGCACTGGCGAGCAGGATCGCGAGCGTGGCCCCCGTCGCCCCGCAGACCAGCGTGGAGGGACGGCTCAGCCCGACCAGGGCGGCGGCTGCTAGCCCACCGGTGCCGCTGGCCAGGTAAAAGACCCGGAATCGCCCGCCGCCCCAGGCGCGTTCGAGCGCGGCGCCCAGCAGCCAGAGCACGGCAAGGTCGACCAGCAGCGTGCGAGCGTCGAGATGTAACACCAGCGCGGTGATCGGCTGCCACAGCTCGTGGCGGCCGAAGACGCCCGCTGCGCTGAGGGCGAGGTGCCGCCGGACCCAGGCCGGTCCATCGGCAAAGACATAGAGCAGAAAGATCGCCGCCTGGAGGCCGAGCAGGGCGAGGGTGGTGCGCGGCGGACGCCCGCCGAGGCGCAGCAGCTTGGTGTCGGCGTTGATCCAGACTTGACGCATCGGCGGCCAGCGTAGCGAGCCGCCAGCCGCCGGGCAACCCGTCTCGCACCCCTATAGGGCGCACCCTTTTATAGTGGACCCCTAACACCCGTCACCGCACCCGTCTGCACCAGGGTGTCTTTGCAAGGGTGTCACGGCTTCGGGGGATGAGCTTGGGGGAGGGCCTTGGGGCGTCGGCGGAAGCAGTCGGCCGCAGCGCCGCGGCCGCAGCGCCGGGGCTGGACGGCGGAGGGGCGCTGCACGTACAACAGCGCGGCTGCGGGGCCCTCCGGAGGCGGGGAGGCGACCGCCAAGGGAGTCTTCGATGCGCGTGATGTACGTCTTGCCGACGCAGGCCTTTGGCGGCGCCGAGCGGCAGGCACTGCTCCACATCCGCCGGCTGCCCGACTACGGCGTCGAGGTGCTGCCGGTCGTCGGACCCGGCAAGCCGATGTGCCGTGCGCTCGAGGAGGCTGGGGTTCGCGACTACGTTTATCTCGATGATGTGCCCGAGGAAACCCACAGCCAGCTCTCCCTCTGGGGCAACGTTCGCTACTGCGCGCGCTACTTCAGCACGGCAAGGCGCGCCGCGCGGCGCCTGGTCGAGCTGGCGCGAACCGGCGGTGTCGACGCCATCTTCGCGGCGCGCACGATCGGCTGGATCGTCTCGGCTCGCGCGGCCCGCCGCCTCGCGCTGCCGCTGGTGGTGCGACAGGGCAGTCGGCCCTTTCATCCGATCGCCAAGCTGGGCGCGCGGCTCTCGCCGCTGCTGCTCGGGGGTCGTCCGACGGCGATGCTCAGCAACTGTGAAGCGGCGCACCGCATCGTGGCCCCATTGATCGGCGTCGAAGGGGCGATCCTGCCCAACGCGGTCGACTGCGCGCGCTTCGACCGCGCGCGGGTCGAGCCGCGCTTTCGCAGCGCCCTGGGGCTGGGGCCGGACGTGCCGGTGGTCGGCCTGGCCGCCCGCCCGGCGCCAGACAAGGGCCTCGAGTTCCTTGCTGAGGTCGTTGGCCGGCTGCGCGAAGCTGTGCCGGGCCTGCGCCTGCTGATCGCCGGCGACTACGGCTGGCGCGCGCACTATGAGCGCTGGTTCGCAGCGCGCGGTCTCGCGCAGCAGGTCACCTTCCTCGGTCACGTGGTGGACGTCGAGGCGTTCTACGCGAGCTGTGACGTCGTGGTGCTGAGCTCCAGAGAGCGCTCGATCGAGGCCTCGCCCAACGCGCTGCTCGAGGCGATGGCGATGGAGCGCCCGCTGGTGGCGACCAACGTTGGAGGCATCCCCGAGGCGGTCGACCACGGCGTCGAGGGTTTCCTCGTCGATCCCGACGACGTCGAGGGCTTTGCCGCGCACCTCGGGACGCTGCTCGGTGATGCCGCGCTGCGGCAGCGGATGGGCGCTGCCGGACGACGTCGCATTCAGCGCCAGTTCGGCGAGGCGGAGGTGATGCGGATCCTCGTCGGCACCTTGCAGCGGGTCGTCGAGGACGCGCGCGGCGCGGGCCGGTCTCTGGCGGCGCCCGGCTAGCACCGAGCAGGCCCTTCAGGCGGGTCGGCGCCCCAGGCCGTCCTGGCGCCGCTGCTGGCGCACGGCAGCGATGTCGAGGCGCGTCGGGCTGACGCGCACCAGGCCGTGGTCGGCGTCGACCAGCAGCGTCTCGCCATCGCTGATCCAGCGGAAGAGGTCGTTGACGCCGGTGACGGTCGGCACGCCGATCAGTTGCGCCAGCGTCGCGGTAGTGGCCTCCTGGACTGCGTCGCCGAGCACCAGCGCGCTGGGCTGACGGCGGCCAGAAATGAGCAGATCGTAGATCGTCAGCCGGTCGCCGACGAGGACCGCCCCGGGGGGCGTCTCGGTCAGCGAGGCGTCGCTGACCAGCGCCACCAAGGTCTCGCAAAGGTCATTGATGGTGTGGGCACGCTCGAGCGCGAAGTCTTCGCCCGCGCGCGTGGCGGCCCGCGCGGCCTCGCTGCCCGCGGTGAGCAGGGCGTGCGCGAGCGAGCTGCGGCCGTCGCAGCCCGCGAGGATGCGTTCGCGCAGGCGGGTATCGTCGAGAATCGAGTGCAGGGGACCGAAGACCGCCGTCTCGAGCCCGCGCTTGCTGGCGCGCTCGCCTTCGGCGGTGAGGGCCCGGCGGAGTTGGGCTACAGCGCGATCGAGCGCGAGGGCCGCGCTCTCGCTTGCCGCGACCGGGTTAGATCCCGGCGCACGAGCGGGCTCCGGTCGGCGCAGCGCCCAGGCGCGGCCAAAGGCCCGCCCGCGGACCACCGTGCGACCGGAGAGCGTGACGCGGCGCCGGCCCGGCGGTAGCGCGCGATGTTGCGCGCGCAGGGCGTCGACGAGACGCGCGCGCTCGAGCACGGCGGCGATCGGAGCCGTCAGGGCCACGGCCAGCTCGATCGTCGTGTCGCCGAAGGCGGCCTGAGCGCGCCGCTGCAGCACGAGCGCGCCGACGGGGCCACGGGGGCCGAGAATCGGCAGCGCCAGGAAAACCGGAAAGCGCTCCTCCTCAAGGCCGTCGACGTGATGGTAGCTCGTATGCTGGGGGGCCAGGTTGACGGAGATCGGTCGCATGCATTCGACTGCGACCCCGGTGATGCCCTGACCGATCGCCAGGCGCACCTCGCCCAGCGCCGCGGCGGGAAAGCCGACGTTGGCGCGCATCACCAGGTCTTCGCCCTCGAGGATGTAGATCGAGCAGACGTCCGCGCTGAAGACCTCGGCCAGGCGACGCGGCAGCTCGTCGAGGCAGGCTGAGAGCGGCTGGTGGTTGGTGACGAAGCGCACCAGGTCGAAGACGCGATCGAGCTGAGCGGCCTGACCGCGCAGGTGGATCGTGGGAACGAGCGCGGGCGTCGACATCGCGTGGACTCCGGGGCGGCGCGTGGCGGCCGGGGCTGGCCGGCCCGGCGCACTTTGGCGCCGAATCGCTGGACGGTCCAGCGCCGCCGATCGTCCCGCAGCGTCGCGGAGCGTCGCGGCGGAATAAAGCTGCTAGACTGGTCTGTATCTCAGAGCACAAACTAGGAGCTCATGGAGGAACGTCATGCGCCTGCCCGCCCCCTCGCTGCTCGTGCTCGTCCTCCTCGGCGCGATGGCCGCCTGCAGCGGCGGAACCGTGCGCCGAAACCACGCCGACGCCCGCAGTGATGCTCGAGGGCTGGCGGCAGGCCCGTGCTCGCAGCAGCCGCCGGCGATCGCTTGTGGGCAGCCCTGCGCGAGCGCGAAGCCGGCCTGCCCGTCGGGCTTTTACTGTGGCGATGATGGGCGCTGCACGGCCGAGTGCTTGAGCGCGGGCACGGGGTGCCGCGACGATCAACGCTGCAATGCCGACGGTCGCTGCGAGGCGCGGCTCACGCGCAGCGACGGCGGCAACAGCTGCGCCGACCTCGACGTGCGCCTGAGCGCCCAGACGCCGACGGTGGTCGTGATCGTCGACAAGTCGGCCAGCATGAATGCCGACTTCGGCGGCCATGCCGTTGGTGACGGGGAGGTCAGCCGCTGGGATGCGGTGCGCCAGACGCTGCTCGACGCCGACGACGGGGTGCTCCCGCCGCTGGTCCAGCGCGCGCGTTTCGGCCTCGCGCTCTACACGGCGACCAACGGGGGTAACGCGCCCGGCGTGGCGGCGATCGGCACCTGTCCGATGCTCGAGCTCGCCGCACCGCTCGTCGGATCCCTCGATACCTTGCGCGCAACCTACCTGCCTGAGAGCTGGCGTTCGCTCAGCGGCGGCGTTCAGGTGGCGCCGCCCGACCCGGATGGCTTCGTCGGCGAGGATACGCCCACCGGCGACGCGATCGACGGCGTGATCACCTGGCTCCAAGGCAGCGGCCAGCTGCCCAGCCCGACGGCCGAGCCCGTAACGCTGCTGCTGGCCACTGACGGCGAGCCCGACCGCTGTGAGGATGGTGACCCGGGGAGCCCCCCCCCCGCGCCCCCCCCCCCCCCCCCCCCCCCCCCCCCCCGGGCCGCCACGCGCCACCACATCCGCGCCCCACGGCAGCGGCACCTTCTACGAGGCCACCGACGCGGCGGCGCTGCGGACGGCCCTGCAGGCGATCGTCGCCGGTCAGGTGAGCTGCACGCTGGCGCTCTCCGGTCGCATTCCGGACCTCGAGAAGGCCTGCCTGGGAAGTGTGCTACTGGACGGTCGCCCGCTGAAATGCGGCAGCGACTGGCGCGCGGCCGACGCGTCGCAGGTCGAGCTGCTCGGCGAGGCCTGCGCGGCCTTCAAGAGCGGCAAAGCCGTCAGCGCTCGCTTCCCCTGCGACGCGATCATCGTCTACTGAGTACACCGCAGCGCAGCGCAGCGTCGAGGTCGCGGCCCGCGACGCGCGACCTCCACCTCGACTTGACATTGGTCGCGAATTCCCGCACCAGCAACAGCAGTGAGCCGGGCTCCTCCGGCCTTCTGACGTGGCGCATCGCGCGCAGGGAGCTTCGAGAGCATGCGCACTACCAAGCAGGCCGTCGCCGCGCTGGTCGGCTGGCCGGGTGCGGTCATGCCGGGTGGTCCCGATCCGAGCGTCGAGGCCGGTCGCGCGCGTCAGGGCGTCGTGGCCGCGGCGGCCGCCTACACGATCTGGGGGCTCTTCCCGCTCTACTTTCGCGCCCTGGCCGGTGTTCCTGCGCTCGAGGTCCTGGCCCACCGCATCGTTTGGACGGCCGCCGTGCTCGGCGTGGTGTTGACCGTGCTGAAGCGCTGGCCGTTGGTCGTCGCCGCGCTGCGCCGACCTCGCCTCGTCGCCGCGCTCGCGACGTCGGCCGTGGTGCTCTCGCTGAACTGGTTGATCTACGTCTGGGCCGTGCTGAAGGGCCGCGTGCTCGAGTCGAGCCTGGGCTACTTCATCAACCCGCTGGTCAGCGTGATGCTAGGTGTGCTCGTGCTGCGCGAAAGCCTGCGGCCGATTCAGGCGCTCGCCGTCGTCACGGCCGCGGTGGCGGTGCTGCACCAGGTGTTGGCGCTCGGTCACGCCCCGTGGATCGCGCTCGTCTTGGCCGTCAGCTTTGCGGTCTATGGGTTGATCCGCAAGGTGGCGCAGGTCGATGTCTGGGTCGGGCTCTTCTTCGAGACCGCCCTGATGGCCCCGCTCGCGCTGACCTATCTCGTGGCCATCGGCCTGCGCGGGGGCGGTGCCTTCGGTTCGCCACGCCTTGGGCTCGATGTGTTGCTGCTACTCGCCGGGCCGATCACGGCGGTGCCGCTCGTGCTCTTTGCGGCGGGTGCCCGCCGCGTGTCGCTCTCTACCCTGGGCGTGCTGCAGTACATCGCGCCGACGGGGCAGTTCCTGCTGGCGATCTTGGTCTTCCACGAGCGGCTGGCCCCGGCCACGCTGCGCTCCTTCACGCTGATCTGGCTGGCGCTGGCGATCTACTCGCTGGGCCTTCAGCGCAGCTCTCGCCGCCCGCCGCTTCGTGCTGGCCAGGCGCCGCAGGGTCGTCGCTGAGCGCGACGCTGCGGTAGATGGCCTCGACGAGCCTGAGGTCGTGCTCGGCGCGCGCGAGGTTCATCGCCGGCTCGCGCTGCTCCGTGCGCAGCGCGGCGAGGAAGTCGGTGAACATCGCCTTGGAGCCCGCCAGGTCGCTGACGCCAGGCAGTAGCAGCCGGCGTGATTTGCCATTGACCCAGATGAAGAGCCCGTTGGACTCGAAGGTGATCGAGCCGCACCGACCGCTGATGGTCGAGAGGTGCACGCCGTTGATCAACGCCGGCACCTCCCAGGAATAGGCCAGCGTCCCCACCGCGCCTTCGCGATAGGAGAGCGTGATCAGCATGCTCCGCTCCAGCGGGCCCGCCAGCGGTGTCGGCAGCAGGCCGCGCGCC
Organism: Pseudomonadota bacterium; assembly: GCA_016711215.1. NCBI lineage: Bacteria > Pseudomonadati > Pseudomonadota > Pseudomonadota bacterium. Next base: position 245,504 of record JADJTL010000003.1, on the reverse strand, counting down.
GTCTGCAGCTCGAGGCCGATGTTGGCCAGCAGGTTGATCCAGTGGATGCCGCCCTCGAAGAGGGCGCCGCCACCGGCCAGCGCTCGATCGTCGCGCCAGCCGCTGGTGCGCTGACGCTTGGTGGCGTTGACCAGCACGAAGAGCACGTCGCCGACCACCTCGTCCGCGAGCAGCGCGCGCAGTCGGGTGGCCAAGGGCTTGTAGTAGTAGTTCTCGGCGACGAGCACCCGCCGTCCGCTGCTGGCGCAGGCCTGACGCACGGCGGCGACGTCCGCGGCGCGCAGGAAGGCCGGCTTCTCGACAATCACGTCCTTCCCCGCGGCGAGCGCCCGCAGGGTCCACTCGAGGTGCGAGGAGGGCGGCGTCGTGACGAAGACCACGTCGATCGTGGTGTCGTCCAGCGCCTCCTCGTAGCTGCCATAGGCGCGGACGCCGCGGTGCTTGGCGCAGGCGGCCAGCGCGCGCTCGCGGTCGCGGCTGGCGTAGGCGCGCCGCAGGGTCGGATCGAGCTTGGCGAGCGTCTTGCTGTGCAGGCGCGTGGCCAAGCCACAGCCGAGAAAGACCAGAGAGAGTGTGTCGCGAAAGGCCATATCAATCCTCGAGCGCGGCGCGACTCGCCCGCAACGCGTTGGCGGCAATGGTCAGACTCGGATTGACCGCGGCGGCGGTCGGAAAGGCGCTGGCGTCGACGACGAAGAGGTTGTCCAACCCGCGGAAGCGCGACTGGGCATCGAGCGCCGAGGTCTCGGGCGTCGGTCCCATGCGCACGGTGCCCAAGGCGTGGGAGAAGGTCTCGATCGTGCGGGTATGGGTCAGCCAGGCGCCGGCCTTGCGCATGATCCTGCGGGCCGCCTTGCCCAGCGCGCGCCGGGCGGCCAGGTCGCGCTCGCTGTAGCGGTGCGTGATCTCGAGCTGGGGCAGACCGGCGGCATCGCGGGTCTGCCAGTCGAGGCGGACGTGATTGTCGTGCTGGGGCTGGTCCTCGGCGATCAGCAGCAGGCCCGTCATGCGCTCGATCACCGGCGCGGCGATGGTGCCGAGCGCCCGCGGGATGTGGGCGCGGACCAGCCCGATCGGCGGCGTCTGGAGCTGCTGCAGGCTGCCGAGCTTGCCCTTGGGCTCGCGTACGGTCGGATGGCCGAAGTAGAAGTCGTGGACGCCGAGTTGCTTATGAAACTCGCGCTGCGGATCGGGCACGCGCGGGAAGACGCCGAAGACGATGCCATTGCAGTGCCGCATCAGATAACGCCCGACGACCTGCCCGCCGGGGTTGAGCTGATCGAGGCGCGACGAGAGCAGCAGATGCGCCGAGCCGAGCGCGCCGGCGGCCAAGGCCACGGTCCGTCCGCGGACCACCCGATGCTCTTGCGTGGCGAGGTCGAAGTACTCGACGGCGGTGACCCGTCGGCCCTGCTCGACGAGCCGAGTCACGAGCGCGCCCGGGCGCAGGCTCAAGCCCTGCCGCAGCAGCGCCGGGAGCAGGCCCGAGGCCAGATCGTTCTTGGCGCCGATCGCGCAGGCGAAGGTGTCGCAGGTGCGGCAGGCCGCGCAGACCTGACGCTCGTGGTCGCTGCGGTAGTTGATCGCCAGCGGCAGGGGAAAGGGTTTCAGCCCGCAGCGCTGGGCGCCGCGCTCGACCAACCGGGCGGCGCGCGAGAGCGCCTGAGAGGGCTGCGGGTAGTGGGTGCTGCGCGGTGGCTCGGTGGGATCGACGCCCGTGGTGCCGGCGACATCGAGGCGTCGCTCGGCCTCGGCATAGAAGGGCTCGAGCAGCTCATAGCTCAGCGGCCAGCACGCGCCCGAAGCGCCGACGATCGCGGGATCGACGGCCAGATCCTCCCGGCGCAAGCGCAACGAGACGCCGCCGTAGAAGACCGAGGCGCCGCCAACGCAGGCGCAGCTCCCGATGACCCTCGGCTTGCTGCCCGCGGCGACGCGATAGGGCGGCAGGGTGGAGTAATAGGGCGTCAGGTCGAAGGAGGCGTCGACGTCCCAGCAGCGCTCGTCGCGCGGCACCCAGTCGCCGCGCTCGAGCAAGAGTACGCGCTTGCCGGCCTCGACCCAGGGCGCCGCGAACATCGCACCGCCGAAGCCGCTGCCAATCACGATCAGATCGAACTCTGTGTTCTCGTCGCTCATCGCCGCCTTCATCTCGCTGGCTGTTGGTCCGCTGGCCTACGCCCCGCCGCTGAGCCGCTGAAGCAGCTCGAGGTAGCGCGGTACCACGGCGTCGAGGCTGTAGTGCGCCTCGACCCGCTGGCGTCCCGCAGCGCCCATCGCCTCGCGACGCGCGCGATCCGCGGCCAGCGTCAGGAGCCCCTCCGCCCAGGCGTCGGCCGTCTCGGCGTGGTAGCCGTCCACGCCCTCGCGGACGATCTCGCGGTTGGCGCCCAAGGGCGTCGCGATTACGGGGATGCCGCGCGCCATGTACTGGATCAGCTTGAAACCGCACTTGCCGCGGTTGTAGGGGCGATCGACGAGCGGCATGATGCCGACGTGGGCGGTCGCCAGCGCGGCGACCTCGCGCTCCGGCGACCAGCGGTGGAAGTCGACGGGCAGCCCTGCGAGCCACGGTTGATCGCAGCGATCGGCGACGATCAGCAGCCGACCCTTGGTCTCACGCAGGACGCGGCGCAGCGGGTCGAGCACCAAGCGCAGCTCGCGGAGATTCGACGACAGCCCGGTCCAGCCGATGGTGAAGGGGGCGGCGGGGCCAGGATCGCTGCGCACCGCGAAGCGGGCCGTATCGACCACCGTCGGAATCACGGTCGTCTTCTCGGGCCGGTCGACGCCACGGAAGAGGTATTGGTTGCCGACGATCACGTGTCCAACGCGTTGGACAATGCGCCGAATTTGCAGGCCCTCGAGGCCCCAGAGGTTATGGAAGAGAGCATCGTCCATGTCGAAGATCGTCGGCCGGCGCCGCGCCACGATCGTCTCGAGCGCGATGCTGACAGAACGGAGCAGCGGGCGTTGGATGAAGACGAGATCGTGCTCGTCGAGCTCGCGCAGCGCGCTGAGGCCGCGGAAGAGCTGGGAGGGGCGCCAACGCCCGTCGGTTTCGCCGCGGAGGCGCGGCCGAATCGGTCGCACGGTGCAACGCAGTCCGGCCGCAACCAAACGCGGCACGAGCTGGTGCACCCGGAATCGGCTCGAGGGAACCCATTCACCTTGGACCAAGAACAGGACGCGCGGGGCGTCTCGAGACACGAGGTACTCCGTCCAGCCGCGTACCGTGGATCGCGCGTCGGCTGGGGCAGGGAAGTGCGGCCGGGTCATACTCGCCACGTCCTGGCTTGGCAAGGGCGGCGTGGCCGCCTGGCCGGGCGCGAGGACGTGGTGAGGGCCGATCAGATCGCGTAGTCGCCGACGAAGACGCGGCTGCTCTGCAGGTCGACGAAGACATGGTCGCCCTCGCTGATGCTCAGCGCCAGCACCTGCGGCGTTGGCATTTCGACCAGCAGCTGCGCGCCACCGTCGAGCGTGAGCTGCAGCTTGACCTGGCCGCCGACGCGCCGCAGGCGGGCGACGCGCGCCTCGATCACCTGCCCCGCGCCACTGGCCAGGCGGGCGACCTTGACGTCATGGGGTCGCACCACCGCGTGGACGGCGTCCCCTTCCTGCGCGCCCTCGGGCACGCGCAGGGCCACCGTGCCGGCCTCGACGCGACCGTCGCGGACCGTGCCGCTCAGCACGTTGGCGCCGCCGACGAAGGCGGCAACCTGCGGCGTGGCCGGCTCATCGTAGATCGCGGCTGGGCTGGCCGCCTGGGCCACGCGCCCGTCGAACATCACGACGACGTGCTCGGCGAGCTCGAGCGCCTCGCCCTGGTCATGCGTCACCATCAGCGTCGTCAGCCCCGTCTCGTGGTGCAGCTCGTGGAGCCATTGGCGCAGCTCGTGGCGTACCCGCGCATCGAGTGCACCGAAGGGCTCGTCGAGCAGCAACACGCGTGGTCGCACGGCCAGGGCGCGGGCAAAGGCCACGCGCTGGCGTTGGCCGCCCGAGAGCTGGGCCGGGTAGCGCGCGCCGAGGCCCTCGAGCCGGACCATGCTCAGCAGTTCCTCGACCCGCGCGTCGATCGCGCGGCGTCCCAGACGCCGAAGCTCGAGCCCGAAGCCGATGTTGCGCCGGACGCTGAGGTGATCGAAGAGCGCGTAGCTCTGAAAGACGAAGCCGACGCCGCGCCGGCGCACCGGGAGCCCGGAGACGTCCTGCCCCTCGATCGCGATCGAGCCCCCGTCGGCAACCTCGAGCCCGGCGATCATCCGCAGCACCGTCGATTTGCCCGCGCCCGAGGGGCCGAGCAGCGCGGTGATCGCGCCCGGCGGCGCGGCGAAGCTGACGTTCTCGACCGCCAGCGCTCCACCCTTGGCGTAGGCCTTCGTCAGGTTGCTGACGACGACGCTCATGCCGCGCCACGTTTCTGCTCGAGCGCGCGTTTGGCGACGAGCGTGAGCAGGGAGAGCAGCGTCAGCAGCGAGGCCACGGCGAAGGCGCCGACGAAGTTGAAGTCGTTGTAGAGCGTCTCGACGTGCAGTGGCAGCGTCGTCGTGACCCCGCGGATATGCCCCGAGACGACGGAGACGGCGCCGAATTCACCCATCGCGCGCGCGCTGCAGAGCACGACGCCGTAGAGCACGCCCCAGCGCACACGGGGCAGCGTGACGCGGAAGAAGGTCTGCCAGCCGTTGGCGCCGAGCGTCAGCGCCGCCTCTTCGGGCTCGCGGCCCTGACTCTGCATCACAGCCAGGACCTCGCGTGCGACGAAGGGGAAGGTGACGAAGAGCGTCGCGATCACGATGCCGGGCAGCGCGAAGATCACGTGGAGCTGCCGTTCGGCGAGCCACGGTCCGAGCCAGCCCTGACGGCCGAAGAGCAGGACAAAGAGCAGCCCCGCGACCACGGGCGAGACGGAGAAGGGGAGGTCGAGCAGGGTCAGCAGCACGCCCTTGCCGGCGAAGCTGAAGCGGCCGAGGGCCCAGGCCGCCACGAGGCCGAGCACCGCGTTCAGCGGGACCACGAGCGCTGTGACCCAGAGCGTCAGTCTGATCGCCGCCGCCGCGTCGCTCTCCGTGACGGCGGCCAGGTAGGCCTTGGCGCCCCCTTGCAGTGCCTGGCTGAAGACGGCGATCAGGGGCAGCAGCAGGAAGAGACCGACGAAGGTCAGCGCGACGGTGATCAAGAGCGCCCTCGCGAGCTTGCCCTCGACAGGCTCGCGCGCGGCGGCCGCCCGGCCCGCGCGCGCGCGGGCCACCAGCGGCGGCGTGATGGGGGCGCGCTCAAGCACCGCGTGCCTCCGTCCGAGCGCCCCAGCGGTGCAAGAGATTCACGGCTAGCAGCAGGAGCGCCGACATGGCCAGCAGCGCCAGGGCCAGGGCGATCGCCCCGGCGTAGTCGTATTGCTCGAGCTTGCTGACGATCAGCAGCGGCGTGAGCTCGGTGTGCAGCGGCATGTTGCCCGAGATGAAGACGATCGAACCGTACTCGCCGAGGGCGCGGGCGAAGGCCAGCGTGAAGCCGGTGGCCCAGGCGGGGGCGATCGCGGGCAGCAGGACGCGGTAGAAGACCTGCCAGCGCGTGGCCCCAAGGACCAGCGCGGCCTCCTCGACCGTGGGATCGAGCTGCTCGAGCACGGGCTGGACCGTGCGGACGACGAAGGGCAGGCCGATGAAGATCAGCGCCACGACGATGCCCAGCCGGGTGAAGGCGACCTGGATCCCGAGCGGCTCGAGCAGGCGCCCGAGCCAGCCGCCCGGCACGTAGAGCGTGGTCAGGGTCAGGCCCGAGACGGCCGTCGGCAGGGCGAAGGGCAGGTCGACCAGCGCGTCGACCAGGGCGCGGCCGGGGAAGCGGTAGCGAATCAGCACCCAGGCCAAGAGCAGGCCGAAGACCGCGTTGGCGGCGGCGGCCGCCAGCGCCGTGCCGAGGCTGAGCTGAAGGGCGGCCACGGCGCGGGGCTCCGTTACCGCGCCCCAGAGCTCGCGCCAGCCGAGGGTCGTGGCCTTGAGCACCAGCGCCGAGAGGGGCAGCAGCACGACCAGGCCCAGCGCGAAGCAGGTCAACCCCAACGCCGGAGCGAAGCCTGGGAGCACGTGTCTGCCGCGTCGTCGCTGGGTCATGGCCGTGGCCCGACCTAGCACGTGCGCGCCGCGCGGGGAATGGGCAGCCGCAGCGCCGCGCGCGGCCTCGGCGGGCCATTGATAGCGGCTGGCGAGAGGCTGGCGCGAGCCCGGCGTGGCGGCTATAGTTCCCGCGCTTGGTTTATTTGCTCGCCATCGCAGCGCTTGCCGTTCTGATCGTCGTCCACGAGTTCGGGCATATGTGGGTGGCGCGGCGCTGCGGCATGCGGGTGGAGAAGTTCAGCATTTTTTTCGGCCCGGTGCTGTGGCGCTGGAAGGGCCGGGAGACGACCTACCAGCTCGCCACCGTGCCCCTCGGGGGCTACGTGCAGATCGCCGGGATGAACCCCGAGGAGGCTCTGGCGGCCGACGACCAGGGCTCGTACCAGAACAAGCCGGCCTGGCAGCGCTTCCTCACCATCCTCGCCGGGCCTGGGATCAACTACGTCTTCGCCATCGCGCTGATCTTCGCGCTGGTGCTGATCTGGGGCCAGCCACGACCGCTGGTCGCGGTGGGCGAGGTGATGCCGGGCTCGCCGGCGCAGCAGGTCGGCCTGCGGGCCGGGGACGTGCTGCGTCGTATCGACGGCGTGCCGATACGGGAGGCCGTCGACCTCACGGCCGCCGTTACCAGCAGCGGAGGTCGACCGCTGACCATCGAGGTCGACCGCGGCAAGGCGCCGCAGCTCCTGCGGGTGGCGGCGCGCCAGGACGACGGCATCTATCGCATCGGGATACGCTTCGCCCCTGTGCCGGCCTTCGAGCGCGTGGGGCTGCTCCGGGCGGCGACCTACAGCGTGACCTATCCGGTCGTGCAGTCGCTGGCAATGCTCCGCATGCTGGGGAAGCTGGCGACGCGGCAGATCAGCGCCAAGCAGGTCGAGGGTCCGGTCGGGATCGTGCACCAGCTGAAGCTCAGCTTCGAGAGCGGCGTGGCCGCCGCCGTCTTGCAGATCGCGTTGCTCAGCGTCTGCCTCGGCCTCTTCAACCTGCTGCCGCTCCCGGCCCTCGATGGCGGGCGGCTCGTGTTCCTGGCCTTCGAGATGCTGACGCGCAGGCGCGTCAGCCATCGCGTGGAGGCGTTTGTCCATACCGTTGGGTTCGTCCTGCTTTTCGGCGTCCTGCTGCTGGTGACCTACTCGGACCTCCGGCGGCGTCTGGGCTGAAGGGGGCGCGCACGACCATTGCTACGCAGGAACGACCATTGCTACGCAGGAACGACCATCGCTACGCAGGAACGACCATCGCTACGCAGGAACGACCATCGCTACGCAGGAACGACCATCGCTACGCAAGGAGCTGTCGATGACCGACAAGGCCTCATTCACCAAGTACGAGCATCAGGTCCTGCCGAGCTTTCGGCATCGGCTCAGTCAGGCCGAGTCGAGCGAGGACGTGAGGAATTCCTTCGCTCATACGGCGCAGGAGCTGCTGGATAAGGTGCTGGCGGGGCGCGTCGCGGTGGGCCAAATGGACGTCGCGCTGACGCCCGACGAGGCGCCCTTCTTCGTGATCAACGAGCGCTTGAGCGGCGATGCGGAGCTGGCCTCGATCTGCGCCGGCTCAGATTTGCCCAACGTGCTCGGTCGACTCGCCGAGGCGGCGGTCCATCGCCAGCGGCACATCGAACGCCATCCCGAGAAGACCAACGCAAAGATTCGTGGCTGAGCCGCGGCTCAGGTGTCGATGCGAGGCGCCCAGCCGAGCGGATCCGCAACGCGGCCGTGCTGAAGATCGTTGATGTGGTCGAAGAGGCGGCGTGAGAGCGGGCCGGTCTGGCCGTCGCCGACCCGATAGACCTGCCCCTTGTAGGCGAACTGGCCGACCGGTGAGACGACCGCCGCGGTGCCGGTGCCGAAGACCTCACGCAGGCGCCCGGCGTTGGCCGCCTCGACCACCTCGTCGATCGCCAGCGGGCGCTCCGTCACGCGACAGTCTCCCCACTCGCGCAGCACCTGCAGCACCGAGTCGCGCGTCACGCCAGGAAGCACCGTGCCCGTCAGCGGGCTGGTGATCACCTCGTCCCCGAGGCGGAAGAAGATGTTCATCGTGCCCACCTCTTCCACGTAGCGCCGCTCGCGCCCGTCGAGCCACAGGACCTGGGTGTAGCCCTGGCGTTTGGCGTCGAGCTGGCTGAGCAGCGTGGCGGCGTAGTTGCCGCCTGTCTTGGCCTCGCCCACGCCACCCTGAGCCGCGCGCACATAGCGATCTTCGACGAGGATACTGATCGGATTGAACCCCTCCGCGTAGTACGCGCCAACGGGGCCCAGGATCACGTAGAGCAGGTAGCTCTGCGACGGATGCACGCCGAGGTAGGGGTCGGTGGCGATCATGTTCGGGCGGATATAGAGCGCAGAACCCGAGTCCGCTGGCACCCAGGCGCGATCGAGCAGCACCAGCTCGCGGATCGCCTGCTGCAGGCCCTCGGCCTCTGGTGGCGGCATGCACATCCGGCGCGCGGAGCGCTGCATGCGTTCGACGTACTTGGCGAGGCGAAAGATGCGCAGCCCGCCGTCGTCACCGTGATAGGCCTTGATCCCCTCGAAGATCTGCTGGGCGTAGTGCAGCGTCATGCAGGCCGGATCGAGGCTCAGGGGTTGATAGGGCACGATTCGCGGATCATGCCAGCGCTGCGCGGGATCGTAGTTCCAGAGCAACATGTGGTCGGTGAATTGGCGCCCAAAGCCGAGCTGTCCAGCCGGCGGTTGGGCCTTGCGCTGCGCCGGGTCGGCGGCTTGCACCCGGATCTTCATGGTCTCCTCCTACGGCCCGACCGACCGACGCCGTGGCGCCGCGATCGAGCGTGTCTCAGTGTGCCGGACAGGAAACGCTCAGGCAATCGGTACGGGGGGCCGGTCGACGAGGAAGGCGACCTCGGCCGGCTCGAGCCGGACGCTGCCGCTGGCTGGCCAAGCTTCGCCGTGCGCGGGCGCCAAGCTCGGGCGCAGCAGGGTCGCGCCCACGGGTACGCCGCGTAGCTCGCCGACGTCGAAGTGCTGGGCTTCATGCCAATCCTTGTTGATCAGCAGCCAGCAGGGCGCGCACTGGGCGGCGTTCTTGCGCAGCGCCAGCGTGGGACGATCGAAGCTCGTTTGCGGCTGCCAGTGGCCCTCGAGGCCGAGCACCGGCACCGCGCGCTTGATGCGGTTGATGGCCGCGACGAAGGCCTGCAGATCGACGCCGCCCTGCTCCCAATCGCTCGGCCGCGTGGCGACGACGTGCAGGCGCTTGCTGAAGCCGAACTCATAGCCGATCGGCATCATCAGCCCGGCCGAGAAGGCCGCGGCGAACGCGTAGCGCTGGCGCTGAACGGCGGCGCTGCCGCCGCTCTCGGCCATCAGGCGCGCGGTGTCGTGGCTCTCTGGAAAGGCGATCGAGGGCGCGACGCGACCGTATTGCTCGTGTTGGTCCAGACACCAGGGCTGGTCGAAGTTCCACCACTTGCTGCTGTTGAAGAGGTAGTCGAAGCCCGCCGGCGCCAACGCCTGGACCTCGCTCGGCCGGCAGCCGAGGGTCTCCGCCGCGAAGACCACGTCGGGCCGCCGCTGGCGCGCGCTGCCGATGAGCTGCTGCCAGAGGCGCGCCGGCACCTTATAGGCCGCGTCACAGCGAAAGCCGTCGAAGCCGAGGTCGAGGTAGGTCTGGATAAGGTGGGTCCAGAAGGCCCAGAGCGTCCGTCGCTCGGCCGAGCCCGCGTTATCCACCTCGGCCAGATCGCCCCAGACGGTCACCTTTCGGGCATCGTCGGGGTCGACCGCCGATGGGCTGAGGACGTGACCTTGGCCATCGAAGCGAAACCAGCGCGGATGCGTGGCGACGAGGGGCGAATCCTTCGCCGTGTGATTGATCACCAGGTCGTACATGACGCGCAGGCCCTGCGCCTGGATCGCCGCGATCACCTCGGCCAGAGCGTCGAGGGTTTCGGCGCTGCCGGCCGGCAAGAACTCCGGGTTGAGGCGCTCGAGGTCCTTGATCGCGTAGAGGCTGCCGGAGAACCCCGGATACTGGACGGGATTGAGGTAGACCCAGTCGAACCCCAAGGCCGCAGCGCGAGCCGTGTGTTCCGTCCACTGATCGAGGGTGCCGGCGAGGCGCGGGAAGAGAGAGTAGATCAGCATGGCGACGCGGGAGCATACTGCGGGTCGGCGCCAGCGCCAACTGCCTTGCCTGACGCTGTCTTGCCCGAGCGATCGATCTGCTGAGGGGCCGCAGGGGGGCGTCCGGCGCCCGCCTTTGTTGCCGTCCGCTGAGCCAGGTACGTTATACTTTTCCGCACGATGATTCCCTTCTCGAAGCACTGCACCGCCCCGCGCGAGCTGCAGTACCTGCAAGAGAGCCTGGCGGGCGGCCACCTCTCGGGCGATGGCCCCTTCACGCGGCGGGCGGCGGCGCTGCTCAGCGCGCGGATGAACGGGGCGCCTGTGCTCCTCACGCCCTCCTGCAGTGATGCGCTCGAGCTGGCGGCGTTGCTCTGCGACCTCGGCCCGGAGGATGAGGTCGTGATGCCGTCGCTGACCTTCTCGTCGACGGCCAATGCCTTTGCGATCCGCGGCGCGGCGCTGCGCTTCGCCGACGTCGACCCCGGAACCTTTTCGATGGAGCTGCCGCAGTTGCTGGCGGCGGTCACGCCGGCGACCAAGGTGGTGGTCGCCGTGCATTACGGTGGGGTTACCCGCGACCTGGCGGCGATGCGCGCCTACTGTGCGGAGCGTGGCCTGCGCCTGGTCGAGGACAACGCGCACGGGCTCTTCGCGAGCTGTGACGGGCGGCCGCTGGGGACCTTCGGTCAGCTCAGCACGCTCAGCTTCCATGGCACGAAGAACGTCAGCTGCGGTGAAGGCGGGGCCGTGGTGGTCTCCGATCCAGCGCTGCTCGCCCGCGCCGAGATCCTGCGCGAGAAGGGGACCGATCGTCATCGCTTCCTGCGCGGCGAGGTCGACCGCTACACTTGGCGCGAGGTGGGCTCGAGCTTCCTGCTCGCCGATGTGCTCGCGGCCTTGCTGACGGCGCAGCTCGAGCACGCCGAGACGATCCAGGCGCGCCGCCAGGCGCTGGTCCAGCGCTACCGCGAGCGGCTGGCACCTCATGCCGCGGAACTCGGTCTCGAGCTGCAGCAGGTCCCCGCCGGATGCACGCCGCCGGCCCATCTGCTGGCGATGCTGCTGCCGCCCGAGGTCGAGCGCGGGCGCGTGCTCAGCGCGATGCGCGAGCGCGGCGTCCAGGCGACCAGCCACTACGAGCCGCTGCACCTCGCGCCGGCCTACCGGGCGCCCGTGCGCCGCGGGGCGCTGTTGCCGCTGCCCAATACAGAGGACATCGGTCGCCGCCTGCTGCGCCTGCCGCTCTTTCCGGAGTTGACGCTGGAGGCTGCGGACCTGGGCGTCGAGGCGCTCTGCGAGGTGCTTCAGGCGCTGGGCGCGGGCGGGCGGGGTCGGGCGACGTAGAAGACGACGCGATGCAGCGGCGTCCAGCGCTGCTCGTGGACGAGCTCGAAGTCGCGCCGCAAGAGTGCGCGTAGCGTCTCGGCGCTGCGGGGATGCGCGCCGCGGTCGAAGCGCCAGAGCAGGCGGCCGACGGGATACCAAGCCACCCAGGTGGGCTCCGCCAGCAGCAGCCGTCCCTTGGGGCCGAGGACGCGGGCGATCTCCGTCAACGCCCGCGCGAGCTGGTCGGTGGTCAGGTGGTGCGCCACCGCCGTCAGGAGCACCAGGTCGACCGTGCCGCTGGCAAAGGGGCAGCGCGTGGCGTCGGCGAGCATCGCCTGCCCGGGCCGGCCGCGCGCGCGCCAGCCCCCCAGCTTCTGCGCGTCGACATCGAGGCAGAGGTAGAGCCCCGAGCCGGCGAAGAGCTGGCCGCGATGTCCGGTTCCTCCACCGATATCGACGACGATGCGCCGGGCGCAGAGCCGCGCTGCGCTGGCAATGCGACGGTCGACGCTGTGGGTGCCCGCCAGGGTCTGGACCAGGTCGTAGATCCAGGGCACCGCGACGATGCGGTGGGCGAGGCGAATCAGCACTTGCCGGTCGGCTCCGGGGCTGGCGCGGGCGCGCTCTCCCCTGGGGCTGCGGTGCGTTCGCGTACCGTGTAGGGCAGGCGGTCCATCATGCGGAAGTGCATGCGCGCGAGGTACTCGCCGATGATGCCGAGCGCGAAGAGCTGTGCCCCGGCGAAGATCGAAATGATCGAGGCGAGGAAGGGGAAGCCCGGGATGCCGCCGCCGGCGATCCAGTAGCGCAGCAAGGTGAAGGCGAGCACCCCGCCGCCGAAGAGCGTGAAGACGAAGCCGAGGATGCTGGCCGCCTGCAGCGGGCGCACGCTGAAGCCGGTCATCATGTTCAGCGCGTGGGCGATCAGGCGACCCACGGTATAGGTCGACGCGCCGATCGCGCGCCGCTCGTGGCGCACGGTGATCGCGGTGAAGCGCGTCGTGCCCCAGGTCAGCAGCACGTCGATCGAGACGAAGGGGCCGCGGAAGGCGGCGAAGGCCTGGCGCAGGGTCGTGCGAAAGGCGCGGAAGGCGCTGACGTGGCGCGCGGTGGCGACGCCCATCGCGCTGGCCAGGGCGAGCTTGGTCACGTAGGAGGCCAGGTCGCGCAGCAGCCCGTGCTGCTCGGTGGCGGGGCGACCGTAGACGACGTCACAGTCGTCGCCGAGGGCGGCGAGCAGCCGCGGGATCTCCTCGGGCGGGTTCTGCAGGTCGTCGTCGATCGTCACCACCACCTCGCGCCGCGCGGCGCGGATCCCGCAGAGCAGGGCGTTATGCTGGCCCGAGTTGCGCATCAGATTGATGCCGCGAATCGACGGATAGCGCTGCGCGAGCTGCTCGATCACGCGCCAGCTATCGTCGCGACTGCCGTCATTGACCAGGATCACCTCGGCCTGCGGGTCGAGGCCGTCGAGCACCGGCTGCAGTCGCTGCATCAGGCTCGGCAGGCTCGCCGCGCTGTTGTAAACGGGTACCACCACCGAGACGGTCACGAGGCGTGCTCCCCTCTGGCCGCGGCCAGCTCATGCGCCAGCTTGCGCCGCCAGACCTGCAGGTTGCCGAAGCGTTGCTCGAAGACGTAGCCGCGCGCCAGCAGGGTGTGGAAGGCCTCGAGCGACATGCGGTTCGAGGGCGGCGGTTGAGCCACGACGACCAAGGCCGGCACGCGTTGCTCGAGCGCGGCCACGACCTTGGCGAAGGCGCGCGGCGAGTAGCGCGCCACCGCGTAGTAGAGCTGCTCGGGCACGGCCGCCGGTCGATCCGCGAGGTAGTAGAGATCGGCCTGCGAGAAGGCGACGTAGATCGGCTCGCCGGGCTGGGTCTTGGCCTGGATGTAGCGCGCGAGCGGCGCGCTGAAGACATAGCCGGGCCGATGGTAGCACTCCCACGAGGCGCGCAGCGGGTCGTAGGTCCAGAAGCGCGCGTTGTGCAGCGCGAAGAGCGCCAGCGCGGCGGTCGCCAACGAGGCCCAGCCCCAGCGCTGAACGCGCTGCCACGGCGAGCTGCGCCAGCGCTGGCTCTCCCAGAGCTGGAGCGCGCCGAGCCCCGCCAAGAAGCAGAGCGGCGGCAGGAGCTGAATGAAGAAGTGCCAATCCCACCAGACGCCGACGCCCAGGCCGACCCAGGCCGCAAACAGCCAGATCAGGGCAAAGAGGCGTGCCTTGCCGAGGGGTCGCAGCGCGGCGCTGACGAAGAGCAGCGCGGGGAAGGCCCAGGCCGAATAGGTCGCCGAAACCCCCGCCCACCAGCGCGCCAGCGTCGCGCCCAGCGCCGTGATCTCGGGTGCGTAGACCTCGCGGCGGACGACCACCATCGCGTACCAATAATGACTCCAGCCGATCGCGAGGCCGTGCAGGAGCGATGGCACGACGCCAACCACGCCGCCGAGACCAAAGACGAAGAGCGCACGCCAGCCGGGGCGGGTCGCCGCGATCCAGAGCAGGCCAAAGACCGCGCCCTCGATGCCGCTGGGCTTGAGGTTGGTCGCGATCGCCGTCAGCAGGCCGGCCCAGAACCACTGCTGCTTCCAGAGCGCATGCGCCGCGAGCACGAGCGGCAGCAGCGTGAAGATCTCGGCGTTCGCGCTGAAGCCCTCGATCACCGGGCTGGCGCTCAGCAGGGCATAGGTGCTGGCGCTGATCCAGGCGGCGCGCGACCCGAAGACGGTCCGCACCAGGGCAAAGAGGGCGAGCGTCGTGGCCGCGTTGTAGAGCGCCGCGAAGACGCGGATCGCGATCACGTCGCCGCCGAGGGTCGCGAAGATTAGCTTGTAGAGCAGGAAGATCCCTTCCGGTCGCCCGAAGGGAATCTCGCGATAGAGGCGCGTCTGAGCGGTCCAATGACGCGCCACATAGGCATAGCCGCCCTCGTCCGTGATCATCGGCACGTTGAAGAAGGGCCAGCGAATCGCGACGGCAGCGACGGCGAGGCCGAGCAAGAGCCCGAGCGTCTTCCAATCGCTGGGTCCGCCGACGTCGAACGCCGAGCCGGCGATCGGCGGGTCGCCTCGCTCCAGCTCCTTGGCGTTGGCTGCGCGCGGCGCCTGGCCGCGCCGAAAGAAGCCCCACATCGCGGCACCTGACGGAAATTCGGAGCGGCGAGGGTAGCGAGCAGCCCCCTGACGGTCAATTATTGTGGGCGCTCGACAGTATTGCGGCCATTAGTATTGCTGCCATTAGGGCGCTGATCTGGGCGTTCGTCTGGGCGTTCGTCTGGGCGTTCTGGTCCAGAATTCGGGGTCCACTCGGGTACGCTTTGCATAGGTCCGCTGGCGCCACGCGCATTTGCTCTGCTTGCCGCAGCTAACCAGGAGAACGCGATGCCATTTCCCGAACCAAGCGAGCCTCGGGTGAGTGATCAGCCGCTGGAGTTGTTCGCCAAGGTCGAGGCGGACTTGACCTACGTCTGCGGCTGCTTCGCCGAGGTCTTGCGCGACTTGGGCCACCTCGCGCTGGCCTCAGCCATCGAGCGCTTCGGCTCAGCGGACCCCGGCGCGGCGGATGCCGACCTGTGCTCGTCGGTGATGGCGCAGGCCTACTCGATCGCCTTTCAGCTGCTCAATGCGGTCGAAGAGAACGCCGCGGTGCAGGACCGCCGCGTTCGCGAGGATCGCCTGGGCCTGGCAGCCGAGCCGGGCCTCTGGGGGGAGAATCTGCGGCGCTTGACCAGCGCGGGGCTGGGCGCGGAGGCTATCGCGGCCGCACTGCCGCGCGTCCGCGTGGAGCCCGTCTTGACGGCGCACCCGACCGAAGCCAAGCGCGCCACCGTGCTCGAGCACCACCGCGAGCTCTATTTGCTGCTGGTGGCACGCGAGAATCAGGTGTGGACGCGTGCCGAGCGGCAAGAGGCTCGCGAGTCCCTCAAAGCGGTGCTCGAGCGGCTGTGGCGCACCGGCAATATCTTCGTTGAACGCCCTGAGGTCTCGTCTGAGGTGCGCAACGTGCTGCATTACCTGCGCGACGTCTTCCCCGTGGTGTTGCCGCTGCTGGATCAACGCCTGCGGCAAGCGTGGGTCGCCGGCGGGCTCGACGCGTGCCTGCTCGACGACCCCCTGCGGCTGCCGCGCCTATCGTTTGGCAGCTGGGTCGGCGGCGATCGTGACGGCCATCCCTTCGTCACGCCCGAGGTAACCGCGACGACCCTGCGCCTCTTGCGGCAAGAGGCGATCGCACTGCTCCGCCGCCAGCTCACCGAGCTGGTCCGGCGCCTCAGTCTGTCGTCGCACCTGCTCACCCCACCCTCTGACTTGCTGCGGCGTCTGGCCGAATTGCAGCAGGAGCTGGGGCCGGCGTCAGAGGTGGTGCTGCGCGCCAACCCCGCCGAGCCTTGGCGGCAGATCGTCGGGCTGATCCTGTTGCGCTTTCCGAGCGTGGAACCCGAGCCTGAAGGTCCCGGCGCTCAGCCCGCGCGGCCGCAGTATCGCGCGCCCGGCGAGTTGTCGGCCGATCTCGCGCTGGTTGCGAGCTCGCTCGTCGCGGTCGGCGCGGCGCGGCTCGCGCGCGCGGAGGTCTATCCGCTGTGTCGCTCCCTCGCGACCTTCGGCTTCCATCTGGCCGCGCTCGATATCCGTCAGAACAGCAGGGTTCACGACGCGGCGCTGGCGCAGCTGCTTTCGGCGGGCGGAGACGACGGAGCGGACTACGCCGAGTGGGACGAGGGGCGGCGTCTCGAGGTGCTCGAACGAGAGCTGCGCTCGCCGCGCCCCTTCAGCCTGCCGGGCGCCGTTCACGGCGCCGAAGCCGACCTGGTGCTCGGCTGCTATCGCGCGGTCGCCGGTCATGTCGCGCAGTTTGGTCGCGAGGGCGTGGGCGCGCTGATCGTGAGCATGACGCGCCGGCTCTCCGACTTGCTCGCCGTCGTGCTCTTCGCGCGCGAGGTGGGCTTGGCCGAGTATCGATCGGAGGGCCTGGTTTGTGCGCTGCCCGTGGTGCCGCTCTTCGAGACGGCAGACGACCTGCGGTCGGCGCCCGATATCCTGTCGTCCTGGCTCACGCATCCGCTGGTGCGGCGCAGCCTCGAACGCCAACGTGAGTGCGACGGCGCCAGCGAGCTCGTGCAGCAGGTGATGATCGGCTACAGCGACAGCAACAAGGACGCGGGCATTCTGGCCAGCTGGTGGGAGCTCTATCGCGCGCAGCAGGCGATGCTGGTGGTGGCGGAGCGGGCGGGGGTGCGGCTGCGCTTCTTCCACGGCCGCGGCGGCACGATCAGCCGTGGGGCGGGGCCCACGCACCGCTTTCTCAGCGCGGTGCCCGCGCGCGCGCTTGGCGGCGATTTGCGCTTGACGGAGCAAGGGGAAACCATCGCGCAGAAGTACGCCAACAAGTTGACCTGCACCTACAACCTCGAGCTCCTGCTCGCCGGCACGACCGCCGAAACGCTCTTGCGCGTGAGCGCCGACCACGGCACCCCGAGCGAGGCGCTGACCGAGACACTCGAAATGCTGTGCAGGGCCAGCCGCGCGGCCTACCGCGACCTGCTCGAGCTCGATGGCTTCCTCGTCTTTCACCGGCAGGCCACGCCGATCGATGTGATCGAGGCCAGCCGTATCGGCTCCCGGCCGACGCGTCGCCACGGGGTGGGGAGCTTGGCGGACCTGCGGGCCATCCCTTGGGTCTTCAGCTGGAGCCAGGCACGCTACCTGATTTCGGGCTGGTACGGCGTGGGCAGCGCCCTGGCTGAGCTGCGACGCGAGCGTCCGGCGAGCTTCGCGCTGCTCGCGCGGGAGCTGCGCGCTTGGGCGCCGCTGGCGTACGTGATGAAGAACGTCAGCACGAACGTCGCCTCGGCCAGCCTCTCGGTGATGCGCGACTACAGCGAGCTGGTGCGCGACGAGACGGTCAGGCTGCGCGTCTTCGAGCGCATCGAGCGCGAGTTCGAGCTCTGCTGCGAGTTTCTAGAGGAGCTCTTCGAGGGTCCGCTGGCGCTACGCCGACCGCGCCTCTGGCAAACCCTCAAACTTCGCCAAGCGGGCCTCGCCGCGCTGCACCAGCGGCAGATCGAGCTGCTCGCGCGCTGGCGCGACCTCGGTGACTCGGGCCGAAGCGCCGAGTCGAGCGAGCTCTTGCCGCCGCTGCTGCTTACGGTGAACGCCATCGCCAGCGGTATGCGCACCACAGGCTAGAACACGCGGTGGTTCGAGCGCCCGCGTATGGGCGTCCCATGGGCGTCCCATGGCCCAACCAGATGCGCGGACGCATCGCGACCCGCTACGGTGGTCCCGGTGGCATTCACCGTGGATGCAGGACTGCACATCACGTGTGCGTCAAACTAACCCGAGTCGGGAACGCCGAGTCGGGAACGCCCGCGTAGAGGTCGGGGACGGTGGGGGGTTGCGGCCCGTCCCTCATCAGGTGAATGTACGTGGTGATGCGCTCGCTCGACCCCCGTGTACGGAACACCCTGATTGCGATCGCAGTTGTGTTCCCCGTGGCATGCGTAGTCGCCGCCCTTCGCGCGAGCGAGTTCACCGGTCAGCGCCTGGCGCTTTCGGCCGTGATGGCCATTTCGGTGGGCGCACTTGTGGCGATGCTGACTCCCGGCAGGAAGGCGCGCGAGCTGCTCGCACTTCTCGAGTTGGAGCAGCTGACGGGGCAGATTGTGCAAGCGCTGATGCGTCCGGACTATCGACTGGCTCTCCAGGGAGCGGCGCGGGCGAGCCGTCTCGCGGAAGAGAGGCTCGGATCAGAGCATCCTGCGCTGGTGCACTGCCTCTTGAGGGAGGTCTTCCTAAGGAAGCTAGCGAAGGAGCCGGGAGGGGAGGCGCTTGGCACCCGAGCGCTTGAAATCGCGAAGGAGCTTGGGCCTGGGAATGCTGCGACACTTGCACGAGCCCTCGAAGCCATGGCTGGCCAGGCTCGTGCGTCTGGCCACGAGGCGGATTCCGCTGAATTTTGGCAGACTGCCCTTGAGACGTGGAAGAGGGTTTCCGAGGCCCCGGTGAATAATCTGCTGTTCTGCCATCAACAGCTCGCGGCTATACTCGATGACTTGGGAAGGCACGAAGCTTCGATTCCGCATTGGCGCGAAGCGATTGCCTTGTCTGAGCGCATGGGCAATTCCGTCCGTCGCGACATCGACAAGGGCAATCTTGCGTGGGCTCTCATTGAGGCTGGCCGTTTCGAACAAGGAGAGGGGCTAACACGCGAGCGCCTAAACGCTCTCGAGCCGGATAAAGAGGGACTACCGCAGGCAATCGAGATGCTTGCCAGCATGCTCGAGCATCGGCGGGCCTGGGGCGAAGCCGAGGTCTTGCGTCGGAGAGTCGTTGAACTATTCGAAAGAGAGAACGGACCAGAGCACGCCAGCGTGAGCCGGAGCTTGGCCACGCTTGCACGCGTTCGTCGTGAACTCGGAGATTGGGCGGAAGCGGAGACCCTCCTAAGAAGAGCGGTCGGCATTGCAGAGGTCAATGCCAGCGAAGGGAGGCGGGCGTGCTACCAAGGGTTCCTTGCTGAGCGCCTTTCAGCGCTTGCCGATCTCGTGCGCTCGCGCGATCCCAACGAAGCCGAGCAGCTCGAGGAATACGCTGCCAAGGCCCGTTCTGCGGCAAAGGACGCATCGGAGACCTGAGTGTGGCGGTGGTCGACGAGGATGCGATCGTGAGCGGCGCAGAGGTGAAGCCCCTCTACGCTTCGGCGCGGCGTCCCTGGTGCCCCGAGACGAGCTGCCAGGGCTGATTCGCGGCGAGGGGCAGCGCGTCTCAGCCCTCGGCGTGTATGCGGGCGCGGGCCTGGTCAATCTCGCGAGTCCCGACCTGTCGTCGGTGCCCGTCCTGGTGGTCGATCAGATCGACTTCGAGCCATGCCGGGGAGTGCCCCCCGCGAGCGCCTGAGGCCCCGCGCCCGCGCGCGTCCGCCGCGCCGACGCTCGCGTATCATCCGGGCTGGGGAGCATCGACGCCGGGTGGCGAGCATCGAGGGCGGACACTCCCGAATCCCATGCCGTCGCCGCCTGACGAAGCAGATCCTGCGTGAAGCCACCACGCTGCGCGATGGTCTGCTTGAAGCTCCTGGACTCGTCGACCACGCGGTCATCGAGCTTTTCGTCGCACAAATAGAGCACCCATGTCTCGACGCTCCACGTCGGCGCCCACACGGCCCGCCGGTCGCCCTGCTCGCGCGAGCCGGATTTGCCGACCAGGGTATCCAGCCGGTTGCGCCAGCCGACGTTGTCGCCGTCGACAATGAGCACGAACCCCAGTCCCTGCTGGCGTCTCGTCGCCCGCACCTGCCGGCGCACCTCGTACTTGCTCTGACTGATCACCCAGCCGGAGGCTGCGCCCTTGCCGCGAGGAGCCACCAAGAAGGTCAGGCGACGACTGGCGACGCCAAAGCTGGTTCGGAACAGCTCGCGCGCGAAGCGTTCCTGGTCGCGGTCCTCGCACCAGATCCTGAGGCGAACCGAGTTAGTCGGCATCGGCGAGTCCGAGCTTGCTTGCCTCCGACGCGGTCAGTCCCTGGTCGCGGTCGATGCTCAGCTCGCGGACGCGCGTTGGGCCGCCGCCGCCCCGCCAGAGGTACAGCACCTGGTCAGCCGCCAGGTAGTCGATGACTTCGGGGTGGTGCGAGAGCACGAGGAGAGTTCCGTGCTTGGCGTTCACGACCGCCTCGCGCATCGCCGCGAGCCATGGCTGGATCTCGGTCTGCGCGACGAAGTTGTCGGGCTCATCGAATACCAGCAACGACGTGAAGGGGGCGAGCGCGCGAAGGATGCTGTAGAGCACCAGCAAGGCCCGTTGCCCATCGGAGAGCTCATTGACGCCCAGGCTGAAGGTCTTCCCCGATGCACCTGCGCACTCGAGCACCAGCACTCTCGCGTCACGCTCCGTCTTGATCACTTTTGGTGGGGCGTTCAGTCCGGGGATCAGCGGCGCAAGGTCCTCGCGCAGGGCTTCGGCCAGCTCCGGGCGCGTCTGCACCAGCGACCGATACCACGAGGCGTAGTTGCCACCGGTCTCGTGGGGGGAGTCGGATTCCTCGAGAGAGATCGCGTCGAGGGCGTGCGGGCGCAGCGAGAAGAGCCACATCCCCGCCAGCCACTGCTTGAACGCGGTGATGCGCCGGTTGTCCGGGCGCGCGTCAAGCACCGGGAGGAATGACCGCCTCGGCGCGAAGGGAAACGTGGTGCGCGGCTCCGGGCTGGCGTCGTTGCCCTAGAGGTACACCTCACCTCCCACCAAGCGATAGAGAAGATCCGCGCCGGAGGTCAGCCGCTCCTCCCGAATGACCGCGTCACGCTGCTCAGGATCGTGACGGATCTCGAGCATGTAACGGAAGGGCGTGCCCAGCGGGTCCTCGACGTCTAGCTCGATTCGCTGCTCCAAGCGCGTATCCCACCGGGTGCGAGACCGCTGCGGGAAATGCTCGGTCACTGTACCGCCGGTACCGAGGAAGGCCCTGACGGACCGTAACCCATCGAGGACGGTCGACTTCCCGGCGCCGTTGAGCCCGCCGAGCACCGCCACCTGCCCCGGCCGGAGCTCGGAGTTGGTCAGGCAGCGGTAGTTGTCGATGTAGAGTCTCTTCAGCATCCAGCAGGCTCCAGCGCGGCGCTCGACCGACCGCAACGAACGCGGACTGTCTGCGCAACACCGCTTCGAGCCGCTGCATGCCGACATCGGGACGCCCGGGACGCCCGATCTGGGTTGATATGACGCGAAGAAGATGCGCATTTCATCACCCCAAAAGAAGGCTATGCGGTTCTCCGGACGTCCAACCTAGCGGGACGGTGGGAGTGGGTGACGCGAGGCGGAGGCGCGTTCCCTGATCCAAAGGGAATGCTATGTCTTTCGCTAAGCCTCCATTATTGCGCCAGAAGTCTGGGTCCAGGCACTGGCGTGTATCGTCGCGGCGGGGCCTTGGTGGCCAGCCGCCTCCCTCGGCAGGGGAGCAAGGCCGGACCGTTGCGACTATGCCGTCCGAGAATGGCGAAAGCGAAAACTCAAAACATGCGCGCGCCATATTGACCCGCGTGGCGGATGGTGGCAGGGGATGGTGGCAAAGCGACAAGAGGCTGCCAGCCTGCGCCTTCAGCGCGGTGCGTGGAGGGCGACGCTCGTGCTGAGGGGAGACAACGGTTTCTTCGGACGCCCGAGAATGAGCCGCACGAGGGTTGTCGCACGAGGGTTGCCGCACGAGGGTTGCGGCACGAGGGTTGTCGCACGAGGGTTGTCGCACGAGGGTTGTCGCACGAGGGTTGTCGCACGAGGGTTGTCGCACGAGGGTTGTCGCACGAGGGTTGTCGCACGAGGGTTGATGGATGAAGCAGAAGAAGCAGCGCGAGCCCGCTTCAGCCTGGGACCTGCCAGCACGTGACTGCTTCGGTGGGTGGATGGGCACCCAGGTCCGCAACGGCCTGGCCGCGCTCGCTGGTTTTGGCGCGCTGGCTGTCGTGCTCCTCGCTGCGGCGATCGTTCGCAGTGCTTGGCCCCTGCTGGTCGCCGGCTCGGCAGGCCTCCTCGGCCTGCGAGGCTACCGACGGCACGGCGTCTGGCTTCACGCGCTCTGGGTCGCCTCCTTGTTCCTGATGATTGGCGGCCTAGTCTGGCTGTTGTTTTGGTTCGCGCAGCGCTGAGGGGCAGGGCTGTCAGCCGAGGTCAGCCTCGGCCTGGACCGAAGGGGGGAGAGATGGCGTCCAATGGGGACCGGGTATGTGTCGTCTACAGGAGCGACCTCGAGCTGCGCGGGGGGGCCACACTCCCATCGTTGTTGCGGACAATGGCACGCGCAGCCTGGCAGGACTTCCGCCTGACGAACTCCAGCGCCGGAGGCAAGGCCGCAAAGCTCGGAGCGGGCATGATCGTAGGAAGTGCCCTGGCGAGGGAGTTCGGCGCGCTGACTCCCTTGCAGTGGGCAAGCCGAGGGTTTGGAGCCATTCCTGCCGAGTTCACGAGCTCAGGGACGCTTCAGGTCTTTCGCTGGTCCTTCGGTCAACGCCTGCTGCATGTGGTGGCCGCTGCCGGCATGAAATTCGTCCTGGTCACGGTCGCCTTCGAAGGGGGTGTAGCCGTAGGCAGCGTGTTCAACCAGACCCTGTCTGAACGGTCAAAGGACGCCATTGGCGGTGCGCTGAACGAGATCGTCCACTGTGAGGGCTGGAAGGAGCTGTGGCGCCATCCTTTTGGGCTCGGCCTTTAGTGCTATGGGTAGCGCGCATAGCCGAATCGCCCTCCTGAGGCGCATCGTCGCCTGAGACGCGCCGAGAGCGAGGGGAGGCGCGGTTGAGCAGCGAGCGAGGCGCGGAGACACCCGTGAAAATGATGGCCTCAGTCGGATGAATGCTTCCGCGCCACGGCCCCGCTTCGGGGAGAAGGTTGTACGCCTCGGCGTGCGGCAGACGCCCTGGGCCGACGTCTACTTCCAGGTGATGGACAGCTCCTGGCCGCAGCTGATGGGTCTGGTGGTTGCCGCCTTCGTCGCGGCCAATGCCCTCTTCGCGGGGCTCTTCCTGCTCGGTGGGGACTGCGTAAAGAACCTCGCCCCCGGATCCTTCGGCCAGGCCTTCTTCTTCAGCGTCGAAACGATGTCCACCATCGGCTATGGCGCGATGGTGCCGAAGACGACCTATGCCTCGATGGTCGTGACGCTCGAGGCACTGGTCGGCGTGCTGGGCTTCGCGGTGGTCACCGGGCTGACCTTTGCGAAGTTTGCCCGGCCGCGGGCACGGGTGCTCTTCAGCGAGCGCGCGGTGATCACGCGCTACCACGGTCAGCCGGCGCTGATGTTTCGGGTCGGCAACACCCGCACCAACGAAGTGGTGGAGGCCACTGTGCGGGTGGCAGTCCTCAAAGACGAGGTCAGCCCCGAAGGTCAGTCGATGCGGCGGCTGCACGATTTACGGCTGATCCGCACGACGACCCCGATCTTCTATCTGAGCTGGACCGTCATCCATCCGATCGACGTGCACAGCCCCCTGTATGGGCTGGACGCGCAGGCCCGCCATGATGGTCACGTGCTGGTGATCGCCACCCTGACCGGGATCGATAGCACCCTGGCGTCGCAGGTGCACGCGCGTCACGTCTACCACCCAGATGAGGTGCTGCTGAACCGGACGCTGGTCGACATCATCGAGACGCTGCCCGACGGGCAGCTGCAGATCGACTATCGCCGCTTTCACGAGACCCAGCTCGCCGCCGAGGCACCGTCGAGCCTTGGTGGGGCGTCCCAAGAACCGGGCTGAGAACGGGGCTGCTAAGGCGTCCGAGGCTCCCTGGCGAGCGAACCAGCGCTGCCGGGGACGCGCCCGGGACGCTGGGGCGAGATGCAGACCAGTGGGGTGGGGAGGGCGACGATGATTCCTAGGCTGAGACTCGGTCGTTGGATGGTGGCTTGCGCAGCCTGCCTCGCGCTCGAGGGCTGCAGCGCAAGGCGTTCGCCGCCCGCAGGGCAACGACCGGACGGGCCGCTGTCAGCCAGCCGAAGCGTGGGGGAGGTGCGGCTCGCCGAGCGGGGTGAAGCGCGTGGGCAGGTCGCTGCGGACGAGGGGTCTAGGGGGACCGCGCGCATCGCCACTGCCGGTCCAGTCGCGGCGCGCTGCCTCGAGGCGATTCGAGGGTTCATCGCTGCGCAAGAGGATACGGCGGTGATCGGCAGGTCGGAGGCGGAGCTTCGACTGAGCTTCTGCGACGTTTCTCCGCTGGATATGAGCTTTCAGAACCTGGTGTCGAAGAAGCTGCATCCCTATCGCCCTCCGAGGGCTAGTCGGCTGCTGAGACTCGCCAGGACCTACGTTGTCTTTGAGGTGCAGGATGACAAGGTCGTCAGGGTGCATCGCCTGGCGGGGTGACCTTCGTTCTGTGAGGCGGGCGGTCCAAGACGCGGGTAGGGGCTACGGCGGGCGTGCGGCGGCGAGGGAGGTGGGTTCCGTCGCTCCGTGCTTGAACTCGGGGCGACCGCTCCCGCCGCCCGCGCAGGAGAGGATCGACGAGGTGACGATGTCGGCGCCCTGCTCCTCCAGCCACTCGAGCCCGGCGATCCACCCGTCGTCCTCGAGCTGGGTGTTCAGGCTGAGGTCGTCGATCTTGGCGAGCAGTACCGTGACCTCGGGTGCCACGCCGCTGAAGACGCCAGGCTCCTGCCCGGCGAGCAGCGAGAGCACCTTGGTGCCGTGATCGTGCTGCCCGGGTGGGTCGCCGGCCTCGTTCGCGGTGGTCAGGTCGCCCTGCACGAAGTCACGCTGCGCGAGCACCCGTAGCCCGGCGAAGGCGGGGTGTGAGAGCAGAAAGCCCGTGCCCTGCACGCCCACGACCACGTCGCGGCCACCCCGGCCTCGCTGCGCCCGCGCGCTTCACGGGGGCGAGGAATGTCTGAAGGGTCGTAGCCGCGCCATCGCGCGGGGTCGCGCCGGAATCGACCCTGCGTCGCGGCTGCAGTAGACTGCGCGCTCGATCATTGAGCGCAGCGCAGCACGCCGCGTGGCGCGGTCGAGCGCAGGGCCGCGTTCGGCCGGAGAGGCGTTCGTCGTGGGTAGCATCCTCTTCGACGACGAGGTCGAGGCCGACCTCGGGAGGCTCGATCGGGCCTGGCGCGCCGACGACAGCTTCTGCTTCGTGCCGCGGAAGTGCCCGGTGGCGCTGTCGTGGATCGAGGCGGCGCTCGAGCGCCTTCCGGGCCCCTTGCAGCGCGGGCATTTCGCCCTGCTGACCTCCGGGAGCACGGGCGCGCCGAAGCTCGTGGTGGGCGCGCGCTCGCGCGCGGAGGGTCTCGCGCGGCTGTTGCACGCCCTGCAGCAGAGCGAGCCGGTCGCGCAAACGCTGCTCTTGTTGCCGCTGACCTACTGCTATGCGTTGGTCAATCAATGGCTGTGGGCGCGCCTCTTCGATCGCACGCTGACGACGACCAGCGGCCTCGGCGATCCGGCGGCGCTGCGGCGCAGCCTCTCCGAGGCTCAGGACGCGATGCTCTGTCTGGTCGGCGCTCAGGCGCAGCTGCTGGGGCGGCATTTTGGCGAGGCGGTATTCCCAGGGGTGATCCGCCTCCATTTCGCCGGCGGGCCCTTTCCCCAGCGCGAGCTGCCGCTGCTTCGCCGGATGTTTCCCCGGGCCCAGGTCTTCAATAACTACGGCTGCGCGGAGGCGATGCCGCGGCTGGCGTTGCGGCGCGCCGAGGAAGGCGCCTCGGCGGCCGACCTCGGCCGGCCGCTGCCGGGCATCGAGCTCGCGCGTGACGATGCTGGCCGCTTGCTCTTCCGCAGCCCCTTCGCCGCGGTCGCCGTCGTCGACGATCAGGGTTTTCGCGCGCTGGCGCCGGAGCAGTTCGTGCAAACGGGCGACCTCGGGCGGCCGGGCGCCGCTGGCCATTGGCAACTCGACGGCCGTGACGGCGAGGTCTTCAAGCGCTACGGCGAGAAGGTCGCCGTCAGCGCGGTCTTGAGCAGGGTGCTCGAGCAGTGGCACGGTGAGGCGGGGCACTGCTCGCTGGAGGACGCCCTGGGCGAACCCGGCTACGTGTTGGTGTTGGCTCCGGCGCCGAGCGAGGCGGAGGTGCGCGGGGTGTTACGCACGCTGCGGGCGCACTTCCCGCGACCGCATTGGCCGCTGCGCCTCGAGAGCGTATCGGCGCTGCCGCGGCTCGACAACGGCAAGGTCGACCGAGTTGGGCTGGGGGCGATGGCCGAAAGAACCGTGCATTGGCGGCAGGGGTGAAGAGGATTATGACGGAGCGCGACCGGCTCAGGGCCTTGTTGATCGACACGTTTCTGCTCGACCCCGAGGAGTTCAGCTTCGAGCTGCAGCGGGCGCAGGTGGATACGTGGGATTCGCTTGGGGTGGTCTCGCTGGCCGTCGGCGTCGAGCAGACCTTCGGCTATCACCTCAGTCCGGAGGAGGCGATGGGCCTCGACGGCGTGCCCGCGTTGGTCGCGATCCTCGAGCGTGAGGGCGTCGGCTGTGGGGAGTAGCGCCCGTGCGGACTAGCGACGCCGCGCAGGCCCCGCGCGTTCAGCCGGTCTGGACCGCGGCCGAGCTCTGCTCGGCGGAACTCGGCCGGGCTGCGCATTGGACGACGGCGTCGCTGCGCGAGCGCGTGACGCGCGCGCTGCCCTGGCCGGCGCTGGAGTCCGCGCTGCAGCCGCTGCCGCCGCTCGATGCGCTGATCGCCGTCGGCGGTGGCACGTTGCTCGACCAGGCCAAGCTGCTGCGCTGGCAATACCACCCCGAGCTGCGGCTGATCGCCGTGCCGTCGCTCTGGGGCAGCGGCGCCGAGAGTTCGCCGATCGCGGTGCGCAATACGCCGAGTGGCAAGCAGATCACCGTCGACCCAGGACTGCTGCCCGACGTGCGTGTGCTGTGGCCGGAGCTGCTCGAGGGCCTGACGGATCAGCGGCTGCGTGACGCGAGCGGCGATGTCTGGGCCCACGCGCTGGAGGGCTTCCTCTCGCCGCTGGCCACGCCGGAGCTGCGCGCGGAGCTGGCCGCGCTGATGCGCCGGATGCTGATCGTCGGGATCGGTCGCGATCCGGAGTGGCTCGAGCTCGGAGCGGCTGCGAGCGCCGGCCAGGCCCGCTCGAGCGTCGGACTGGTGCATGGGATCGCGCATGTGCTGGAGAGCGCGCTCGCCTGCGACGCGCGGGGCCTGCGCCTGGGCCACGCGGCGCTCTGTGCGACCTGGCTCGGGCCCGTGCTGCGCCACGCTGAGCAGACCACCGGCAAGGTCGGTCGTCTGCTCGCGGAGTATGCCGTGGACGCCACAGCGGTCTGGGCCACGGCGCAAGCGCTCGGCGACCCGGCGCGCCAGCGGCAGTTGCTACCGCTGCTGCGCGCGCAATGGCCGGCGATCTTGCGCGATCGCTGCACGCGCACCAACTGCGCCCTGGTGCGGCCGAGCGCGCTGGAGCTCCTGATCGAGCAGGAAGTCGAAGGGGGAGCCAGGTGACGCTGCTCGATGCTTCCCCCTACGCCTCGCGCAGCCAGCAGCAGCTGGTGGCGGAGCTCGAGCGCCTGACCGCGCATCACCTGGCAGGCTGCCCCGAGCTGGCCCGCGCCTGGCCCGGCTGGCGTCCAGACGGCACCGTCGCCAGCCTGCCCTATCTGCACGTGGGGCTCTTCAAACGCCTGCGCCTGCTGACCCAGGGCGTGCAGCTCGAGCACCAGCGGACGCTACTCTCGTCGGCGACCACCGGCGCGACGCCGAGCATGATCGTGCTCGACCGGTATAGCTCGGCGCTGCAGGCGCGCAGCAGCGCGGCGATCCTGCGCGATTTCCTCGGGGCCGAGCTCCGCCCTCTGCTGGTGCTCGACAGCGCGCGCTCGCTGCTGCGTCGCGGCGAGGTCACGGCTCGCACGGCCGCCGCGCTCAGCCTCAAGCCCTTGGCCTCGGCGATCCACTTCGTGCTCGCCGATAGCGACGATCCGCGCAGCCTCGACTGGGCGAAGGTCGCGGAGGTGGCCGAGGGCGCGTCAGGTCTGCTGGTCTATGGCTTCACCTCGATGCTGTGGGGCGCCTGGGGCAGCGCTGCGCCGCCCCAGCGCGTTCGCCGTCGCTTGCAGGGCACGTCGATCCACTTCGTCCATAGCGGCGGCTGGAAGCGCCTGGAGCGCCAGGCCGTGACGCGTGAGCGCTTCGACGCCGCGCTGCTCGCGGCCGCCGGCGCGGGATCGCGGGTCGTCGACTACTACGGCCTCGTCGAACAGGTCGGCATCGTCTATCCGCTCTGCGAGCAGGGACTGCGCCACGTCCCGCGATGGGCCGACGTGCTCGTCCGTGATCCCCATACGCTCGCGCCGCTCCCCAGCGAGCCCGGCCAGCTCCAGCTGCTCAACGTGCTGAGCTGGGGTGCGCCCTGTCACAGCGTGTTGACGGAGGATCTGGGGCAGCTCGAGCCGGGGGACTGCGCCTGTGGCCGTCACGGCCCCCGCTTCCGCCTGCTGGGGCGGCTGCCCAAGGCGGAGCTGAGGGGCTGCGCCAATGGCTGAGGCAATGCATCGGAGTTTGCGTCGCTCGGCACGGGGGACGGCGGCGTTGGCGCTGCCCTTCGACCTGGAGGCGCTGCTGGCCGAGTGGCATGCGCTGCGCGCTGCCATGTGCCGCGAGCTGCCACCAGCGTTCACGCGCGACGAATGGGCCTATCTGATTGCCTTCGTCGATCGCTCGCAGCTCGAGCGCGTGTTGGCGCAGGCCTTCGGCGCTGCGGTAGGCAGTGACGAGGCGGTGGATTGGGTGGTGCGCCCGCGCGGACGCGTGGCGGTCTGGCTGCCGAATAACGTCAGCTTGCTCGGTCCGCTGCTCCTGGTGCTGCTCAGTCTGACCGGCAATGCGGTCGACCTGAAGTCGGGCTCGAGCGCCGACGATCTGACGGCGGCGTTCTTGTCCTTCCTCCGCGCTCAGGCTGGCCGTGGTGGCGAGCTGGCGCGGCTGCTCGACCGGGTGGAGCACTTCTCCATCGGCCGCGACGACCCGCGGCAGGCGGGGATGGCGGCGGCGGCGCAGGTCCGCATCGTCTTCGGGACGCATGCGGCGGCCGAGGCGATTGAGGCGCTGCCCCATCCGATCGAGAGCTGTGGCTTCGCCTTCGTCGAGCGGCATTCGGAGGCGTGGATCGAGGCCGGCGCGGTGGATCGCGCGACGGTCGACACGCTGATCAAGGTCTTCGCGATTTACGGCCAGGCCGGCTGCACCTCCCCGCGGCGCGTGCTGCTGCTCGGCGGCGACGAGGCGCAGGCGCGCAGCTTGCGCGATCAGCTCAGCCTCCGCTGGCGGCGGGCCGTGCCGCGCGACGCACCGCTCCATCTGGCCTCGGCCAACACGATGGCGCGCCAGCTCGCGGCGGCGCACGGCTGGGATGCCGTGCTGGTCGAGCGCCACGCGGCCGTGTTGGCGCTCGGCGACCTCGCGCTACCCCTGATCGAGGAGCCGATGACCTTGCTGCTCTCGTGGGCGACGCCCGAGGCGGCCGCGGCGCGACTGCCGGCGGACACGCAGACCATCGGCTACGCGCTGGCGGCGCGGGAGGGCCGGCCGCGCTGGTGGCCTGCGCTCGCCCCCAAGGCGGTCAAGCGCCTGGTGCCGCTGGCCGAGATGCATCACTTCGGCCCGGTATGGGACGGCTGGAGCTACTGGCTGAGCTGCTTCGAGTGGCTCGAGGTGCGCTGATGCTGCGCGAACACGAACTGAACAGCCGCTGGTGGGGCGAGCCGGTCGGCATCGTCGATCGTCTCGATTGGATCGAGCTGCCCGCGCGCGAACGCGAGCGCCAGCTCCGGGCCTTCGCCTGGGTCGAGCTCAAGGCACCGCTGCACGGCGCGCTGCCCCTCGCGGCCCTGCGGCGGGCGGGCTTCTATCAGGTCGACACGCAGCTGCATTTTCGGATCGCGCTCGAAGGTCTGCGACGGACGACGAGCGCGGCCGAGCTGGTGGTGGAGGCGGCCGACCGCGCCCCTTTTCGGCTCGAGGCCGAGGCGCTGGCGCGCTTCGAGCACGAGCGCTTCAGTGTTCTGCCGGGGATGACCGCGGCGCGCCTGAGCGAGCGCTATGCCCTCTGGGGCAACCGACTGATCACCGCGCAGCCGGCGGACTGCCTGCGCGTCAGCAGCCGCGCCGGGCAGGTGCAGGGTTGGTTTCTGGCCGCGCGCCGGGCGACGCAGATCGATTTGACGCTGGCGATGCTGAGCCGCGAAGCCACCGTCAGCGGATACCTGCTCTACCAGCTCGCGCTGGCGAGCTATGCGGAGCGCGGCGCGCGGATCGGCGCGGCCTCGTTTCAGGCGAGCAACACGGCGGTCCACAACATCTACGCGAGTCTCGGTGCGCGCTTCGTCCGGCCCACCGGCTGCTGGTTTTGGGTGCGGGGAGGCGCGCGCCCCGCGTGTTCGTGCAACGAGGGAGAGGGCCAATGACTGAGCGCTCGTCCGGCGTCGCCGCGCGGTCGAGGGCGTGGGTGCCCGCCGCGATCATCCTGCTCTACCTCGGGGCGCTCGGCGTGCTCGCGCTGACGGGGCACTTCGGCTTCATCTTCAAGACCGCGATCGTCCCGGTGCTCTTCCTGGTGGCGATGGCGACCCGTCGCTTCAAGGTCTTCATCTGCGACTGGGCGGTCTTCCTCTCGCTGATCGTGCTCTTCGATGCGCTGCGCGGCCTGGTGTATTCAGTGACGACCAAGCTCGGCCTGCGGGTGTACATGGGCTACGCCATCGCCGCCGAGCGCGCCCTCTTCGGCGAGGTGCCGACCGTTACGCTGCAACGTGCGTGGTATCGGCCGCCGACGATCGGGCTGCTCGACAAGACGGCCGTGATCATCCATGCGTCGCACTTCGTCGTGTTCTTCTTCTTCGCGCTGGCGATCTGGGCCTGGCGCCACGAGGACTTCGGGCGCTTCAAGCTCGGAATGCTGCTGACGCTGGGCGCTGGCCTGCTGCTCTACTTCGTCGTGCCGACCGTGCCGCCGTGGATGGCCTCCGGCACCTTCAGCGCGCTGCCGCCGATCGCGCCGATTCGCTCGTCGCTCTACAGCTTCAGCGTGCCGACGCTGCAGCGGGCCTTCGACGTCAACCCAATCGCGGCGATGCCCTCGCTGCACACGGCCTTCCCCGCGTTCTTCGCCTGCGTCGCGCTCTGGCACTTCGGTTGGCGCGGCGTCCCGGCGCTGGTCTACCTCGCCGGCGTCGTGCTCTCGCTCGTCTATCTCGGTGAGCACTATATCGTCGACGAGCTGGCCGGAATCGCGGTCGCCGGCCTGGCCTTCGTGGTCGCCTACAAGACCGAGCTCTTCCGCCGACCGGCGGCCGCGGCGCCGACCGCGGCGAACGCGCCAGGGCGCGCGCCAGCGACCATGGCCACGAGCGCAGCGGCGCCGCCCGCGCGTTTCGGCTGGAACGATCGCGCCCTCCGCCTGCCGGTGCTGCTCTCCTTGCTGATCGTGCTCGGCTCCGAGGTGGTCGGTCGTGCCTCGCTGATGTTACGCGGCGGCTTTCCGCTGACGCAGGACTTCATCGAGCGCGAGCTGGTCGGCAAGACGCCCTTTGGCCACTACCTGGCGGGGATCGAGTACCTGGTGCAGGGCCACCGACGGCGCGCGCTGCAGGCCTTCGATCGGGCGTTGGGCGAGCTTCCGGCGGGCAAGCAGCACGCGCAGGCTCGCAGCTTGCTCGGGCGCACGGCCTTCGAGCTGGGCGAGTTCGCGCGGGCGATCCGCGCGCTGGAGCCGGCGCCTGGGGTGCGCCTGGCGGCGGAGGATGCGCGAGTCTTGGCCCTGGCCTGTGCTGAGGCCGGTCAGCGCGCGCGCGCCCTGCCGCTGCTGAGCAAGCTGCGCCAGCGCTTGCCGGCCGATCCCGACGTGCTCTTCTGGCTGACCTTCGCCCGCTTCGAGCAACGCAGCATCGATCGCGTCGAGGTGGCGCGCGCCGCGACCGAGCTCGCGCAGCTTCCGGGAGGCAAGGGCCGCGCCGCGCTGCTCGCGCGGCGGCTACGCTCCCTGCTCGCTCCGCCACGCTGAGGCGCGGACGGCGAGGCGCGCGCGTGGCGGCAACTTGCTCTTATGGGCCGGCCTCCGTATCGTCCGCGGCCATGACATCCGGACAACGCTCCGTCGAAATCCGTCTTGGGACGGAAACGCATCAGGTTCCCTATGGGACGCCAGTCGGGGAGGTGTTGGCGGTCTACGGCCCAGCGCAGCCGCTGACGCTGGCGGCGATCGTGCATAATCGCTGCGTCGATCTCTCCTTCCCGCTGACCGCTGCGGCCGAGGTGCGCGCGGTCAACTACGCGATGCGCGAGGGCGTGCTGGTCTATCGCCGGGCGGCCTCCCTGGTGCTGCTCGAGGCGGCGCGGCAGCTCTTCGGGCCCGCGGCGGCGTCGATCGGCCAGGCGCTGGGCAACGGCTACCTGTGGGAGATCCGCGCCGGGGCTGCCTTCAGCCCCGGGCACGCCGAGCAACTCGAGCAGCGGATGCGCGAGCTGGTCGCGCGCGATATGCCGTTGCGGACCGAGCTCGTGATGCTGGCCGAGGCCAAGCGGATCTTCGCGGCCGCGGGCGAGGCCGACAAGCTGCGCCTGCTCAAGACCTGGTGGGAGTCGCACGTCACGCTCGTCTACTGCGGCGAGTTCTGCGACATCCACCACTATCCGGTGGTGCCGCGCACGGGTCTGGTGCGGCACTTCGAGCTGCTCCCGCGTCCCTCGGGGGTGCTGCTGCGCTTCCCCACGCGCCAGCGGCCCGACCTGATCGCGCCGCTCGAGGACAAGCCCAAGCTGCGCCAGGTCTACAGCGAGCGACGTGAGTGGCTCGAGCTGCTCAGCGTGCGGAGCGTGGGCCAGCTCAATGAGCTGACGCTGCAGGGCCGGGCCGGCGAGCTGATTCGCATCGCTGAGGGCCTGCACGAGAAGAAGATCGCGCAGATCGCCGACCACATCTGCCATCGCGCCGAGCGCGCGCGACTGGTCCTGATCGCGGGCCCCTCGTCGTCCGGCAAGACGACCTTCGCCGCGCGCCTGAGCCTCCAGCTTCGCATCAATGGCGCGCAGGCCGTCGGCCTCTCGACCGACAATTTCTACGTCAATCGCGGCGCGACGCCGCTGGATGAGCACGGCGAGCCCGACTTCGAGGCGCTCGAAGCGATCGACCTCGAGCTCTTCAATCGCGTCTTGGCGGGCTTGCTCGCCGGCAAGGAGGTGCTCACGCCGCGCTACGACTTCGTGCGCGGGCGGCGGCGCCCGAGGAGCCAGTGGCGTCCCTTGCGGCTGAGGCCAGACCAGGTCCTCCTGGTCGAGGGCATCCACGGGCTCAATCCGCGCCTGACGCCGGCCATCGACGAGGAGCGGAAGTTTCGTATCTACACCAACGCCATGACGCAGCTCAGCGTCGACGAGCACAATCGCATCTTCACCTCAGATACGCGGCTACTACGGCGGATCGTGCGCGATCGGCTCTTTCGCGGCTATTCAGCGGAGCAGACGATCGCCGCCTGGGCGCGGGTGCGGCGCGGTGAGCAGCGCTGGATCTTTCCCTTCCAAGAGGCCGCCGACGTGATGTTCAACTCGGAGCTGGTCTACGAGCACGCGGTGCTGCGGCTCTATGCCGAGCGCTATCTGCTCGAGGTGCCCGAGGAGCATCCCTCGTTCGTCGATGCCTATCGCCTGCTGCGCTTCGTCGAGTACTTCGTGCCGATGTTCGACGAGACGATTCCTGAGACGTCGTTACTGCGTGAGTTCATCGGTGGCAGCTACTTTCAGTACTGAGGGCGCGCGCGCGCGCCCCGCGGCCCGTCATCGGTCGGGTCGCCATCAGGCCGCATTGCGTCGCACGACGACGATGGGTCTGCTGCTGCTTGGGCTGCTCGCGCGCAGCCAGGCCGCGCCGGCGGCTCCCGCGCCGCTGGGGCCCGCGCCGGCGCTCGGCAAAGAGGATGGCGGGCTGACGCTCAGCGCCCGTGCGGTGCTGGTGCTGAAGACCTCGACGGGCGAGGTGCTGCTTGCCCGTCGACCGCACGAGCTGCGCTCGATCGCCAGCCTGACCAAGCTCGCGGCCGCGCTCGTGGTCCGGCGCCACGGGCTGCAGCTGAAGGCAGGGACGACGATCGATCGCCAGGATTGGCAGGTGGCGCTGGGCGGCGCTCGGACGCGGCTCGAGCTCAATTGGACCTATCGCAATCAGGACCTGCTCTATGCGGCCTTGCTCTCCTCCGACAACCGAGCGGTCTCGGCCTTGGGACGAGCGGTTGGGCTCGATGCTGCGGGGTTGGTCCGAGGGATGAACGTGCTCGCCAAGGAGCTGGGGCTGAGCCACACGCACTTCGCCGGACCCGTGGGGATCGACCCGCGCAACGTGAGCACGGCCTTGGAGCTCGGCCGGCTGGTGGACGCTGCCAGTCGCGACCCGGCGCTGAGCGAGGTGATGCGTAGCCAGGCGCACCGCGTCACGCCGCTGCGTGGCTATCTCAGCAATCACTACCGCAACACGAATCCGTTGGTGGGCCAGCGGCGTTATCCGCGCTTCCTGGCCTCGAAGACCGGCTACAACGCGGAGGCCGGCTATTGTCTCGCCGTCGTCGTCGAGCAGCGGGCGCTTGGCCACGTGGCCATCGTCTTGCTTGGTAGCCGCAGCAAGGCCTGGCGCCTGCGCGATCAGGAGACGCTGCTGCGTTGGCTCAACGCTCGGCCGCGCTGACCCACGGTGGGTCGTCGCCCGCGCGGCTCGGTACGCCCTGGTCGTCGGCGCCGCGCGCGGCCAGAAAGAGCACCGAGTCGGAGACGACCTCGCTGACCTGCCGCTTGGCCCCCTGTTTGTCGGTGTAGCTCGCCGAGCGCAGACGTCCTTCGACGTAAACCTGTCGCCCCTTGCGGAGGTATTGCTGGCAGAGCTCGGCCTGGCGGCCCCAGACGACGACGCGATGCCAGCTCACCTCCTCATGCTTCTGCCCCTGGGGGTCACTCCACCGTCGGTTGGTGGCGACCGCGAGGTTGCACACCGGTGTGGCGGCGCTCGTCTGCCGCAGCTCGGGGTCGGCGCCGAGGTGACCGAGCAGGATGACCTTGTTTACGCTGCTGCCCATGTTCCGTCCTCCTGTGCAGGTGGTTCAGGCCAGGGAACAGCAAGAGCCGGTCCAAGCGGGGCGTGCCCGCAAGCATGCGAAAGGACTGGGCGAGGCGCGGCCCCGCGGCCAGCGCGTCCGGTCCTCCGGCGCCGGGACTGACGGACGGCGGACGGACGGCGGACGGACGGCGGACGGGCGGCGGACGCTGGAGCATCCCGATGTCCGGTCGATGGCGTGGTACGCTGCGCCGCGGCGGGGTTCAGCCGGCGCAGCGACCAGCGCCGCCCCTCGCGCGGGAGGATCGATGATCGTTAGGAGCAGGCGCGCAGGGGGTGGCGAGGGGAGGGGTCTCGCGGCCCGTGGCGCGCGCAGGATCGTCGGCGCCGCTGGTCTGCTGCTGCTGGGGTCGTACGCGGCGCTGGCGAGCGGCTGTGCCGCCGAGCGACCGCCGGCGGTCAGCGCTGCCCGGCTCTACTTCAAGCCCTTGTTGCCGCCCGTCGGAGTCAGCGCCGCGGTCGTCCTCGACGAGAGCCTGCGTGCGCCTGCCGGGGGCAGCATTCGCGTCACTGTCGCGGTCGAGGCCGACCTCGATCGGGATGAGCTGCAGCGCTTGATGGATGCCCTTTTCCGCCAGGCTGCGAGTCGGCGTGGCTTCGGCGCCGCCGGGCGGGCCGCGGCGCGGATCGACCTGCGCTACTACGGCAGCGAGGCCGCGGCGCGAGGGGGGGGCGACGATTGGATCGGGCGGACGCTGCGCGAGGGTCTGGTGGGCGCACCCACGGTCGTCAACCGCCAGGCGCTGCCGCTCTTGCGGCTGGCGACCGAGGCCTTGGGTCGGCAGCCGCAGTACACTGGCGTGCTGCGCCCGGAGCTGCTCGCCGATCCGCAAGCGCTCAGCGTCGAGGTTACGATCCCCTTTGTCCGTGACGATGGCAGCGGCGCCGCCGTCGAGCGCGTCAGCTTCGAGCTGGCGACCACGACGCTGACCGCGACGCTGGAGGCTCTGTTCGGCAAGGTCCCGCAGTTGAACCAGGTGACCTTTGTCGGGCGCCATCGGGGGCGGGTGGTGCTGCGGGTGCAGGCCGACCGCCAACAATACGGCGCGCTCGGGCTGCTGGAGGTCGAGGAGCAGCTCGGTGCCCTTCGCGGCCGGTTGATCGGCGCCCTGGGCTCCGGACGGCTGCGCGAGAGCACCGCACAGGGCGAGCTGGCGCTGCGCCGGCGTGAGCGCTACCGCGAGGTCCTGCGGCGGTTACCCGCCGGGCAGGTCTTCATCGCGCCCACGCTGCACTAGCGCCCGCGGGGGAGGCACTTGCAGCGTCCCTCCGCGAGCCCCTCGGCAAGGCATTCGCTGCTTGTTTGCGACCCGCGCGCTCCACTCGAACGCGCGGCGCAGCGCTGGCACCCAGGCGTGAGGCGCCCGTCGCCGCTCGCTGATTCGTGGCGCTTCCCCTTGACAGCGGCCAGGAGATGTTTAGTTTCCGGCTCGGGATGCGGCCGGCCGGCCGCCCCGAAGCTTTGACAACCGCTGGCAGCCAGCGCACTGGGAGGATGACCGATGGCGATTCGACCCCTACACGACCGAGTCCTGATCAAGCGCGTAGCCGAAGAGGGCCGCACCAAGGGCGGGATCATCATCCCGGATAGCGCGAAGGAAAAGCCGGTGGAAGGCGTGATCGTGGCCGTGGGTGCGGGCAAGGCGCTCAAGGACGGCGGCGTTCGGCCGCTCGACGTCAAGAAGGGCGATCGCGTCCTTTTCAACCGCTACGGCGGCACCGAGGTCAAGCTTGGCGGCGAGGAGCACCTGATCCTGCGCGAGGACGAGGTCGTCGCCGTCGTCCAGTAACCCATCGGCCAGTAGCCCATCGGCCAGTAGCCCATCGGCCAGTAGCCCATCGGCCAGTAGCCCATCGGCCAGTAGCCCATCGCTAGTGGCCAGGAACGCGCTTCGAGAAGAGCGTGCCCGCGTGCGGGCGCCGGGGACCGCCGGCGCGCCAAGGGAGAAGAAATCATGTCAGCGAAGGTGATCGTATTCAGTGAAGAGGCCCGGCGGCAGATGCTGAAGGGCGTCAACATGCTCGCGGACGCCGTCAAGGTGACGCTCGGCCCGCGAGGCCGCAATGTGGCGCTCGATAAGTCCTGGGGCGCGCCTACCGTGACCAAGGATGGGGTCACCGTAGCCAAGGAGATCGAGCTGGGCGACAAGGCGTTGAACATGGGCGCCCAGATGGTGCGTGAGGTTTCGTCGAAGACCTCCGATATGGCGGGGGACGGAACGACGACCGCCACGGTCTTGGCCCAGGCGATCGCGCGCGAGGGCCTCAAGCAGGTCTCCTCCGGCGCCAACCCCATTGATCTCAAGCGTGGTGTCGACGCCGCCGTGACGCGCGTGGTGGCTTACTTGCGCGAGATATCGAAGCCAACCAAGGGCAAGGCAGAGATTGCCCAGGTCGGTACCGTCAGCGCCAACGGCGACCAGGTCATCGGCGATCTCATCGCCGAGGCGATGGAGAAGGTCGGCAAAGAGGGGGTCATCAGCGTCGAGCAGGCGCAGGCGATGGAGACGACGCTCGAGGTTGTCGAGGGGATGAAGTTCGACCGCGGCTACCTCTCGCCCTATTTCGTCACCGACGCCGACCGGATGGAGTGCGTGCTCCAGGATCCCTACATTTTGATCGTCGAGAAGAAGATCTCGACGATGAAGGATCTCGTGCCGCTGCTCGAGCAGGTGGCGCGCGCGGGCCGTCCCTTGCTGGTGATGGCCGAGGACGTCGACGGCGAGGCGCTGGCCACGCTGGTCGTCAATCGCCTGCGCGGAACGCTGAAGGTCGCGGCGGTAAAGGCGCCCGGCTTCGGCGATCGGCGCAAGGAACTTCTGAATGATATCGCGATCCTCACCGGCGGCAGGGCGATCACTGAAGAGCTTGGGATCAAGCTCGATGGCCTGACGCTGCAGGATCTCGGCCGCGCCAAGCGCGTGACGATCGACAAGGACGACACGACGATCATCGATGGCGCCGGGGCGAAGAAGGAGATCCAATCGCGCTGCGAGCAGATCCGGCGCCAGGTCGAGGAGAGCACCTCGGACTACGACCGAGATAAGCTGGCGGAGCGCCTGGCCAAGCTGGTCGGAGGCGTGGCCGTCATCCGCGTCGGCGCGGCGACGGAGATCGAGATGAAGGAGAAGAAGGCCCGCGTCGAGGATGCCATGCACGCGACGCGCGCCGCCGTGGCGGAGGGGATCGTGCCCGGAGGCGGGATCGCCCTGCTGCGCGCCCAGGCCTGCCTGGCCGAGCTGAAGCTCTCCGAGGATCAGCGGGTGGGTGTGCAGATCGTCGCTCGGGCGCTCGAGGAGCCGCTACGCCAGATCGCCGCGAACGCTGGGCTCGAGGGCTCAGTCGTCGTGGAGCGGGTGCGGGCCAGCAAGAGCAGCTCGTTCGGCTACAACGCCGCCACCGAGACCTATGAGGACCTACCGAAGGCTGGGGTGATCGACCCGACCAAGGTCGTGCGGACGGCGCTGCAGAACGCTGCGAGTGTCGCCGGTCTGCTGCTGATGACCGAGGCGCTCGTGACGGAGAAGCCGCAGGAGAAGAAGGCGGGCCACCATGGCCACGATCATGGCGGCGGCGGCATGGGCGGCATGGGCGGCATGGGCGGCATGGGCGGCATGGGCGGCATGGGCGGCATGGGCGGCATGGGTGGTATGGGTGGTATGGGTGGTATGGGCGATATGGATATGGATTTCTAGTCGCGCTAGTCGCGCGCTCGCTGAGCCCGCTTCAGCTCCCTGTCGATGACGAAGCGCACGAGCTGCGGCGCAAAGCGCTGAGCCACGTAGGTCAGCTTCCCTCC
The DNA here is from genome assembly GCA_016711215.1 of Pseudomonadota bacterium. Lineage (NCBI taxonomy): Bacteria > Pseudomonadati > Pseudomonadota > Pseudomonadota bacterium. The sequence continues at coordinate 206,578 of JADJTL010000003.1, read as the reverse complement.
CCAACCCGGAACAATGTGGTAGGTGCCCCGGGCGATGCCGGAGAGCATTTCCTGGGCCACCTGCGTCGGCTCCATCGCGCGCACATTCCCTGCGATCGCGCGCGTCTCGGGCGGCTTGATCTTGTTCTCCTCGAGGAGCTGCGGTGTGTTGGTGTCGGGGGGAAAGACCACCGAGAGGCCCACGCCGTGCGCCAATAGCTCCTGGCGCAGGCAATCGGAGAAGCCGCAGACGGCGAACTTGCTTGCGGCATAGGCCGTGTACCCGAAGATGCCGAGGAAGCCGAGCACCGAGGAGACGTTGCAGATATGCCCCGAGCGCTGCGCCACGAAGTGCGGCAGGAAGGCGCGCGTCGTGTAGACCGTGCCGAAGTAGTTGACGCGCATCATCGCGTCGAAGACCTCGTCGTCGATCGCTTCGACGTAGCCCGGATGGGCGATGCCGGCGTTGTTGATCAGCAGGTCGAGGCCGCCGAGCTGCCGCAGCACCTGAGGCGCCGCGTTGGCCACTGAGCCGCGGTCCCCGACGTCGAGAACCACGCGGTCGAGCACGCGCCCGCGCTGCCTTGGGCGCAGCTCGTCCAGCGTTTGGTCGAGCAGCTCCGCTCGACGGGCGCCGATCACGACGTCCGCCCCCGCTTCGGTCAACAGGCGTGCGACGGCCTTGCCGATGCCGCTCGATCCGCCGGTGATGAATGCCTTCTTGCCCTGGTAGCCATACATGGTTGCGGTCTCCCTGCCGTTGATCCGGCGCCTGCGGACCCGTAGCACGGGCGCGCGGGCGCCTCAAAGCTGTTTGGAGCGGGCGGCGCTGCAGGCCGGCGCAGGCGACCCCAGCCGCGCTGCCCGGGGAAGACGCCCTAGCCGTGGCTGGGAGCACTGGCGCCGGAGCGACGGAGCCCTTTTGTCATTGACAGGGCGGGAGGGCCGGCATACGTTCGCCGCCGACCGCCGGCAAATGGAAACAGCGCTTTAATCTCATATAGTTAGATAGTGATTGGACGGCGCTTGGATAGTGATTGGACGGTCGTTGAAGGGTGGTTGGAGCTATCGCTGGGCGGGCGCTGGGCGGGCGCTGGGCGGGCGTCAGGCGGGCGCCCAGACGGCGCGTAGCTGGGATGGCCTGCAGCCCGAAGGGCATGCTGAAGGGGCCAGGAGCTGCGTCATGTGGCTGCGTCATGTAGTGGTATGTAGTTGGAGCGTATGGCGGCGGTGAAGATGGGCTCGCTGCGGGGCAGAGGTGTACTGGTCACTGGAGCCAGCAGCGGCATCGGACAGGCCATCGCGCGCCGGCTGGCGGGCAGTGGCGCGAACCTCCTGCTGACCTATCACAGCCAGCGTGAGCGCGCCGAGGCGCTGCGCGACGAGCTCTGCGCGACCGGGGTCGAGGTCGAGCTCGAAGCGGTGGACGTCACCGACCGGGCGCAGGTCGAGCGCCTCGCCTTGCGGGCCAAGGGCTTCGCCGGCGGCGTCGACGCGCTGGTGAACTGCCCCGGCGTACGCCGCGACGGGCCGCTCTTCATGATGCAATATGCCGCCTGGGATGACGTGTTGGGCGTCAACCTCGGCGGGGTCTTCAATGTGTGTCGGGCGCTGGTGCCTGGCTTCATGCGGGCGCGGCGGGGCGCGGTGGTCAACGTGGCCTCGGTTTCGGGCCTGATCGGCGTGCCGGGCCAGAGCAATTACGCGGCGAGCAAGGCGGGGGTCGTCGGCTTCACGCGCTCGCTGGCGAAGGAGGTCGCCCGGGCTGGCGTGCGCGTGAACGCGGTCGCCCCAGGCTACATCGATACGGAGATGACCGCGGGTTTGACCCCGAAGCAGCGTGAGCAAATCATCCCGCTGGTGCCGCTCGGCCGGCTCGGCCGGCCCGAGGAGGTCGCCCCCCTCGTCGCCTTCCTGGTGAGCGACGAGGCCAGCTACGTGACGGGGCAGGTCTTCGTCGTCGACGGTGGCATCAGCGCCTGAGCGGCTCGCCAGCAGGCGCTCGTAGGAGGATCCGGGACGTGAGTATCGACGACCTGCCGATAGGGACCCGCGCGCCCGTGGCGCCCGTGAGAATCGCGATCACGGGTCTGGGGGTGTGCACGCCGATCGGCGTCGGTGTCGGGCCCTTTTGGGAGGCCGCGCTGGCCGGCGTCAACGGCATGCGAGAGATCCGCGGCTTTGCGCACGCCGATCTCCGCACCCACGTCGGCGGTGAGATCGATGATTTCGAGCCGCTCGACTTCATGAGCGCGGCCCACGCTGCGGTGGCGGGACGCGGCGAGCAGCTTGCGGTCGCGGCGGCGCGGATGGCCGTCGAACAGGCGGGCCTCGGCGGCGGGCGCCTGGCGCACTTCGCGCCTGAGCGGCGCGCGGTCTCCTTTGGATCCTTCGGCGAGTCGGCGCGCCTCGACGACGTGGTCGCCGCCACGCTGGCCGAGGGCTGGGGCGCGCTGCCGCGCGATCTCGTACAGCGCCTGCCCAGCCGCGTCGCGCACGCCGTGGCCGCTGCCTTCGAGTGTCAGGGCACGATTGTCAACCTTCCGGCGCTCTGTGCCGCCGGGAACTACGCGATCGGCTACGCGGCCGATCTGCTGCGCTGTGGCCGCGCCGACGTACTCCTGGCTGGCGGCAGTGACGCCTTCTCGCGTATCGCCTTCGTCGGCTTCAATCGCCTGCGCGCGACGGCCCCGGATCGCGTCAGACCCTTCGACCTCAATCGCGCGGGCATGATTCTGGCCGAGGGCTCGGGCGCGCTGGTGCTCGAGCGCCTGGATGATGCGCTGGCGCGCGGCGCCGTGGTTCTCGCCGAGTTGCTCGATTACGGGCTGGGTTGCGATGCCCATAACGTGGCGATTCCGCATCCGGAGGGGCGTGGGGGCGTGATCGCGCTGCGGCAGGCGCTCGAGCGCTCCGGCGTGGCAGCGACGGACCTCGACTATATTTCGGCGCACGGTACGGGGACGCGCGAGAACGATCGTGTCGAGACGCGGATCCTCAAGGAGGTGCTCGGCGCGCATGCCGCGCGGGTGAAGGTCAGCTCGCTCAAGTCGATGGTGGGTCATACGATCAGCGCGGCGAGTGCGATCGAGGCCGTGGCCTGCGTGCAATCGCTGCGGAGCGGCTGGCTGACGCCGACGATCAACTACGAAACGCCGGACCCCGACTGCGATCTCGACTACGTGCCCAACGTCGCCCAGGCGTTCCAGGCCGAGCTGATCGCTTCCAACGCCTATGCCTTCGGCGGCAACTGCGCGACGCTGCTGCTGCGGCGCTTCGTCGGCGCCTAGGAGAGACCGGTGCAGCGGCCAAGCGATGTGGTGATTACCGGAGTCACGGCCTTGACGCCGATCGGACTCGGCTTCGAGGCGTTGCGGCGGGGCCTGCGTCGAGGGGAGTCACGGCTGGCGCCGCTGGCCACGCTTGGCGACGCCACGCCCGATCCGCCGCTCGTCGGCGGGGAGCTGGTGGACTTCGACGCCGAGGCGACGCTCGGTGCGCGCGGACTGCGCAATAAGGGGCGGGCCAGTCTCTTCGTGATCGGCTGCCTCCAGCTCGAGTTCGGCCCGCAGCTCGCGGCGCTCGGCCCACGCGAGGAGCTGGGGCTGGCGATCGGCACGGCGTTCGGCTGCTACGGCAGTCAGATCGCCTTCAGCACGACCTATCAGCGCGGCGGGTTTCGGAGCGTCAACGCGCTGGACTTCCCGAACATGATGATCAACGCGGCGGCCAGCCAGTCCAATATCTGGTTCGAGCTGCCGCACTCGAGCACGACGGTGGCCAACGACGCTACCTCGGGGATCGACGCGATCCTCTTCGCCGCTGATCAGATCGCCTGCGGTCGTGCGAGCTGCGTCATCGCCGGCGGCGTCGAGGCGATCAACACCCACCTGGCGCTGGCGCTCCAGCAGGGCGGCTTCTGTTCGGCGTCCGCGCAGCTCCGACCCTTCGATGGGCGTCGCGACGGGACGCTGCCGGGTGAGGGCACGGGTCTGCTGGTGCTGGAGAGCCGGGAGCGGGCGGTGCGGCGCGGTGTGCCCGTGCTCGCCGAGCTGCTGGGGGGAGGCTCGGCCTTCAGCGGTCAGACTGGGTTTTTCGAGCCCGACGATCCGTCGACGCTGGCGCGGGCGATGACGCAAGCCTTGCGAGCGGCGGCCATTGGACCGGAGCAGGTGGACTTCGTCGCCGCTGCCGGCAACGGGGCCGTCGTCGCCGATCGGAGCGAGGCCGCGGCGATCCATCGCGTTTTTGGCGCGCGCGCGTCTGCGCTGCCGATCGTGGCGTATAAGTCGTACTGGGGCGAGAGCTACGGGGCGAGCGGGGCGATGCAGTCGGTGGCGGCCGTCGCCGACTTGCAAGATGGCGTGATCTCCGCGACCTGTGGCTTCGAGGGCGGCGAGCTGGAGCTCGCGGTGTCGAATCGGGCCCGACCGGGGCTGGCGCCGAAGACCGTGCTCGTCAACAGCGTGAGCTATGCCGGTAACTGCTCCGCGCTCGTCCTGCGCCGAGCCTAAGGCCGAAGAACCGAGGTGTTGCAGTGTCGTGGCTTCATGACAAGACGACCGACTTCCTGGCGCTGGTGCAGCAGGCCAAGGATAAGCAGGCGTTCCCCTTCTTTCGTCAGTTCGAGAACATCGGGCCGCGCGTCAAGATCGGGCGCGGCAGTTACATCAATTTCACCTCCAACGACTACCTTGGCCTGTCGCAGCATCCGTCGCTGATTCGGCGCTCGGTCGCCGGCACGGCGCGCTTTGGCACCAGCCTGGGCAGCTCGCGGCTGCAGGCCACCAGCGTGCGGCACGAGGCGTTGGAGCGGCGTTTGGCGCAATGGCTCGGCCAGGAGGCCTGCGCCGTCTTCACCACTGGCTATCAGGCCTTGGTCGGCGTGCTGGCCAGCTTCCTCGACGGCGAGACCACCGTGGTGCTCGACAACCTCAGCCACGCGAGCATCCTCGACGGCACGTTTCTGGCGAAGGGGACGCATCCGGAGCTCGAGATTCGCTTCATCAAACATAACAGCGTCCGCGGGCTGCGACGTGTGCTCGGCAGCGCCAAGCATAAGAAGAAGCTGGTGGTCGTCGAGGGCCTCTACAGCGTCGACGGCGACATGGCGCCGCTCGACGAGATGGTGGCCGTCTGCCGCGAGTTCGACGCCCCGCTGATGGTCGACGACGCCCACGGTCTCGGTACGCTCGGCCCCACCGGGCGCGGCGTCGGCGAGCTGAAGGGCGTGCTCGGTGACATCGATATCCTCGTCGGCACCTTTTCCAAGTCGTTTGGTGCGGTCGGCGGCTTCGTCTGCGCCGATCGCGTGCTGATCGACTACCTCAAGCTGCAGGCGCGGTCCTTCGTCTACTCGGCCTCCCTGCCGGTCGGGCAGGTCGAGGCGGCGATGGCGGCGCTCGATCTGATCGAGCGCGATCATTCCTACTTCCGGCGGCTGGAGGAGAACGCGGCCTTCTTCCGCGCCGGCCTGCGGGAGCTGGGCTTCGATTCGGGGCAGGGCGAGGCGCATGTCACGCCGATCATGCTCGGCGACGAGGAGAAGACGCTGACCTTCGGCGCCTACCTCTTTCACGGCGCCGGGGTCATCATGCTGCCCTTCGTCTACCCTGCGGTGCCCAAGGGCGCGGCGCGCCTGCGCTGCAACGTCACGGCGGCGCACAGTCGCGCCGACATGGGCTATGCGCTCGAGGCGCTGGCCAAGATCGGCAAGATGCTCGAGGTGCTGCCCGCGTCGGCGGCCACCAGCTCCAGCGACCTGCAACGCGCGTTATGGCTGGCGCGGACGAAGCTCGACGGCGCGCGCAACGCCGGTGTGGGGTACGTGGCGCATGAGCTCGGTCAGGCGGGGCAGTGGGTTGGGCGCTGGACCAAGAGGCGGCTGGGCGGGACGCCACCAGCAGGCGGCCCGGAGGGCGGAGTGTGACGTACGACACTTGTCAACGCGCTAGATAGTGTGTAATTGACGGGCGCGGCGCGAGGATTGGGCTGCCCCGAAGGACGCCGCGCCGACGGATCCCACCGAGGAGCGACGCGAGGAGAACCGAGATGGAGCTCACGAGCACCATTCAGTCGATGATTGCCGAGATCGGGGAGCTTGATCACCCGGAGAAGATCGGGCTCGATCAGCACCTGATTGAGGACCTCGGGCTGGACTCCATGCTCCTGCTCGAGTTGCTGTCGTCACTCGAGCAGACTTACAGCATTTCCATTCCCGAGACCGAGTATCCCAACATGACCACCGTCAACGCCTGTGCCGAGGTGGTCCGCCGCTACCAGGCCGCCGCCTGAGGGGCGCTTGCCGCCCGTCGGGCCTTGGGCCGCCAGGCCCTCAGCGCTAGACGCGCCACGGCTTCAGGACGACTCGGCTTCGGAACGACTCGGGCTCAGAACGATTCGGCTTCAGGGCGACTCGGCAGCGCTGGTCGCCTCTTGCTCCCCGGCATCGACGCGATTTCGCCCAGCATGCTTTGCTGCGTAGAGCCGTCGATCGGCCACCGCGAGCAGCTCGTCGAGGTTGTGCCCATCCTGCGGGAAGAGGCTGATCCCGGCGCTGAAGCCGCCCGCGAAGGCCGCGCCCGCGTCATCGACAAAGGTGGCCGACGCCAGATCGTCCTTCAGCCGGCAGAGAATCGTCTGGGCTGTCGGCAGATCGACCTCGGGCAGGGCCACGATGAACTCCTCGCCACCCCAGCGCCCACGGACGTCGGCGTCGCGTAGCCGAGCGTCGAGCGCGCGTCCCATGGCGGCGAGTACGCGATCACCGGCGAGATGGCCGTGGCGATCGTTGATCCGCTTGAAGTGGTCGAGGTCGATCAGCCCCAGCGCCAGGTTGTCGCCGCGCCGCTGGGCGTCGGCCAGGCGCGCGGCAAAGGCCTCGACGAAGGCGCGGCGGGCCAAGACGCCCGTCAGCGGGTCACGGCTCGAGCGCTCGCGCACCAGGCGCGCATGCTCGAGGCGCAGGCGCAGGCGGGCCAGCAGCTCCTGCGTGACGATCGGCTTGGGCAGATAGTCGTCAGCGCCGGCCTCGAAGGCCGCGATGCGCTGCTCCGGGCTGGCGTCGGCGGTCACCACGATCACTGGCAGCATCTGCCAGGCGGGGTTGGCGCGCACGACGCGGCAGATCTCGCAGCCGCTGATCCCCGGCATCATCAGGTCGATCAGCAGCAGGTCCGGCGCGATGTGATCGAGCACCTCGACGACGCGGCGGGCGTCGTCGAGGGTATGCACCTCGATGCGCTCGGCCCGCAGCACGGTCTGCAGCACCTCGAGGAAGTGCGGGTCGTCATCCACCAGCAGCACGCGCACGCGCTCGCGGGCTTCGCGGTTGCAGAGCTGGCGCACCGCGGTCGTCAGCTCCTGGTCGCTGGCGGGCCTGCTGAGAAAGAGGCACGCGCCCGCGTGGGCTGCCGCCACGCGCGCCTGCAGCGAGGTCTCCCGCGAGAGGAAGGCCAGCGGCAAGGAGAGCCGCCCCGGCAGGCGCCGCAACCGACGCGCCAGATCGAGGGTGGCCATGGGCTCGCGCGGGTCGACATCGAGCAACACCGCGTCGATGGGTTGGGTACGGGCCTGGAGCAGCGCGCCATCGGGGTCGCTCGCCGTCAGGACGGTGGTAAGCGCCTGGGTGGCGGCCTGGCCGGTTTGCAGCCGGAGCGCCTGGTCGCGCGTGACCAAGAGCAAGGTCGACGCAACGCGCGGCAGCTCGGGGCCGGTGATGGCGGAGCGTCGCGGGGAAAGGGCCGGAGTCGCTTCCGGCGCCGGTCGCTGGCGGAAGGGCACCACCTCCTGCTCGAGTTCTGCGAGCGCGGTGGTGATGGTCGACCAGCGGCGGTCGCTGGTCGGGTCGCGGAGCTGCGCGACGATGGCCTTCTCGAGCTCGCCGGCGGCGCTGCCAAGGGGGCCGAAGCCGTAGGATCCCGCGGTGCCGTGCAGGCGGTGGGCGAGCTGGTGGGCTCGCTTCAGCTCGTCGAGCAGGCCGCGATCGCGCGCGCCGGCGAGCGCCTGGGCGATGGCGTCGACCTTCTCCCCGAGGTGCGACTCGTAGCTCTTGCGCAGCTCAGCGAGGCGCTCGGCAAGTCCACCGTCGGCGGATCTCACGCCGCCTCCCGACATGGTCGACAGTGAGGTCGCGGCACGATCTTGCACCATGTCAGTGTCCTCGCTTATTGGCCCGAGACTCGGCGAGCGTGTCGCGCCAAGCACTGGTCTAGCACCGGGGGTCGACGCCTACCGCGCTAGAGCGCCGCGACCAGCGCTCGTATCTGTTGCGGCAGCTCCATTGGGTCGAAGGGCTTGGGAATCACGCCGCAGGCCCCGAGAGCTAGGTACTGGTCGACCTCGCGCCGCTGCACCTTGGCGGTCATGAAGATCGCCGGCAGCTTGACCCACCGGGGATCGCTGCGCAGGCGGCTGAGGACCGCGGGGCCATCCATGCCCGGCATCATCACGTCGATCAGGATCAGGTCGGCCTCGGCCTGGGCGAGCTGACTGAGGGCCTCTTCGCCGGAAGCGGCGAGGCGCACCTCCCAGCCGCCGACGGCGCTGAGCGCGATCTCGGCGACCGTGCGAATGTCCGGCTCGTCATCGACGAGCACGATGCGCTGTGGGATCAAGGAGCAGCCCCCCGTGCTGGCGTCGGTCTGGTCCGCAGCCGAGCCGTCGACCAGCGAGTGACTCAGGGTACCCGCGATGGTATGTCCGTGCAACGAAGCCGATTCGGCAGGGGGGTTGGCGGAGGGCGCTGGCTCCCCTTTGTGGCGTCTGCGCTCCGCTTCTGAGGGGCGAAAGCGCAGGGGAAGGCCCAGGGGGCAGCAGCAGATGTCTCGACGAGCGTCGGGTGAGGACAGTGAGGACGAGCCGAGGCGCTGTCGTCCAGCCTGGTTGGCGGCCGCGTTGGCGACCGTGCTTCTCGCGAGCGGTTGTCGCGTTGTCGGACCCGAGGCGACCGCCCGCAGGGGCGATGCGAGCGGCGCGGAAGCGCCCGCCACGGCGCTGGCGCCGCTGCTACGACGCGTCGCAGCAAGCTGCCGGTCTTTGGCGACAGGGATGCTGTCGCCCGGCGGGTGTCGTCCCCCGAGCCTGGCGGTAGAGCTCGCCGCGCTCGAGAGCCGGACGGCTCCAGCGCGCGTCGTAGGGGAGTATGCGGACCTCTGGTCGGCGGCCGGGCCGGCTCTCCCCTTGGTGGCGCTGGCGCGACTCGAGACCTTGGCTCAGAGCCGGGATTGGGCGCTGCGGGCGGCAACGCCGGCTGCGGTCGCCTTATTGGTCGACTGGTTGCGGGCGCATCCGCGCGCCACTGCCTTTGGTGCGCGAGTGGCACGGCTCCTCGGGCTCCTCGCGGGCGCGAGGGGCAGCGATCAGCAGGTCATCGAGCGCCTGGCCGCCCCGAGCGACGAAGTGCCGAGGGGCGCGGCTGGCACGACGGCGGCGCCAGAGGTCCGCGCCCGTCCGAGCGCGGTGGGCCGGCTGTCCTGGGCGATCGCCGCGTTCCACGGGGCCCTCTGGACGCATGGACGCGCGGCGGTGTTGCCGCGGCTCCAGGCTGCTCTGGCGCCAGGCGAGGACCTCGCGCTGCGGGTGGCGGTCCTCAACGGCTTCAGCGGGGGATGGCCGTGGACCGAGGAGGAGCGCGCCCGAGTTTGCCCCCTGCTCCGCGCTCTGCTGGCGGCCGACGAGCCGCTCGAGGTCGCGAGCTCGGCAGGCTTCCGTGCGGCCGACGCGTGCGTGGAGGCCAGCCGTCTGCTCCTGGCCACCGCGCGCCGGTGGCTCGACCGTCGCGCCATCGACGAGCTGATGATCATGGCGCTCGCGCGGGCCGGCCACCGGCTGCAGCGGGCGGGGCCGGCTGTTTTGGCGAGTGAGGTTGCGCCGCTGCTGGCCTGCGTCATGCGGGAGCAGGCGATCCACGAGGCGGTGCGTGCGAGCGCGCTCTCTGCGCTCTACGGCCTCGATGCGCCTCAGGCGCGACGCCTCGCTCGGGGGATTGTCGGCAGCGCTAAGGGGCAGTCGAGCCCCGTTGAGGGCCCCTTGCGCCGCGCCGCTCGTCGGGTGCTGGCGATCGTGCCGGCAAAAGGACCGCCGCCGGGTTCGCGCTGGGGTCCGGCGGCGACTGCGCCGGCGCGAAGATCACCAGTCGAGTGATGCGCTCGAGCAGGCTGCGCCTGGAGCTGCGTCGCCCGAGGGCCAGGGTCGTGACGGCGGTGCGGTTGATTCGCCACATCGTCTCGCCCCCCGCTGGGCAGGGCGCGAGGTAGCCAGAGAGCGTGTGCAGCGCGTAGAGCTGCCCGGCGGCGCGCCCGACATAGAGCATCACGTGGCCGGGGAGGTAGAGCAGCACGAGGCCGCGCCGGGCCGCGCCCACGATCGCGCTCGCCTTGCTGCCCGCCGCCCAGCCCGCCACCTCGAGCTGCTCGGTACCTGCCGCCGCCTGTTGGGCGGAGGCGCGCGGGAGGTCGAGGCCAAAGCTGGCGAAGAGATCCATCAGCAGCCGCGAGCAGTCGCGGCGGTGGTCCGTGCCGCCCCAGCCGTAGGGTTGGTGCAGCAGCGCGAAGGCGCGACGAAAGAGCGAGCGTACCGTCAGCGGGTTGGGTTGCGGCGCCAGCGCCGCCGACGCGATCCAGCCGCGGCGCAGTCCCGTGCCGCCTGCGGTCGGCAGGGTGACGGCCTGCATCGGCCTTGGTGTCGCGTCGAGCGCTCCGGCCGGCACGCCGCTCGCCGTGTCCTCGGCGAGCACGAGGCGCAGGCCCAGTCGCGCCAGACCGATCAGGGCACCGCCGGCCGGCTGCGACCAGAGGGGCACGTTGTCGCTCGCCGCGATGGCGGAGCGCTGGGGCCGCAAGTAGCGCTCCGCCTGCGCGGACGTCAGCGGCGCGCTGAGCGCCGCGAGGGCGGCCCAGCCGGTGGCGTAGCTCGACCAGACCTGGGCGAAGCGGCCCGCGTGGGCCACCACGCGCACGCTTTCGCCGAAGCGGAGCTGCGAGCATTGGAGCAGGTCGAAGTCGGGGAGACTGCCGGCTTCGACGACTCGCGCTTCGGTTGGCAGGCAGCGCAGGGCGGTGCTGCGATGCACGACGCGCAGCTCGTCTACCGCTTTATAGTGGTCGAGCCTGCGCCGGAGCTCATGCCGCAGCGCTTGCGGGGCCAAGCCGTCTGCGGCGACCTGGCTCCCCTCGCGAAACGCCTGTTCGAGGCGCTGGAGCCGGCGTTCGAGGTCAGCCCTTAGTGCCCGGCGGTCGACGGGCCGCTGCCGGACCTCCCACCGACCCACGGGCCGACCCTTGGCCCTGAGCGCCGCGACGCGGGTGTTGTGGGCCTCGCGCGCGGCCGCGTCGAGCAAGGGTTGATCGAGGGCGGCGGGGTAGCGCCCGAGCCAGAACTCCGCCAGCTCGTGTTGAGGCGCTGTCCCGGGCGTGAGCGGTGGTCCTGGGGCCTCCGCAGGGCAGGGCGGGAGCGCAGCGCCTGCGCGTCTTGAGACCCTGGCGCAGCCGAGGTGACCGAGGCCGCCCAGCCCTGCGAGGACGAGCCAACCGAGCCTGCGCGCGCAGGGCGCAGCCAGCGTGGCGCTCAAGTGTCGGTAGCGCGGGCGGTCCACAGCGCACGGTGCAGCGTGGCGTACTCCTCGCTGACGGAAAAGCGCAGCAGGGCCAGCAGGCGCGGCGCCTCGAAGCCTGACTTGTCCCGGGGCTGGGTCGCTTCGGCCAGCGCCGCCAGGGCGACCTGCGGGCTGCCGCTGAGCAGCAACCCGACGCGGTCGGCGCGCTCCTGCAGCGCGCTTTGCCAGCGTGCGGTGGTCGAGGGCGGCGTCGATCCGAGGCTCATCGACTCGAGGCTCTTGCGCACGCGGCGCGGGAGGGCCCGCAGCACGCGCTTGCGCAGCTGCTGCGCCAGCGGATCGACCGGATCGTCCTCCGTCAGGGCGGCGATCAGATCACTGAGCTCGGCGCTGCTCAGGCGCTCGGCCAGGGCGCCCGCGCTCGCCACGCCGACCAGCGCCCGGCCGATCCAGAAGCGAAAACGCGCGGCATTGGCTTCGCGGGCGAGGGCTGCCCCGACGACGAGCCGCAACGGGGCCCCGACGACCCCGCAGGCCGGAAGCTGGCCACCGACCAGCACCTGCACGGTGCCAAGACCAAGGGCCTGCGCCACCCGCTGAACCGCCGAGCTCACGCTCGGTGGCGCCTCGGGCAGGGGCGTTTCGCCGGGCTGATAGAGCTCGCCGAGGTGTGGTGCAGCGGCCGCGAGGGCCTCGTCGAGCGGCTGTAGGGCGCGGTCGAGCGGGAGCGTGGCCACGTCGAGCAGCCCGAGCGGGCTGCCCTGCTCGGTGAAGACCTGCAGTCGCGCGGCCTCGGAGGGCGTGATCACGCCGAGAAGCTCCAGCGCCGCGCCGGCCGCCGCGGCGACGATCGGCTGCCCGACGAGGGGCAGCAGCCGCAGCAGTCCGCGGTAACCGTCGACCGATCGGGGCTCCGTTTGCAGGACGCGGCGCAACACCAGCACGGCCGCCTCGTTCGCCCCTTGCTGCTCGAGCGCGCGCGCGGCGATCAGCTGGGTCGGCACATCCCCCGGTCTGGCGGCGAGCGTCTCGCGCAGCAGCTCGAGCGCGCGCGCGGGTTGGCGCAGATCGTCGATGAGCACGGCTGCGGTGGCCCGGCGCAGCGTATGAGCGGTGTCTGTCGCGCCGAGCGTCGGGATCGTCGCCGCCATCAGCGCGACCAGGCGCTGCGCCTCTTCGCGGTCGCGGTAGTGCGTGATCAGCCGGGCCAGGAGCGCCGGCTCGGTCGCGGCGTCCGCTAGCGCCTCGCGCTCGGCATGCTCCACCAGCGCCTCGTCGCGCAGGCCGATGCGCGCCACGTCGGCGAGCTGCAAGAAGGCCCAGACGCGGATGGTCGCCGCCTCGTGGGCGCTGAGCGCATCCAGGAGCTGCCGGGCCTGGGACCAGCTCCCCTCGACCAGACAGACGCGCACCAGCAGCTGCTGGGTGGCGGTGTCGCCGGGATCCTCGCTCAAGGCCTGTTGCAGCACGTCGCGTGCGGCGCGCAGCTCATGCAGGCGGTCGAGGCGCAGCTGCGCGAGCTGCAGGCGTGCGCGCTGGCGCGTGGCGGGGTCGTCGCTGCGCCGCACCAGCTCGGTCAGCGCCGCCGCGGCGTCGGACCAACGCTGCTGCGTGGCGAGCAGCTCGGCCAGGGCCGCCAGCGCCGTGACGTCGGTAGGCACGAGGGCCAAGAGCTCATTCAGCTCGCCAATCGCGCGCGTTGGATCCTTGAGGTGATCACGCAAGAGCCAGGCATGGGCGCGCAGCAGGCTCGCTCGTTCGTTGGGCGTTGCGGTCGCGCGGATGCGCCGGCTGTAGAGCTGCGAAAGTCCCTGGACGTCCTCGGCCTCGCGCAGCAGGCGCTCAGCAGCGGCGAAGGCCGCCGCGTGGCTGGGATCGTCGCTGAGCGCGCGCTGCAGGCTCTTGAGCGCCCTGGTCTTGTCGCCGACGCGCAGCTCCCAGAGCGCGGCGGCGTGGAGGCTCGTGGCAAGTCGCGCGGGCATGCCGGCACAAAGCTCGGCCTGCCGATCGTGGAGCGCCGCGCGCTCCGCCCAATCACCACGCAGCGCGGCGAGGTGGGCCATCAGCCGCAGGGTTGGCAGGTGGGCCGGATTCAGCGTCAGCGCGAGCCGCGCGACGCGCAGGGCGTCGTCGGCCTGCTGGGCGCGCAGGTGGGCGCTCGCGCTCTCCCCGAGCAGGTGCAGCCGGATCGCCGGATCGCCCTCCTGCTCTGCCTCCTGCTCAAGCAGTCCGGCCAGCTCGCGCCAGCGTCCCTGCCGCTGCAGTACGCGCTGGAGCAGCCAGGCCGTGCTGCGCTCGTTGGGTTGCTGTGCCAGCGCTTGTCCGGCGGCTGCCTGAGCCTCCTCGAGCGCACCGGCGGCCTCGAGCTGCTGCGCTGCCTCCGCGAGGTAGGCGGCGGCGAGCGCTGGGTCGAGCGTGGCCTGACCGATCTCGATCAACTGCCGCATCAGCGCGGGGTGGTGGGTCGACCGATAGACGCGCAGCAGCTCGCCGCGCAGCCGCGCGCCGTAGGGAGCCTTGGCCGCGGCGGCGTGGCGCGTCAGGTCGGGGGCCTCGCCGAGCCGGAGCTCCCGGAGGCGCGCGAGCTGGAGGTCGAGCTGCGTGCGAACCCTGGCGCTGGCTGGCAGCGCTGCGAGCTGCTCCAGGGTCTGCGCCGCATCCTCGAGCTGCTGGCGCCGGAGCTGGACACCGTAGCGGCCGAAGAGCGCAGGCATGAAGTCGGGCAGGCGCTCGAGCGCCTGGTCGTAGAGCCGCAGGCCACGCTCGCTATCGCCGAGCCGATGCTCGGCCAGCTCGGCGGCGCGGCAGAGCGCGTCGGCGGCCGCGACCGGCTCCGAGCGCGCGGCTGCGTAGTGTTGCAGGACCTCGACGAGGTCAGGCACGCGGTCGGCGCCGCGAGCCAGCCGATCGAGGGCGAGCAGCGCGACGCTCGAGTCGGCGACGCAGCCGAGCGCGCGCACGTAGGAGGCGATCGCCTCGGCGGCGTTGCCGAGGTGCTCCTCCTGGATGCGGCCGATGCGACACCAGAGTTGGGCTGCCTGTTGCGCGTCCTGCCCGAGCGTCAGCTCGCGCTCCAGCAGCGCCACCAGCTCGCTCCAGCGCCCGAGACGGTGGTAGAGCCTGCCGATCGCGCGAAACGCGGCGCTGTTGCGCGGATCGCGTTGGAGCACGTCACGATAGATGCTGAGCGCGCGTTCATGCTCGCCGAGCTCTTCCTCCAGCACGCTCGCCGCCTGCAGCCGTCGGGTCAGGCTCTCGTCGCGATCCTCCACGCTCTCGGCCTCGCTCAAGAGCAGCTGCGCCAGCGCGGCATGGTGCCCTTGTTCGCGGTAGACCTCCGCCAGCTCCGTTGCCGCGGCGCGGCTCTGTCCCAGCGCCTGCGCCTGCTTGAGCGTCACGATCGCTTGCTCGGGGTCCTGGAGCGGACCGGCCAGGAGCTGGGCCAGCTCGAGGTGCAGGTCGTGGCTGAGCTTGGCGTCGGTCACGTAAGGGAGCTGAAGTGAAAGCAGCGCGGCGAGCTCGGCGTGGCGCTGATGCCGGCGCAGCAAGCGGCGCAGCGGCCAGAAGGCCAGCGGCAGGCCCGGCTGCAGATCGAGCGCGCGCTGGTAGAGCGTCGCGGCCTCGGCGGCGCGGCCGAGGCGTTCGGCGAGGATGCCGGCGGCCTCGATGCAGCGCAGCGCTCGGCGTTGCTCGGTGTCGGTCGATTCCGTTTCGGGGAGAATCAGGGTGAGCAGGCTGTCGAAGTCGCCCCGTTGGCGGTAGATCGTGCCAAGGGCCTGCACCGCCGGCAGGTGGCCCGGCTGCGCCTCGAGCGCCTGGCGATAGGCCGAGGCGGCCTCCTGCACGTTGCCGAGCCGCGTTTGCAAGAGCCAGCCGATGCGCGTCGAGAGCGCTGCTCGACCCTGCGCGTCGAGCGTGCGCTCGCGCAGTTGGCGCAGGACGGCGACCAGCTCGGCGTGGTGGCCGGCGTTCTCGTGGACGTAGGCCAGCCGCACCAGCGCCGTCGAGTCGTTGAGGGCCAGCGCCGCAGCTCGGGTCAGGTTGCGGGCCGCCGCGTCGAGGTCGCTGCCGCGGTCGAGCTGCAGCGCGCCCGCTCGCAGCAGCCAGCGGTGCTTCTCTGCCTGGTCCAGGGCGAGCTCGGCCAGACGCTCCATCGTCGCGCAGAGCTGCGACCACCGCTCGTGTTGTAGCTGCAGCTCAGCCAGCGCCAGCAGCGCCGGCAGCCCCTCGGGGTCGAGCTCGACGGCGCGCAGGTAGTCACGTTCGGCCTGGTCCCGATGCTCTGGCCTGGACTCGTTGAGCGTGCCCGCGGCGTAGAGGCAGAGGGCGCGCTCTTCCGGCACCGCCAGGGTTTCGCTCAAGCGCTCGAGCGTGGTGGCTGCCTGGGCGTCCGCGAGCTCGATCTCGAGCCCAGCCGTCATCGTCAGCGCCAGGACGTGGGCTGGGTCGAGACGCAGGGCTTGGCGCAAGAGCTCGAGCGACTGCCTACTGGCCCGCGCCGTCGGTCGCTGGGTGTAGGCGGCCTCGATCAGCGCGTCGATGCGGGTGGTGTGTTCGCCGCCGAGCCGGAGCTGGCGCTCGGCGAGGTCCGTGGCCGCAGCGATCTCGCCTTGCCGCAGCAGCAGGCGGCGCGCCCTGGCGACCACGTGCGGGCAATCGGGGGCCAGCGCGAGCGCTGCGTGGAGCTGGGCGGTGACGGTGCCACCGGCGTGCTCGGCGGCCTGGGCAGCCGCGAGGTGCAGACTGGCCGCATGCTCCGGCTGCGCCTTGCCGACGGCCAGGGCCTCAGCGACGAGGAACGCGCTCTCGGCGGCCCAGTCGATCGTCGCTGGTTCGCTGTCGAGCTGCGGCGGGTCGAGCCGCGCCAGCGGCGGCGCCGCCGGGGCGGCGAGGTCGACCGCTCCAATGCCGGGCGTGGTGGCGCCGCTCGCCCTCGCGTCACCCCCCGAGCCGGTCACGCTGTCAACGGTGATCGGGTCGATATCCTCGTAGTCGTCGTCCGTGACCTGGGTGGTTGGCCCCTGGGCCGTCGGCTCGTCGGCGCGCGCGGCCCGAACGCCCCCCGGGGGAGGAGGCGGTGGTGGCGCGCCCTGCGGCCGCGGATGTCGCTCCA
The DNA here is from genome assembly GCA_016711215.1 of Pseudomonadota bacterium. Taxonomy (NCBI): domain Bacteria; kingdom Pseudomonadati; phylum Pseudomonadota; species Pseudomonadota bacterium. Next base: position 189,932 of record JADJTL010000003.1, on the reverse strand, counting down.
GGGGGTCCTGCTTGCTCATTTCGGTCGCCGCCGTATCAGTGAGAGTGGGCGCATGATACCAGATGCCGCCGCCGTGCAAACCGCGCTCGGCCTGCCTCTTATCGCTGCGCGGTCGCCGCTGCTCAGCCCGTGCCCTTGAGGCGCTCGAAGAGGTCGCGTTGTTCGGTGCTCAAGGGGCTCGGCACCGTCAGGCGCACCTCCGCCAGCAGATCGCCGTGGCCGCCGTGGCGTCGCGGCAGGCCCTTGCCCCGCAGTCGCAGGCGCTGCCCTGAGGTCACGCCCGCTGGGAGCTTGAGCTGGACTTCGCCCCCGATCGTCGGCACGGCCAGGCTGGCCCCGAGCGCGGCGTCCCAGGCGGCGACGGCAAGCTCGACCACGAGATCGTCGCCCTCGACGCGAAAGAGGCGGTGCTTCGCCAGGCGAATCGTCAGCAGGAGATGGCCACTGCGCCCGCCCACAGCAGGCGCACCCTGGCCGGCGAGGCGCAGGCGTTCGCCGTCCCGCATCCCCTTGGGGATGGTGACGTCATAGCGTCGGCGCCCGCCCGGTCCGTCGATCTCGAAGCTGCGCTTGCGCCCCTCGATCACGTCCTCGAGCTCGACGACCAGCTCGGCCTCGACGTCGCGGCTCGCCGCCGGAGCGGACCACTCGCCGCCGGCGCCGGTCGTTCCGTCGCGGCCGGTCGCGGCACCGAAGAGGTCGTCGAAACGCATGCCGCGCGGCGCTCCGCGCGCTCCAGCCCGCGCCCCGCCCCGTGCGCCGCCTCGCGCTCCAGCCCGCGCCCCGCCGAAGAGCACCTCGAAGAAGTCCGAGAAGTCGCCGCCACCCTCGCCGAAGTCGACGCGCACGCCGCCACCGCCCGGCGCGCCGCGCCAGCCCGAGGGTGGCTCGAAGGGGCTGCCGTCCTGCCAGTTCGGCCCGAGCGTGTCGTAGCGCTCGCGCTTCTTCGGATCCTTCAGCACCTCGTAGGCCTCATTGACCCGCTTGAAGTTGGCCTCGGCGTCGGCGCCCTTGTTCAGATCGGGGTGGTACTTGCGGGCCAGGCGCTTGTAGGCCTTGCGCAGCTCCGCGGCGGAGGCGCTGCGTTCGACGCCGAGCACCTGGTAGTAGTCGATGTACTTCATCGGCAGCGTGCTCGCTTGGCCTCAGTGCTCCGGGCGCCCGACCACCCGCACCAGCAACCCCTCGGCGCCCCGCTCGACCACCACGCGGTCACCGCCGCGCACCTCGCCAGCGATGAGCTGCTCGGCGAGCGGTCCCATCACGTGCTCCTGAAGCGCGCGCTTGAGCGGTCTGGCGCCGAACGATGGATCGTAGCCAACCTCGGCCAGGTAGTCCTTGGCTTCCTCGGTCAGCTCGAGCTGAAGTCCCCGCTGGCCGACGAGGTTCGCGACCCGCGTGAGCTGAATGTCCACGATACCTCGGATCGCCTGGCGGTCAAGACGCTCGAAGATCAGCACCGCGTCGATGCGGTTGAGGAACTCCGGGCGCAGCGTCGCTCGCAGGGCCTGATCGATCTGTTGCCGTATCGCCGCCGGATCCGTCAGCTCGAGCAGGTGTTGGCTGCCGAGATTCGAGGTCATGATCAGGACCGTGTTGCGGAAGTCGACAGTGCGCCCATGTCCATCGGTCAGCCGCCCGTCGTCGAGGAGCTGCAGCAGGACGTTGAAGACGTCGCGGTGTGCCTTCTCGATCTCGTCGAGGAGCACGACGCTATAGGGGCGCCGGCGCACGGCCTCCGTCAGCTGGCCACCCTCTTCGTAGCCGACGTAGCCCGGAGGGGCACCGATCAGCCGGCTGACGGTGTGCTTCTCCATGTACTCGCTCATGTCGATCCGCACGAGGCTGCGCTCGTCGTCGAAGAGGAACTCCGCCAGCGCGCGGGCCAGCTCGGTCTTGCCGACGCCGGTTGGGCCGAGGAAGAGAAACGAACCGATCGGTCGGTTCGGGTCCTGCAGCCCCGCGCGGGCCAGGCGGATCGCCTGCGCGACGCGCGTCACCGCCTCGTGCTGGCCGACGACGCGCTGGTGCAGGCGCTGCTCCATCTGCAGCAGGCGCTCGCTGTCGCCCTCCAGCATCTTGGCGACGGGTATCCCAGTCCAGCGCGCGACGACCTGAGCGATGTCCTCCTCCGTGACCTCCTCGCGCAGGAAGGCGCCGTCATGCTGACTGTGCTGAAGCTGCTCCTGCAGGGCCAGCTCCTCCTTCAAGAGCTGGGGCAGGGTGCCGTAGGTCAGCTCCGCCGCGCGCTGCAGGTTGCCCGCGCGTTGAGCCTGCTCCACCTCGGTCTGCAGGGCGTCGGCGCGCTGCTTGGAGGCCTTGATCTTCTGCACCAGCGCGCGCTGTTCTTGCCAGTGCGCGCGCATCGCCTGAACTCGCTCCTTCAGCGCGGCAAGCTCCGGCTGCAGCTCGGTCGCGCGGGCTTCGGCCGCCGCCCCACGCTCGAGCTTGAGGGCTTGCTCCTCGATCTCGAGCCGGGTGAGCTGCCGCGCCAGGTCGTCGATTGCCGCCGGCACGCTCTCGATCTCCATCTTCAAGCGGGCGGCTGCCTCGTCGACCAGGTCGATCGCCTTGTCGGGCAGGAAGCGGTCGCTGACGTAGCGCTGCGACAGCCGCGCCGCGGCGACGAGCGCGCTGTCCTGGATGCGGATGCCGTGATGGACCTCATACTTGGGCTTGATGCCGCGCAGGATGGCGATCGTGTCCTCGACGCTGGGCTCGCCGACGTAGACGGGCTGGAAGCGACGCTCGAGGGCCTTGTCCTTCTCGATGTGCTTGCGGTACTCGTCGAGCGTCGTCGCGCCGATGCAACGCAGCTCGCCGCGCGCCAGGGCCGGCTTGAGCATATTGGCGGCGTCCTGCGCGCCCTCGGCGGCGCCAGCGCCGACGAGCGTATGCAGCTCGTCGATGAAGAGCATCACGCGTCCCTCGGCCGCGAGGATCTCGTTCAGCACGGCCTTGAGCCGATCTTCGAACTCGCCGCGGTACTTGGCGCCTGCCACCAGCGCCCCGAGATCGAGCGACATCACGCGCTTGTCGCGCAGGCTGTCGGGGACGTCGCCGGCCGTAATCCGCGCAGCGATGCCCTCGACGATCGCCGTCTTTCCCACACCCGGCTCACCGATCAGCACCGGGTTGTTCTTCGTGCGACGCGACAGCACCTGGATCGCGCGGCGGATCTCTTCGTCGCGGCCGATCACCGGGTCGAGCCGACCCCGGCGCGCCAGTTCGGTGAGGTCTGTGGCGTAGCGCTTCAGCGCTTGGTACTTGCCTTCTGGGTCCGGATCGCTGACGCGCTGGTTGCCGCGCACCTCGAGCAGGGCGCGGCGGAGGGTCTCGGCGTTGAGTCCGAGGCCCGCCAGCAGGCGACCGGCGTCGCAGCCCTTGGTCTCGACCGCACCGAGCAGCAGGTGCTCGATCGAGAGGTAGTCGTCCTTGAGCTGGTCCGCTTGCGTCTGCGCGGCCTCGAGCACCCGCTTCAGCTCTTGGCCGAGGTAGGTCTCGCCACCACTGACCTTGGGGCGTCGCCCCAGCGCTTGTTCGATCTGGGTCTGGAGCGTGGCCCGATCGACGCCGGCCTGGGCCAGCAGCGGCGCCGTCAGGCCTTGCTCCTGCTCGAGCAGGGCGGCCAGCAGGTGCAGGCTGCCGACCTCTTGATGGCTGCGCTGGCGGGCCAGCGCCTCGGCCCGCGCCAGCGCGTCGCGCGATTTCAGGGTCCAGCGATCGAGGCGCATCGGCTTTCCTCCGCTGCGCGGCGCCGGCGACCGGCATGCGTGCCGCCCGTGGGCCGCGCCGCCGGGCAAGTTAGGGCCTGCGAGCCGAGCGTCAAGCCGCGGGCGGGCTTTTCGCCCTGGCTGCGCCTGCCGCGCTGCGCCCTTCGCGCCGCCAAAGCGCCAGCAGCGTCAGCCCCAGCAGCAGCGCCGTGGCCACCCCGCCGAGCCGCATGATCCCGACCGCGTAGGGCGTGTAGCGGCCCGTCGTGGGGTCATAGTGGAAGCAGCTCAGCAGCAGCCGGTCGACGGTGGAGCCGACGCGGCCGGCCGCGGCTTCGATTAGCGCGAGCTTGATCGGTCGTGGGGCGTAGTCGATCCCGTAGAGGTAGCGGGCGACCCGTCCCTGCGGCGAGAGGAAAAAGATCGCCGCAGGATGGGCGTACTGCTGCTGCTCCGGCAGCCACCGGTAGCGAAAGCCGACGGCGTCTGCGACGCGGTCGATGCTGGGTTGCTGACCGACGAGGAAGTGCCACTCGGCGCCGGCCCGCTGTAGCAGGCGCAGGTAGGAGGCGCGCTTGCCGCGCGCGAGCTGCCAGCCCTCGCGCGGATTGATGCTGATCGTCACGAGCTGGAACTTCTGGCCCGGCACCCAGCCGAGCTGGCGCAGCGCCCGGGTCAGCGCATTGAGCTGCAGGTTGCAGAGCATCGGGCAGCGGTAGTAGTTGAGCGTCAGCAGCAGCGGCTGGCCGGGCTTGACGAAGTCGCGCAGCCGTACGCGATGACCGCGGTGGTCGACGAAGGCCGTGTCGAGATCGACCTGGCGGTCGAGATGCTCGGCGATCGTGACGTCCGCGAGCTGGGGAGGGAGCGGCTCGGCAGCGCGTGCCGCGGCACTCCCCAGCGCCTGCGCGGCCACCAAGGCGACGATGAGCGCGGGGCGAGGCACCTAAAGCAGATAGACCAGGTTCGGCAGCGCTTGCAAGGCGCAGTACCAGGCGTCGAGGGCGTCGGCATCGTCGAGGCGAAGGTTGAAGGTGATCGAGCAGAAGCGTCCGTTGGCGCTCGGCCGCTCGACGAGGATCACCTCGCGCTGCCCACGCGCGTCGAGCAGCGTCCGCACCGCCTGCCAGAACTCGGGGCCGCGGCCGATTGCCTTGAAGGTGAAGTCGAGCGGAAAGCTGAGCAGGCTAGCGAAACGCTCGGCGCGCGGGAGCGCGGCGAGGCGCGCTGCCTCTTGCTCATATGGTGATCGACCGCTCATCGCTTCAACCTAGCACGGCGTCGCGCGCTCAGAGCCCCGGCGGAGGCGGTAGGTCGTTGGCGCCGCTGGCGCCGGCAGGGGCGGGCGGGGGCGGTGGTGCCCGAGGCTCCAGCGGTGGGGCCGGCGCCAGCGCGCCGGACAAGGATCCCGAGGTCTGACGGGCCAGCCGATCGAAGCCGCGCGACAGTCCGAAGAGGAGCGCGAGGAAGAAGCAGAGCCCGCCCAGCGTCAGCAGCAGGGCGATCGTGATCGCGCGGCGGCGCCGGCGCGCAGCCGCGCCGACCGCGTCGAGGAACGAGACCGCGTCCTCTGGGCTCGCAGCGGGGTTCTGGGGCGCGGGCGCCCCTGTCGCGGCGTCTGCGGCTGCGCTGTCATGCTGGGGCATCGTCGCCCTCCTCTTCGTGGCGCGGGCGCGGCGGGTCAGCCGCCGACGGCGGCGCGGGCCGCTTGCGCGCGCAGATGGATCTCGAGCGTCGCGATCGCCGCGGGGGTGATGCCGGGCAGCCGCGCTGCCTGACCGATGGAGTGCGGGCGCCGCTGCGTCAGCCGCTCGCGCGCCTCGTGGCTCAGCCCGGCGATTCGCCCGTAGTCGAGATCGCGCGGCAGCTGGCGCCCTTCGAGGCGTGCCAGGCGCTCGGCCTGCTCGTGCTGCCGCGCGATGTAGGGCGCGTATTTGATCGTCAGCTCGGTCTCCTCGTCGACCGAGGGATCTTCGGGATGGGCCTGCGCGTCGAGCAGTCCCTCGCGTCGCAACCCGGCGAGCGAAGCCTCCGGGCGGCGTAGCAGTCGCTCGAGCGTGGCGCCAGCCCGCGCCGTGGCACTCGGCGCCGGGGTCCGAGCGAGGGTCTCGCGCAGCGCCTCGCCGCGCGCCTGACGGCTGCAGAACTGGGCCCAGCGTTCGTCGTCGATCAGTCCGAGCTCGCGACCGAGCGGGGTCAACCGTGCGGTCGCGTTGTCCTCGCGGAGCAGCAAGCGGTACTCGGCCCGGGAGGTGAACATCCGATAGGGCTCGCCGCCGACCCCGCGGGTCACCAGATCGTCGACCAGCACGCCGAGGTAGGCCTGGTCGCGCCCCAGCACGATCGGGGACTGCTGGCGTAGCCAGCGCGCGGCATTGATGCCGGCGAGCAGTCCCTGCGCCGCCGCCTCTTCATAGCCCGTCGTTCCGTTGAGCTGCCCGGCGAGGAATACGCCCTCGAGGTCGCGGAGCTGCAGGCTCGCCTCGAGCTGCCGGGGATCGGCGTAGTCGTACTCGACGGCATAGCCGAAGCGCAGGATGCGCGCGCGCTCGAAGCCGACGATGCTATGCACCAGCTCCTGCTGCACCTCGGCGGGCAGGCTGGTCGAGATGCCGTTGGGATAGACGCGGATCGATCGCCATCCCTCGGGCTCGACGAAGATCTGGTGCCGTGGGCGATCGGCGAAGCGTACGATCTTATCCTCGACGGACGGGCAGTAGCGCGGTCCGATCGACTGGATCGCCCCGGAGAAGAGCGCGGAGCGCTGCAGATTGCGCCGGATCAGCTCGTGCGTGCGCTCATTGGTGTAGGTGATATGGCAGTCGCGCTGCGGCAGCGGCGGGCGTCCCCGGCGCCAATCGCTCCAGCTCGACAGCCGAGGCGCCGGCTGATCGCCCGGTTGCCGCTCGAGGCGGCCGTAGTCGATCGTGCGCCGATCGAGGCGACAGGGCGTCCCGGTCTTCAGTCGGCCGAGCTGCACGCCGAGCGCGCGCAGGCTGGCGGATAACCCGTGGGCGGCAGCCTCGCGAGCGCGCCCGCCCGCCCGGCGCTGCTCGCCACAATGCATCAGTCCCGCGAGGAAGGTGCCGGTCGTCAGCACGACGGCGCGGCACGCCAAACGGCGGCCGTCGCTCAGCCGGACGCCGAGCAGTCGGTGCCGCGCGATTTCCAGCGCACAGACCTCGCCCTCGAGCAGGTGCAGGCGGGGCTGTGCGCGGACGAGCTGCGTCATCGCGCGGGCGAAGGCGGCCTTATCCGATTGCACGCGCGTGCCGCGTACCGCCGCGCCCTTGCGGGTGTTGAGCCGACGGAATTGGATCCCCGTCGCGTCACCGGCGCGGCCCATCTCGCCGCCCAGCGCGTCGAGCTCGCGAATCAGGTGACCCTTGCCCAGGCCGCCGAGCGCCGGGTTGCACGACATCCGCGAGAGCGCACGCGGGTCGAGCGTCAGCAGTGCGGTGTGGGCGCCGAGGCGGGCGGCCGCCAGCGCAGCCTCGACGCCTGCATGGCCCGCGCCGACGACGACGAGGTCGACGGAGAGGTCAGCCACGAGCGCAGCCCTTGCGCGATCGCTGTTCCCTTGGCTGCGCGCTGGGTGTTCGCGCGCTGGGTGTCCGCGAGCTGGGTGGGAGCAGGCGCATGCGGCGCAGCATCGGTCAGGCGACGGCCCTTGATCAAGCGGCACGATGGCTTCGAGCGCCACGACGGCGCGGCGGCCCCGCCCAGACCAAGCCGTCGAGCGGTGCGTTCAGGAGCCACACCGAGACACACACCGAGGCGCACGTTGACAGTCGCTCGCCCGACCACTAAGCTCCTGGGTGAAAATCACGGCTTTTCAAAGGCTTGAGGCTTGCGAAGCCTCCTCGTCAGGCTGGCGGCGCCCGGCAGCAGCGGTCTCCCTCGAGACCCGACGGCCCTTGCGGTGGCAGTGGCCGCCATGGGGTGACAGTGGTCGTTGAAGCGACAGCGGTCGTTCAAGCGACAGCGGCCGGGGAACTGGCTGGGGCCGAGGAGGGCGCTCAGGAAATGGCGCTGATGCTGCACGACGGCTGCCCCTCCACGCTCGATCGCCCGAGGCCGCGCTGGCGCTGGTCTGGCGCGCTCCCACGCCAGGCGCTGCTGCTGGCGCTGCTCGGCCTTGGCTGCGCAGGTTCGAGCGCCCAGCGTCAGCCGCTCTCCTACGCGAAGAACGCGGCGGCGAGCTACCGTCAGGGCGTCGCGGCGCTGGAGGATGAGGACTACGCCGAGGCGACGCGCTCCTTCGAGTTCGTCAAGGCCAAGTACCCCTTCTCGCGCTTCGCGACGCTGGCCGAGCTGCGCTTGGCCGACGTCTTGTTCGCCCAGGAAAGCTACACGGCGGCGATCGACGCCTATAAGATCTTCCTCGGCCTCCATCCCAATCATCCCGAGACGCGCGGCGGCTACGCCGCCTATCGTGTCGCCCTGGCCTACGTGAAGCAGATCCCCAGCGATTGGTTCATCGTCCCGCCGAGCTATGAGAAGGACCAGGCTGCCACCCGCGGCGCAGTCCGCGAGCTGGCATCCTTTCTCCGCGACTACGGCGAGACGAAGTATGCGGCGAAGGGGCGTGAACTCTATCGTAGATGCCTGCACAGCCTCGTCGAACACGAGTTGTACGTGGCGCGCTTCTACCTCGACAACGACAAGCCGAAGGCCGCGATCTTGCGACTGGAGGCCGTCCTGCGCCAGTATCCGGCGTTGGGGGTGGAGACCTCGGTGCGCCTGCTCCTGGGCCAGACCTACCTCAAGCTGCAGCAGCGCATGCGCGCGCGCGAGACCTTCCTCGCGCTGATCAGGGAGCACCCGGGCGACGTCAATAGTGCGAAGGCCAAGTTATTCCTCGAGCGAATCGATGAGAACTAAAGAGTCGACGATGGAAGACAGAATCAAGCATCTGAAGCAGGCACGCGAGCTCTACGAGAGCGGCGAACACACCAAGGCCGAGCAGGCGCTGGGGCAGGTGCTGCGGGAGAACCGCGGCTTTGCCGACGTCCACAACATGCTCGGCATCATTTATCACGAGCAGGGCCGTTATAAGCACGCGGCCGACGCCTTCGAGCAGGCCCTCGATATCAATCCGGCCTACACCGAGGCCGCGCTCAACCTCGCGGTGACCTACAACGAGCTCGGCCGCTACGGCGACGCCAAGCGGGTCTACGGCGAGGCGATGGCGCGGACGAAGCGTGAGCCGCGTTCGCTCGACGCCTTTGCCAAGGGCAAGATCGCCAACATGCACGCCGATTTGGCGGATGCGTATCATGGCGTCGGTCTGCATCAGGAGGCGCTGCACGAGTATCGCGAGGCGCTGGCGCTCTGCCCGAGCTTCGTCGATTTGCGCACCCGCCTGGCCAACACCTTGCGCGATATGGGGCAGGCGGAGGAGGCGATCACGGAGTACCGCGACGTGCTCGAGACCAACCCGGGCTACCTACCCGGACGCTTGCAGCTCGGGCTGACGCTCTACGCCGCCGGGCGCCAGGATGAGGCGCTGGCGGAGTGGCGGAAGGCCGCGGAGATCGATCCCAACAACAAGAGCGCGCGCAGCTACCTGAAGATGGTCGGCGACGGCGGCGGGCGCTGAGCGTCGCCGCGGTGCGCAAGGGTCGTCAGGCGGGCCGCAGGCGCGCGCGTTGCCCGTGCGGGCGCTAGTCCATGGCACTGCTTTCCTTCGCCGAGACACCGCGCCTCTGCGCTGATCTTGCCGGTACCGGCGGGGCGCCGATCGACCCCGAGGACTTCTGCGTCGAGGAGCTACCGGCCTACGCGGCCGCGGGCAGCGGCGATCACGTCTTCGTTTGGCTGGAGAAGCGCGAGCTGACGACCTGGCGCGCGATCGAGCTGATCAGCGCGGCGCTCGGGCTCGATCCAGCGCAGGCGGGCTACGCGGGGCTGAAGGATCGCCACGCGGTGACGCGGCAGTGGATCTCCTTCAGCGGCGCCGATCCGGCGGCGCTCTTAGCGCTGCGCCTGCCGGGCCTGGCGGTGCTGCAGGCGGAGCGGCACGCTCATAAGCTGCGCACCGGCCATCTGCGGGGCAACCGCTTCCAGATCGTCCTGCGCGGCGTGGGTGACGAGGCGGCTCTGCGGGCCGAGTGCGTGCTGGCGCGCCTCGCGCGCCTGGGGCTGCCCAACTACTACGGGCCGCAGCGCTTCGGCGCGAGCGGCGATAACGCCGAGCTCGCCCGCGAGGCGCTGCAGCAGGGGCGACGGCCGCATCGCGACAAGCGCCGGCGCCGGCTGCTGATCTCCGCGCTGCAATCGCAGCTCTTCAACGAGGTGTTGGCGGCGCGCCTGCGAGACGGGCTGCTGCACCGCGTGCTCGACGGCGACGTGCTGCAGCGCTCGGGCGGGCGTGCGACCTTCATCAGCGACGACGCGGTCGCCGACCAGGCTCGGCTCGATGCGGCCGAGTTGACGACGACCGGTCCGATTTGCGGCCCAAGGATGGCGCGCGGCCCGGCGGGCAGCGCTGGGCGGCGCTGGGAGGACGGGGTGCTGGCGCCGCATGGGGTCGAACCGGAGGACTTCGCGCTGTGGGGACGCCTCGCCCGAGGCGGCCGGCGCCCGCTGACGGTCGAGGTCGGTGAACCCACCGCTGAGCTGATCGCGGCAGGCGCGCTGCGCCTCGGCTTCACGCTACCAGCGGGCTCCTACGCGACGGTCCTGCTGCGCGAGGTGGCGCAGCCCTAGCGCGCCGATTGGCCGATCGCCTCTTGGTAGTAGCCGAAGTGCTCACGCGCGATCTCGAGTCGGCTGATGCCCTCGGGCGCGACCCGGATGTCGAGCCGCGCGCCCTCGAGATCGAACTTCGACCGAGCCAGCGACTCGGGATCGATCTCGTATTGCGACATGAGCTGCTTGATCTCCTCCGGCGTCATGCCGAAGCGCCGGGCGGTCTCGCCGAGGCTCGGCTTTTGGTAGCCATCCTCGGGCGTGACGCCGAGGTGATAGCAGCAGAAGAGCGAGAAGGCGTCGGGTGGGCCCTCCTCCTGCTGGCGCTCGCGCTTCTGCGGTACCCGGGTGCCGAGGACGCTGCTGCTATCGCGCAGCGGCTCCAGCGCAGGCGCGTCGAAGCGGCTCAGTCCTTCGCCCGAGCCACCGAAGCGCCGGCGCTTGCGGCGCCGCTTGGTGTTGTTGCCGCCGCCGCCCCGCCCCTCGGCGGGGGCCGCGGCTCCCTGGCCCTGACCACCGCGCCGACGCTGATGACGCCCGTTACTTCCGGCACTAGGATCCATCTTGTCTCCACCCTGCTTGTTACACGGCCGGCTGCTTGTTACACGGCCGGCTGCTTGTTACACGGCCTGTTGCTTGTCCGGCTGTCGTGGGCCGGACGGAGTAACGTGGACTCGGCGATACGTCACCGCTCGTCCGCGATGGTCGTCCGAGAGGGTGTCGTTCGCGCGGCGCACTCACCGCGCCATCTTGCTTGTTAGCCAACGTTCGCGCGGCCGGTCCTCGCCGTCGACGATCGCCCGCGGCCGGCCCCGACGGTGCCCGCTGCCGATGATACCAAGGGCTAGGCCGGGCGGTCCCGTCGGCCTCGTCGGTCCCGTCGGCCTCGTCGGTCTCGTCGGCCTCTCGTCGCGAGCCAGAGAAAACAATCGTCAGGGCCCATCGCGGCTACAACAGCCCGCCCGCGCCCTGCTGCCAGGGGCGCTCGAGCTGGGCCGACCGGCTGAGCGGCTGAGCGGCTGAGCGGCTGAGCGGCTGAGCGGCTGAGCGGCTTGCTGGAGCCCTATACTTGCTGGAGCCCTATACTTGCTGGAGCCCTGTAGCCGAGCGCCGCCGGGGCGCCTTCGGCTCTTGGCAAGCACCCGTGCAACCGTGCCGCCGCCTCGCAAGCTGACCTGTCCCACGCCAAGAGTCAAGCCCGGAATGCTGCGCGCCCGAAGATCGGAGGCGCGCGTCGGGCCTGGGGCCCGCGCCCTCAGGCGCCGTAGAGGACCTCGGCCAGCGCCGGGTTGAGGCGCTGGAGGTCACGGCGAGCATCAGGGAGCTTATGCAGACTGGCCGCGGTGACGACCTCCTGGCTCACCTCCTTGATGAAGTAGTGCGGCGCGGTGATTTGCGGGCGGACCGTCCAGGTCGAGCGGTCGTCCGGATGGTAGTAGATGCAGGCGACGCGGATGCGCTCGTCGTCGAGGTTGCGCCGCAGGACCTCCTTGAGGCGCAGCACCAACGCATTGACCAGCCGACCGGCTCGGAAGGTCGTGTCGACGATCAAGAGATTATCGCGGCGATTGACGCGCTGTTCGAGGTAGCCCAAGTCGGCGATCACCGCGTCGACGCTGCTGCGCGCTGGCCAGGTGTCGATGCTGATGTGATCGGGGGTCGGCTCGGTGCTGCCGCTCTTGCGGAGCTGGTACTTGTAGACCTCGTGCACCGGCAGCCCGGCCAGCGCGCCACCCGGCCAGAGCGCGAGGATGAAGGTCGGCCGCCAGCTCGGGTCGTGAGCCACCTTGACGCCGAGGCGAATCGCGTCCAGCAGCAGCTCGCGCGGGTTGACGTAGCGGTAGCCCTGCTCGCAGGGGGCGAGCCGCTCGGGCGCCGCGGGAGGCTGGCGCAGCGCCTCCCAAATCGCCGCGCTCTTGTTGGCGATGCGTCGATCCTCAGGATCAGCGTCGCTGACGAGGTCGACCAGCTCGTGCGGATAGTCGAGCCAGGCGCCGTCGTCGACCTCGTGGAGCGCCAGCACCGGGAGCTCACGGTACTGCGCCAGGCCCGGCTTGCGGTGGACGGTGGCGACGCGGATCTCACGCGGCGTGTTGGCGCGCGCGAGCTGACGGAGCAGGGCGACGATCCGCTCGATCGTCCGGCCGGATTCGTAGACGTCGTCGATGATCAGCAGGTCGTCCTCGGGGCAGACCACCTGCGCGAGGGGCTCGAGGTTCTTGACCAAGACCTCGCCCTGGTCGCCGATCCCGCGGTAGGAGGCGGTGGTGATCGTGCTGTGGTGCATGAACACCCCGCGTGAGCGAAAGAACGCGTCGATCCCGAGGCCGACGGGTGTGCCGCCGCGCCAAACCGAGATCGCATGGCGTGGGCGAAAGCCGCTGTCGTAGACCAAGCGCCCCAGCCGGACGGTGTCGAGCAGGAAGTCGTCGGGACTGACGTGCAGCATCCGTGACATCGTCGTCGGCGCCTCAAACCAGCCATTCGCCGGCGGCAGCGTCGCCGCGGGCGAGCCTCGCGCGCAGCTCGCGCTCGCGCGCGCCGCAGCGGCCGACCGCCTCCATCACGAAGTCGGCGATGCGCTTGTAGACCGTGGCCCGCGGCCGCTCACCGTCGAAGCGACTCAGGTCGAGGGGACTGCCGACGACGACGATCACGGGCTGCCGCCGGCGCTGTGCGGGCGGCGCCAGCGAGCGGCCCAGCTCGGCCCAAAACCGGTTGGTCAGGCCATTGACGAAGACCGGCAGCAGCAAGGGGCGGGCGCGCAGCAAGAGCTGTCCGATGCCCGGCTGGGCGGGGAGGAGCGCGTAGGGGTCGTCCCCAATATTCCGCCTGCCTTCGGGGTGCATGCCGACCACGGTGCCAGGTCGCGCGAGCGCGCGCTCCAGGCGCTGCACCGCGTCCTGATTGAGGGCCGCGCGGCCGCGCTCACGAAACACCGGCGGGTACATGCTGCCGCCGCCCACGGCGAGATTGACCAGCAAGCCGAGCGGTGAATCGTAGAAGAACCCGCTGCGCACCGGGAAGTACGCCCGCCGCAGCCACCCGTCGCCGTGGGCGAAGATCGGCAGCATCGAGACCCAGAGGTCGAAGAAGGTGCGGTGGTTGGAGGCGACGATCACCCCCCGCTCCGGGGCCAGCGCCCGCACGGTGGCCAGACCATCGATGAAGACGCGCCGCGCCATCAGCGCGTGGACCGTGCGCCAGGTCAGGTGGCGGAGGTAGAGCGACTGGAGCCACTTGCTGAGCGCCGGCTCGTTGGCCAGCCGTGTCAGCGCGAGGGCGAGGCGCTCGGTCGGGGGTAGGGGGCTTTCGGCCGCTGGTGGCATCGGTCCTCGCTGCGGGGCTCAGCCTGCCAGCACCGGGCCGCGCGAGGCAAGCCCGAGCTTGCGTGACCGGTGCAGCCCGTGTCCGAGCGCCGACCTTCCCCCGGCGGGGTGCTCGGCCGGGTCGACGCCGGTGGCGGCGGGGCGCGGTTGCTCCCGATCGATCGATGTGGCAGAAACGCAACCGCATGAGTCCGAAACCCGCCGCGCGCTACGACGAGAGCGCGATCCAGACCCTCGACGCGCTCGAGCACATCCGCCTGCGTACGGGCATGTACATCGGCCGTGTCGGCGATGGCAGTCACGCGCAGGACGGCATCTACGTGATGCTCAAGGAGGTGGTCGACAACGCGATCGACGAGTTCATCATGGGCCACGGCAAGCGGGTCCAGATCGCGCGCGACGGCCGCGCGACCACCGTGCGCGACTTCGGGCGCGGTATTCCGCTCGGCAAGCTCGTCGAGTGCGTGAGCCAGATCAACACGGGCGGCAAGTTCAACGACGACGTCTTCCAGTTCTCCGTCGGGCTCAACGGCGTGGGCACCAAGGCCGTCAACGCCCTCTCCGAGGAGTTCGAGGTCCAGAGCTGGCGCGACGGGCGCTTCAAGCGGGCGCTCTTTCGCCGCGGGCGCCTGGTCGAGGAGGAGGAAGGGCGCGACGCGGCCCAGCCGAGCGGCACGCAGGTGCGCTTCATTCCGGATCTCGAGATCTTCCGGCGCTATGGCTGGCAGGACGAGTACATCGAGCAGCGGCTCGACTACTACGCCTACCTCAACAGCGGCCTCAGCCTGAGCTACAACGGTCGCACCTTTCGCAGCAAGAACGGGCTGGCCGACCTGCTGGTCGCCGAGCTGGGCGACGAGCCGGCGCTCTACGAGGTCGTCCACTGTCGCCAGGAGCGCGTGGAGTTCGCGCTGACCCACACCCAGACCTACGGCGAGACCTACTTCAGCTTCGTCAACGGGCAGTACACCAACGACGGCGGCACGCACCAGAGCGCCTTCCGCGAGGGCGTGCTGAAGGCGATCAACGAGTTCTCAAAGCGTAATTTCGCCGGGGAGGACGTGCGTGACGGGCTGGTCGGTACGATCGCCGTGCGCGTGCAAGATCCCGTCTTCGAGAGCCAGACCAAGAACAAGCTCGGATCGACCGACGTGCGCCCGTGGGTGATGCAGACGGTCAAGCACGAGCTGACCGTCTGGTTGCACAAGCATAAGGAGGCCGCCGACGCGCTGCTCGACAAGGTGCGCTCGAACGAACGTATTCGCAAGGAGCTGGCGTCGATCAAGAAGGAGGCGCGGGAGCGGGCCAAGCGGGTCGCGATCCGCATCCCGAAGCTGATCGACTGCAAGCAGCACTTCAACGATTCGAAGCAGGCGCGCCGCGAAGAGACGATGATCTTCCTCACCGAGGGCGACTCGGCGGGGGGCGCGATGGTCCAGGCGCGTGACGTGCAGACGCAGGCGATCTTCTGCCTCAAGGGCAAGCCGCTCAACTGCCATGGCCTCGAGCGCGACGCCGTCTATCGCAACGAGGAACTCTACAACATCATGCAGGCGCTGGGCCTCGAGGACGGTCTCGACGGGCTGCGCTACGCGCGCGTCGTGATTGCCACCGACGCCGACGTCGACGGCATGCACATCCGCAATCTGCTGCTGACCTACTTCCTGCGCTACTTCGAGGAGCTCGTCACCAAGGGCCACGTCTGTATCCTCGAGACCCCGCTCTTCCGCGTGCGCAACAAGCAGCAGACGATCTACTGCTACAGCGAGGCGGAGCGCGACGCCGCGCTCGAGCAGCTGCGCGGCGCGGAGGTCACGCGCTTCAAGGGGTTGGGCGAGATCGGGCCGCAGGAGTTCAACGCCTTCATCGGCGCCGACGCGCGCCTCGTCGCCGTGACGGTCAAGAGCCTGAGCGAGGTCAGCAAGACGCTCGACTTCTTCATGGGCAAGAACACCCCGGAGCGGCGGCAGTTCATCGTCGAGAACCTGATCAGCGCGCCCTAGGCCGGAAGCAATCGCCATGAGCAGCCTCGAGCCGCTGATGCGGCAGAATTTCCTCGAGTACGCGAGCTACGTCATCGTCGATCGCGCGATCCCCGAGCTCTACGATGGACTGAAGCCGGTGCAGCGCCGGTTGCTCTACACGCTCTGGGGGGCCGACGACGGTCGCTTTCACAAGGTCGCCAACATCATCGGCGAGACGATGAAGCTCCACCCGCATGGCGACGCCTCGATCGGCGAGGCGTTGGTCGTGCTGGCGAACAAGGAGCTCTTCATCGAGAAGCAGGGCAACTTCGGCTCGGTGCTGACGGGCCACCGCGCCGCGGCGCCGCGATACATCGAGTGTCGGCTGACAGACCTCGCGCGCGAGACGATGTTCAGCGAGGCCGTCACCGACTACGTCTCGAGCTACGACGGCCGCAAGCAGGAGCCCGTGGCGCTGCCGGCGAAGTTGCCCGTGGCGCTGCTGTTGGGCAACGAGGGCATCGCGGTCGGCATGGCGACCCGCGTCTTGCCGCATAACCTCTGCGAGCTCTGGCGGGCGCAGATCGCGGTGCTGCGCGACGAGCCCTTCAGGCTGCTGCCGGACTTCCCCGGCGGCGGCCTGATGGACGCCTCAGAGTACGACGATGGCCGCGGCCGGGTGCGCGTGCGGGCCTGCCTCGAGGAGCGGGGCGACAAGAAGCTGGCGATCACCGCGGTGCCCTATGGCACAACCACCGAGAGCGTGATCGCCTCGATCGAGGCCGCGGCGCAGAAGGGCCGGGTCAAGATCGCGGCGATCGACGACTTCACCGCTGAAAAGGTCGAGATCGAGATCACGCTGCCGCGCGGTGTAACGACCGCTGAGGTCGTGCCCCAGCTCTATGCCTACAGCGAGTGCGAGGTCAGCTGTAACTCCAACATGGTGATGATTCGTGAGCGCCGCCCCGTCGAGCTGACGGTGAGCGAGACGCTGCGCCTGCTGACCACGCAGCTCAAGGCGCTGCTGAAGGCGGAGCTGGAGCATGAGCTCGGGCAGCTCGAGGACCGGCGCCATTGGCTGACGCTCGAGCAGATCTTCATCGAGCAGCGGGTCTACAAGCGGCTGGAGAGCGCCAAGACGGAGGCGCTGCTGCGCAGCGAGACCTACAGCGGGATGGCTCCCTACGGCGATCGCTTCATCCGGCCGATGGTCGACGAGGATGTCGCGCGGCTGCTGGCGCTGCCGATTCGCCGCATCTCGGCCTTCGACATCGAGAAGCATCGGCGGACGATCGGCGAGGTCGAGGCGCGCATCAAGGCGGCGCGAGGCAAGCTGCGCAACCTGATCAAGACGACGATCGGCTACGTCGAGGGGCTGCTCGAGAAGTACGGCGCGCGCTATCCGCGGCGCACGGTGATCACGACCTTCGACACGGTCGACAAGAAGGCCGTAGCGCGGCAAAACGTCAAGGTCAGCTACGATCCGGCGGAGTCGTTCTTCGGCTCGGCGGTGCGCGGCAGCGAGTACCAGCTGACGGTCAGCGAGTACGACCGTATCCTTGCGATCTCCAGCGACGGCTCCTACCGCATCATGGCGCCACCAGAGAAGGTCCTGCTGCCGGCGAAGGTGATCTACTGCCAGCTCTTCGACCAGGAGCAGGGGGCCGCCTTCCTCGTGATCTACCGCGACGCGCAGCGCATCGCCTATGGCAAGCGGGTGCGGATCCAGCGCTTCGTCCGCGATCGCGAGTACCAGCTGATCAAGGACGCCGGAGGGCGGATCGATCTCCTCTTGCCGGAGACGGCGCAGGGCCAGCTGCAGCTCCGCTACCCGCCCGCGAAGCGCCAGCGCGTCAACGAGAGCGTCGTCGCGTTGGCGGAGATCCCCCTCGTCGGGGTCGCCGCGCGCGGCCAGCGCCTGGCGCCCAAGCCGGTGGCCAAGGTCGTGTGGTTGCGGAGCAGCGAGCGCTGAGGGCGCGGCCAAGCGCGCAGACCAGCGCCCCTGCCGCCAACGCCCGCTTCCCTCGCGCCGCTCAGACGAGCGACTGCAGCGCTTCGCGGTCGGCGATAATCACGCGGCGCGCCTCGAGGTGGATCAGCTTCTGGCGCTTGAACTGTGAGAGCGCCAAGCTGACGGTCTCGCGCGTCGACCCGATCAGGTTGGCCATCTCCTGGTGCGTGACCTTGACCGAGATCAGCGTGCCGCGCGGCTCGGGGAGGCCGTAGCGCTTGGCTAGCGACAGCAGCAGCTCGGCCAGCTTCGCGTTGACGTCCTTGAAGATCAGGTCCTCGATCTTGCGCTCGAGCGCGCGTCGCCGCTCGAGCAGCGTGCGCGTCATCTCGAGGGCGAGCTCGACGTGAGCGGCGAGCAGCTCCTCGACGAGCTGCCGCGGGAACTCGATCAGCACAGTGTGATCGGCCGTCTCGGCCATCTCCTCACGCGGCTCGCCGAGGAAGAGGCAGTTCTCGCCAAAGAGCTCACCCGCCAGCCGATAGGCCAGCGTCAGCTCCTTGCCGTCGGGCGTGACGCGCGAGATCTTCACGCGACCGGTGACGATGCCGAAGACCGATCCGCCTGGATCGCCGGGCATGTAGACCACGCGACGCCGGCGGTGGTCTGAGACCTTGCCCTCATCCGCCAGGCGAGCAAGCTCGGGGCGCGGGAGCTCCTTGAACAAGGGGATCTTCTTCAGGTGAGTCAGGGTGCGACGTTCGTCTTGCACGCGAGTGCTCCGTGTCCGAAATCTGTAACGGCGCGGACGCTAGCACAAAGCCTGGGCGGCGCCAACAGCGCCTGCGGCGCCAACAGCGCCTGCGGCGCCAACAGCGCCTGCGGCGGGCTAGGGGCTGGTGCCGCCCGTCAGTAGGTCCACCACGCGGTCGGCGAGCGCGGGCAAGTGCTCGAGGTCATCGCCCCGCGTCAGCTCATACACCGGCAGCTGGGCGACCAGGGTGGCGCAACGCGTGAAGTGATCGGCCTGGAGCCCGAGCGCTGCGAGCAGGGGCGCTCCGTAGGCGTGGGCCACGCAGGCGAGTAGGGCGGCGCGCGGGCTGAGCCGCCCACTGCCCAGCGCGGCCCCGCGCTGCAGCACGCAAAGCCCGACGATCGGCAGGCGCGGGGCGGCCTCAGCGAGCGCGGGGGGCCGTTGCGTGGCGAGTCGGTAGTAACGCTCCTCGCCTTGCTGCGCGGGGGAGGCTGGATCGAGCAGTCCGGCGGCGCGGGCCGCCGCGCTGTCGAGCTTGAGGGCGCCGCCGGCCCTGAGGACCTGCGGCGCGCCGGCCGAGGTGCGGTCGAGGACGACATGCTCATCGGCGAGCACCGCCCAGTCGCGCGCGGCCAGGGCGGCGGCCAGGGTGGACTTGCCGGCGCCCGAGGGGCCGAGCAAGCCAAGCGCGCGCCCCTGGTGCGCCACCACGCTGCCGTGGAGCACTAAATGCCCGCGCTGGAGCAGGGCGATCCCCAGCAGCCGGCTGAGCAGGTAGGGGCGCAGGGCGTCCTCGGTGGCGCCGGGCGCCCGGTCGATGGTGATCTGGACCCCATCGCGCACGGCGAAGCGCCCGACAGGATCGCCGAGGTAGCGCACGTCCTGCGGACCGAGCACGAGGCGCTTCAGGCCAGGTGCGGCGTGGGCGTGCGCGAGCGGAGGGGGTCGCGCCGGCACGCAGCCGAAAGCGATCGTCAGGTCGGCGATGCCCTCGTTCGCTCGCGCCCGGGGCAGCTCGGGCAGCGCGAGCTCCGAGCAGATGCGTAGGCCGTAGGCGTGGTGGAAGTGGCGCGGACGTGTGGACGCCGGCTCGCGCGCCGCGGTGGGGAACGCCGGGCGCGTGGCCTCGCGAGCCCGAGCGCGCGGGCCTTCCGCCGCAACTTCTTTGCGCAAAGCTGGGCCTAGGTGCCGCTGGGACCCTGGCCGAGGTCGCCCGGTCCCTCGTCTGAGGCTTGGGTCAGCTCGCGCACGGTGCCGTGGCGCACCAGCCGCGGCGCGTGATAGGGACGCCGCTCGCCTCGGCTCGGCCTCTCTTGGCTCGGACGGTCCAGTGGAGGGTCCTTGCTCATCGGGCACTTTCCCCTTGATAGCTATCGGCTATCGGCTATCGGCTATCGGCTATCGGCAGTCCCGCTCAATCGGCAGTCGCGCTCTAGCCGCCGCCGCGCTGGGACTGCAGCCACTTGAACAGGGTCGCGGTCGCCCAGAGGGGCCGAGCGCATGCCCAACCCGGCGTTTGTTTGTACTGCCGGTAGGCGCTTCGCACAACGTCGAAGTTGATATAGCTGCCGAGACCTTCGTCGTCGCCCGCGAGTAGCGCGCGCAGCGGCGCATCCTCGTGCTGATCGAAGGCGTGGAAGAAGTGGGAGGCGAGATTCGACTTATCCGGCCGCCAGGCGACGGCCGCCGGGGCGTGGTCAGCGAGCGCACGGCGCAGCGACACGCGGCTCCAACCGTCGTCGAGTTTATGCGCCGAGGGCAGGCCGTAGCACCAGCGAAGCAGGCGCAGATCGCAGAGCGGAAAGGCGGGCACGAGGCCCTGCGCGCTGCCGAGGGTGTGCGCGAGCTCGAGCGCCCAGGTGAGCAGTCCCCCTTCGACGCCCTGTCGGTGCGCGGCTCGTTCGCAGCGCGCGGCGGCCTGGCGCTCACCCTGCACTTCGTGCCAGCGGTGATCGAGGCCGACGCGTTGCGCGAAGTCGCGCCGCAGCAGCGCCAGCGGCGGGCGACCGCGGCCGCGGACCCGTCGCGCGGCGCCGAGCAGGCCTGGCGGCAGCCACGGCCGCAGGGCGCGCACCCACAGCAGGGGCCAGAGCGGCGTCGGGCGGCGCTGCGAGAAGCGGCGCGCCTGGAAGAAGAGGCGCAGCCAGCGGCCCGCTGCCGCCAGCTCAGCGAAGCGGGCCAGCCCGTGCGAGAGGGTCAGGTCGCCATCGAGCCCTTCGAAGATGACCTCCGCGTCCTGCGCGGCGGCCGCCTGGTAGAGCGCGCGAAGGATAAAGGTGTTCGGCGCGGCGATCGGCTCGCGCGGCGCCGGCGCGCCGCGATAGAACGACTGCAGGGGCGCAAGGGCGTCGACCCCCACGAGATGGCTTCGCAGTCCAGCGCGGTGCGCGACCACCTGGGCGATGTGCTGGCGCTCGTCACAGGCCGGCACGGCGTCGAAGATCGCCGAGATCGTCGGCAGCGCGGCGTGGTCGCCGCGCGCGTCGAGGGCCTCGCGCAGGAGCAGCGTCACGGTCGACGAGTCGAGGCCACCGCTGAGCAGCGAGGCGATGCGACCCTCAGGCGCTGGCAGGCGGCAGCGCGTCGCGACGCGCAGGCGTTCGATCAGGCCCTGGGCCGCATCGTCGGCCGAGAGCGCGGACGGCGCGGCCCCTTCGTCGGCCAGGCACCAATAGCGCGCCGGTCGCAGCCGAGACCCGTCGACGCAGAGCGTGCTGGCAGGGGGCAGCCGGCGGATGTCGCGATAAAAGGTCCTCGACGTAGCACCGAAGTCGAAGAGCAGGTGCTCCCCGATCCGCCGCTCATCGAAGGCGTGGCCGACCTCCGCCAGTGCCAGCACCGCGCTGAGCTCGGAGGCGAAGGCGAAGATCTGACCGGGCAGGTGGCAGTAGTAGAGCGGCTGCACGCCGAGGTGATCGCGCGCCAGCAAGAGTCGGCGTGGGGCGGGGTCCCAGAGGGCAAAGGCGAAGTCGCCCAGCAGCTCGGCTGCGAAGCTCGGGCCCCAGCGGCGATAGGCGGCGCCGAGCAGGGCCGGGTCGGGGCTCGCCAGGTGGTGGCGGTTGGCCGGCGGAGCGTCGCTGCCCAGGCGCGCGCGCAGCGCCTCCGCGTTGTCCAGACGCGAGGCTGCGACGACCAGCACTCGGTCGGTCGGGTCGTGCGCTTCGCCGTAAACGCGGGGAGCCGCTGCGCTCGCTGGCTCTGGACGGCGAGCCTCTCCGAGGGCGAGGGGCCCCTCGAGGTGGAGCTGCAGCGCCGTCCACACGCCATGCGCTAGCGCGGCCGCCATGCGCTCGGCCGAGGCCTTGCTGGCGCTGGCGCCGTCGAGGCGCAGCAGACCGAAGATCCGGTGCACGGGCTAGCGCCCGACCCTTGCGTGGGCGCTCAGGGGATCGGGCCCTCGAGCGTCTCGACCAGCCCTCGCTCGAGCAGCTCGTTCAGCAGCTGCCGCAGATCGGCCTCACAGGCGGCCGCCTCGACGTCGAAGCGCGCCTGCACCACTTCGCAGAGCTCAGCGAGCGTGTGCGCGGTCTGGAGCTGCTCCCAGACGAGGCTGCCGACGTCATTCAGGCTGTAGTAGACGCTGCCGGCGAGGTCGAGCAGGACGGTCTCGTCGCCGAGACGCCGAGACACCTGGGTGGCGGCAGCCCGATAGTGCTCGGCGCTGATCGACGTTGAGTGGATCGCCATCGGTAGCACGCCTCAGTAGCGGCGGTGGGCCTCCTAGGGGCCCTCAATAGTAGACGAAGATGCGGCCCCGATTGCTGTCGTAGGTCCACTCGCCGATCACCAGGTCCGGAAAGCCGTCGCCGTTGATGTCGCCGAGGAAGGTGTTTGGGTTGCTGAAGCCCGTGGTGCCGCCCGAGACCGGTCGGAAGACGCGGTCCGCGTTGCTCGCGAGCCGGCCCGCGAGGCCCGCGCGGCTGCCGAAGAAGAGCCGGGCGGAGCCCACCGCGGTCGCGCCTTCGCGCACCATGCCGACCAGCAGGTCGGCGAGCCCGTCGCCGTTGAGGTCGACGCCGTTGGGGTGGCCGGGCACGATGCCCTCCGCCATCCAGATGCCGAAGTTGTTGTTGGCCGCCGGCACCAGGTCGCTGCGGATCACGGCCTCGGCTTGCGCCACCGAGGTCGGAACGCTCGGTTGGAGGCTGAAGAGGTAGACGGCGCCTGCGCCGCCGCCGAGCAGCGGATCGCTGGCGGCGAACTCGTTGACGCCGTCGCCGTCGACGTCGCCGACCGCAGAGAGCAGTCGACCGAAGAGCGAGTTGCCTTCGGCTGCGCTGCCGCCGATCCGCAGCACGCGGTTCGCATCCGTCAGCGCGAGCTGTTCAGGCGGCGTGCCCCGGGCGGCGCCGAGCAGCACATAGAGCGCGCCGCGCTGCACGCCTTCCTCCTGCTCGGTGCTGGCGGCGATGAGCAGATCGCCGAAGCGATCGTCGTTCAGTCGACCGCCCCTGACAATGCGTCCGCCGAAGAGGCCGCCGAAGCTCCCGCCGCTGAGCAGCAAATCAGCGTCAGCGGGCAGCTCTCGCTGGCGGGGCGCCAGGCTGCCCTCCATCAGCGGCACGTCGGCCTCGCCGTAGGCCAGGGCGACCGTCGACCAGCGCGGCCCGTCGGTGATCCAATGCGACATGGCGAGGTCGTCGCGTCCGTCGCCATCGAGGTCGGCAGCGCCCAGGCCGATCGCCAGCCGCTCCGTCGCCGCCGCAGCGCTCGGCAGGTGAAAGATGATCTCGGCGCCGATACCGTCGCCGACGTCGGCCCGGTCCGAGTTCCAGAAGGGTCGGCCGCGGTAGAGGTAGACCTGTCCGCGTCCGCCGCCGTGTCCACTGGCCTTGACCGCGAGGTCGCTGCAGTGGTCGCCGTCATAGTCCAGGGCGCTCAGCAGCACGCCAAAGCCGCCATTCGCCTGAGTGCCGCTGATCCTCTTGGAGAAGGTGCCGGGAAAATTGGTGCCATTGCTGAAGTAGAGCTGCACCTCGCCGGCCTTGCTCAGCCCGTCGACGGTGGCTTCGAAGAGGCCGACGGCCATGTCGGTGAAGCCGTCGCAGTTGAAGTCACCCACGGCGATCGGGGTGCCAAACTTCGATCCGGTCGAGCCGCGGAGCTCCTGCAGACGGAAATCCACCAGCGAGGCCGGCGGCAGGTTGGAAAGGGGCGAAACGTTACCGACGGCGTCGATCGCCTTCACCGCCACGGCGTAGGGCGTGCCGAGGGACAGACCGCTCAGCCCAACGCGCTGCTGCTCGCCGATGGGGACGGCGTCGGGGTCAGGGCTGAGCGCCAGGGTGCTAGGCCCATCGAAGCTGGCGGCGTCGAGGGGGCCGTTTGGTCGATAGCGCACCAGGTACTTGGTGACGCCGCTGCCCTGGTCTTGCACACTGGTCCAATCGCAGTCGAGCAGGCCGCGGCGGCCGCTCGCCACCCGGCAGGCCAGGTCGGTGACCGCGGGTGGCGGAGTCAGGTCGACGAAGGCCTTGAACCCCGGGCTCTCGCTGGCGTTGCCGTTGGTGGCGTTGCGGCAGATCGCGCGGAAGAAATACGACTGCTCGGCGGTCAGGTCGAGCGGGAAGCTTGCGTGACCGTCGCTGGGCGTCAGGGTGGCGAGCGAGACGCCACCGCTTTGCAGCACGATGCTTCCGGCGGTGCTGTCGGTTTCGACGCGCAGGGCGGTCTGGACCCCGTCACCGACGTCGCCGTTTAGATCCTGGGCCGGGCCCAGACCGGCGCCGAGCTGCGCGGTCGCCACTGCGCCGCCCGAGAAGCCGACGATGTTACAGACTGGGCCCGAGACCACCACCGAGGCCTCGGCCTCGCAGGTGCCGAGCAGGCCACCCGCGCTGACCGTGGCGCGGAGCGTGTTGCGCCCGGGGCTGAGCACGACGCCGAAGTGTGCCTCTTGGCTAGCGTCGGTGACGACGCTTTGCTGGGCTGCCGAGCCGATGGAGAGGGCCACGGCGCTGCCGGAGGCCGCGTGCTCGGTGGTGACGATGACGTCGTAGTTGAACGTGCCATCGAAGGTACCGGTCCCGGGCGCGCGGTTGATGCGGTCGTCGGCGGTGGTGAGGATCGCGCCGGCTGCCGGTTGGGCGATCAGGCAGCGGGGCTGGTGCTGGACGTTGAGCCGCACGACTTCGCCGCGGCAGCCCGCCGCGCGCGGCGCGAGGTCGAGCAGCCTGACCTCGTCGCTGATCGTGACGCCGAAGAAGGAGGCCAGGCTACCCGTGGCGAGGTCTGCCTGGGGCGCCGGATCGAGCCCCGTGACGCCGAGGCTGATCGCTCGCCCGGTCGGCGCTCCCGAGGCCCGGACCTCGACGTCGAGCTGGATCCCGTTGCGCGCCGCATCACGGTCGAGCTGCGGCCCGATCTGGTTGACCGAGGCCACGGGCGTCCCGTTGATCGTGACCACCGTCAGGCTGCAGCCCGCGCCGTCGCGCTCCGCCTCGCCGTCGCGGCGCGCGTCCGCGACGCGGCTGTCGCCGACGGGATCGATCGCCGCATCATTGGGCGGCGGAAAGGCGTCGTCGCTGCAGGCCAGCAGGGCGACCGATAGAAGACCCAGTGCCGCCGTAGCCCTCAGTCGCTGCGCCATTGCGTCCTCCATCGAGCGGTGCTCGAACGCGGCCTGCGGCGCGCGAGTCGCGCGTCGAGTGCGGCGCAGCATAGCGAACCGCCTTTCGCGCTGGCAAGCGGCGGATGTGACGAGGCGGGGCCGGGTCCGAGCGGGGCGGGGGGCGGTGAGCGGCGAGCGGTCAGCCAGCGCGGGCTCAGGCCGGTCCGAGGGCGCGCAGCTTGGCCGTCAGCGCGTCGACGGTGTCCTCCCACTTGGCCACCAGCCCGTAGTCGGCGACCTGGAAGATCGGCGCCTCCGGGTTCTTATTGATCGCGACGATGACCCTCGAGCTCTTCATCCCGGCCAGGTGCTGGATCGCGCCGCTGACGCCGATCGCGATATAGAGCTCCGGCGCGACCACCTTGCCCGTCTGTCCGACCTGGAGATCGTTGGGCACCATACCGGCGTCGCAGGCGGCGCGGGTGGCGCCGACAGCCCCACCGAGCACATCGGCGAGGGCCTCGATGTGCTTGAAGTTCTCGCCGGAACCGAGGCCTCGGCCGCCGGTGACCACGACCCGCGCCTCGGTCAGCTCCGGACGCTCGCGGGCGAGCTCGGCGATCCCCACGACCTCCGCGCCGAGGGTGGAGCCGGGTTGCACCGGTGCGGCCGCGATCGGGGCTGGCGCGGCAGCGGGCTGCGCTGCCGGCCACTCGGTCTGCCGCCCCGTGACGACCACGCAGCTGGTCGAAACCTCGACCAGGCCGATCGCGTTACCGGCGAGCATCGGGCGCTTGAAACGGCGCGGACTGACGACCGCCGAGACCTCGGAGGCCATGCCCGCCTCGAGCAGCGCTGCGACGCGAGGCAGGAGGTCCTTGCCGGTCGAGGTCGCCGTCGCGGCGACGTGCTCGGCGCCGAGCTGCTTGGCTACGGCGGCGACCACCGGGGCGTAGCTCTCCGCGAGGTAGCTTGCCAGCGCCGGGTGGTCGACGGTGAGCACCTGGTCGACGGGGTAGCGCGCGAGCTCCGCGGCGGCGGCCGCGAGGTCCTTGCCGACCAAGAGCGCCGTCAGCGTGCCGCCCGAGCTGGCGGTGACCAGCGCGCGTCCGAGGGAAACCGCGTTCAGCGAGGCTGAGCGCAGCACACCGTGCTGCGCTTCGGCGACGACGAGTACGTTGGGCATGGTGGTTCCTTCTCCTGGCGTATCCGGGCCTTTGCGCGGCGCGCGCGCAGGGCGCTGCGCCCAGTGCTGCGATCAGATGACCTTGGCTGCGATCAGATGACCTTGGCTGCGATCAGATGACCTTGGCTTCGTTGCGGAGCTTGTCGAGCAAAGCGTCGACGGACTCCAGCTTGACGCCCGCCTGGCGCTGCGCCGGGGCCTCGAGCATCAGCAGCTTGACCCGCGGGGTCGGCGTCAGGCCGAGGGCTGCAAGGTCGAGCTGATCGAAGGGCTTCTTCTTGGCGGCCATGATGCCCTTGAGCGAGGCGTAGCGCGGCCCCTCGGCATAGGCATGCGCGGCCGGCGTCTGCTGGTTGCGGACCGACTGCGGGAGCACGATCCGCAGGTCCACCGTGACCACGGCCGGCAGCGGCAGCCGCTTGGTCTCTGTGCCGCCATCGACCTCACGGCCGACGGTCACGCTCTTTCCGTCGGCGCTGGCCTCGATCGTACAGGCGAAGCAGGCCTGCGGCAGGCCGAGGTAGCCCGCGACGAGCTGGGCCACCTGATTGCTCTCGCCGTCCACCGTCTGCTTGCCGAGGAGCAGCAGGTCTGGCTGCTCGCGCTGGAAGACGGCCGCGACGACGCGCGCCACCTGCTCGCTGTCGAGACCCTCATCGCTGCCCTCGACCAGCAACGCGCGGTCGGCACCCATCGCCAGGCAGCTACGGAGCTGCTGGCTCATGTCCTTGGGGCCGATGCCGAGCACCGTCACCTCGCCGCAACGCGTGGTGGCGCCGTCGATCTTCTCGGTCAGGCGCAGCGCCGCCTCGACCGCGTACTCGTCGAAGGGGTTGACGATGAAGTTGGCTCCCGAGAGGTCGAGTGCGCCATCCTTGATCTTGACCTTCTGCTCTGGGTCCGGAACTCGCTTGGCGGTCACCAATATCTTCACTGAAGCCTCCTAGGAGGGGAGCCGCTGTAGATGAAGGGCCTCCGCCGAGCCTGCGAGGCCCGCCGCGAACCTGGCCCAAATTCCACCCAAATCCTACGAAGCAGGGCTCGTACCACGAGCCGCGCCCGCGATCAATGCGCCGCGTGCTTGCGCGTGGAGGCTCGCTAACGCGCGCCCCGCTTCAGCGCCTCGGCCTGGAAGTGCGCGTGCAGGCTGTCGATCACGTCCTGGAAGTCGCCGTCCAGCGCGCCTTGCAGGTTGTGGCGCGTCAGACCGATGCGGTGATCGGTGAGGCGATCCTGGGGAGCGTTGTAGGTGCGGATCTTCTCCGAGCGATCGCCGCTGCCGATTTGCGAGCGGCGCGCCTCCGAGCGCTCGGCGGCCTGCCGCGCGCTCTCGGCCTCGAGCAGTCGGGTGCGCAAGATGCGCATCGCGCGCGCCTTGTTCTTGTGCTGGGACTTCTCGTCCTGGCAGATCACGACGGTGTTGGTCGGAAGGTGCGTGATGCGCACGGCGCTGTCGGTCGTGTTGACGTGCTGGCCGCCGGCGCCGCCCGAGCGCATGACGTCGATCCGGAGGTCCTTGTCGACGATCGGCACGTCGACCTCCTCGGCCTCCGGCAGCATCGCGACGGTAGCCGTCGAGGTATGGATCCGTCCCTGGGCCTCGGTCACGGGCACGCGCTGGATGCGATGCACGCCGCTCTCGTACTTGAGCTGGCTGTAGACCCGGTCGCCCGTGATTGTGACAATGATCTCTTTGAGGCCGCCCGAGCTGCTGTAGCTGGCGCTGAGCGGCTCGGCCTTCCAGCCGCGGCGTTCGGCGTAGCGGCTGTACATGCGAAAGAGCTCGGCGGCGAAGAGCGACGCCTCCTCGCCTCCCGTTCCGCCGCGGATCTCGAGCATCACGTTGCGGTCGTCGTTGGGATCGCGGGGCGCGAGCAGCAGCGTCAGTCGACCCTCGAGCGAGCTCTGGCTGGCGCGGTCCTGCTCGAGCTCGACCCGCGCCAGGTCGCGCAGCTCGGGGTCCTCGAGCAGGGCCTTGCTCTCCTCGATGCGCTGCTGCACGGCGCGCAGCTGTCGGTAGGTCTCGACCAGCTCGCGCAGGTCGGCGTGCTCCTTGGCGAGCTTCAGATACTGGTCGCGACGGCCGAGTGTCTCCGGGTCGCAGAGCAGCGACGCGAGCTCCTCATAACGAGCCTCGACCTGTTCGAGCTTGCGAAACATGGACGACCGGGCGGCGACGATCGGGACGATCGGCGTGCGCCGGAGAGCCGGAGCACGCGGGCCGCGCTACTGCTCGGCTGCCTCTGGCTCGGCCTTGGCGCGCCCGTACTTGCGGTTGAACCGCTCGACGCGGCCCGCGGCGTCCACGAGCTTCTGCTTCCCGGTGTAGAAGGGATGGCAGTTCGAGCAGATCTCGATGCGGAACGAGCCACGCGTCGAGTAGGTCTGCACCAGGTTGCCGCACGCGCATTCGATGCTCGCCGGCTGGTAGGACGGGTGGATTCCCCGCTTCATGTTTGCTTCCTCCGCGGCGCTTCCCATAGCGCGAGCTGTCGGCAGCGTCAAGCCAACGTACGGCGCCAGGCTAGCCACTCATCGAGTCGAGGAACTCTTGGTTCGTCTGGGTCTTGGAAACCTTGTCGAGCAGGAACTCCATCGAATCGATCACGTTGAGCGGATGGAGCAGCTGACGGAGGATCCAGACGCGGTGCAGGACGGAGAGCTGGAGCAGCAGCTCCTCCTTGCGGGTGCTCGACTTGTTGATGTCGAGGCAGGGGAAGATGCGCTTCTCCATCAGCTTGCGGTCGAGATGGATCTCGCTGTTGCCCGTGCCCTTGAACTCCTCGAAGATCACCTCGTCCATGCGTGATCCGGTATCGACCAGCGCGGTGCCGATGATCGTCAGGCTACCGCCCTCCTCGATGTTGCGCGCCGCGCCGAAGAAGCGCTTGGGCTTATGCAGCGCATTGCTGTCCACGCCGCCCGAGAGGATCTTTCCGGAGGGCGGCACGACCGTGTTGTAGGCGCGCGCCAGGCGGGTGATCGAGTCGAGCAGGATCACGACGTCCTTGCGGTGTTCGACCAGGCGCTTGGCCTTTTCGATCACCATCTCGGCGACCTGGACGTGGCGCGAGGCAGGCTCATCGAAGGTCGAGCTGATGACCTCGCCCTTGACCGAGCGCTGCATGTCGGTCACCTCTTCCGGGCGCTCGTCGATCAGCAGCACGATCAGCACCACCTCGGGGTGGTTATGGGTGATCGCGTTGGCGATGTTCTGCAGCAGCACGGTCTTGCCGGCGCGCGGCGGCGAGACGATCAGGCAGCGCTGGCCTTTGCCGATCGGCACCAGCAGGTCGATGATGCGGGTCGAGTGGTTCTTCTGATCGTGCTCGAGGTTGAGGCGCTCGTTGGGGTAGAGCGGGGTCAGGTTGTCGAAGAGGATCTTGTCGCGCGCCGCATCCGGCGGCTCCATGTTGAGATCCTCGACCTTGAGCAGCGCGAAGTAGCGCTCCGAGTCCTTCGGTGGCCGGATCTGTCCGCTGACGGTGTCGCCGGTGCGGAGCTGGAAGCGGCGGATCTGCGAGGGCGAGACGTAGATGTCGTCGGGGCCCGGCAGGTAGTTGTAGTCGGGCGCGCGGAGGAACCCGAAGCCGTCGGGCAGCGTCTCCAGCACCCCCTCGCCGTAGATGTCGCCCTTGGCGTCGGCCTGCGCCTGAAGCAGCGCGAAGATCAGCTCCTGGCGGCGCATGTTGGACGCCCCATCGATGCCCATTTCATGGGCTCGGTGGGTGAGGTCCTTGATGGCCATGCGCTTGAGCTCTGTGAGGTTAAGGGGATCGGGCGCTGACATGGATCTTCTCTCCGGTAGGTGGGTCGGGCTGGTGCGAAGCTCCAGCGCGCGGCCGCCGTCGCTCATCGCGACCAGCGGAAAAATCTAAAGCTAAACCCTGACGAATGGCCGAGTGATGGGTGCCGAATGCCGAATGCCGAGTGATGGGTACCGAGTGCCGAGTGCCGAGTGCCGAGTGCCGAGTGCCGAGTGCCGAGTGCCGAGTGCCGAGTGATGAGTGCCGAGCGGGGCAGTGTCGCGTCGAATAGACGTTGGATATGTCGGCTGAGGTACGTCTGTCAAGGCAAAATGCCCGCCGCTCCCGTAGCTCCTGCGACGGTTTCGTGCCTCGGCGCCACAGGCGACGCGCTTGGTCAATGCCGGATGGCGAAGGCGTCCTCCTCAGCGCTGGCCTCGGCCCACTGCGCCTCGACCCGCTCGACCTCGGCCGCCGGTGGCCCGCGGCGACACCAGGCGAGGAGCTGGCCGAGCGCGTCCTCGGTCCCCTCGGCGAGCAGCTCAACGGTACCGTCGGGCCGATTGCGTACCCAGCCCCGGAGCCCCAGGCGCCGAGCGACGTCGCGCGCGCTGGCGCGGAAGTAGACGCCCTGTACCCTGCCGACCACCGAGACGCGCAGTTGCTTCAGCTGCTCGGTCTGCTTGATCTGCTTCATCGCAAAGGCCCTCCAGCGGCTGGCACGGCGCGTCATCGCGTGGCGCCGGGCGTGGGCGCTGCCGGGGCAGACCGGCGTGTGATCC
Source organism: Pseudomonadota bacterium (assembly GCA_016711215.1). Lineage (NCBI taxonomy): Bacteria > Pseudomonadati > Pseudomonadota > Pseudomonadota bacterium. The sequence continues at coordinate 159,264 of JADJTL010000003.1, read as the reverse complement.
GGTTTCTTGCCCCCGATCCTCCGCTGACTACAATGCCCTACACCCCAGCGGAGGCAAGCATTCGATGGTCGAGACGCCCACGACGGAAACCGAGCGCCGGAGCAGCACGCGGCGGCCCTATCATGTCCCTGTGCGCATCCACGTGCGCGGCCCGGACTACACTGACTCCTTCGTGCTCCACGCCGCGGATGTCAGCGATGGTGGCCTCTTCCTGCGCAGCGACTGGCTCTTCGACCATGGCGAGCGGCTCGACCTCGAGTTCGAGGCCGAGGGCGGCGAGCGTCAGCGCCGCCTGGGTCGGGTCGTCCGCGTCGTCGCCAGCCCGCAGCCGCGCGCCTCAGGGATGGCGGTGGGGCTGGCCGACCGGTTCTGGACGTCCGGCGACGCCGGTGATGCCTGCGTGGCCTGAGGGGCCCCCTTTTGCCTTTGGCACCGCTTGTGGCACCGCTCCCGCCGAGCGGCGCCGCGCCGCGGGATCGCGGCGGCGGCCGCCCATCGGGCCTTCTCTGATACACTCGCGGCGTGATCCTGCCAGCGCTGGGCCGCGAGTCCACCACCGTCGGTCATCTTCAGGAGCGCTTCGAGCTGCGGGCGCAGGCGCTCTTTTACGCGCGTCTGGCGCAGATGGCGGTCTTGCTGCTGGTGCTCGCCGTGCCCGCCTGGCGCCGAGCCCTGCACATCCCCGTGCCCTACGCTGTCTATGGCTATCTGGCGCTGCTCGCCATGCATGCGCTGAGCTATCTCTGGGTTGGACGTCGCGCTGCGCGCGCGGTGCTCTTTGCCTCACTCTGCTTCGACCTGCTGGGTCTGGTCTGGGTGGCGATCGCCAGCGGCGGGCTGAAGAGTCCGGTGATGGCGACCCAGGTCGTGTTCACGATGATCTTCGCGCTCCTCTTTCCGTCGCCGCTGGCGATCGTTCCGCCGCTGCTGATGTTGCCGATCGTCGCCTGGTCGGATCAGATCCTCGGCCTGCAGCGCCTTCCGGTCGACGTGCTGCTGCTGCTGTGGTACGCGGCGCTGAACATCACGGTGGTCTACGTCGTGGTCTATCTCGAGGGGCGCGAACGGATCGCCCTGAGCGAGGTGCTGCGGCTGCAGCGGGAGCGCCGCCAGCGTGAGCTGGTGCACCAGCGCAAGGGCATCGCGCGCGAGATCCACGACGGCGTCGGCGCCGCGCTCTCGGGCATTGTCCTGCAGGCGGAGTACCTCGAGGGGCGGACCGATCCCGGCGAGGTTCGGCAGGAGCTGAGCCAGCTGCGCGAGGCCGCGGTGGAGGGCATGGAAGAGCTGCGGCGCGCGGTGTCGCTGCTGCGGCGTGAGTTCGAGCTGACCAGCTCAGTGGCGGCCTACGCCGCGACCTTCGCCAGTCGCCACCACCTTCCCGTGGCGACCGAGGTGCGCGGCGTCGAGCCGGAGCTCGAGGCTGAGACGGAGCTCGCGCTCTTTCGTATCGTGCAGGAGGCGCTGGCCAACGTGGCGCGACACGCGCGTGCGCGCAGCGCCTCCGTCTTGCTCGAGTTCAGCGCTGGCGCGGCGAAGCTGGTCGTGCGCGACGATGGTTGCGGCTTTAGCGGCGCCGAGGCGCCCAAGGTCGGACACTATGGGCTACGCAGCATGCACGAGCGCGCGCGACGCATCGGGGGCGAGCTGAGCGTGGAAAGCACGCTCGGCGTCGGCACCGTCGTTACGCTGAAGCTGGCGCTGCGCGGCGACGGTGCGCGGCGATGAACCGCGCCGGACGGGGCTGAGGTGGCTGCTGCGCCGCTGGGCGCTGGAAGCGGTGGGGAGGATGAACCGATGATGGACGACAGGCTGTGGGCGGAGCGGCTCGTGCGCTACCAGTACCTTGAGGCGCTCGTGGCGCAGCGGCGCGTCTTGGAGCTTGGCTGTGGCCTGGGCCGCGCCACGGCCTTCCTTGCCCGCGTCGCGGCGCAGGTGGTCGGCGTCGACGTGGCGACGCCGGAGCTGGCGCTGGCCTGGAAGGGCTATCCCGAGGCGAACCTCTCCTTTGTCGGCGGCGACGGCGCCGCGCCCGGACAGGTCGATGCCAGCTTCGACCTGGCGCTTGTTCCCGAGCTGCAGCGCTGGATCGCGCGTGGATCGTTGCTCTCCGAGTTGCAGCGCGTCTTGCGACCGGGCGGGATCGCCGTCTTCGTCGTCCCCAGCGCTGATGTGGGCACGGCGCCGGGCCTGAGCTACGGCGACCTCCTCGATTACCTCGAGCAGTCGTTCGAGCACGTACGGATCTTGGGCGAGATCCCCTTCCTCGGGCGCACGATGGCGGATTTCTCCCCGGCGGGCGAACCGGAGGCCGCGCTCGATTGCTCGCTGATCGGCGAAGACGAGCCGCCCTCACATTACCTGGCGCTCTGCAGCGATCGCGCCCTGGAGGCGCTGCCCTACACCGTCCTGCAGCTTCCCCTCGCGAGCTGGGAGGACGAGCCGCTCTGGTTGAGGGACCAGCTCGCGCGTGCGGGGCAGGAGCGCGATCGGGCGGTGCAGCGTGCGGAGGCCCACCAGCGTGAGCTGCAGCAGCTGCAGCTGCGCGTGGCGGCCGGCGCGCGCCAGCAAGCCGACCTCCAGCGCGTCCACGAGGAGCGCGACGATCTGCGCGAGCAGCTCGAGGCGCTGCGGCGCTTGCAGGTGCTCGCCGGGCCGCGTCGCGAGCGCGGCGGGGCGCTCGCGGTCGGCGCGGCGCCGGAGCTCGGGACGGGGCGCTCGGCGGGCGAGGGTGCTTCGGCTGGCGCCGCGCCTGAGCTCGACCGCGAGCGACGCCGCGCGGAGGAGGAGCGCGCGCGGCACGAGGCGCTGCAGCTGCGGATGACCGAGCTGCGCGGACAGCTCGTGCAGCAGCGGCAGCGCGGCGACGTTGCCGAGCGGGCCCGCGCGGGCGCGCTGGCCGAGCTGGAGCCGCTGCGTCGTCGCGCCGAGCGCGCCGAGCAGCGCTGTGACGCGCTGGTCGACCACATCGAGCAGGGTGCCGCCGAGGCGACGCGGCTGCAGCAGCGCGTGGCCGAGCTGCAGGCGCTGCGGCAGAACGACCAGTGGCGCGTGGACGAGCTGCAGGGGCGGGTCGCCGAGGCGGAGCTGCGCCTGGTTGCCGCGCCGCCGCGCGCCGGCGCCGAGGCGCCGGGGGCGCCGGCAGGCGAGGCAGCGGGGGTCGTGCCGCCGGCGTCGAGCGTGACACCGCCGGCGATCACCGATCGCGGTCAGCTCGAGACCCTGATCGAGGGGGCCGGGCTGCACCAGCGGGAGGCAGAGGCTTGGCGCAGCCAGCGCGCCGAGCTGGAGGCGACGAACGCGCGCCTGCGTCAGGAGCGGGCGGAGCTCGCGCTGCAGCTCGAGCGTTGCGGCGCGGAGGGCAAGGCCGCGGACGCCCGGGCCGAGCGTTATCGCGAGGAGCTCAGTGAGCTCGCGCGGCGGCTGGCCCAGGCCGAGGGCGAGCTCAAGCGCTACGGTCGCGACGCTGAGGTGCTGCGGCGCTGAGGCGCTGCGGCGCTGAAGGGAGGGCGCGTGTGGCCGCGGCCGCGCGCGCCCTCGTGGCTCAGACTGGCGGCAGGGCCGCGTTTGGAGCCAGGCCGAGGACGTCTTGCATGTCGTAGAGGCCTGCCGGCCGGCCGGCGACCCAGCGCGCGGCGCGCAGGGCGCCCTGGGCGAAGGTCTGGCGGCTCGAGGCGCGGTGGGTCAGCTCGATCCGTTCACCGTCGGCGCAGTAGAGCACGGTGTGGTCGCCGACGATGTCGCCACCGCGCAGCGCGTGAATGCCGATCTCCCGCGGGCGCCGGCTGGCGAGCCCATGGCGGCCGTGGCACGCGCGCTCGCCCAGCGGCCCCTGGTCCGCCGTCGCCGCCGCCAGGACCTCGGCCAGCCGCGCGGCCGTGCCGGAGGGGGCGTCCTGCTTATGTCGATGGTGGGCCTCGACGATCTCGAGGTCGAAGTCCGGGCCGAGCAAGCGCGCCGCGTCCGCGGCGAGGCGCAGCAGCACGTTGACCCCGACGCTCATGTTCGGGGCATGGACGATCGCGCTGCGCGTCGCCGCCTCGCGCAACGCTCGGCGTTGGTCCGCGTCCAGACCGGTCGTGCCGGTGACCAGGGCGACCGCGGTGCCGCGCCGCGCCACGGCCTCGGCGGTCAGCAGGCTCGCGGCTGGAGCGCTGAAGTCGATCACCACGTCGCAACGGGCGAGGGCCGCGCCGAGGTCGTCCGCGACCAACACGCCGCAGGGCGGCAGGCCCGCGGTCATCGCGGCGTCCTGGCCCAGGGTCGGCGCGCCGGCGACCTCGACGGCGGCGACGAGGCGCAGCTCGGGGGCGCCGTCGAGCGCCCGCAGCAGCGCCTGGCCCATGCGCCCCCCGCAGCCGACGATCGCCACGCCGGTCACTGGGCGATCCCGAGCCGCTTGAGCTCGGCGCTGAGTTCCTCCAGCTTCGCCCCGCTCAGCGGAAGCAGCGGCAGGCGGAGCTCGTTGGCACCGAACCCGAGCAGCGCCACGGCGGCCTTGATCGGGATCGGATTGCTTTCGCAAAAGAGCAGCTCCATCAGCCGCAGCAGGCGGTAGTGGATCGCGCGCGCCTCGGCGATTTGCGACTCGCTGGCCAGGCGCACGAGCTGCGCCATCAGCTTGGGTGCGACGTTCGAGATGACGGAGATGACCCCCTGGCCGCCGACCGCCGTCAGCGCGAGCGCGAGCGGATCGTCGCCCGAGAGCACGCTGAAGTCCTTGCGCACGCGCTGGCAGGCGGCGATGACCTGCTGGCCGCGGACAATCGATCCGCTGGCCTCCTTCAGCCCGACGATTCGCTCGTGCTGCGCCAGCTCGGCGACCGTCTCCGGCAGGAGATCGCAGCCCGTGCGTCCGGGCACGTTATAGAGGACGATCGGCAGGCTCGAGGCGACGCTGAGCGCGCGGAAGTGCGCCAGGAGCCCCGCCTGGGTCGGCTTGTTGTAGTAGGGCGTAACGTGGAGCAGGCCGTCGGCGCCGCATTCGGCGGCCGCCCGGCTGAGCGCGATCGCCTGCGCCGTCGCGTTGGCGCCGGCGCCAGCGAGCACGGGGACGCGACGTTTCGTCTGCTCAACGACGGTGCGAATCACCAGCGCTTGCTCGTTGACGTCCAGCGTCGGCGTCTCGCCCGTGGTGCCGCAGGCGACCAGACCGTCGATGCCCTCGGTGATCTGCAGCTCGACCAGGGCGCGCAGCCCGTCGAGATCGAGCTGCCCGCCGCGCATCGGCGTGACCAGCGCGGTTATGGCTCCTCTGAACATGGCGACTCCTTGATCCGCAAGCCTGTGCGCGGGATCGACTGAGGTTTGATCGGGATCACGGGCGCGTGGGCGATCGCCGCGAAGCGCGCGTCCTCGGCCACGATACCGACGGCAGCGCTCGCGACGAGCGCACCGGGCGGCGGTATCAGCACGACGCTACCCGAGAGCGCGTCGAGCCGTCGGTCGCGCACGGAGAGCCCGGGGTCGAAGGGAAAGCCGACCAGGCGAGCCACGAGCTGGCCCTCCGTGCCGAGCACGAGTCGGGCGCGCTCGATGCCGCGGGCGGCGATAACCCAGCGCAGCTCTAGACCCTCGGCGCAGACCTCAACCAGCAGCGTATCGTCGCCGCCGGTCGCCTGCTTGAGCATCGCGGCGATCTCGGTCTTGACTTGCTCGAGGCCGCGGAGCGCCTGCGCGTCGTCGGGCCGCTCGCGCAGCAGGCGCTCGAAGACCGAGCGCGCCTGCAGCAGCCGCCCCTGGCCGCGGTAGATGTGGGCCAGCGTGGCAGTGGCGAAGGGCTGCGCATCGGCGACGACGAAGGACAAGCGACTGCTCCGAAGGCAACACGGGTGGCGACGACCCGCCGTTGATACTACTCGGGTGCCGGCTCTGTCGAGCGCGCCAAGCACGCTCGCGCCCTGGTCAGGTCGCGGCGAATCGCGGCCACCAGCGCCTCGGCCGAGGGAAAGCGCTCCTCCTCTCGCAGGCGCTCGACGAAGGTGAGCTCGAGCTGCTGGCCGAGGAGCTGGCCCTGGAACTCCAGCAGATGCGCTTCGACGAGGGGTGCTCCGTGGCGGGCAAAGGTCGGAGCGTGGCCGATGTTGACCGCCGCCCCGTAGGTGCTCCCGTCCGGCAGCGTGGCGCGTGCGGCGTAGACCCCGCGGGCGGGCAGCAGCTCGTTATCGGGCTGGAGGTTGGCTGTTGGCACACCGATGGTGCCTCCGCGCCCGGCGCCGCGCTCGACCCTGCCGGTAAGGGCGTAGCACCGGCCGAGCAGTCTGGCGGCGCCCGGCAGATCGCCGCGCACGACCAGCTCTCGCACCCGGGTGCTCGAGATGATGGTCCCCTCGCTGCGTGCAGGCTCGAGACCGTGGGTCGTGAAGCCGAGCTCGGCGCCAAGCAGGCGCAGGGCCTCGACGGTGCCGGCGCGGCGTTGCCCGAAGACGAAGCCGACGCCGACCACGACGTGGCGCGCCCCCAGGGCCTGCACCAACGCTCGCTCCGCGAAGGCGCGCGGGCTCAACGCGGCGAAGGCCGCGTCGAAGGGCTCGATCACCGTGATGTCGACGCCGTGGGCCGCGAGCAGCGCGAGTTGCTGCGAGCGCGTCGTCAGCAGCGGTGGGGCCGACGCGGCGGCAAAGAAGCGCGTCGGATGCGGTTCGAAGGTCAGCGCCACGACCATCCCACGCTCGGCGGTCGCGAGGGCTCGTGCGTGCGAGAGCAAGGCCTGGTGCCCGCGATGCACGCCGTCGAAGTTACCAACGACGACGGTTGGCGCGACGGTTGGCGACGCGATCGCGTCGCCGAGCGCAGCAAGTGAGGGGTAAAGTTGCATCGTGCGTCTAGCGACCGGGATGGCGTACCGCCCCGTTGCCGTCGGGGACCTGGCGCGGGGTAGGAGCGCGGCCGCGTCTCAGGTTGGGAGCACGGCCGTGGTGGTCATCAGAGCGAGCGACCCAGAGCGAGCGACCAGAAGGGTGATGGGAAGGATGCGGGGAGGGGCGAAGGCTGCACCGCTCCGGGCGATTAGTTACAGGAGCCGGAAGGCGCGGCCGCCTGCTGCGTCAGCTGCTTGTCGCAGTTGGCCAAGCCCGGGTTGTGCTGACAGATGCTCGACTTGATCGCCTCGGGGGCGATCCCGCTGAACTTGAAGCGGTTGTTGGCCAACCAGGTCGGGCTGGCTCCGATCGAGAGCGCCTTGGCGATCTTGATGTCGGCGGCCAGCAGCTCCTTGCCTTCCTTGCCCTCGGCGCAGCGGCGCAGCGTGGCGGCGGCGATGCCGTCCTTGGCGCAGCCCTCCCACTTATCCGAGCGGATGTCCTGGTTCCGACACCAGATGTAGTCGAGGTACTTCCCGTTGCGGCCGTAGTACTTCTTCGCACAGAGCTGCCGGATGTTCTCGTGCACCTCCGGATCCCCGTGCAGCGCAGTGAAGCCCGAGGCGCTGTTGGGGGCCTCCTCGGCGATGTAGTGCACGTCGAACTTGACGGCGCCCTTGAAGTTCGCGAGCACTTCCTTGACGGCGTTGAGGGCCTGCACACCGTAGGGGCACTGCGACATCACGAAGACATCGACCTGCTGCTTCTTCTCCGGCCGACAGGCCAGCTCGTTCTCGCAGGTCTTGTCGGCGCAGTCGATCTTGCCATTTCCGGTGTCGTCGATCTTGTTGTCGCAGATCTCCGCGGTCGGGTCGAAGGTCGCCGGAATCTGTAGTTGCCAATGCTCCCCGCGCTTGGTCATCCAGCGAGCGATCATGCTCCACTGCTCGGCCTTCGTCGCCGAGGCGTCGAGCAGCCAGACCGGCAGGTACTTCAGCTTGAGGTCCTGGTAGAGCTTCTTGCCCTCGGCGCTGTCGTAGTCGACGGTGCGCACCGTCAGCTTCGGGAAGAAGCGTCCGCGCAGCGTCGACTCGATGCCCTGGGTGGAGCTGCCGCAAGCGACGCAGCGCTTGTCGGTCAGCACGGTCGCGTTGACCAGGACCGGCTCGGGCAGCTTGGCGCAGGCCTCGGCCTTGGGCGCCGCCATCTTCTCGCAGATGGCGCGGGTGAAGTCGTTCTTCGAGCGCCCGCCCTGATAGGGCTCGTTGGCGATGAAAATCGTCGGGCTGCCGCTGGCCTGTCGAGCCTGGGCCCGCTTGGCCGAGGCGCTCAGGAGGCCCTTGCCCTCGGCTCCCTCGGCGCAGGTTTTGATCTTCGCCAGGTCGAGGCCTGCTTCGCCAGCACAGGTCTCCCAGCCCTCGGGGATGGCGCGCATGTTCTTGTTCTGGCAGCCGATGAAGGCCATGTACTTGCGTGGTTCCGGTTGGCTCTTGATCGCGCAGAGCTGAACGATGTTGCCCTTGACCTCGGGTTCGCCATGCAGCGAATTGAACTGGCCGGGGCCGGTCTCGGTGGCGATGAAGTCGAGCTGGAAGTCGACGCGGTCGCCGATCTCTTCGAGCACGGGCTTGATTCCGTCCTCCACCTGGGTGCCGAAGGGACACTTCGACATCACGTAGAACTCGACCTTGACCTTGGGCCCAGTGGCGGCGGCGCCGGCCTTGCTTCCGGTCTGGCCGGGGCGCAGATCCTTGCAGCCGGCGAGCCCGATGAGCGCCGCGATCACAGCCGGGGTCGCGATGGTCGAGGCGATCAGCGCGGACCGTCGCAGGATGCTTGTCTTCGTCTGGTTCATTTTTGTGATTCCCTCACTTCAGTACTCGGGTGAACACCCGCCGTGGTGGCTCGACAGAGCCCCCAGCAGGGCTGCTCGGGCGACTACCTAGCATGGCGACTCGCGCGTGTACCTAGCATGTTTCGCTGGGCGGTGCCAGCGGAAGGCTCGGGCGTGCGAGCTGGGCGAGCGCCTCTGCGGCCACGCGCCTGGCGTTGCGCGCGCAGTCGTTGATCCCGACGCCATGCAGCGCGTTTCCCGCGAGGACCAGGCCAGGCTGGGTCCCGAGCCGGGCGGTCAGCTGGGCTACGCGCTCGCGATGGCCCAGGTTGTACTGCGGAATCGCGCGCTGATGGACCACGGCCTCGGCCAACACGGGTGGGCCGTCGATGCCGAGCAGGGGGCGCAGCGCCTCGTGGGCGGCGAGCGCGATCGCCTCTGGCGCGAGCGTGGTGATCGCGCGGTCGCGCGCACCGCCGACCATCGCGCGCAGCAGCACATGGCCGGCGGGGGCGCGGCGGCCGAAGATCGTCGAGTCCCAGAGCGTCCCGAGCAGGCGCAGTCCCTCGTTTCGAGGCGCGAGGAAGCCGAAGCCGTCGAGGGGATGGCGGACCTGCTCGCGCCGGTAGCCGAGCGCCGCGACCGCGAGGGGCGCGTAGTCGATTCCCCGCAGCGACGCCGCCAGGTTCGCGTCGACGCCGTCGAGCAGCGCCGCCGCGGCGTGGGCCGGACAGGCCAAGACCAGCACCTCCGCCAGCAGCGGGGGCCGCCCCCGGCGGTGTACCCGCCAGAGGTCGCCGCTGGGGCTGCGCGTCACCCGCTCGATGTCTTGTCCGCACTTGAGCGCCGAGCCGAGCCGCCGCGCCAGGGTGTCTGGAAGGAGCTGGAGGCCGGATCGCAGGCTCGTTAGGTGGCCGCTCGGTCCGGCCCCGGGCGTGGCGGACGGCTTCCGCGGGTCGCCAGGGGCGCCGCCCCGCCGCCGCTCGCGCCGCAAGGCGACCAGACCGCGGATCAGGCTGCCGTACTGGCGCTCGATTTCGACGACGCGCGGGAAGCAGCTCGCCACGCTGAGCCGCGCCGGGTCCCCGGCGTAGATGCCCGACTGCATCGGATCGATTAGCAGGCGCGCGGCCAGTGGACCGATGCGGCGCGCGGCGAAGGCCAGCACGGACTCGTCCCTTGCATCGTCCGGCCGGCGCGCAGCGACCCAGGGTTCTCGCAGCAGGCGCAGCTTGGCGCGCCAGGGCAGCAGGTCGGACGCGAGAAAGCGCAGCGGGTGGGCCGCGGCGACGTGCAGCCGCTCGGCGCGGTAGATGTAACGCTTGGCGAAGGCGGCGGTGGCGGGAAGGAGCTCATCGCCGAGGCCGAGCTCGCTACAGAGCTCGAGCGTGGCCGGCTCGCGGTCGAGGAAACCGTTGGGCCCCCACTCGCAGAGGAAGCCGCCGACGCGTTCGCTGAGAATCTTTCCGCCCGGGCGAGCGTCGCGCTCGACGACGACGACCTCGGGCGGCGGCAGGTCGGAGGCCCGCTCGCCCCGCTGGCGCAGGGCCCACGCCACGGCCAGGCCCGAGATGCCACCGCCGACGATGACGATGCGACGCGCGGGCTGCATCGCTCAGGGCGTCGCGGGGCCGGGGCGCGCGCTGAGACGATGGACGGTCTCGACGAGGAAGCGCACGCGCTCGGGTGGCGTGCCCGGCAGGACGCCATGGCCGAGGTTAAAGACGTAGCCCTCGGCCGGTCCAGCCTGCTGCAGCACGCGGTGGACGCGCCGCTCCAGCGCCGGCTCATCGAGCCAGAGGCAGCAGGGATCGAGGTTGCCCTGCAGCGCCAACGCGGGGCCGAGCGAGCGCCGTGCCTCGGCCAGGTCAATCCGCCAGTCGACGCCGATCACGTCGGCGCCGCTTTCGCGCAGCAGCTCGAGCAGCGGCGCGGTGTTCGTGCCGAAGAGGATGCGGGGCACCCCGAGGGGTTGCAGCTCGGCGAAGATCCGTTGGAGATGGGGCAGACAGAGCTCGCGATAGTCGTCCGGCGAAAGAATGCCGGCCCAGGTATCGAAGACCTGAACCGCGTGGCAGCCCGCCTCGACCTGGGCCCGGAGGTGGCTTACGACCATCGTCGCCAGCTTGTCGAGCAGCAGGTGGGCGCTGACCGGGTCGCCGAAGAGCAGCCGCTTGAGCTGGATGAAATGGCGCGATTGTCCCCCCTCGACCAGGTAGCTGGCCAAGGTCAGGGGCGCGCCGGCAAAGCCGAGCAGCGGCACGCGCCCCGCGAGCGCGCGGTTGGTGCGGCGAATCGCCTCCAAGAGGAAGGGGAGCTTCTCAGCGGGATCGAAGACCTGCAGCGCCTCGATCGCGGCGCGGTCGCGCACGGGCGGCGTGATGCGCGGGCCCTCCTCGGTCAGCTCCACGCCGACCCCCATCGCCACGACCGGCACGAGGATGTCGGAGAAGATGATCGCGGCGTCGACGCCGAGCTCCTCGACGGCGGCGACCGTGACTTGGGACGCCAGGTCCGGGTCGCGACAGAGCTCGAAGAACGAGACGCGCTGGCGAATCGCGCGGTAGGACGCCTGGTAGCGGCCCGCCTGGCGCATCAACCAGACCGGCGTGCAGTCGGTCGGTCGGCGGCGATAGGCGTTGAGCAGGCGCTTCGGGCGGGCGTCGGTTGGCGGCATCGGCTTCCTTCCTCCGGCCGCCGTCCGCCGGCGGCCGGCGCGACCCTACCACAGCGGGCGAGCGGCGCCGCTGGCCGCGCGAGTTCCGGCTGGCGCGAGCCTTGGGCAGCCCTCGGCGGGGCGCATCGGGGGCGCATCGGGGGCGCGGCGGCGGACTGAGGCAGCGCTGGCCGCGTCAACGCCAGGGCATTACCGGTACGGTGCTGATCGAGTTCTTGGGGCTGCCGTCAAAGAGCTTGTCGCTGTAGGTGAGATAGACGAGCACGTTGCGCTTCTGGTCGAAGAAGCGCACGACGTGCTGCGACTTGAGGAAGATCGAGGTGTCGACGTTGAAGATCTCCTCCTTGGGCGCGAGCGATTGCTTGAAGCGAATGGGACCGATTTGGCGACAGGCGATCGAGGCGTCGGAGGTGTCCTCGGCGACCCCGACCCCACCGCTGATCCCGCCGGCCTTCGCCCGGCTCAAGTGGCAGGTCACGCCCTCGATCTTGGGGTCGTCGATGGCCACGACGACGATCTTGTCGTCAGGCCCGACCCAGTGGAATTGCGTGTTTACGCTGCCGATTTCTTCACCACCGGGCCCGGCTGTCGCGGGCGCGGCCGCTGGCGGCGCGACAGCGCTCGAAGCGCCACCGAGTGCGGGGCCCGGATCTGCCGCGCCGAGGGAATTGCTTCCAGGCGAGTAGTTGCTCGTCGGGGCGTAGCCGCCACCCTGCGCGCCGTAGGAGGGCGCTGGCGCTGGCGAGGCCAGCGAGGGTCGATATCCGGCTGCCCCCGCCGGTTCAAAGCCTTGCCCATCACCCGGATCCTGGCCTTCGCAGGCCGCCGCGGCCCAGAGGAAGAGCAGCAGGGCGCTGCGGAGCGAGGCCGGTCGTTGTCGAAGCAGGCGAGCGGTCATGGCGTCCTCTCCCAGCGATGGGGCGGCCCGCGAGCGGCGGCGCCGCCTGCGATGGCCAAACCGGGCGCCTGCGCGCTGCAGCGTCTTCCCCGACCTCAGCCCAGCGAAGCAAGCATCGTGCCGCGCTCGGCGGGACCCTCCACGAGGGCGCGCTCGCGCGTCGAATCGAACGCTTAGCCGCTGGGTCGTCCTCGATGAGGGTGGCGCTTGGCGCCGCCGCCTGGCGTCACGATGCGCCGGGGTGTCCTTGGTGGTCTGCTTCGCGTCGCTTCCCGCACGGGCGCTCGGTGTTGGCTCGACGCGCCGTTGGCTCCCCCGCGCCGATCTGCGCTAGAACCACGCCACGATGTTCGCGACAGAGGAAAGAAGCGTCAGGTGGCGGTCGGTGCGCCCCGCGCGGCTGGTTCGCTGGGGGGCGCCGATGCTGACCCTGGCGGCCGCGGCGCTCTTTTCGTCCCGCGCGCGCGCGGCCCCGCCCCCCTTGGGGGTGCCGATCGCCTCCGGATGGTTCGTGCGCGGGAGCGCGACGGGCGACGCCGATGAGCGGCCGCCGCGACGCCTCTGGCTCGAAGCCTTCGCGATCGACCGCTTCGAGGTCACGCGCGGGCGCTACGCGGGGTGTGTGCGCAGCGGGCGCTGCCGGCCGCCGCAGGTCTACGACGGGCCACGGGGGGAGAACCTGCCGGTCGTCGGTGTGAGCTGGGAAGATGCGAGCGCCTACTGCGCGTGGCGCGGCGGGCGCCTGCCGACCGAGGCCGAGTGGGAGCGCGCGGCCCGGGGTTCCACCCCACGAGTCTACCCCTGGGGCGACGCGCTGCGCTGTGATCGGGCCAACTTCGGCAACTTCGCGGGCGATGGTCTTTGCGCCGGGAAGAACCCCGGACACGTCGTCGCCGTCGGCAGCTATCCGCGCGGCGCGAGCCCGGAGGGGGTGCTGGATCTGGCGGGGAACGTGTGGGAGTGGGTCGCGGATGCCTATGGCCCCTATGACCAGCGCGTCGTGCGCAACCCGCGTGGTCCGGCCAAGCCGCGGCCGGGCGCCGAGGCGGCGGATGGTCTCGGGCGGCAGACTCGCGTGGTCCGCGGCGGCTCGTGCTGCTCCTATTTCTCGTTGCCGCGCACGAGCAACCGGCTGCACTTCCCCCCGGACTACGTCGATGTCGACCTCGGCTTTCGCTGTGCCCGTTGACGCGGGCAGAGGAGAACTTACGCGATGAGCACTGTATCTGTGGCGGCAGGCGTGACGATCGGTCGCGGTCAACCCTTGGCGTTGATCGCCGGCCTCTGCGTCGTCGAAAGTGATGACGTCATGTTCGTCGCTGCCGAGCGCCTGGTGGCGATGGCCGCTGCGCGGCGCCTGCCCCTGATCTTCAAGTCGTCCTACGAGAAGGACAACCGCACGATCGGCGAGGCCTATCGTGGACCTGGGCTCGAGCGCGGGCTGGCGAGCCTCGCCGCGATCAAGGCTCGCTTCGGCTGCCCGCTGCTCACGGACGTGCATCGCCCGAGCGACGTGCCGGCCGCGGCGCAGGTCGTCGAGGTGCTCCAGGTGCCCGCGCTCCTTTGCCGGCAGACCAGCCTGCTCGAGGCCGTCGGCGCCGCGGGGCGGGTCGTCAACCTGAAGAAGGGGCAGTTCATGTCGCCGGTTGGGTTGGCCGGCTCGGTCGGAAAGCTGCGCGGCGCGGGGGCGCAGGCCGTGCTCGTCACCGAGCGCGGCTCCAGCTTTGGCTACGATCGGCTCGTCTGCGATCTCGCGGGGCTCGGGGAGCTGCAGGCCCTCGGTTGCCCCGTGGTCGTCGACGCCGGGCATGCGTCGAATCAACCGAGTGAGATTGCGCCGCTGGCCTGCGCAGGTGTCGCGGCGGGAGCTGATGCGCTCTTCGTGGAGTGCCACCCCGACCCGGCCAACGCTCGCTCAGACGACCGGCGCATGCTCTCGCTGGACCAGCTCGAAGCGCTGTTGCCGCGCATCGTTCGCATCGCCGAGGCTCTGCGCTAGCCGAGGCTCTGCGTTAGCAGCCCAGCGCGCGAGGCAAGCGGCGTGGTTGGCGACGCGGGCTAGTCGCGACGATCGTCGCGCGGGCGCGTTTGCCCAGCGCCTTCCGCTCGTACGTCCTCGCGCGCGTCCGCTCGCGCGTCCTCGATGGGCCGGGCGCTCGCACCTTCGATCGGGGTGGCCTTGCGACTGGCGCTGAGGCGTGCCTGCTCCGCGCGCGCCTGCTCATCGTCTTCCCCGCCGCCCGCCGCGCTGCGGAAGGCGCGCAGCGTCTCGCCCAAGGCCCGTCCCAGTTGGGGCAAGCGCGAGGCGCCAAAGAGCAGGATCACCACGATGAAGATCAGCAGCGTTTCCTGCGGGCCGACACAGCCACCGAGGCTGCACGCGAGCGCTGGAAGCAGGTAGCGTAGCGTTCGAGTCACGATTCACTCCTTGTCCAGGTGGCGGCAGATGATCGGCGAGACCCGGCCGCCACAGCTCTTGCCGACGGGGACGGCGCTCAGGCGGCCGAGTGCGCGGCGGTGTCAGGGACGACCGGATCGCGGCTGCGCTTCTTGCGCGGCGTCCGCGGCGTGGCCTCGAGGGCGAGGGCCAGGGCCTGCGCGATGTCGTTGACGAAGAGCAGCTCCATCTCGACTTGGATTTCCTTGGGGACGTCGATCAGGTCCTTCCGGTTGCGCTCCGGCAGCAGCACCCGGCGCAAGCCCGCGCGATGCGCCGCGAGCACCTTCTCCTTGACGCCCCCGACCGGCATCACGGTGCCGCGCAGCGAGATCTCACCGGTCATCGCCAGGTCGTCGCGCACGCGCCGGCCGGAGAGCAGCGAGACCAGCGCGGCCACCATCGTCATCCCAGCGGAGGGCCCGTCCTTCTTGATGCCGCCGGCTGGCACGTGGAGGTGGAGATCCGACTCGGCAAAGAAATCGACCTCGAGGCCGAGCTCGACCGCCTTGGTTCGGGCGTAGCTCAGCGCGGCCTGGGCCGACTCTTGCATCACCTCGCCAAGCTGACCGGTGAGAATCAGCTTGCCCTTGCCCGGCATGCGGGTGGCCTCGACGAACATCAGCTCGCCGCCGGAGGACGTCCAGGCCAGTCCGGTGGCGACGCCGGTGATCTCGGTGCGCTCGGCCGCCTCGGGGTAGTACTTGACCGGTCCGAGCAGCTCCAGCAGGTGTTGCGGCGTGACGGTGCTCGGCAGCTCGCGATCCGAGGCCACCCGCACGGCCAGACCGCGGCAAATCGAGGCCAGCTCACGTTCGAGGTTGCGCACGCCCGCTTCGCGCGTGTAGTGGTCCGCGACGTGGAGCACCGTGGTGTCCTCCAGCACGGTCAGCGCCACGCTGCCCTCGGTCGTCGCCTCGCTCGCTGCTGCAGCCGGTGGTGCCTCGCTCGCTGTAGCGCTTGCCGCAGCGCTCGCTGTAGCGCTCGCTGCAGTGGCGCCGCCCGCCGAGTGCTGTAGCAGGGTCGCGGCGAGCCCATGCTCCTCGAGCTGTTTGGGGATCAAGTGGCGGCGAGCGATGTGCAGCTTCTCGTTGCGCGTGTAGCCAGGCAGGTCGATCACCTCGAGGCGATCCTTCAGTGCCGGTGGAATCGGGTCAATCTCGTTGGCGGTGGCGAAGAAGAGCACCTGCGACAGATCGAAGGGCACCTCGAGGAAGTGGTCCGAGAAGGTGTCGTTCTGTTCGGGGTCGAGCACCTCGAGCAGCGCGGACGAGGGATCGCCGCGGAAGTCGCGACCGAGCTTGTCGATCTCATCGAGCACGAAGACAGGGTTGCGGGTGCCCGCGCGCCGAATGCCCTGGATGATTCTCCCCGGCAGCGCGCCAACGTAGGTGCGCCGGTGCCCGCGGATCTCCGCTTCGTCACGCACGCCGCCGAGCGAGGCCCGCACGAACTTGCGGCCGAGCGCGCGCGCGACGCTGCGCCCGGTCGAGGTCTTCCCCACGCCGGGAGGGCCGACCAGACAGAGAATCGGCCCCTTCTTGTCCGGCTTGAGCTTGCGCACGGCGAGATATTCCACGATGCGCTTCTTCACGCGATCGAGGCCATAGTGATCCTCGTCGAGAATGCGTCGCGCGTGATCGAGATCGAGGTCGTCGGGCGTCATCGTGCTCCAGGGGAGCTCGACGAGCCACTCGAGATAGGTGCGCGCCACGGTGTGCTCCGGCGACTGCGTCGGAATCTGTCGCATGCGCACGACCTGCTTCTCGGCGACCTCCCGCACCTCGGCCGGCATCTCGATCGCGCGGAGGCGCTCCTCGAACTCGGCGCTCCCGTCATCGTCATCGGCGTCGCCGAGCTCTTCCTGGATCGCCCGCAGCCGCTGACGCAGCACCGCCTCGCGCTGGTGGCGACCCATCTCCGCGCGCACGTGCGAGTCGATGTGCTCCTTGACGCGGTAGGTCTCGAGCGCCCGCTGCAGCCGGGTCAGCACCTCGCGCAGCCGTTGCGGCACGTCGAGGAGCTCGAGCAGCTCCATCTTCTCCGCGGTGGTGCCCTCGATGTTGGCAGCAGCCACGTCGCCCATCCGTGCCGGGTCGCGGATCTGATCGAGCAGGGCGCCGGCCTCATCGGGGATGTCCGGGGAGATCGCCACGATCTGCTTGGCCGCGTCGCGCACGGCCATCGCCAGACCTTGCGCCTCGACCTCGTCGGCCCGGACCTCGACCAGCGGCTCGCAGAGCGCGTGCAGCGCCCCATCGGCCGTATCGAGCTCATGCACGCGGAGGCGGCGGACGCCGCGGACGACGATGGTGGCGCGGTTGGCGGCCACCTTCATCACCCGCAGCACCTCGGCCTCGACGGCGATCGGAAAGATGTCGCTCAGCGCCGGCTCATCGACCTCGGGACTGCGCTGGGTGACGACCGCAATGCGCAGCCCGTGCTGGGCTTCCACGCGCTCTGCTACCGCCATCGAGCGCGGGCGTCCGACGTCGATTGGCTGAACGACGCCGGGGAAGAGCACCATGTTGCGCAGCGGAATCGCGGCGAGCCGCGTCCTGTCGCCAGGTTTGCTATCAATCTTCGGTTCAGTCATGGACGGACCCTCGGCCACGTTCGGCCACGTTCGGCCACGTTCGGCCACGTTGTCGCCTCTGAGACGCGCGGAGTCTAGCACACCGGTCGCCGTGGCAACGAGCCGCGGAGTGCCACGCGCGGCGCCTGCAGCGGTGCCTGCAGATGACTGCTTCGGCGGCGCTCGCCGAGGGGGCGTTGCCGCCGATCGGGCGTTGTCGCCGATGGGCTTCAGGCGTAGCATGCGCCCCCCTGCCTCCAGCGAGGGCGTGGTGCCGCGCGTGGGCGGGTTCTTTCGTCGGAGCGCGCCGCGCGGTGGCGCGCTAACGGAATGCAGGACAGACGAAAGCGGACGGATCCACAGAGAGAAGGAGAAGTGGGAGTGAAACAGCTAGCTACCCTGGTCGCCAGTCCGGAGCGGCGCGGCGTCGTCGTCGATGACTGCGTCAGTCTGGTCGAGAGCGAGGTGCGCGCCAAGAGCGGCATCACCGGCTTTGCCGTCAAGACGGTGTTCAGCGTCGTGCAGGCGCTCAAGCCCCGGATGATCCACGAGCTGGTCGAGGCGCTGCTCGATGAGTTCATCGCGCAGCTCGAGCCCTTCTACGCCGAGTTCCAAGGCGAGGGCGGCTCCGCGTCGATCGAGCGCTATCTGACCTCGCGCAGCGATCGGGTGGCGGAGAGCCTGTTGGCCGTGACGGACCGCCGAGCCGAGCGTTCGAGTCACCGGGGGCTGGTCAGCGCCTACCAGAAGCTGAGGCCGAAGGGCAAGGCGCACGTCTTGGCCGCCGTGCCGGGCGTGGGGCGGCTGCTCGACCGCCATCTGGATCGCCAGCTGGACGGCGGGGCCGCCGGGCAGGACTGATCGGGCTCGGACCCGCGGCGGTCGATTCCGCGCGGCGCGCGCTGCGATCCATTCCCTGCGGTGCGCCGTCCGCGCCTAGAGCATCGCCCCCGCGGCCTGCAGGGTGCGGCAGGGGACGTAGTCGGCGCTCTTGTCTTTCGCCTCACCCTCAGCCGCCGGCCGCGCGAGGATACGCGGATCGATGTTCACGCGCTTGCGCTCGAGCGCCCGCTGGCAGAGGTCCTGTTCGACGTGCCGCACGAGCTCCTGCGCCTTCGCGTCCTGGTACGAGCGCGTCAGTTCTTGTCGGCGCTCGGCCCACTCCTGCATGTCAGCCTCTCGGCGGTCCTTGAGGGCCACGAGATAGACCATGGGACCGACGGCGAAGGGGCGATCCGCCACCTCACCGCGCTGCAGGCGGAAGACCGCCTCGCTGAGCTCCCCAGAGGCGCCGATGCCGGGAATGGTGTGATCAGGGCTGCGCATGAAGAGGCTCGAGGTCCTCAGCTCAAAGCGGCGATCGTCAGGCCCGGGGCTGCCGGCGCCGGCGCTGTCTCCGGCAGCGGCGACCGCCGCCGTCGCGGAGGGCGGCGCCTCCGCAGCGCCGCCGTCCCCCGCGGGCCCTTCGTCCGTCGTCGCGTCGTCTGTCGTCGCGCCCTCGTCGCGCGCGGCCACGAAGAGCTGCTCCAGCTTGGCGCCCCGCTTGATCCGGGCGAGGAAGCTGTTGGCGAGCTCGTTGGCTAGGGCGCGGGCGCCCTCGTCGCGCGCCAGCTCGAGCGCGATCTCGCGCTCGGCCTTGGCCAGCGGCACGTCGCCGCTGCGGCGACCTTCGATGCGCACGATATAGAGCCGTTCGCCGGCGACGATCACCTGGGAGAGCTCGCCGTCCTTGAGCTGCTGCAGCGCGGCATCGACGGCCGGCGCAATCGCCGGCGCGGCGCTGTTGCGCCAACCGAGCAGCCCGTCGACGCCAGCGCTGGCGTCTGTCGAGGCCTCGCGCGCCAGCGCCCCGAGGTCCGCCCCTGCGCGGGCCTTCGCCAGCAGGCGCGCGGCCGCCGCTTGGGCGGCCTGGCGATCCCCACCGATGGCGGCCCGGAGGGCGAGGGCGCGGACCAGCACCTGCTGCGGCAGGCCAGTGAAGGCCGTCCGATTGACCTCGTAGTACTTTCTCAGCGCCTGCTGGTGCGTCGCGGCGAAGGCGTCGAGCTGGGCAGTGGTCAAGCGCACGCGCTCGCGCAGCTCGCTCGGGGCGAAGCGCACGTACTGCAGCTGAACCTGCGTCTGGCGCTGCACGAAGTCGTTCTGCACCTCGCTGGGGGCCACGCCAACGGCGCCGTCGAGCAGCTGTCTCAGCTTGTGCGCCAAGAGCTCGCGGCGCTGCTCCTCCTTGAACTTCTTGACGGTGATGCCCCAGTTATAGCGCACGTAGCGCGAAAACAGGTCGTAGTCGAAGCCGCCGCTGTCGCCGCGGACGAGCGGCTGCTGTTGGCCCAGCGCGAGGTAGCGCCCGGCCAGCAGCATATCCTCGATCTCGGCGTCCGGGACGCGCAGCCCGAGCTCGATCGCTCGCTCGGCCATCAGCTCGCGCACCACGTAGCGATCCAAGATCAACGCCCGCAGCATCGCGACCTGGTCCTCCGCGAGACCCGAGCTGGGCAATCCCGCCACCGCCATCGCATAGCTGATGTCGTTGATCGTAATCGCCCGGCCGGCGACCGCACCCGCGTGGGTCGTGTCGGCTACGCAGCCCTGCGACTGCGGACCGAAGTTGACGACGAAGACGCCGATGATGATGCCAAAGAAGATGTAGATGATGAAGGAGCGCGAATGCTTGCGCATTCTATCGAGCATCGGACACCTCGAGGGCGGTCTTCAGGGCGGTTCTGCGGGCTGAACGGCCAGCCGAAGCGGGCATGGACCAGCGATGAACCCCGCGTTTCCGCGGGACCCTAACAGAAGGCCCCACGCGCTGCAACGCCGGCCCTGGCCGCGAAATTCTGCTGCAGGTTCACCGCGGGCCGGAGGGCCATAGGGCCGGCGGCCGGCGGCAGCGGCCGGCGCTTGTCAGCGTGCAGGGGCTGGTGTATGAGCAACGCGCCCTGGCGGCTATCTTGTCGGCGGGGCGCTGCTTCCCACGTGGGGGCCCTTCTCCCCGGACAGGCTGCGCCATGCTTCTCGACTGGGTCTACGGCCTGTTCTCCAACGACATGGCGATCGACCTCGGCACGGCCACGACGCTGACCTACGTCAAGGATCGGGGCATCGTCGCGCACGAGCCCTCGGTGGTCGCCGTGCAGAAGAATGGCAACGGCGGACGTCGGGTGCTCGCCGTGGGGCACGAGGCCAAGGAGATGCTGGGGCGGACCCCTGGCAACATCGTGGCGATTCGACCGATGAAGGACGGCGTGATCGCCGACTTCGAGATCACCGAAGCGATGCTACGGTATTTCATCACCCGCGCGCATAAGCGCAAGACGCTCGTGCGACCGCGTATCATCATCTGCGTGCCATCCGGCATCACCGAGGTGGAGAAGCGCGCGGTGCGCGATTCGGCGCTGGCGGCCAGCGCGCGCGAAGTCTACCTGATCGAGGAGCCGATGGCCGCCGCGATCGGTGCTGGGCTGCCGATCACCGAGCCGAGCGGCAATATGATCGTCGACATCGGGGGTGGCACGACGGAGGTCGCGATCATCTCGCTGGCCGGCATCGTCTATGCGCGATCGCTGCGCGTCGCCGGCGACAAGATGGATGAGGCGATCGCTCAGTACATCAAGCGCAAGTACAACCTCCTGATTGGCGAGCGCACGGCCGAGCAGATCAAGAAGACGATCGGCAACGCCTACCCACCCGATGAGCTGCTGACGATGGAGGTCAAGGGGCGCGACCTCGTCGCCGGGGTACCCAAGACGATCACGACCAACTCCGACGAGATCCGCGAGGCGTTGGCGGAGCCGATCAACGCGATCGTCGACGCGGTTCGGGTGGTGCTCGAGCGGACGCCTCCGGAGCTCTCCGCCGACATCGTCGATAAGGGAATCGTGCTGACCGGTGGTGGCTCGCAGCTGCGCAACCTCGACGTGCTGATTCGCGAGGAGACGGGGCTGCCCGTAATGCTCTCCGACAACCCGGAATGCGCCGTGGCGCTCGGTTCGGGTCGCGCGCTCGACGAGCTAAAGCTCTTGCGCGAGGTGGCGATCCATTGAGCTTGCGGCGATCGGGTCATTGAGCTTGCGGCGATCGGGCGACGACGCGCGCTAACCGACTGCGCGAGGGCGTAGCCCGCCCTGCCGCCGCTGCACGCCAGTCAGGGGCGGCTCGCCAGTCGCTCGCTGACCCGACGAGAGGGCGTCGATGTCGACTCTGATGCTACCGCGGCGCTGGCGCGACCTGCTGTTGGCGCTGCTGCTGGTAGGCTTGCCGCTGTTGCTGCTGCGCGCGCAGCTGCGCGCCCCCGGCGAACTCAATGGCTTCGACCGGTTGCTCTTGCGCGCGGCGGGCCCGCTGGAGCGCGCCGTAGCGTCTTCCGCGGAAGGCGTGCAGCGCTGGTGGCGGCGCTACTTCTTCCTGGTGCACGTCGAGGGCGAGAACGAAGCGCTCCGCGCCGAGCGGCAGCAGCTGCGCTTCGGCCTCCAGCAGGCGCGGCGCGAGCTGCGCATCGCGGCCCGCTATGAACGGCTGCTGGCCTTTCGCCAGCGCCGCGGCTTGGAGACCGTGTCGGCGCGCGTGATAGGCAGGCCGCCCTCGGCCTTCGCGCGGGCGCTGCGGCTCTATGTCGACCGTGGCGGCGAGTTGCTGCGGCGCGGGATGCCGGTGGTGACCGATCAAGGCGTCGTCGGTCGCGTGGGCCGCGTCTTCGGTGACTACGCCGAGGTGACGCTCCTCGTCGACCCCAAGAGCGCCGTCGACGTCGTCCTGAGCCGGAGCGGGGCGCGAGGGCTCCTGCGCGGCGCGGATGGCAGCGACGGCTATCGCTGTCGTCTCGACTACGTCCTGCGGCGCGAGACCGTGAAGACTGGCGACTGGGTGGTGACGAGCGGCGCCGCCGGGCTGTTCCCCGAGGGGCTGGTCGTCGGGCGCGTGTCGCGGGTTGGACCCGACGAGGGTGGGCTCTACCGCGAGGTCGACGTCACCCCGGCGATGGACTTCGGCGAGCTCAAGGAGGTGCTGGTGATCGCGGCGCCGGCGCCCGCTGCGGTCGGGGAAGCTGCGCCGGCGATCGTTCCGGCGCGGGGATTGGCGCCGTGACCCGCGTCCTGTTGTTTTGGTCGATCGGCTTCGTGCTCTTGACGCTGCTCGGTCCGCTGCTGCAGCTCTTCGGCTTGACGCGCGTCTCTTGCGATGTGGCGACGCTGATCGTGCTGCATGTGTCGCTGACGGCCGCGCCCGCGGCTGCCCCGCGCGGCGCCGCGATCAGTCGCGCGGGGGGCTGGTTCGATCCCGCCGGCGTCGGCGTCACCGTGGGCCTGGGCTACCTGGCCGATCTGCTGGCCGGGACCCCGGCCGGTCTACAGGCGCTGGCGCTGGCGGCGGTCTATCTCTTTGGGCGCGGCCTGGCGCGCAAGCTCTATCTCGGCGGTGCGCTCTCCTACGCGATCGTCGGCGGCGCCGCCGCGCTTTACGCGGGGATCGTGGGCACCTTGTTGCGCAGCGTGCTCTGGCGCGCGGCACCGAGTGGCTCCTGGCTGCTGCTGCTGCTGGCCCAGACGCTGCTCACGGCAGCAGCGGCCGCGCCGCTGCTGCGGGCGCTGGCGCGGATCGATCAGGCCTTGGCCGGGCGCGAGGCGCTGCCCGGTGCCCGGTCGGGGTTGCGCTAGGAGTCGCTGCTTGGCCACGCCTGTCCACATACCGGAGCTGCAGCGACGCTACGCCTACCTGGTGGTCTTCGTCTTGCTCGTCTTTGGCGTGCTGATCGGGCGGCTCTGGCAGTTGCAGGTCGCGCGCGGGGCGGCGTTCCGCGCGGCGGCCGCCGATAATTACCTCCAGGAGAGGACGATCGCGGCGGCCCGGGGTGCGATCTTCGACCGTTCGCGGCGCCTGCTGGTCGGTGTGCGCCCATCGTTCGACGTCTACGCCGCGCCCCGCTTCGTCGACGATCGCGCCCTCGAGCGCTTCGTGCGCGCCCTCGGAATCGACCCGGAGCGCGCGCGGGTGGTGCGGCGGCGCGTGGCCGCGGCGCGCGCGACGCGCCGCAATCAGCGCCTGCTGCTGCTGCGCGACATCGATCGCGATCAGCTCGCGCAGCTCGAGATGCTGAAGACCGACGTGCCCGCCTTCGACGCGGTGGCCGTCGCCCAGCGCCACTATTTGCATGGCGCGGTGGCGGCGCACCTCCTGGGCTACATGAGCGAGGTGACTGCGGATGATCTGGCGCGCGATACGCGCGGGCGTTACCACGCGGGGCAGCTCGTCGGGCGCTACGGCGTCGAACGGCTCTTTGAGGACCAGCTGCGCGGTTTGACGGGCGTGGAGCGGGTCATCGTCGACGCGCATGGTCGTCGACGACACGAGCCGTGGGCCGGCGCTCTGCTCGGCGGCCAGCCGCAGCGCGTGGCGCCGCAGGCAGGGAATACGCTCGTCCTGACGATCGACCTCGAGCTGCAGCGGCGCGTCGAGCGCGCTCTGCGCCGCTATGCCTCGGGCGCGGCGGTGGTGCTGGAGGTCGAGACGGGCCGGGTGCTGGCCACCGCCTCGCATCCCGCATTCGACGCCAACGTGCTGACCGGGCGGCTGACGCCGCGCCAAGCACGCGAGTTGCTCGACGATCCGCGGCGCCCCTTGCTCGACAAGGTCTTCCGCGAGAACTACTTCCCTGGGTCGATCTTCAAGGTGGTGACGGCGACCGCCGCCGTCGAGGATCACCTCGCGACCTGGGACGAACACATCACCTGCAAGGGCGTGCACAGCTTTGGCCGGCGCTCGTTTCGCTGCAGTCACACCCACGGCAAGGTCGATCTCCATCGGGCGCTGGCCGAGTCATGCAACGTTTACTTCTACCTGCTGGCGGAGCGCGTCGGGCTCGACCGCTTGGCAAACTACGCGCGCCTCTTCGGTCTGGGCGCGACGACCGGCGTCGGCTTGAACGGCGAGGTGGGTGGGCTGATTCCCACGAAGGCCTGGTACGCGGAGCGCGGGCGGCCCTTCCGGCTCGGGTTCACGCTCAACGCTGCGATCGGCCAGGGCAGCGTCAAGGTGACGCCGATCCAGGTGGCGGCGCTCTACGCGGCGCTGGCCAACGGCGGCCGCCTCTACGCGCCGCAGATCGTCGAGCGGATCGAGACGCCGACGGGCGAGGTCTTGCAGCCCTTTATTCCGCGGCTTCGTCGCGCGATCAACCTGCGTCCCGAGACGCTGCAGCGCCTACGCGCGGCCTTGGTGGCGGTCGTTGCCGACCCGAAGGGGACTGGCCATGACGCGCGCCTCGAGGGGCTCTCCGTCGCGGGAAAGACCGGGACTGCCCAGGTGATCCGCCGCGGCTTCGCCACGGCGCACGCGCTCGAGGACCACTCCTGGTTCGCGGCCTATGCGCCGGTCGAGCGGCCGCAGATCGCCGTCGCGGTGCTGATCGAGCACGGCGGGCAGGCCGCGAAGGTGGCGGCCCCCGTCGCGATGGAGATCGTGCGCAGTTACTTCAGCAAGGCGGCCGCTGCGCCGAGCTCTGCGTCTGCGCCGCCGACCGCTGAGCGGCGCGCCGGGGGATCGCCGTGAGCGGATTGAGCAAGCTGCGGGCGCATTTCGACTGGCCCCTCTTTATCTGCATCGCTGTGCTGATCGTGGTCGGTCTGGGCAACCTCCACTCGGCGACCGCGTCGACGACGCTGACCCTGGTGCGCCAGCAGGTCGGCTGGCTCGTGCTGGGGCTCGGCGTCTTCGTGCTCTCGGCGACGGTGGACTACCGCCTGTTCTACCGGCTGGCCTATCCGCTCTACGGTGCCGGCCTGCTGGCGCTGCTGCTGGTGCTGATCTTCGGCAAGAGTGTCAATGCGTCGCAGCGCTGGCTCGAGCTCTTCGGCTTCGCGGCGCAGCCCTCCGAGCCGATGAAGGTGCTGCTGATCCTGGCGCTGGCGAAATACCTCCACGACGATCCGACGGTCGAGGCGCGGACGCTGCGCCATGTGCTGATCCCCTTCCTGCTCGTGCTCGCGCCGGTCGTGCTGGTCTTGCGACAGCCGGATCTGGGTACTGCCCTGTTGATCCTGCTGCTCTTCATCTCGATCATGCTGCTGACCAAGCTGCGGCTGCGCGCGGTGCTGACGCTGCTGCTGGCCGTGATCGCGGCGTCGCCGCTGATCTGGAGCTACGTCCTGCGTGACTACCAGAAGCGCCGGATCTACACCTTCCTCGACCCCTCCTCGGACCCAGGGGGCAGCGGGTGGCAGTCGCGGCAGTCGATCCTCGCCGTTGGCTCGGGCGGCTGGAATGGTAAGGGGTACATGCAGGGGACGCAGAACCGGCTGCATTTCCTACCCGAGCGCTGGACCGACTTCCCCTTTGCGATATGGGCCGAGGAGTGGGGCTTCATCGGCAGCGTGGCGCTGCTCGTGCTCTACATCGTCTTGGTGCTGCTGGCGGTGCGCCGGGCCAGTCAGGCCCGCGATCGCTTCGGCGCCGTGCTCTGTGTGGGTGTCGCGGCGCTGCTCTTCTGGCACACGGTCTTCAGCGTCGGGATGGTCACAGGACTGATGCCCGTGGTCGGCGTGACCCTGCCCTTCGTCAGCTACGGCGGTTCGTCGATGATGACGACGATGTGCGCGACGGGCCTGCTGATGAACGCGTCCGTGCGGCGCTCGTCGTACTAGCCGCGCAAGCGATCACCCTATGCGGTGATCGCCTTCTCCAGGAGCGCGACCAGCCGTTGGCGCGGCTGGGCCCCGATCAGCTGGCCGACGACCTCTCCCTGGTGAAAGAGAATCAGCGTCGGGATGCTCCGCACCTGGTAGCGCGTCGGCACACCCGGGTTGCCATCGATGTCGAGCGAGCCGAAGCGCACCTTCCCGGCATAGTCCTGGGCGAGTCCGCTGACGACCGGCGCCAGCGCCTTGCAGGGACCGCACCACTCCGCAGCCAGGTCGAGCAGGAAGGGCAGCGGCGACTTCAGCACCTCGCTCTCGAAGGTGGCATCGCTGATCTCGAGCACATTCGCATCGGGGGAGGCCGCCATCGTCTGCTCCATTCTCTGGGGTTCGGCGCGCTTGCTCCGGGGTTCGGCGCGCTGAGTTTGGCGCTCGCAGGACGCTCGCGAGCACGCGTATGTGATACCCGTCCCGAGGGTCGAGATCAAGGTGCGGCTGCGCGTCGGGGAGCCCGGGCCTCTGGTGACACGGTTGCAGCAGCAGCCGCCGCCCCGTAGTATCCGCTCGCGCGCGCACGGTCGCCCGCGGGGCCCGTATCGCAGGTGCGGCATGCCGGTGACCGTGGACTCGTGCGGCCCGCTGCCGCGCCGGTCCGGCGCGTGCCGACGGTGGTGCCCATTATGTTCTACGTCACCCTGGGCCTCTATGGCGCCGCGAGCGTGCTGGTGTTGCTGCGCGTGGTCTCGCGCGGCGACGCGCGCAGTCGGACGCTGACGTTGGCGGGCCGGTCGGTCTTCGGCGCAGGGCTCGTGGCCCAGACCCTGACGACGGGTGCGCTTTGCTTGCAAGGGCTCCATCCGCTGCGCGA
Organism: Pseudomonadota bacterium; assembly: GCA_016711215.1. Taxonomy (NCBI): domain Bacteria; kingdom Pseudomonadati; phylum Pseudomonadota; species Pseudomonadota bacterium. The sequence goes on along the minus strand of JADJTL010000003.1, from coordinate 132,545 downwards.
CGTGGCTGGGGCGCTTCATCTGACGGCCTGGCTGCTCGTTGCGGCCTACCTGGCGATGACCCTGGCGTGGCGCATCGACGTCCTCGGTCTGCTCGTCGGCCCGCTCGCGCTCGCGCTGCTCTCGGGCAGTCGCCTGACGCCGCGTGGCGCGCCGCCGCCGCTCGGGCCGCAAGGCCTGGCGCTGCTGGGCAAGCTCCATCTCACGCTGGTCGCCTTCGGCGTGGTGGCCTTTGCGCTGGCTGGTGCGGTGGCGGCGGTCTACCTGCTGCAAGACCGGGCGCTGCGGCACAATCGCCTCGGACCGCTCTACCGGCGCACGCCGCCGCTGGCCACGCTCGACCACCTGGGCCGCGTCCTGATCGCTGCCGGTTTCCCGGTCTTCACACTCGCCCTGGTCAGCGGGGTGCTGTGGGTGGTGCAGCTGAGACCGACCCACGGTGTGCGCCCGGAACACCTGCTGGCGGGCGTCGTCTGGATCGTCTTCGCCGCGCTGCTCGTCGCGCGTTGGACGATGAGCATCAGCGCACGGCGTGCCGCGCTGCTGACGGTGGTCGGCTTCGCGGCGACCGTGCTGGTGCTCTGGATCTACGTGGGTCGTCGGATGCTCGCGGGATGACCTTCGGTGTCGTGGGTCTGAGCTTTCGTACGGCACCGCTGCAGTTGCGCGAGCGCTTGGCCTTTGCCCCGGCGGAGATCCCCGGCGTGCTGCGCGAACTCTGCGCCGCGCCGACGGTGGCAGAGGCGATGCTGCTCAGCACCTGCAATCGCGTCGAGTTCTACCTGGTCAGCGAAGATCCGGCGCGGGCCGAGCAGACCGTGCGTGAGCTCTTCGCGCGCCAACGTCGCGTCACCGCGGAGGAGCTCGACGGCGCGCTCTACTACCGCTGGGGCGGCGAGGCGCTGGGGCACATCTTTCGGGTCACCGCGAGCCTCGACGCGATGGTCGTCGGCGAGGCCCAGATCATGGGGCAGGTCAAGCAGGCCTTCGCCTGGGCGCGCGAGTGCGGCGCCGTCGGCTCGCGGCTCGGCCGCTGCATGGAGCGATCGTTCGCGATCAGCAAGCGCGTGCGCACGGAGACCGAGATCGCGCGCCATCCGGCTTCGGTCAGCTCGGTCGCCGTCGACCTGGCGGGTCGGATCTTCGCCGACCTCGTCGACCTCACCGTGCTGGTGGTCGGAGCCGGTGAGATGGCAGAGCTCGCGGTGACGCATCTCGTGGCGCAGGGCGCGACGCGGATCCGCGTCGCCAACCGCAGCCTCGAGCGCGCCCAGGAGCTGGCGCGGCGCCTCGGCGGCGAGGCCGTCGGCCTCGAGACGCTCGCGCATCAGCTGGAGTGGGCCGACATGGTGATCAGCTCGACCGGCAGCCCGCAGCCCCTGATCGATCGCGAGTTGCTCGCGGGCGTGATGCGGCAGCGGCGCTCCCGTTCGCTGCTGGTGGTTGATATCGCCGTGCCGCGGGACGTCGACCCCAAGGCGCGCTCGCTGCCCAATCTCTACCTCTTCGACGTCGACGATCTCGAGCAGGCGCTCGCGGCGAACCTGCAGGCGCGGCGGCGCGAGGCGAAGGTCGCCGAGCGCATCGTCGAGGGCGAGCTCGAGGGCTTCGATACCTGGCTGCGCCACCAGGACGTGGTGCCCTTGATCAAGCAGCTGAGGGCGCAGTTCAGCGCGGTGGTCAGCGCCGAGGCGCAGCGCGCCGCGCGGCAGCTCCAGCTCGAGCGCGAGGAGCAGCGGGTGGCCCTCGACCGTCTGGCCAACGCGATCGTCAACAAGCTGCTCCACGTGCCGACGACCGCGTTGAAACAGTACGCTGCGGCAGCCAACGGGGTGCCGCTGCCGACAGCCACGCGGCAGTTGTTCGGCTTGCCGGAGCCGGCGCTCGGCGAGCAGCCGGAGCCGGCGCTCGGCGAGCCGCTGGAGCCGGCGTTGGTCGAGGCCGCGCCACCCGCGCCCGGGGCGGGCGAGCCTGGCGAGGAGGAGGAGCGCAAGTGAACGCGGTGGTGATTGGCACGCGGGGGAGCGCGCTGGCGTTGTGGCAGGCGCGGCATATCGCCGACCGGCTGCGCGCGCTGCGCCCTGGGCTCGAGGTGCGGCTTCAGGTGATCAAGACCCAGGGCGACAAGCTGCTCGACGTCCCGCTGGCGCAGGTCGGCGGCAAAGGTCTCTTCGTCAAGGAGCTGGAGGACGCCTTGCTCCGTCGCGAGGTCGACCTCGCCGTGCACTCGATCAAGGATGTGCCCGCGACGCTTCCGGCGGGGCTCGAGCTGACGGCGATTCCGACGCGCGAGGATCCGCGCGACGCGATCGTCTCGCGGCACGGTGGCCTGGCCGCGCTGCCCGAGGGCGCGCGGGTCGGCACGGCGAGTCTGCGCCGTCGCTGCCAGCTCCTCGCGGCCCGCCCTGACCTGACGATTGCGCTGCTGCGCGGCAATGTCGACACGCGCCTGCGCCGTCTCGACGAAGGCGCCTTCGACGCCATTGTCTTGGCGGCGGCGGGCCTCAAGCGGCTCGGCTTCGGCGCGCGCATCGCCGAGTGCCTCGATCCGCCGTGGTTGCCGGCGATCGGTCAGGGCGCGCTCGGGATCGAGACCCGCTGCGACGACGCAGCGACCGTGGCGCTCCTGCGACCCTTGCATGACGAGGCCACCGCCTGCTGTGTCCGCGCCGAGCGCGCGTTGCTGGCCCGTCTCGGTGGCGGATGCCAGGTGCCGATCGGTGGGCACGCCACACGGGTCGGTGCGCACGAGCTGCGGCTCGCGGCGCTCGTTGGTCACCCCACGGGGCAGCCGATCTTTCGCGCGGAGCGCAGCGGTCCGGTGGCAGCGGGTGAGGCGCTCGGCGAGGCCTTGGCCGAGGACCTGCTGGCAGCGGGTGCTGCGGCCGTGTTGGCCGAGGTCTACGCGAGCGCGTGATCGTCGCCGACGGCGACGAGATGCACCTCCTCGGCCAGGGCCCGCGCGAGCGCCCTTGCCTCGGCGCAGCGACTCCGTGGCACCGTCCAGCGGATCTCGGCCCGGCCGGCCTCCGAGTCCATCTGCGCCAGGCCCTCGTAGGCCTCGAGCAAAGAGCGCACGTAGCCGATCTCGGCGCGTGGAAGCGCGAAACGCCAGCATTCCACGTCCGGATCAGCCGCTGGACCGTGCCAGGATGGTGCGGCTTGGCGCTGCTCGCGGGGCCCGCTGGCGACTTTCTTGGTGGCCATTGCCCTGCGACCCTATAATGGCGGTTGCTCGACGGCCAGATCAGCACGCGATCAGCAGGTGGGCGCGGCGTTCATGCGGCGGCCTGGCGCGGGTGCGCGTGCGGGCGCCCGTGCGGGTGCCCGTGGGCGGACCGGCGAGCTTGAGGGCCGCGCGAAGCGATGTCGAGCTGGCTCGGGCCGAAACTCGGCCGAAACGATGTCGAGCCGGCTTGGTCGAAAAAGGGGCGGGTGGTGATGGACGGGCGCGGCGCGGTGGTGGCGTGGCTGGTCGGCGTCGCGTTGGCGCCGCAGGGCTGCGCCGCGCGCGCGACGCTGCGTGCCGACGAGGCGGGGCGCCTGGCCCGCCGTCTTTCGGAGTTCGAGGGCCGCCTGAGCGCGCGCGACGATCGCGTCGAGGAGCTCAACCAGCGGGTGTTTCTGCTCGAGGACATGTTGGACACCACGCGGGTCGCGCTCCAGCGGCGTGGCGGCGACTCCGTCGGAGAGGGCGCGCCAAGGCTGCCGGTCGTGCGCATCGGCGCGCCGGCGGCCGCCGATGGGCCCGGTGACGGCGAGCAAGCGCCGGCGGCCGCGCCGGTGAGGGCAGCGGCCGCGCGCTCGGGCCCGTCGGACGATCGAGGGGCGGCGCGTGACACGCGCAGGATCCTCGACGATCCGAGCCCCGAGGTGGACGATTTGGCTTTCGGCGCGGCGACCGCTTCCGCGGAGAGCCGACCGGAGACGCTGGTGGCGAGCGAGGCGGTGGCCTACGGCGGCGCGGCGCTGCGCGGCGGGCCCCGGCCGCTGCTGCGACTGCACGGCGCGGGCGGCTCCGGGAGGGGCCAGGCGGCGCGCGACCCGGGAGAGGCGATGAACCTGGCCGCCGTCGACGAGACCCTTCCCGTGGTGCCGGTCGCGCGGCGCCCGGTGGTGCATGCGGCGGCGCGCACGTCGGATGGCGAGGCGATGCACCTCTATCAAGGGGCGCTGGCCAGCTACCGTGCCGGCCAGCCGGCGAAGGCCGCCTTGGGCTTTCGTGAGTTCGTGCGGCGGCACGGCCAACACGCCTACGCTGACAACGCCCTCTACTGGCTCGGCGAGTGCTTGTACGACCAGAAGCTGCACGCCGAAGCGCAGAAGGTTTTTCGACGAGTGATCGCGCAGTACCCCGGCGGCAACAAGGCCCCCGACGCCTTGCTCAAGCTCGCCTATAGCTATCTGGCGCTGGGAGACCAGCGGCAGGCCCGCGTCGTATTAACGCAGGTCACGCAGACCTATCCACAGAGCGAAGTGGCGCAGTTGGCGGCCCGCAGGCTGTCCGCGCTGCGTTGAGGCACCGCTGCCCGGCGGTGGTGTAGAGCGGAGGTGAGCGCCGTGAGACGAGGGGCTCTAGCGTTTGTGATGTCGAGTGCGCTCGCGCTGAGCTGGCCCGCAGCGCAGGTCTTTGCCCAGCAGGCCGGTGCGGGGGACGGTGAAGCGATATCCGAGCCGGCCTTGCCGGACAACCCGCAGTCACCGCTGGACTTTCAGGGGGCTGCGACGCCGCCGAGCGGGACGGGTGAGGCCGCTGCAGGCGGCGCGGGCAGGGGCGATGGGAGCGCGGGCGAGGGGGAGGGCGCCGAGGCGTCGCCAGGCGGCTACTCGGGCGGCGACATGATCATCGGTGATACGAATCCGGCGCTCTACGGCGGTGCGATTGACCGCGCGCGGGCGAGCGGCGCCTTGCCCGAGACCCACACCGTGCGCGCCGGCGAAAGCCTTTCCTCCATCAGCGAGCAGTACCTGGGCGACGCGAGCGCCTGGCCGCAGCTCTGGGCGCGGAACAAGGCGATCACCAATCCGCATTGGATCTATCCCGGAGACCAGGTGCGCGTGGCGCTCGGCGAGGGTCGGGCCCCGGGAGCGAGGGGCCAGGCTGGCCCCGGGTTGGCGCCCGCGGGTGGCGTTGGCGACGATACGGCGACGCCGGTGCGCCGTTCCGCCGGAGCCTGGCGCGGCGGCGGCAGCGAGTTGGTGCGCCAGCGCGCCTTCGTCGATCCCGTGCAACTCGCCGCCGCTGGTACCATCGCCGGGACGGCGGTGGAGCGGGCGATGCTCACGCTGCACGATGAGGTCTACTTGACGGGTGGCGAGGGGTTTCGCCCCAAGCCTGGTACCGCCTATACGATCTTCGAGCGGCGGCGCGAGCTTCGCGATGGCGGCCGGATCGTCGGCTACGTCGTCGAGGTCTTGGGCGAGGCGCGCGTCAAGCGCCTCTCCAAGACGGGCGTCGCCACAGCAGAGATCGTCGACGTACTCGCCAACATCGAGCGCGGGGCGCTCGTCGGTCCGCTGCGCCGCACCTTCCGTCGGCTCGAGCCGCGTCCGGCGCGGGAGAACCTCGAGGGTCGCATTGTCGGCCATCTCCTGCCCAAGACCATGATCGGGCCCGACGAGCTGGTCTTCCTCAACCGCGGGCGACAGGCGCATGTGGAGCCGGGCAACCGCTTCCTCGTGCAGCGGCGTGGCGACGGTCAACGAAACATGTATCAGGACTTCGAGCGCGACACCGAGGTCTTCCCCGAGGAGACCGTGGCCGAGATCTCCGTGATCGAGGCGCGCGACGAGACCTCGATTGGGATCGTCACGCGTGCCACGCGTGAGCTGCGCGAAGGCGATCTCGTGCGCCTCCGCCGCGGCTACTGAGGGCGACCGCAGGCGGCTGGGCGCGCGGGTAGCGGCCGCGCTTCAAAGTCCCGTGGGGCTCACGCCCGCCAACGCCCCCGCGACTTCCTCTCGCGGGTCAGCGGTCGAAGCGATGGTGCCCTGCTCCTGCGGCGGACCTTCGGCGCAACGCCCGAGGGCGTGGCGCCGATAAGGTCGCGTGCGCTTCCTCGCCGCTGTCCTGCTCCGCTCCCATCCGCACTACCCGGCCGCCATAGCACGCCTGCCGCGCCCCCCCGAGGCGCTCTTCAGCTGTGGCGCCACGTCGCTGCTCGAGCGTGAGCTCGTCGCCATCGTGGGTGCGCGCGCGGCGCGGCGCGCGGGCGTCGACGCCGCGGCACGGTTGGCGGAGGACTTGGCGGCTGGTGGCGTATCGGTCGTCTCGGGCGGGGCGATCGGCGTCGACGCGGCCGCGCATGAGGGCTGCTTGCGCGGGGGAGCGGGAACCGTCGTGGTGCTGGGCAATGGCATCGATTGCCCCTATCCCGAGCGCAATCGATCGCTCTTTCGGCGCTGCATCGAGGGTGGTGGTCTGCTCTTGAGTCCCTTCCCGGCGGGCACGCCGCCGCGGCGCAGCCACTTCCCCCAACGCAATGCCCTGATCGCGGTGCTGGCTCGTGTGGTCGTGGTGGTCGAGGCCGGTCTCTCGTCGGGCGCGCTTCAGACTGCGTCCTGGGCGCGAAAACTCGGGGTTTCCGTGGCGGCCGTGCCTGGCTCACCGGGCACCGGGGCGCTGATCGCGCGGGGCGCAGTGGCGGTGGAGACGGCGGCGCAGGTCTCCGCTCTGCTGGCCGGAGCGCTGGCCTCACCGGTGGTGCGCTCCGAGGTGCTGCTCGACGACGACCAGCGGTGTTTGCTCGCCCTGCTGCGGGAGGAGGCGATCGCGGCGCCCTTCGACCACTGGGTGAACCGCGCCGGTATCGGGCCGGCGCGGGCAGCGATGGCGCTCCTGCGCCTCGAGCTCGAGGGCTGGGTCAGCCTGGCGCCCGGTGGGCGCTACGAGGCCCTCGTCGACCCAGCTACGCCGACGAGGCGTTGAGCAGAGGAGGCCCAGAGGCGGGCGAGAGGCGCGACTGTCGCGCCGGAACTCGCCTCAGCCCGGCGGCGGTGGCGGCGGCACCTTGGGGTCGACGATCTTCAGGATCTTCAAGGCGTAGGAGAGGTCCTGCTCGGCGAGCGGGTGGAGAAAGCGCACCTGGATGCGCTCCCCGTCCACGCCCAGCACGACGAAGGCCACCGGCCGACCCTGCGGGTCCTTGGCCTCGAAGCGTTCTCCAACCTGCGGCGTGGCGCCCGGCGGGAAGTGTCTGCGCGAGAGCGCCGTCGTCGGCAGCGAGGAGCCAGCGCCATAGGCCTCGGCCGCTGCAATGACGCCCTTGCGCTCATCGCCGACGACGAGGCCCTCGATGCGTCGCTCGAGCGCGGGCAGCATTCTGCCGTCGCCGTGCACGTATTCGAGCGGCCCGGTCTCTGCCGAGCTCTCGATGATCTCCTGGCTGTCCGCGCGGGCGAGCTGATACTCGAGCGTCACCCTCAAACCCTTGGCTATCTTCATCGCTGCTCCTCAGCGCGCGCCGCGGCCCCATCGCCGAGCCGGAGGATCACGCTTCGACCGCGAGCGCGCCGAACACGTTGGCGCGAGCCGTCCCAGAGGTCAAGGCTGCGCCCCGCCGTCGATCCAGGCGGCGACCGCGTGGAGCTCTTCGTCGGTCAACGGAGGGCCTGTGGGCGGCATCGGCAAGCCGCGAATCGGCGCGCCCAGCAGCAGCTTGCGCAGCAAATAGCTGCGCGCGTGGTCGCCTGGCGCCACCCGCAGCAGGTCGCTCTGGTCGCTGGCGACGTTGCGCAGGTCACGGAGGGCCGCTGCCGCCGACGAAAGGTCGAGTCTAGCGCGCGCGACGGACGCGCTGTGGCAGCTGTCGACGCAGCGCGCCGACCAGAGCGGCTGCAGCTCGGCCAGTCCGCCTGCGGGCTTCGCCGGCGCGCGCGGCTCGCGCCTGCTGCCGGTGGTGAAGGTAAAGGTCACGGGCGCGGCGAGCTGGCGCCCGTCGAGGGCACGCAGATCGGTGCCCACGGTCAGCCGGTAGTCGAGGTGGGGGCGCAGCACCACATCCGGCAGCGCGCGCAGCCGCCGCTCCAGCAAGTCGACGACCAACCTGACGCTGCTGTAGACCAGGCCACTGCTCAGGCCGACGCTGCGCTCGCGCAGGGCCTCCGCGGCGATCGGGCGACGAGAAGTACAGGTCGATGGGGCCGTCGATGGCCACGTCGTTGGCGCCCGCGACAGGAACGCTGCGCTCGAAGCGCAGGGCTTCTTCAACGAAACCGTAGGGGGCCCCGCCGTCGCGGGTGCAGGCGGCGCCGCAGGTGGCGGCCAGCAGCGCGAGCCGAAGGCGCCATGGGGCGGCGTGGAGCCGACGCGGCGCGGCTAGGACTCGGCGTAGGTGCGGATCTGATTGACCACAACGTCGCCGGTGATCCCGGTCGCCAGGTACTCCTGCAGGCAGTCGGCCAGCACGATCATCATCTCCGAGACGCCCCGCTCCTCGACGAGCTTCGAAAGCACGGCCCGAGCCTCCGGGCTGTTGTCGTCGCGCAGGTAGTCGCGAACCATGTCGAGCGTCAGGTCGCCCTGGAAGTCGAGGATCAGGTTTTCGAGCAAATAAGCGACGAGCCTTTTCAAAGGGTCCTCCGAAGTCTGAGGTCGCGAGCACTGCGCCTCCGTGCCACGGCGCGGATTCGCGCACGGCGGCTGACGGCATGCTGCGGCGAGACGAGTCGCGATCGTTTCCAGCCGGGCCGTTCTTAACGCATCCGATCGGGGGCCGCAAGCCAAGATCGGCCGGATTCGCAGGTAGTTCTGAGCGGCTGACGCTGGTCCGCGAGCGCCCCCGCGACGACCACCTTTGGCGGAGCTTCGGCGGACCTGCGGCGGACGCGACCGCGTCCCCGGGGCACTTGCGCGGCGGCGTCCCCCCGAGGGCTCCAGCGCCGGCGCGCGCGCGCCGCAGCAGTTCTTGACGCCGGTAGGCGTGGTTGCTAGCGTCCCCGACGATGCGATGGCTCCTCAGCGGCGTAATTTCGCCGCCTTCACCTCAGCGTAGAAGGTTGGGTCGCTGCGGCTCCCTCGCCCATACAGGCCAGGGGAGCGGGCACAGCGCGCCGGTCGACGTGGCCCAGCGGGCGTGCCCCGCGCTGCGACGGTCGGCCCCTGGGGGCTCGGCTCCTGGCAGGTGGTTGTCGGCCGGCGACCGGTTGGCAGGACGATTCGCGCGGACCCGCGCCGCGCTGGGTTTCGTCTCACTGTTTTTCGTCTCACTGGCGGGCTGCGGGCCGATTGGCTACTTGCAAACCGTAACCGTCGACGCGCGCGACCTGGTGCAAGACGCCGAGGACGCGGGGGCTCGCGAGCTGGCGCCCTACGAGTACCACGCGGCGTGGGAGTACCTGCGGATGGCCCGCGAGTTCGGGGCGCGGGCCGATTTCGAGCTCGCAATTGATTACGGCAAGCGCTCGGCGCGCCTGGCGCGCGAAGGCCGGCGCCGCGCCGCACAGGTGGCCCGTGATCGGCGCGAGGTGGCGGCGCGTCGGCAGGGCGAGCGCGAGCGCAAGGCCGCGCCCGCATCCGACACGTCTCCCGCTCGCTGAAGGAAGCCGATCGTGCAACGTCCCGTTGGCGTCTTGATCGTGTGTGCGCTGGCCGTCGCCGGCTCTGCTTGCGTCGGTCAGCAGCTACGCCCCGAGGCCGATCAGGTCCAGGAGCTGATTCGCCGCGCGCGGCGCAATGGGGCCTATAAGTGCTCGGCACGCTACCTGGCGCTGGCGGAGGTCAACCTCGCGCGGACCCGCGACGAGATGGATCTCGGCAACTTCGTGCCGGCCCAGGACCACCTGGCGGTAGCGCGCGAGAACGCCAAGCTGGCCTTCGACAACTCGCCGCCGGACCAATGCAGCCGACCGCCCGACACCGACGGCGATGGCATCTTCGACCGTGACGATCAGTGTCCGCGGGTTCCCGAGGATAAGGATGGCTTCCGCGACACGGATGGCTGCCCCGAAGCTGATAACGACGGCGATGGCATCCCCGACGTCAAGGACCTCTGCCCCAATCATCCGGAGGACATCGACGCCTTCGTCGACGATGACGGTTGCCCCGACCTCGACAACGACAACGACGGCGTGCCCGATGCGCTCGATAGCTGCCCCGTCCGACCCGAGGACCACGACGGCTTCGAGGACGAGGATGGCTGTCCGGACGAGGACAACGACAAGGACAACCTCCCAGATCTCGTCGACCGCTGCCCGGACCAGGCGGAGGACTACGACGGCGAAGAGGACGAGGATGGCTGTCCGGATCGCTACCGCCTCGTCGTCGTCACGCAGACCAAGCTCGAGCTGAAGCAGAAGATCCACTTCGCTACCGCCAAGACTCGCATCTTGCCGATCTCCTTTCCGCTGCTCAACGAGGTGGCGCAGGTGCTGCGCGATCACTCTCGCCTCTGGGTGCGGATCGAGGGGCATACGGATAGTCGCGGCGCGGCCGACTACAACCGAGGGCTCTCGGATGGCCGCGCGAACGCCGTGCGCGCCTACCTGATGGGTCAGGGCGTGAGCGCAGAGCGGATGGAGGCGATCGGCCACGGCGAGGACCGGCCGATCGCCGCCAACCGCACCCACGCGGGCCGCGCTGCCAACCGGCGCGTCGAATTCTTCATCACGCGGCGCTGACCAGGGCAGGGCCGTGATGCCACCGAGCCAGCCTCCGGCCCAAGGCGTGCTTCGCCGGCTGCGGCGGGGGATCGGGGCTGCCTCGCCGCGGCGAGCTGGGCGCCGCCCCTGGCCGCGGCGGAAGACGCCTTCCGGGGGTCGTCTCGGGGGTCGTCTCGGGGGTCGTCTCGGGGGTCGTCTCGGGTGGTGCGCGCTCCTTCTCGCGGGTGGTTGCATCGTCGGCCGTCCCGACCCCGCGGGGCTCGGCACTGACGGTGGGGTACCCATCGACGGCCCACCGCAGCGCTGCGCCGCCACGACGCCGAGCGCCTGTGGTTCGGCGGGCCGCTACTGCGCGGCGAGTGTCTGCGCCGCTTGCCCGCCGGGGAGCTTCAACTGCGATGGCCTCGGCGGCTGCGAGAGCGCCTTGAGCTGCGAGGGTGCGCGCTGCGACCTGATCTTCGTCTGTGCTCAGCCCGCTCAGTTCTGCAATCCCTCCACGGCTCGCTGCCAGCGCTGTGTCGCCGGATCGTTGAACTGCGATGGTCGCGACGACAATGCCTGCGAGCGCGACGGCCCGAGCTGTGCTGCCTTGACGCCCGATCTCGGCTTGCCGCAGCTGCTGCGCGACGCCGGGCTACTGCTCCAGCCCTGCGAGCCGAGCTCGCTGACCGCCTGCGGCGGCGACGGGTTCTACTGCAGTCCGAGCTTCCATGAGTGCCGGGCCTGCGACCCCGGGATCTTCAACTGCAATCGAGGCGTCGCCGGCGGCAACGACGACGGCTGCGAAAGTCGGGTCGCGTGCTGCAGTCCGGACGTGCGGGCGAGCTGCGGCTCGACCCGCGACTACTGCCACGCGCAGGCGCGAAGCTGCCGGTCCTGCGAGGGTGATTGGTCGAACTGCGACGGCCTTGGCGGCTGTGAACGGCTGGGTTTTTGTTTCTAGGCCGCGGCGCTCGGTGCGGGCACCCGGGGCAGCGTGATGCTGAAGGTCGTGCCGTGCCCCGCTTCGCTGACGACTTCGATGCTTCCCCCGTGGTCCTGGACCGCGCGGTGGACGATCGCCAGCCCGAGCCCGGTCCCCTCGGCGCGGGTGGTGAAGAAGGGCTCGAAGAGCCGCTCCCGATGCTCCGCCGCGATGCCTCGTCCGCGGTCGCGAACCTCGACCAGGACCTGCTCATCGCCGAGCGGGCGTACGCCGACCGTGACGGTAGCGTGCTCGCCGGCCTGCCAGGCGTTTTGCACCAGATTCCACAGCACGCCGCGCAGGCGGTCGCGATCGCCGCGTACCCATAGCGCGCAATCGGAGGTCTCGACGACCACGCCTGGGGCGTCCTCGGCGACCAGCAGACCGCGCAGCTGTGCCGCGTACTGCTCGACCTCTGCGCCGAGCTCGACCGGCTCGAAGACGGGCGCTTCACGCGGGCGCGTGTAGTCCAAGAGCTCGCAAACGAGGCCGTTGAGGCGCTCGATCTCGCGCAGGGCGATGTCCATCAACGCGCGGTTCTCGCCCTCGAGCGCTCGCTCGCCGCGCAGCAGCTGCAAGGCGCCGGAGATCGAGGCCAGGGGGTTGCGAATCTCATGGGCGACGCCAGCGGCCACGCGGCCGAGGGCCGCGAAGTGCTCCGAGCGTCGCATCGTCTGCTCCATCTGGCGCAGACGGGTGAGGTCCTGGAAGTTGAGGATGTGGCCGATCACCTGTTCGTGACGGTCGGCGAGGGTCGAGACGGAGACGCCGAGGACGAGCGGCTGACCCTTTGCGCCCGGACGGAGCGTGACCTCCGCTCGCTGCACCGGTTGGCCGTTGCGCAGCAGGGTGGCGAGCTCGGGGGCCAGCGCCGAGAGCGGCTGATTGAGCAGCGCGCCCTCGCTGCGCTGCAGCAGCTCGCAGGCGGCGTCGTTGCTCGTCAACACCTGCCCCCCCTTGTCGACGGTCAGAAGACCGCTCGTCAGGCAGCGCACGACGTCGCCGTAGATGGCCGCGAGGTCGGCGATTTGGGCCTGCTGCGCCTCGACCTGCGTCGCCGCCTGGCGGAGCTGCTCGGCCAGGTGCTCGGCGAGGGCTGCGATGGCGAGCATCGCTGAACAGCTGATCGCGAGGCGGCGGGCGACGGTGGTTGCCGGAAGCTGCCAGGGATAGCTGCTGAGTCCGGGGAGCACGGGCAGCCAGCGCCAGTACCCGAGCAACACGGTGGCGATCAGCAGCGCCGAGCCGGCGAGCGCGGTGATCAGCGCGCCGCGGCGCCGCAGCGTCAGGGCGGCGGCGATCGGGCTCAGCAGGAAGAAGAGCACGAAGGCGCTCTCGGCCGAGCCGGTGCAGTGCACCAGCACCGCGCTGGCGAGCAGGTCGACGACGATCTGCGCGATGGCCATGTGCCGCAGGTCGCGGGTGCGGCGCAACCAGAGCGCGTAGAAGATGCTCAGGACGTAGATGCTGGTGATGAAGACGAAGAGCGCCGCCACGTAGGCGCCGGCCAGCTCCTCGGCGGCGCCCCAGACGACGTGCACCACCACCGTACCGCCCAAGAGCAGCGTGTAGAGCACCACGCGCAGCAGCATGACCGAGGTCAAGCGGCGCAGCTGTTTGACGCGGTCGGGCTTGGCGCTGAGCGTCGGGCCGATCGCGGGGAAGAGCGCGGACTGCGTGCGGGAGATCATTGTCGGCCGCGCGCGGGTGGCGGGGCTAGCCGCCGCGGATCGAGCCACCGAGCTCGAAGATCGGCAGATACATCGCGATCAGGATGAAACCGACGACGCCGCCGAGGACGACCATCATCATCGGTTCCATCAGGCTGGTCAGCGCGGCGACGGCGACGTCGACCTCCTCCTCGTAGAAGTCGGCGATCTTCTGCAGCATCTGGTCCATGTTACCGGTCTGCTCACCGACGGCGATCATCTGCACGACCATCGGCGGAAAGGTGTTCGTCTTGCCCAGCGGGCCGGCGACGTCCTTACCCTCGGCCACCCGCGCGCGCACCTCGTTGATGGCCTCTTCGATCACTATGTTGCCGGAGGTGCGGGCGCAGATCTCCATCGAGTCGAGAATCGGCACACCACTCGCCAGCAGCGTGCCGAAGGTCCGTGAGAAGCGGGCGACGACCATCTTTCGCAGCACGGAGCCGATCAGCGGCAAGCGCAGCAGGATGATGTGGGCCAGCCGTTTGCCTCGTCGGGTGCGCATCGCCGCGACGTAGCCGACGGCGATCGCGGCGCCGCCCATGAAGATCAGGTGGACGTTGCTGACGAAGGCACGGCTGAGCGTGATCACCATCTGGGTCAGCCCGGGCAGCGCGCCCGCCCCCATGTCGAGAAACATCTTCTCGAACACCGGAATGACCTTCCAGAGCAGGATCACGATGACGATGACAGCGACCGCCGAAATCGCGACCGGGTAGACCATGGCCCCCTTGACCTTGGCCTTGAGGCGCATCGACTTTTCCATGTAGATGGCCAGGCGGTTGAGGATCGTGTCGAGCACGCCGCCGACCTCGCCGGCCTGCACCATGTTGACGAAGAGATCGTCGAAGATCCTGGGATGGCCGCGCAGGGCGTCGGAGAGGGATGCGCCGCCCTCGACCCGCTCGCGCACCCCCGCCAGGAGCTTGCCGAAGGTCTTGTTGTCGGCCTGGTTGCCGAGGATTTCCAGGCACTGCACCAGCGGCAGCCCCGAATCGATCATCGTCGCGAACTGACGGGCGAAGACGACGACGTCGCGCTGGGCGATGCCCGTGCCGATCTGGAGGCTGATCTCGCGTGGCTTGCGTTTGATCTTGCTGGCGACGATGTTCTGGTCGCGCAGCCGCTGAACGACGGCGGCGTCGTTGGGCGCCTCCATCACGCCCTGCCGGGGCTCTCCCGTGCGCGTTCGCCCCTCCCAGGTAAAGATGCTCATCGGGTGCCTACCTCCCCGGCTATCGTGCCTGATGTCGTCCCGGAGCCAGCGAGCTTACCTGAGTCCGCGTCGCGCCGCGAATCTCCGCGCGCGTCGCGCGGTGCGCGACAGGACGGTGCCGGGCGCCGGCCTGGACGTCGCACCGGAGGCGCGGTCGCGGGCGTCGTCCAGGGCGCCACGGCCACTGGCTCGGCCGTCGCGCGGTCCGCTCAGCCGTCGACCCCGGGCGTCGTGGCTGGCGCTCGCGCGGCGAGGCGGCTGGCGATCGCGTCGAGGAGCAGCCCGGCGATGTTGAGGCCGAACTGGCGATCGAGCTCGCGGATCCCGGTCGGGCTGGTGACGTTGATCTCCGTCAGGAAGTTGCCGATGACGTCGAGGCCGACGAAGAGCAGGCCACGCTCGCGGAGGGTCGGACCGACCTGCTCGCAGATCCAGCGCTCGCGGGCGCCGAGCGCGCGACCCTCGGCGCGGGCGCCGGCAGCCAGGTTGCCGCGCGTCTCACCGGGGGCTGGAATGCGCGCCAGCATCCACGGTACCGGCACGCCGTCGACCAGTAGGATGCGCTTGTCGCCATCGCTGATCTCGGGGACGAAACGCTGCGCCATCACCGTGCGCGTGTCGTGCTGGGTCATCAGCTCGAGGATCACGCTGAGATTGGGGTCGTCGGCGCGGACGCGGAAGACAGAGCTGCCGCCCATCGTGTCGAGCGGCTTGATCACGACCTCCTGCTCGCTGGCGGCGAAGGCGCGCAGGCGCGCGCGCTCGCGGCTGACCAGGGTGGGCGGCGTGCATTGCGGGAAGGCGGCGATCGCCAGCTTCTCATTGTGGTCGCGCAGCGCTTGTGGCCGATTGACCAGCAGCAGGCCGCGCCGCTCGGCGAGCTCGAGCAAGTAGGTGCTGTAGATGTACTCGAGGTCGAAGGGCGGATCCTTGCGCATCAGCAGCGCGTCGAGCGTGGTCAGTCGCGCCGTCCGCTCGTCGCCGAGGGTGAACCAGCGCTCCCTATCGTCGGCGACGCTGAGGGGTCGCATCCGCGCCCAGGCCTCGCCGTCGCGGGCGAAGAGGTCGCGCTGCTCGATGTAGGCCAAGGCCCAGCCGCGGCGCTGCGCCTCGAGCGCCATCGCCAGGGTGCTGTCCTTCGAGGGTTTGATCGTGGCGATCGCATCCATCACCACGCCGAGCTGGATCGTCATCGCTTTGCCTCGGGCGCGGGGGCGCTGGGGCTGAGGGCCGTATCGCCGGGGGGCACGAGGTTGCCCTGCCTAGGGCGTATGCTACACGCAGTCGTGGCGCGGCGACATTCCCGCGGCGCCGGGAGCGACCCAATGCACGACCCGACGCGCGACCCGATGCACGACCCGATGCACGACCCGATGCACGACCCGATGCACGACCCGATGCACGACCCGATGCACGATGACCTCTGCCAGCGTAGCTGCGAGCCTTGCCGCGGCGGCGTGCCGGCCCTCAAGGGCGCGGCGCTGGAGGCGCTCGCGCGGCGCCTCGACGGCGGCTGGCGCGTCGTCGAGGCGCACCACCTGGCTCGCGACTACGCCTTCAGCGACTTTCGTCAGGCGCTGAGCTTCACCAACGCCGTCGGCGAGCTGGCGGAGCAGCAGGGCCATCATCCGGAGCTCTTGCTTGGTTGGGGCAAGGTCGGCATCACGATCTGGACGCACAAGATCGACGGGCTGACGGAGAGCGACTTCGTCCTCGCCGCCAAGATCGATCGCCTCGCGCGCTAGGCGCGCACGCTCAGTAGCGATTCGGGCGATAGCGCGTGGCGTAGGCCATCACGCCGAGCTCGAGCAGGACGCCCCCCCCTGGGTTGATGTCGCCGCGGGCGCCGTGGATCAGGTTGAAGAAGGGCCGGGCGGCGAGGAAGAGGGAGAAGTTACGTCTGTCGCTGTTGAACTCGACGCCGAGCCGTACCGGCACGTGAAAGGCCCAGGCCTCTTCGCTGGCCCTGCGACCGGTTGGCAGGGCGTATTCGTGCGTGGCGAAGCTGAAGCCGAGGCCCGGGGCGACGAAGAGCTCGACGGCGCCCGGCGCTGAGGGGTGGAAGCCGAGATAGACTTCGCCGGCTGCCAGAAAATAGTCCTTCAGCGCGTTCGACGCCGCGATGTTGCCGACGGGTATGCTGGCGTCGAGCGAGAGCTGATCGCCGAGAAAGACCTTGAATTCGACGGTAGGCAGGAGGAACGCGACCGGACTGGCGTCGAGGTCGGTGAAGTCGAGATCGAGCCTGGCCGCGCCCACGCCGCCAGCGCTTCCCGCCCCGAAGGTCCGGTGACCGACCGCGTACTGGGCCCCTGCTGGCGTCGCCGCCAGCACGCCAGACAGGGTCAGCAGGCCTGCGAGAGCTCTGCGCCCAAGGCGTCCGCGCGTGAGAAGGCGAGGTGGGCGCATCGAGGACCTCCTTGGGTTGCTTCTGCGCCCACGGGGGGGGGGCGCGTACGGAGCATGCTGGCTCCTGCGCGGGACTGTCAATCGCGGCGGCCAAGCTTGCGGCGGCCGAGAGCGCGGTAGCCGAGCTCGCGGTGGCCAGGCCGTGTCGCTGCGTCGACCCCGGCGCGAGGCGCTGCGCGCGGCGATTGACGAGCAGCGGGCGCCAATGGGAGAAGGGCCGCTGTGCGACTGGTGATAGCGACCCTTGCGCTCGTGAGCGCGTGCGGCAGTCGAGCCGTCTCGGTCTCGGCGCCGCCGGGCGAGGTCCTCGCTACGCCCCACGCCGCGGACGCGGGGCCGGCACCGCGCCCGGACGAGACCCCAGCGCAGCTGTGGGCGGCGCTGCGGCAGCCCTTCAGCGCTTTTGCTAGGCAGCTCGGCCCGCATCGGCTGCGGATCCACTCGCGCTTGGTGCGCACGGTGCCTGGGCGGCCGGTGGTCGAGGTCGCGCAGACCGTCGAGCTCTCCCTCGACGCGGGCGGCCGCCTCTGGGTTCGCAAGGACACCCACGACCAATATGGCCTCGAGCTGCGCTGGCTCGACGGCTGGCTCTATTTGCGGCAGCGCTGGAATCGCTTCTTACGCCGACGGGCCAGCGATCGGCAGGAGCCCTGGCGGCTGGCCGACCGGGCCTACGGCCTGCTGTCTGACGATCTCGAGCTGCTCGAGCGCTTCGTCGCGCTTGACTCAGCCCGAGCGGTGACCGTGCTCGGTCGCGCCGCCTGGCAGGTGGCGCTGCGCCGCGCGGAGCATCCGCCTGCCGCTTTCGTTGGCGGCGTTGGTCGGTCCGCGAGCGCGGCCGCCCGACGCTGGCGCCGGTCGGTGCAGGTTGAGCTGCTGAGCGGCAGCGTGTCGCTCGACCGAGCAACCGGTGCGCCCATGCTGGCGCGGCTGCGCGCGCGCTGCAGCTTCACCCTGCCCGCGGGTAGGGCGGGACCGACAGGCATACCCGCGCCGGCCGGCGCGGGCGCGGCGCGTGGCCGGCTCGATCTCGAGCTCGAACAAAGCATCACCGAGCTGGGGAGGGCGGGCGTCGTCGCAGCGCCGCCCGCCGAGGAGGTCGTCGCCGCGGTGCGGGGGCGTCGCCTGGAGCTCGAGCGTCAGATGGTGCTCGGTGAGCGTCCGCTCGACCCGGCCTGGCCCGCGCTTTGAGCGGGCGGGTCCTGCTGGCAGGGTTGCCCCGGGGGCCCCTCGGTGCGCTCGATCGCCTGCCTGGCGCCCTCGTGCCTGGCACGATATGGTCGGCGCCAGGTGCCAAGCTCGGCGCGGCGCCTGCCGGCGCTGGCCTGCTGCCGGGCGCTCTGTTGTTCGAGCCACGACGAGGCGCTGGTGGTCCGCCAATTGAGGACTAATTGAGGAGTTGACGAAACCTTGACGAATGCCCACGACTTGGCGCTGCAAGCTGTTGCGGCCGCCTGCAGCAAGAGCGCGCTGGATCCGGTGCTGCTCGATGTGACGGAAATCTGCCCCTACACCGACTTCGTGTTGTTGCTCAGCGGCCGCAGCACCCGGCAGGTCGACGCCATCGCCGAGGCCATTGAACAGGATTTGAAGGAGCATGGGCACGATCTGCGCGGGCGGGAGGGCAAGCGCGGCGGCAACTGGCTGCTGCTCGATTATGGCGACCTGCTCGTCCATGTCTTCCAAGAGTCGCATCGGGGCTACTACGATCTCGAGGGCCTCTGGATCGACGCTGAACGCTTACCCTTGGCCACTGAGAGCCCCCAACGCGCAGCGGCGGAGGCGCGTTGAGCGCCGCGCGCGTCTGAGCGCCTGCCCAGCCGCAGGCTGACCAGCGGCCGCGACGCTCGTGCGGCGCGGCCGTCCTCCCGCTGACAAGCTCCAGGGGCGTCGAGCAAAGCATGCGCCGCGTCGAAGTCGCCTGCGTTGGGAAGCTGCGCGATGCCGGGCTTCGCGCGCTCTGCGATGAGTACTATCGGCGCTGCGCGCCGCTCTTGCAGGTGGCCGAACGCGAGCTGCGCGCCTCGTCGGAGCTCGCGCGCGCGGTCGCGCCGCGCAGCCGTCTGGTGCTGCTCGACGAGCGCGGCGAGCTGCTGACCAGCCGTGCCTTCGCCGGCCGGCTCGACGGTTGGTTGAGCGCCGGCGGCCAGCGTTTGGTCTTCGCCGTGGGGGGCGCCGACGGCTTCGACGAGGCGACGCGGTCGCGCGCCGACGGGCTGCTCGCGCTGGGACGCCTGA
Organism: Pseudomonadota bacterium; assembly: GCA_016711215.1. Taxonomy (NCBI): domain Bacteria; kingdom Pseudomonadati; phylum Pseudomonadota; species Pseudomonadota bacterium. The sequence goes on along the minus strand of JADJTL010000003.1, from coordinate 113,412 downwards.
CCCTTGCCCATCGGATCGCTCGCTTAGTGCTGGCGGAGCAGCTCTATCGCGCGGTATCGATTATCGGCGGCGCGCCCTACCACCGCGATTGATCCGCTGGCCTTCGGCCCGGAGGCCGCGGCACCAGGAGGAGTCCTACCGATGCATTGGTCCCGCCTGAGACCGAGTGTCGCTGGTCTGCTGCGCCACGGCGACTTGCTCCTCGCCGCGCTCGTCGTCGGCATCGTGGGGATGATGATCATCCCGCTGCCGACCCTGCTGCTCGACATCCTGATCGCCACCAATATCGCCCTCGCCGTGGTTCTGCTGCTGGTCAGCATCTACGTGGTCGAGGCCCTGCGCATCGCCACCTTTCCCACGATCCTGCTGATCACGACGCTCTTTCGCCTCGGGCTCAATGTCTCCTCGACGCGGCTGATCTTGCTGCAGGCGGACGCCGGCGAGGTGATCAGCAGCTTCGGCAACTTCGTCGTCGGCGGTAACCTCGTCGTCGGCGCGGTGGTCTTTCTGATCCTGACCTTGATCCAGTTCGTCGTGGTCGCGAAGGGCAGCGAGCGCGTGGCCGAGGTGGCGGCGCGCTTTGCGCTGGATGCGATGCCGGGCAAGCAGATGTCGGTCGACGCCGAGCTGCGGGCGGGCACGATCGACGGGGACGAGGCGCGACGGCAGCGCGCGCGACTCCAGCGGGAGTCGCAGTTCTATGGCGCGATGGACGGCGCGATGAAGTTCGTCAAGGGGGATGCCGTGGCCGGCATCCTGATCACGCTGGTCAATATTCTCGGAGGGCTGGCGATCGGCGTGCTCCAGCGGGGTATGAACCTGGCCGACGCCGGTCGGCTCTACACCCTGCTGACCGTCGGCGATGGCCTGGTGAGCCAGATCCCGGCGCTGCTGGTCTCGACCGCGGCCGGTATCGTGGTCACCCGCGTGGCTGCGGAGGAAGAGGGCACTCATCTCGGTCATGACATCGGCCGGCAGCTGCTCGCGCAGCCGCGGGCCATTGCGATCGCCGCCGTCCTGCTGGCGCTGCTCGGGCTGGTGCCCGGTCTCCCAGGGCTGCCCTTCCTGCTGCTCGCCGCGACGGCGGGAGCCGTCGCCTGGGGCCTGCGCGTGCGGGTCGCCGCCTCGGGCGGGGGCGCTGGCGCTGGCGCTGGCGCGGCCACCTGGCCGGGGAGCCCGCTGCGCCTGGACGACGGGGAGGTCTCGGGGCTGACCAGTCGCCTCGCGCTCGAGGTCGGGCCGGCCCTGCTACCCTACGTCGATGCCAGCGGCGATGGAAGACGTCTGGTCGTCGAGCTGCTGCCGGGGTTGCGTGAGCTGATGCGCGCGGAGCTGGGCCTGCCGATTCCCGGCATCCACGTGCGGCGTGGTCGCGCGCTGCGCGGCGCTCAATACCGCTTCGCGCTCGACGAGACGCCGATCGCCGCCGGTGAGGCGGTGGTCGAGGGCGTGGTGGTGGCCGCCGACGCTGCGCGGCTGGTCGCGGTGGGGCTGCCGGCGGGGCGCGCGCTCGTGCTGCCCGGTCTCGGGGATCGGCGAGCTGCCTGCCCGCGGGGACAGCGCTGCCCCCGGGCGCGGCGCTGGACCTCGTCGATCCAGCGACCCAGCTCGTCCTGCATTTTGCCCAGGTCTTGCGTCAGCACGCGGCCGAGCTGGTTGGCATCCAGGAGACGCAGGAGCTCCTCGATCGGCTCGAGCGCGAGCATCCGGCGCTCGTCCACGAGGTTGTGCCCAAGTTGGTCTCGTTGCCGATGCTGGCCGAAATCCTGCGGCGCCTGCTCGACGAGCAGCTGCCGATTCGCGATCTGCGGACGATCCTGCACGCGATGGCGGAGTGGGCGGTCAGTGAGCGCGACCCGCTGGTGTTGAGCGAATACGCGCGGATGGGTCTACGCCGGCACATCAGCCATCGTTACGCGGGTGGTCCGCGCGGGACCCTGCGCGCCTATCTGCTGGACCCGCTGATCGAGGATGCCGTCCGCGGCGCGGTGCAGCGCACGGACAAGGGCAGCTACCTGGCGCTCGAGCCGACGCTGGCGCGCGACATCGTCGCGGCCGTGGGTCGCGAGCTGGCGGGGATTCCCGCTGATGAGCCCTCGCCGGTGCTGCTGACCAACGTCGAGGTGCGGCGCTTCGTGCGGCGGCTGCTGGAGAACGACTATCCGGCCCTGACGGTGCTGGCGTTCAGCGAGCTGCTCCCCTCGGTCAACATCCAGCCCGTGGCCCGCGTTTCGATCTGAAAGCCGTCGGTGGTTTTTCGGCTCCCGTCCCCGCGCGCGCTGAAGCTCAATTTCAAAGACCGCGCCGAATCTGCTAGCCTCCCGGATTGTGTCGCAGCTCAAGGTTCTCGTCGTCGAGGACGACCTCCACACGCGCAACATCATCGAGATGGTGCTCAAGCGCGATCGCATGCTGCGCTATCACCAGCTCGAGGTGTTGACCGCCAGCGATGGCGCCGAGGGGTTGGCGTTGTTTCGCCAGCACGCGCCGGTGCTGGTGATCACCGACCTGCTGATGCCGAAGCTCGATGGCTTCCAGCTGATCGAGGCGCTGCGCCGCGAGGGTGGCGAGGGGTTGGTGATCGTCGCGACCTCGGCGATCGTCCGCGACCCCGGCGTGCTGCGGAAGCTCGAGCGCGACTTCAGGGTGCACGTACAGCTCAAGCCCTTCAGTCCGCGCGTGCTCGCCGACCAGGTGCGTCGGCTGCTGGCTGACCTGGGCCCGGCGACCCCGGAGCGAGGGGCGGCCGAGACCGAGCTGCCGCCTCCGGCGGCCGGGGCCGCGGTGGCCGAGGCCGCGACGAGCGCGACGAGCGCAGGGCGCGCGCCGCGGGTCGCGACCCCGCCGCGTGTGGCTGTTGCGGCGATCGAGCGCGCCGAGGGCGATCTGGCGCAAGACGCGCCGGCAGCGCTGCTGCTGCGCGCCTTCGAGGAGCAGTGGTCCGGGACGCTCGACCTCGCGCGCGACAAGCTGCAGAAGCGTATCTTCGTGCTCAACGGCTTCCCGATCTTCGTGCAGTCCAATCTGCGCGAGGAGGCGCTCGGCGAGCTGCTCTTGCGCCGCGGCGGGCTGACGGAGGAGCAACACCGCGGGGCGCTGCGTCTGGCGCAGCAGCAGCGCCTGCGCTACGGCGAGGCGCTGGTGCGGGCGCGGATCATGAGCGAGACCGACGTCCTGTCCGAGCTGGTGCAGCAGACGGCCTTCAAGCTCGAGCGCTGCCTGCGCTGGCACGCTGGGCATTGGGTCTATCAAGTGGACGCGGAGGTCGCCGGGAAGGTCCCACGCTGCACCGTCGACCCGGTGCGCGTGGTCTTCGAGGGTCTGCGCGGCTCGATCGACGTGGAGGACGCGGCGGCCCGGCTGCAGCGCTGGCGCGGCTCGCTGAGGTTCTTGTCGCAACCACGCTTCGAGCGCTATCGGGAGGCCTTCGCGGCGGCCGTGGGCGACCGGGTGCTGGGGCCGGCCGCTCGAGGTTGCACGGTCGAGGAGCTGCGAGCGCTCCCGGATCGCTCGACCGTGGCGGTCCAGGTCGAGGTTCTGTTGCAGACGGGGATGGTGCTGCCCGAGGGGGGCAGCGCGGCGCTTGGCGGCCGTGACGCGGTGATCGGCCGGCCGGGCTCGTCGCCGAGGCGCGCCGGCGCCGGCCGCGCTGTGCGGTCGGGCGACCTCGCTGCAGACCCGTCTCCCGGACAGGCGACCGCGCAGAAGCTGCCGAGCTTTGATCTCCTGGCGCTGGACACGCTGGCGGCGCCGCTGCGCCAGGCGCCGGCGCTCGCACCCTTTCCGACAGGGGCCGCGATGGTCGGCGCGGGGGCGTCGCCCTCAGCGGCGGCGAGCGGCAGCCACGCCGCGCCACGCGAAGAGGGCAGCGACGCGCTGCGCCTGGCGCGGCAGCTGATCGAATCGACCTACCTCGGTCTGCACCGCAAGAACCACTATGAGGTGCTCGGCGTGATCGGCGATACCGACGCGGCCGGCATCGAGGTCGCGTACCGCGTCAAGCGCAAGCATTTCGACCTCGGTCGCTACCGCGACCTCGATCTTGGCGAGGCGTACGGGCACCTGGAGGAGATCTGCTCCGCATTCGACGCGGCCTTCGCGGTGCTCAAGGATCGGCAGGCCCGCGCGCGCTACGACCAAGAGCTCGCGACGCAGCGGGGCAGCAACCGAGGCAACGCCGCGATGCGTGCGGAGGACTGCTACCAGCGCGGCAAGGACCTGCTGCAGCGCGGCCACCAGGGCGAGGCGCTGCTGGCCTTCGCCGACGCACGCAAGCTCCACGATCAGCCGCTCTACCGCGCCGAGGAGGCGCTCGCCCACTTCCTTGGCCATGGCCGGACGCCGACCGCAGGTGCCGAGGCGATGTTGCACGTGCAGGAGGCGCTGGCTGCGGATCCGAAGCATCCGGCGCCCTACGTCGCGGCCGGGCGCATCAGCCTCGCGCTTGGCGCCGCCGACGAGGCGGTGGCGCACTTCCAGGAGGCGGTCAAGCTCGACCCGACGCGCGGCGAGGCCTTCGAGCTGCTCGAACAGCATTGGCGCGAGCAGGCGCACCTGGAGGGCCTGGAAGAGGAGTATCGGCGCACGATCTTCTTGCTCGGGAGCGCCGACCGTCGGCGCGCCGCGGCGCTGTGGAAGCGGCTCGCGCGCCTCTATCGCGACGAACTCAAGGATGACCGTCGCGCGCTCTTGGCGGCGAAGGCCGCGCTCAAGCTCGACCCCCACGACAGCGAGCTGCGCCTGGCCGTCGCGCGCAGTGACGGCGCCGATCCGCGGCGCTGGTCGGAGGCGGTGACGGGGCTCCGCGCCTGCCTGCGCCTTGATCCCAGCGACCGCGGCGCGCTCAAACAGCTCTTTGAACTCCATCGCGACGCGGGTCGCCATGAGCCGGCGCGTGACGTCGCCGCGGCCGCGATGCTGCGCGGCGTCGCGGACACCGAGCAACTGCGCTTCATCGAGCAAGCGAGGGCGCCGCTACGGTCGGTCGTCAGGCCGGCTTTCGCTGAGGCAGCTTGGGCGGCCGTGGTGCATCCGGATGCCGCGCCGTGGCTGACGGAGCTGCTCGGGTTGGTGGCGCGGGTCCTGCGCGAGCTGCATCCCACCGTGCCCGTCGCGGCGGGCCTGCCGCCGCCGATCGCCGCCCAATCGCTTTGGCCTGCGGCGCCGACTCAGCTGCTGACGGGTTTGGCCCGGCAGCTCGAGGTGCCCGAACCCTTGCTGGTGATCAGCCCTGCGGCGGACGAGACGGTCGAGCCCTTTGACGGTGAGCCGCCGGTGCTGGTCGTCGGGCCAGGGGCGGCGTCGCAGCCGGAAAGCGGTGTAGCAGCGTTTCGGCTGGCTCGGGCGCTGGCGCAGTTCCGTCCGGGTTGGACTGCGGCCTGTCGGCGCGAGCCGGCCTTGCTGCAGGACTACGTGGTCGCAGCGCTCGAGGTTTGGGGACCGCAGTCAGGCCTCGCCAGCGCCGGGGCGCGGCGCGAGGCGGCGCGGGTGCAGCAGCTCGTGCGCGCCTTCCGTGCGCGCACGACCGTGATGGACGAAGGTGGTCGCTGGGGTGCGCGATGGGGCGCCGAGGTGGCGTCGAGCGCAGGCGATGCCGTGGGACGCTGGCTGGTGGGCGTGCAACGCAGCGCCGATCGGGCTGCGCTCTTGGCCTGTGGCGATCTCGTCGCTGGTGGTCGCGTCGTGGCCGAGCGCGACGCCGCCGCCGAGACAGCGCTGATCGACTTCGCGCTGAGCACGGAATACGCGGAGGCGCGTCGGCGCCTGCTGATCGAGGGTGCGGCCCCAGCTGCGGAAAAATGACACGGGGAAATGACGCGGGCGCATGACGCGAGAGCCCGAGGGCCCTCCGGGTCGCCGGCGGTGGCTCCCGGGAGAGCGAGAGGAAAAGCCGATGAAGGCGACGACGGGAGCGGTGGATCGCGTGCGCTTGGTCAGCTTTGCGCTCTGCCCCTACGCTCAGCGCAGCGCGATCGTGCTGGAGGAGAAGCGGGCCCCCTATCAGCTCGTGCTCATCGATCTCAGCGACAAGCCCGACTGGTTCCTCAAGGTCTCGCCCTTCGGCCGCGTGCCGCTGCTGCTCGTCGATGGTCACGTCTTGTTCGAGTCGGCAGCGATCGCCGAGTATATCGACGAGACGACGACGGAGCCGCACTTGCACCCGCCCGATCCCCTGCGCCGCGCGCAGAACCGCGCGTGGATCGAGACGGCCTCGGCGATCAATGCGGCCTTGCACCGCTTGATGGTCGCCGCGACCGTCGAGCTTGGGGCGCCTGCGCTGGCGACGGTGCGCGAGCTGCTGGCGCGCTTCGCCGACCAGCTCGAGGCGGGGCCCTACTTCAATGGCGCGGCCTTCTCGCTGGTCGATGCCGCGATCGCGCCTGCGCTGCAGCGCCTCGGTCTCTTCGAACGCATCATTCCGGCCTTCGATGGCTTCGGCGCCGTGCCGCGGATCGCTCGTTGGCACGAGGCGCTGCTGGCGCGGCCGAGCGTCCAGCGTTCGACCCCGAGCGAACTCGAGCAGCGGCTGCGCCGCTACCTCCAGGGCGACCATGGCAGCAAGAGGGCGACAGAGGCGCCCTGCTGGCTGCTGTCAAAATAGCGCGGCGGCGGTCAGTCCGGCGATCCCTTGGCCGACCCAAGGACCGATCGATGGCGCGAGCAGCGTGGCGCTCGGCGGCCGCGCGCGCGAGGGCCCGCGGCGTAGTGCGAAGAGCGTAGCGGCTCCCGCCAGGGCGACGCTGCCGGCGGCGGTGAGGATCACCCCGGGCGTCGCCGTTGCGTAGCGTTTGGGGCAGCGAGGGGTCCCGGAGCAGGTGCCGTGTCCATCGATCAGCAGGAGCGGGATACCGGCGCCGAGGCTCGCCAGGCCGCCCGCCAACGCGATCCAGGGCCAGGGGCCGAAGGTCCGCGCGTCGGCGCGCCCTTGCGCGTCCTCGGAGGCCCAAGCGGCGACCAGCAGCGGGCTCGGCGCTCCGCGTAGCAGAAAGCGCGCGAGGGCGTTGATGCCCGCAGTGGCGTCGAGGGTCGGTGCTATCCCGACGCTGGCGCGGCGCAGCAGCCTGCCATCGCGCACGCGAACGACGCTGCCGGTCAACGTCGCCTGGGCGACCGCGCCCTGCACCTCGACGAGCAGTGCCTGGTCTGCCGCGACCGCCGCGCCGATGCTGCGTGCATCGCTGGCGAGCTGGGCGAGCAACTGGCCTTCCGTGGCGTAGCGCAGCGCGACCGCGCCGTTGCCGGTCTGCAGCGCCGCGTCCCGTGCGCAGTCGACGACGAGCCGCTGCGCCCCGGGGCGCAGCTCGACGAAGACCACGCGCCCGCGCTCACCGTCGAGGTGCGCGTAGACACGATAGCGGCCGACGGGGAGGCTGACGGCGCGCAGCGGCGTAACGCCGAGCGGCCGTTCGTCGAGGACAACCATGCAGCGGCGGTCACGCGCGCTCGTCACCGTCAGGAATCCACGGCGCGCCGCGCGGAGCTCGTCCAGCGCGGCGCGAAAATACTCGACCGGCTCGGGGCCCAGCGCGGCGCGACTCGGCTCGCGGTCGGGAAAGCCACGCGCCAGGGCAGACCAGAGCGCGGCGGCCGCCGCGCCCTCGCCCGCTCGCTGTCGGGCCAGCGCCAAGAGCAAGGTCGTCTGGTAGAGGGCGTCGCGCAGCGGCGGCAGCTCGCCGAGCAGAGCGGGCCGGGCCAGCAGCTCGTCGCGCAGATCCGAGAGGATCACGGCAGCAGCGCTGTATTCGCCCTCGACGAAGCGCTCCCGTCCGTGGGCCAGCCGGAGGCCGAGCCGGGACGGCGCCGTCGTTGGTCCCGGCGCCCGCGAGACACGCTGCTCGACCAGGTCGGACAACGCCTCCCCGTGGAGGACGGCGCCAGGGCCGAGCGCGTCGACCAGGCGTTCGATCAGGCGCTGATGCTCGGCGGCCACGGGCCGACCATGCTCGAGGTGGAGCAGCATCCGCCGGGCCTGCACCGGCGCCGCCAGCGCGAGCACGAGCGCGCCCGCGACGGCGCTGGTGAGAGGGATCGAGTTGAGGGTGCGCGCCAAGGCCGGCATGCGAGTCACCTAGGGTTTCCGACGCGTGCCGTCCACGGTCGGCGCCGAGCGGGGATTTTCTCAGCGAGGCGCCATGCTAGCGTGGTCGTCGGCGCCGGGCCAGCGTGATGTCGCCCGCACCGTACCCAAGGCCCTCGTCGCCTGCTATCTTCCCTACGCGATGGCTCAGGCGCGCTATATCGTCGGGATCGATCTGGGCACGACGAACAGCGCCGTCGCCTACGTCGACCTCGGTGATCCTGCGGAGCAACCGCCGCTGCGTCTCTTGCAGCTCCCGCAGCTGGTGGCCCCGGGGCAGGTTGCCGCGCAGCCCACGCTGCCCTCGTTCCTCTACCTGCCTGGCGCGCACGACCTGCCAGGCGGAGCGACGGCGCTCCCGTGGGATGCGGCGCGCGACTACGCCGTCGGCGTGCTTGCGCGCGATCAGGGCGCCGTGGTGCCGGCGCGGCTCGTCTCGTCGGCGAAGTCATGGCTCTGCCACGGCGGCGTCGATCGCCTCGCGCCCCTCTTGCCTTGGGGTAGCCCGTCCGAGGTCCCGCACCTCTCGCCCGTCGTCGCCGCCGCGCGGTATTTGCAGCACCTGCGTGAGGTCTGGGACCGCCAGCGCTCGCAGGGGCGCGTCGAGTGGACCTTGGGCCGCAGCGATGTCGTCCTGACGGTTCCAGCTTCCTTTGACGAGGTCGCGCGCGCGCTGACGATCGAGGCGGCGCGGCAAGCCGGCCTCGATCGCCTGACGCTGCTCGAGGAGCCGCAGGCGGCCTTTTACGCCTGGGTGGGCAGTCAAGGCGAGGGCTGGCGTGAGCAGCTCCGCGACGGTGAGCGGGTGCTCGTCTGTGACGTGGGCGGCGGGACGAGTGACTTCTCGCTCATCGCGGTGCACGGCAGCGGGGCGACGATGTCGCTCGAGCGCACCGCGGTCGGCGATCACCTGCTGCTCGGCGGCGACAACATCGATGTGACCCTCGCGCGCCACCTCGAGCGCCGCCTGGTCAAGCGCGCCGGCGAGCTCGACGCCGTGCAGTGGGCCGCGCTGGTCCACGCCTGCCGCCAGGCCAAAGAGGTGTTGCTCGGCGCCAGTGCACCCGAACGCTTTGGCATCACGGTCGCCGGCCGCGGCTCGCGCCTGGTCGGCGGGACCCTGCGCATCGATCTCTTTCGCGACGAGGTGATCGACCTGGTGCTGGACGGCTTCTTTCCGCTGGTCGCCTTCGACGAGGCCCCCCTGCGCGGACGCGGTGGACTGCAGGAGCTGGGCCTGCCCTATGCCAACGACCCGGCGGTGACCCGCAACCTCGCCGCCTTCCTGCGGCGCCACGACGCTCGGCCCGACGCGGTGCTCTTCAACGGCGGGGCGATGAAGGCCCTGTTGGTCCAGGACCGGGTGGTCGACGCGCTGACGCAATGGCTCGGCGCCGAGCCGCGCGTGCTGGAGAGCCATAGCCTGGACCTCGCGGTCGCCCTTGGCGCTGCCGGCTATGGGCTCGCGCGGGCGGGTAAGGGCGTGCGCATCCGTGGTGGGAGCGCGCGCGCCTACTACGTGGGCGTCGACGATCCTGGTGCGGTGCGCCGGCGGGCCGTATGCCTGATCCCCTTCGGTGTCGAGGAGGGGCAGCGGGTGCGGGTCGAGCAAGGCCGCTTCGAGGTGCTGACGGATCGCCCGGTCAGCTTCGCGCTCTACTGCTCGACGGCGCCGCTGGGGCACGATGCCGGCGAGCTGGTTGAGCTGACCGACGATGTGTTTCTCGAGCTCGCGCCCTTGCATACCGTGTTGGCCTATGGCGAGAGCGGCGCGAGCCAGCGCCTGCCGGTGACCCTCGGCGGCGAGATGACCGAGCTGGGGACGCTGCGCCTTTGGTGTGCCGCGCAAGCCAACGACCACGAGTGGCAGCTCGAGTTCACGCTCCGCGCGCCCGCGGCAGAGGCGGCGCCCGCAGGTCCGAGCCTCGGTGATTCGACCGTGGCGCTCGACGACGCGACCCTGCAGGCTGCCGCGCAGGCGATCCGCGGCACCTTCGCTCGTGGCGCGGCGCGTGGCGAGCAGGACGCGCCCCAGGGGCTGAACAAGCGCCTGGAGGCGATTATCGGCGCCGAGCGTCTGGCCTGGCCCGGACCGGTCATCCGCGCCCTTTGGCAGCCCCTCTGGGACTGCCGCAAAGCGCGCGACGCCAGCGCCGAGCACGAGGCGCTGTGGCTCAACCTCGCCGGTCTGCTGCTGCGCCCCGGCTGGGGCGACCCTCTCGACGCCGAGCGCATCGCAGGGCTCTGGACGGTCTTCCGCGCGGGTCTGGTCCACGACGACGCCCTCGGGCCGCGCGTCGCGTGGTGGGTTCTGTGGCGCCGCGTGGCCGGCGGGCTCGACCGCGGCCAACAGCTCGAGCTGACCAACAAGCTGGCGCCGCAGCTACTGAGCGGCGCGGCTGCCCGCGCGGCCGCAGCGGCAAAGAAGGGCGGCACGCATCGGCAGGAGCTGGGCGAGATGTGGCGCGCGGCGGCCAGCCTGGAGCGCATTCCGGCGCGGTCCAAGGTGGGATTGGGCGACGTCGCGCTGCGCGGCGCGCTGAGCGGGCGTGGCGAGGCGCACTACGTTTGGGCGCTGGGCCGCCTCGGGGCGCGCGTGCCGGTCTACGGCCCCCTCGACGAGGTGGTGCCCGCCGGGCGCGCGGAGCAGTGGCTGCAGCGTCTGCTCGACGCGGACTGGCAGGTTCGACGCGCGATCGTGCCGGCCGTCGTGCAGCTCGCGCGGCGCTGTGGCGACGCCGAGCGTGACGTGCCGGCCGAGCTGCGGGCGATGGTGCTGAAGCGGCTCGAGGCGGCGGGCGCGCCGGCGCGGCTGGTGCACTGCGTGCGAGAGATCACGGTGCTCGACGACGCCGAGCAGGGGCAGCTCTTGGGCGATGCGCTGCCGACGGGGCTGCGCCTCGGGGCCTCGTGAGCGGCGTCGACCTGGCGATCGTGGGGTCCGGCTACGCCGGCAGCGTGATCGCGGCGCGGCTCGCCGCGCAGGGTCGCGTCGTCCTGATCGAGCGCGGACGCCGTTGGCCGCCGGGCAGCTTTCCGACGACCCTGGCCGGGGTCGCGCGCGCGCGGATGTCGCGCCGCAATCCGCTCGGGCTGTGGGCGATGCGCCTGGGCGCGGGCACCGGCAACGCGCTGGTCAGCGGCTACGGCGGCGCGAGTCTGGTCAACTACGGCATCACCGCGCGGCCGGAGCCACGGGTCTTCGAGGCATGGGCGGTGTCGGCCGCAGAGCTCGGACCCTACCTCGATCGGGCCTGGTCAGTGCTCGCGCCCGAGCCGAATCCGCTGGCCGGAGCGCTCGGCGATCAGGCCTTCCTCGATCGCCTCGAGCCGGGGCGTCGCGTCGAGCTGGAAAACACGATCGACTGGCGGCTTTGCACGCAATGCGGTTGCTGCGTGCCCGGCTGCAATCTCGGCGCAAAGCGCTCGCTCGACTTCAGCTACCTGCCGCTGGCCGAGCGGGGAGGGGCCGAGGTGCTGACGGAGACGGAGGTTGTCCACCTCCGGCCGGATCGCGAGCGCGGATGGGTTTTGACGCTGCGTCCGACGGTCGGCGGCGCGGAGGCGTCGCTGCACGCGCGCCAGGTCGTGTTGGCGGCGGGTACCTTCGGCACGCTCGAGCTGCTGAAGCGCAGCGCGACGGCCGTACCGACGAGCGCGGCCTTTGGCCAGCGCATGAGCATGAACGGCGATGGGCTGGCGTTTCTCTACAACACGGCGCTGCCGCTGGCTGGCGAGCACGGGGCGCCGATTACGACGTCCGTGCGGCTGCCCTTTGTCGACGCGGGGGGCACGGCGCGGACGCTGACCGTGATGAGCGGGCGGGTGCCGGCCCTCGCGCGTGGACCCGCGGCCCGGGTGCTGGCGCTCCTTGCCGGCGCGCTGCCCGGCGGCGCGCTGGGCGCGGCGGCGGCCGACGACCCCTGGTGGCGACGCGTGCAGCGGCGGCTGCGTGACGCGGCGGGCGTCGCCGCCGAGGGAGCGCTGGCGCATAGCTTCATGTACAAGCTCGACGCCGAGGACTCCGGCCGCGGTTGGGCCTGCTTCGACGCGCAGGGGCGCGCCGCGATCGACTGGCCCGATTACGCAGAGGATCCGATCCTCTGCTTCGCCGCCGAGCGGCTCGAGCACTGGGCGCGCGTCGTCGGCGGCACGGTCGTGCGCAATGTCGGGAGCTGGCCGGGGATGCGCAGCTTCGGCGTGCATCCGCTGGGAGGCTGCAGTCTCGGCGCGACGTCGCAGACTGGCGTCGTCGATCCGCGCTTGCGGGTCTTCCAGCCCAGCGGCGCCGTCTATCAAGGGCTGCGCATCGTCGATGCCAGCGTCTTTCCGACGGCGCTGGGCGTTCCGCCGAGCCTGACCGTGGCGGCCCTCGCCGAGCGCGCCGCGGCCGACTTGGCCTACTGTGCTCGAGGTGGCGACTAGGGCGCTCCGCGGGCGCGACTAGCCCTGGCGTTCGCGGACCTCGTACTCCAGGCGCCAGCGTCGCCCGTCGGCAGCGTGGAGCGAGAGCTCCAAGGTCCCAATCTCGGTCACCCGACTATGGAGCTTGACGGGAATCGTCGCCCCCGGCGTGTCGCCATGGTCGTCCATCGCCGTATGGACGGGCACCAGCTCCTCGATCTCGTCCTCGGCCCAGCGCTCGAGCAAGGCGCCAAGGGCATCGCCCTGGCGCCGCGTCGACGAGAGGAAGCGAAACTCGACGGGCTCGCCGACGATCATGCCAAACTGCCGCCCCTCGATGCTGGCGTCGGTGCCCTCCTCCATGCCGAAGGGCACGACGCAGAGCGCCTTGAGCGGTGCGGGCAGGCCGGGCACCGCTGGCATCGCGCTCTCGATGCCGATGTAGTAGGAGCGCGCCACGCCGCCGCGGATGCGGATTCCGCGGCCACGCCGCACCAGTCCGTAGTAGGCGGCGCCGTGCGCCACCGCCAGGTCGAGGCTCTCGCTGGGCAGCTCCTGGAGCGCGGGGCGGTCGGCCGCCTGCAGCCAGTCGTTGACGAGCTGGACCACGCGCTCGCGCAGCGGCGCTGCCTTCATCACGCCGCCGTTGAAGAGCAGCGCGGTCGGCAGGACGCCGCTGCCCCCTCCCTGGTCACCGAGGAACTTGGCCAGGTGGCGCGTCACGGCGGCGTCGCTGGCGTAGGGGAGGCCCAGCTCCTGCAACCCGCCGCGTCGTCCACGGGCGGGTCGCGCGTCGGCGCTGCAGCGCGGAAAGAAGCCGTCGACCAGCGCGTCGCCGACGTCGTCGCGCGTCAGGGACGCCTTGATGCTGCCGCCGATCACCTTCGATCCGCGACCGAGGATGGTCACCGGCGCGCTGGGGCGCTCGGGATCGGCGAGGAGCTGCTCCTTGGCCAGCCTGCAAGCGTACCAGAGCGCGCGCGTCTGCCAGGGATCGAGGCGCTGCCCCGCGCCCTCAAGGCGCCCCGCGACCTGAAGCGCCAGCGACAGATCCATGTTGTCGCCGCCGAGCAGGATGTGCTCGCCGACGGCGACGCGCTCGAGCGCGAGGTCGCCCTGCTGGCTCTCCACGCTGATCAGCGTGAAGTCGGTGGTGCCCCCGCCGACATCACAGACGAGCACCAGGTCGCCGACCTTGAGCTGCTGGCGCCAGCCGTCGCCGTGTCGCGCCAGCCAGGCGTAGAAGGCGGCCTGTGGCTCCTCGAGCAGGGTGACCTCGCTCAGGCCGGCGCGGTGCGCGGCGGTCATCGTCAGCTCGCGGGCGACGGCGTCGAAGGACGCGGGGACCGTCAGCAGCACGTCCTGTCGCTCCAGCCGTAGGCTCGCGTCGTCGGTCGCGAAGTGCGCGTTCCAGGCGTCGCGCAGATGCTCCAGGTGTTTGACCGTTGCATCGAGCGGCGAGATCTTGGCGACCTCGTCCTCCGGCGCGCCCCAGGGGAGGATCGGCGCCGTGCGATCGACGCCGGGGTGGCAAAGCCATGACTTGGCGGAGGCCACCGATCGTTGTGGCACGGAGGCGCCCTGATCACGGGCCAACCAGCCCACGGTGTAATCGCGCCCGGCGGCCCACGGCAGATCCAGCGCGCCCGCCGCGAGCTCGTGGCCGGCCGCGAGATAGACGAAGGAGGGCAAGAGGTCGCGCGGCTCGACCACGCCGGGCGCGATGGTTTGCCGAATCGGCAAGAGCTGGACCGCGGCGACGGCCTCGGCGGCCGCGCCGGTCGCGGCGTGCGTGTCAACGTAGGCCACTGCAGAGTGGGTCGTGCCGAGATCGATGCCGATCACGTAGCGAGCGTCGGACATGGAAGCCTCCTGAGAGCCCTGGTCACCGCGGCGCGAAGGCGGCAGCCCGTTGATCGATTGCTCCCGTCGCGAGGCACAGCACTGCGACGCCGACATCAGGCCGCAGCTCTATACCTCGCTCGGTCCGCAGTAGATCAACGGCGGTCCGCAGTAGATCAACGGACTGTTAGGCCAACTCGACCTCGGCCGGGGCGATGATCATCGGGTCGCTCGCCGCGGCCGGATCCGGCAGCGTCACCGTTGCGGCACGCCAGCCGTGATGGCGCAGCAGCCCGGTGAAGGGCGGATCGCCCGTGACGTTGCCGACCAGCCGGATCCGCGAGGGGTCGAAGCCAGGCTCGATGGTCACGGCGCTGTCCTCGCTGCCCTCCAGCACCGGCGCCAGTTGCAGGTGTTCTGCCAGCGCACGCCGGCAGCCCGCGTGGATGCTGCGCACGGCCGCGCCCACCTGGTCGTCGGAGTAGCCTGCGATCTCCTCCTGGAGGAAATCGATCAAGCGGCCCTCTTTCTGGAGCACGCCGAGCCACTGCACGACCCGGGCGTGCTGCGCTGCGGCCAGCTCGGGCCGCGGGAGCGCGCGTGCACCGGGCTGTGCCGCCAGCACCTCGCGCGGCAACGACTTACCGCTGAGTACGCGAAAAAAGCAGCGCAACGCCAGCCCGAGTCGAGTCATCAAGCAGCTCCTTTGGCGGATCCGCAAGTGGACGCGCTGGGCGGGTTCTATGCGAAGCGGTCCTTGAGCGTCAAGAACGACGCCATGCGCGCCGCGGGTGGCAACGCGCGGGCGCCGCGCATGGTCGCCGGGCGATTCGCGCCGCGCGCACAGCCGCCCGCCGAGGAGCAGCGAGCGCTCGTCGCTCAGGCCGGAGCGATCAGCGTCAGCGGGAGCACGGCCGAGGGCGCGCCGGTGCTGGTCAACCAGAGCTGGTGCGCAGCGCGGGTGGCGCCGATGTGGAGCAGGTGACGGCTCTCGACGGTGGCCGGGTAGTTGCTCGCCGAGACATCGAGCAAGACGACGTAGTCGAACTCCAGGCCCTTGACCTGTGCGACGTCGGTGACCTCGATGCCCGGGCGGAAGGAGAAGGCGTGCTGGCGGACCAGGCGCACGCCTGGCACCTCGGCCCGCTGCAGATCCTGGGCATAGAGGGTCGCCTGCGCGGGGTGTCGCGTGATCAGGGCCACCGAGGCGAGCGGCTCGCGGAGGGAAAGTGACCGCAACGCCTCTGCCAGCATCGCGACCGCCTCACCCTGTTCGGCGAAGCGATGGAGCTCGACCGGCGCGCCGCGGCGGGTCGCGCGCGGTGCCGGTCCGCTCGCGGTCGGCCCCAGCAGTCCGCGCGCCAGCGTCATCACCTCCTCGGTCGAGCGGTATCCGAGCTCGAGTGTCGTATTGGCCGTCGGCGTGACGTCGAGGCGCGCCAGCAGCGTCTCCCAATCGGAGAAGGCGTTGTCGAAGACCAGGCGCTGGGCCGTGTCGCCGGCCAGCGTGACGCTGAAGTGCGGGCGCGTGGTCTCCAGCAGCACCTTCAGCTCGAGTGCCGAGAGGTCCTGCGCCTCGTCGATCACCAAGTGCGCGAAGCGCACGGCGTGCTCGCGTGGCGGCGGCTGGCCGGCGCGCAGGACCGGTCGCAGCGCCCCCTGCTTCAACCAGCAGAGATACGCCAGCAGCGCGTCATCGGCCGGGTCGAGTCCGCGGTCCAGGCCGTCGAGCGATTCGCGCCGTCCGTCTGCGGCGACGAAGGCCTCCTCGTCGTTGACGTCCTCGGGCGCACGTTCGGCCGCGCTCGCCGCCTCGCCTTCGGCATCCTGGCGCGCGGCCCAGCGGCAGAGCTCCTCGACGTGGCGCGCGCCGAGCTCGCTCGACCCCTCGCGCGCGACGTGCCGTGCGAGCTGCTCGCGACTGGTCAGCACCTCGGCCCAATCGCTGAGCACGTCGTTGGCGCGCGCGAGGAGCCGGCGCAGCAGCGCCTCCACCCGTTGGCGCAGCGCGACGGGCAAGGCCCGGTGATCATCGAAGCAGCGTCGGACCGCCGCCAGGCGCGGAATCAGCGCTAGAGCCGCCTGCGCCCGCCACTGCTCGAGCAGCGGCGCGGCGGCCTCGAGCGCGCCGAGCTCCGCCATGAGGGCCGCGCTCATCTGGTCGCGCTGGGCCTCGACGTACTCGCGCAGCAGGTCCAGCATCAGCGGATGCTTCTTCAGCTGCGTGACGGCCGCCGGCGGCTCGTCATTGTAGCGGCTGGAGGTGCCTGGAAGCAGCCGCTGACGCAGCCGCCCGAGCCAGGCGCTCGCCGTCACCACGCGCACACCGCGGACATCGAGCGCGGGCAGGACGTGTTCGACGTAGTGCGCCAGCGCACGGCTCGGCACCACGACGAGGATCGGATCGCCGCGGAAGTGCGGCGGGCGTTGGTAGCTGAGGAAGGCGACGCGGTGCAGCGCGACCGTGGTCTTTCCCGTCCCGGCGCCACCCTGCAAGACGATCAGTCCACTCTCCGGCTGCGTGATCAGCTCGAACTGCCGCGGGTCGATCAGCGCCGCGATCTGCGGCAGGTGTTTGTCGGCGCGCAACCGGGCCCCGCCGTGCAAGCCGAGTCGGCTTTGCGGGCTGCCGCGGCGCCAGGTGGGCGGACGCGCCGCTTTCCCTTGCCCGCCCTGCAGCTCGGTCACGCCCACCGGCTCCGCCTCCTGCCAGTGGCCCGCCTGATCGCAGACGTAGGCGGCCTGTGGCGAGCCGATGCGGCGCAGCCGTCCGTCTTCGATCGTCAGGTTGCGGCGCGCGGTTACCAGCCCCTCGCTGACGCGCTCACCGAAGCGCTCTTCGTAGTCGTCACCTTCGCCGTAGCGGTAGTAGATGCGGCTGACTGGCGCATGACGCCAGTCGACGATCTGCACGCCGCGCCGGCGGTCGATGAAGCCACGTCTGCCGATCAGCACGTCGCGCTCCTGCTCCCCCTCCCGCAGCTTGAGATGCGCGAAATACGGCGCGCCGAGGTCGATCGGCAGGTCGCGGCCCCGGCCGTAGCGCTGCGCGAGCGCGCTCAGACGCGTCATTTGCTCGACCAGCGGTGCGACGTCCTCGAGCTTGGCCTCGGCGATCTGGTCGCGCAGGGCGATCAGCGCCGCGTCGAAGTCGACGCTGCCTGGCGCGGCGCCGGCGGGCGCCGCCGCGGCCACGAGCACGCGCTCCAGCAGCCGCTGCTCCTCTTCGACGATCGGAAAGCGTGGGGCAGAAAGATCGAGCTGTTTCATGGTGCGTGAGGCGCAGTTAGGTGGCGCCCTGCGTGATGGCCAGCCTCGCCAGTCGAGGCGCTGGCGCAGCCTAGCCGGCGAGGCCGAGCCCGTCCAGCGCCGCCTTCCTCGATGCCTCTTTGACGCAGTCTCACGACCACCGCGCAACCGATAGGCCCGGCGGCCGATAAAGCGCGCACCAAGGGGGAACGATGGACGCGAAGGCAAGCAGCGCGGGTCTGGGGCAGCCGGCTCCCTTCGTGGGGGCCCAGACGGCGGTGAGAAGCGCAGCAGGCGCCGAGGCTTCCGGCGCCGCGCGCGCCGCCAAGCTCGACGCCGCATGGCGACGGCTACAGGCGCACCATCAACAGCTCGAGCGCGAGCTGCAGCAGGCTTATCGGCGCCTGGGCCTGGAGCGGGAGTCAGACTGGCAGCGCGTACGGGCTGCCAGTCTGCACTGCCCTGAGCGCGTACACGAGCTGGGGCGACAGCTCGCCGCGATCGATGGCGGTGGTCGGGCCAGCTGGGACGAGCTCACGCGGATGGAATTCACCACGCTCGCCGGTCGGATGGGACCGGCGCTGCTTCGCGGCTAGGGCTAGGGAGCGACCCTGGCCCGCCGCCAACTCGAGACAAGCGAGGGAACATCATGCAGGCAGTCGAGGGCAACGGGCGGGTTTCGATCGACCGGTACATACAGGGGCTCGGCGAGCGGATGGCGCTGACGAGCGACGGCGACCTGGCGGCAGTGGTGATGGCCGAGGAGATCAGGGTCCAAGATGGCCGCATCGCGCAAGCCCTGCGCGACGTGCAGCTGACCTCCGCGGCACGCGACGTGATCAGCAAGCGGGTGGCGGTGCTGCGCCAGGCGCTGGCTCAACTGCGCACCGAAAACAAGGGCAAGGACGAGGTCACCAAGCCGGTGCCCTCGCTCACGCGCGACGACCTGACGCCGCTCGACATCTCGGTCAACACGGTGACGAGCCGGATCGAGGTGGCGGACGACGGAGCCCTGTTGGACGGCGTCGTGCCGCTGCCGAAGGGCCCCGACGGCAAGGAGGGCTTCGAGGTGAGCGGGAGCGTCTTGGACGCGGAGATTCGCCGCCTGGAGGGACTTCAACAGGGGCTCGATACGGAGCGCGAGGTGCGCATGATCGACCTCAACAACCTGATGAACAAGCGCTCGAACATGATCCAATGGCTGAGCAATGTCAGCAAGAAGCACAGCGAGACGCAGGCCGGCATCATCAACAACCTGCGCTAGGCCTCGGTGCCGGCGCGCGAAGCAAGGGGGGAGGATTGCGATGCGAGGAGCGCAAGATGGGAAGGCGACGACGAGGGACGCCTGGGGCGAGCTGGGTGCCTTCGCCGCCGAGGGACTGCGGGCAGGGACCTTGACCCTACGCCAGATTGCCGGACTGACCGACGACGAGCTGCTTGCCGTGAGCGATGTGGCCGAGGAACTGCGCCGCAGCGGCGAGCTGGCTGAGGCCGCAGGGCTCTATGGACTCCTGATCGCCTACGACCCGCTGCAGGCGGCTCATTGGCGGGCGTTGGCCGGACTCCAGCAGCGCCTTGGCCAGCACGCGCTGGCGGTCGCTTGTTTCGAGGTGCTCGCGCTCCTCAGCGGCCGCGACAGCGCCGCGACCTGCAGCGAGGCGCGCAGTCTGGCGCAGCTGGGTCAGGCCGAGTTGGGGAGGGACCTGCTCCGCCTCGCCGAGCGTTGCGCTCTCCAGCAAGAGGTTGTTAGCAACCCAGGGGTGAATCCGGGCGCGCAGCGCAGCGCCTCAGCTCAGGGCGTGGGAGGCGAGCATGCCTAGCGTCGCCGCAACCCCAGCAGTGCGAGCAGCGGTCGCCGCGCGCGAGCCCGGGGCGCCAGCCGGTCGCACCAACGCGGCGGCGAAGGCGCCGCCGAGCCCGGCCGCCGCCAAGGCGAAGGGCGGGACCGCGAGCAAGGGCGGGACCGCGAGCAAGGGCGGGACCACGAGCAAGGGCGGGACCGCGAGCAAGGGCGGGATCACGAGCAAGGGCGGCGCAAGCGTCGCAGCGCCGGGAGAGGCGAGCGCCACCGCGAAGGGCGCGGGCGTGATCGCCGCGCAGGGCGCAGCAGGCGCCGTGCCCCAAGAGCTGAGCGAGTTGATCGCCAGCACCGTCGAGGCGCTGAGTCAGCTTCAGCGCGCGGCGACGCGGGTGGCGTCGCCCGCGCTTGCGAGCGCCAGCGCCAAGCTCGAGTTGGCGACGAGGACCCTGCAGTCGGGCACCGCGTCGCTCGGCGATGCCTTGGGGGAGCTAATGCGCCTGCAGAACGAGCAGACGACCCAACGCTCGGAGGACGCGCGCGGCCAGATCAAGAGCAACCTGAAACAGCAGCAGGCCCAAACGCGGAGACAGATCGACGAGATCGCGAAGCGCGCCCGAGCCGCGAGGAAATCGCACTTCTGGGGCAAGGTGATCAGCGTGCTGAAAGCGGTGGCTGCGGCGGTCACGATTGCGGCCGGCGCGCTCTCCGGCAATCCGCTGTTGATCGCCGGCGCGGCGTTGATGCTGGCCTCCCTCGTGACCAGCTCAGTTTCCGACAGCAGCGAGGCCAAATGGACGGCTCTTGGGCTCGGCCTGGCGGGGGCCGCACTATCGGCTGGCGCAGGCTTTCTCGGCGGCGCGGGTCAGGGTGCCTCCGCGCTGACCAAGGTTGTTGGTGAGAGCGCGGCGAGCGGGATCAAGCTGGCGAATCAGATCGTCCCAGGCGTGGCAGGGGGCACCGCGGCAGCGTTCCAGGCACCCCAGGGGCTGGCCGAGCGCGACGCCGGCAACGCCGAGGCGGGGCTCGCGGAGCTGCGGGCGTGGGCTGAGCGCCTGTTTCAGAGCAGCGACGACGAGCGCGATATTTTGCGCACCGTGATGGACGCGCAGACGCGCGCGGTGGAGCTGATTGTGCGGTCACTGGAAATTAACGAAGCAGCGACCGCAGCCGCGGTTGCTGGAGCGAGGTGAAGTCATGGAATCGAGCAGCATTGGTGCGGCGGGCCGCGCGGCGGCCGGGCCGCTCGGTCTGGGCGCGGGGATCGCGGGTAGCGACCCCGAGGTGGTCGCCGCGGTGGTCGCCCTGAAGGATGCGCAGCAGGCGCGGCGCGACGCGCGGGCCCAACGCGCGGAGGCGCACCACGAGCGCATCGCGCTGCAGGAGGGTCAGGTCGCGAAGCTGCGCGAGCTGGCCGGGAACGCTCTTTGGTCCGGTGTCTTCCAGGCGGCCGTGGGTGTCGCCGCCAGCGCCGCTTCCGTCAAGAGCGGGCTCAATGACCTCGCGGCGGCGCGCGCCGAGGGCGAACTGGGGTCGCTCGCGCAGGTGCGGCTCGACTCGAAGCTCGCGGAGCCCCTCGGCGCTGGCGCCCCAGTGGGAGGACCGCTGGATCCGCAGGTCGAGGCGATCAAAGACCTGAGGACCGCCAGTGCCTGGAGCAACGGGGCAGGGAAGATGCTAGACGCGCTGGCGCGGGTGGATCCGCTGCGGATCGCCTCTGCGGGGGTTGAACGCGAGAAGGCCGCAGGGCAGGTGGAGATCGAGCGCGCCAGTCAACGGGCCGAGACAGCCTCGGATGCGCTGGCGGAGGCCAATCGTCAGCAGGGATCGCTGATCGGGTTGCTGCAGCGGGTCGGGGAAGCGCGCGCCCAAGGCTGGGCTGCGGTTGCTCGCTAGCAGCGCAGCGATGGGCGACGGACCGAGCGATGCGTGGGGCTGCCGCCCGAGGCCGCGGCGGGGGGACGCGCATCGAGCGGAGCTGAGGAGCCTTCTTCTCGACCCGGGGCTCGGGTCGCGAAGCCTTGCCTCGCGCCGGGATCAAGAGCCTGGTGGGCCGCTAGGCGCTCCGCTCAGGAGGGGTCGCGGTCTCGCCGGCCAGAGACTGTTGCAGCTCGGCGAGCTGGAGCTCGATGCGGCGTTGGCGACGCCAGATCATCACGCAGAAGCCGACCACACAGAGCCAGATCGCTGAGTACGCCAGCACGACGAAGAGCGGCGCGGAGACCTCGGGGACCGCAGTGGCGGGGTCATAGTCGGCGTAGTCCTCGGCGAAGGCAGCGGCCGCGTCGATGAGGGTCAGCAACGCGGCGACCCAGGCAGAGCAGCGGGCAAAATGCGCATTCATCGGTAACTCCTTCGCGCGCGCCGAGGTTGCGGCGCGCCGGGCTGGCAAAGCAATCCCCCGCGGACCTCGCGCGTTCAGCCGCGATCAGCGGCCCGCTCCTCGGCGGCGACGAGCAGCTCATCGAGCGCGCCGTTGCTGCGCTCGACGAGCAGTCGTAGCCACAGCAGCATGAAGAAGAGCAGGGTGAAGGCGCCGAGGCTGACGAAGAAGGCCAAGCGCATCGACCCGCTGAGCGTGGGTACGACGGAGGTCTTGGGATGGATCGTGTTCCAGATGCGCACCGAGATGTAGATCAGGGGCACGTCGGCGGCGCCGAAGAGCGCAAGCGCGGCGGCAATCTGCTTGCTCCGGGGTCCTGAGTAGCGCCGCGCCAAGAGCACCGCGACGAAGATCAGGAAGAGCAGGAGCATCGTTGTCAGGCGGACGTCCCAGACCCAGTAGTGACCCCACGCGACCTTCGCCCACAGCGGCCCGGTGATCAGCACCAGCAGGCCGAAGAGGACGGCCAGCTCGGCGGCCGCGGTTCCGAGCGCCTCGCCCTGGCGTCCGCCGGTAAAGAGGTAGCGCGCGCCCGCGCCCCCGGCGAGGACCGCGCCGAGGAACATGGCCCAGGCGCAGGGCACGTGGAAGTAGAACACTTTCTGAATCAACCCCATCGTTGGCTCCTGCGGCGCCACGACGAAGATCAGATAGGGCGCCACGGCGAAGCCGAGGGCCGTGCACAGCGCGAGCAGGTAGAAGACGGGCGATCGAGGCACGGCAAGGCTCCCTTTCGTGGTCTGCGTCGTCGCCCGGCGAACTCTGGGGCGGCTGCGAGATCACTCAGACCTCGCCGTCCCTGGCGCTGCGCGAAGGCGAGGGAAGTCTGCATCGACTGCGTTTCTGGAACAAGCCTGGTGAGCAGCCGGCGAGGCTCGCGGGGTGTTTGACCGCCCCCGGCGACTGCTATATTAGTGGCCGGGACCATTGGGACCTCTGTCGGCAGTCGGTGGCGCGCGGGCGCCGAGCCCCTGCTGTTGCGATGAGCGGCGCCGAACTGCCGGCCTGCGGCGGGATCCGGGGCGCGAGGGTTGTGGCGTGAATCTGCCGGCCTCCTTCGGAAAATATGTACTGCTCGAGCGGATCAACGTCGGCGGAATGGCCGAGGTCTTTCGCGCGAGAACGACCGACGATGCCGGCTTTGAGCGTCTCGTCGCGGTCAAGAAGATCCTCGAGGACCTCGGTCGCGATCGCCACTTCATCGACATGTTCATCGATGAGGCGAAGATCGCGGTCCAGCTCAACCACGCGAACATCGCCCAGATCTTCGACCTCGGTCAGGTCGACGGCGCCTACTTCATCGCGATGGAGTACGTGCAGGGCAAGGACCTGCGCGCGATCTTCGAGCGTTGTCGAGCGCAGGCCGATCCGATGCCGATCCGTCAGGCCTGCTTCGTCGTGATGAAGGTCTGTGAGGGGCTCGACTACGCGCACAGCAAGCGTGACGCCACGGGGCGACCGCTCAACCTCGTGCATCGCGATGTCAGCCCGCCAAACTTGATCTTGTCCTATGAGGGCGAGGTCAAGCTGATCGATTTCGGGATCGTCAAGGCGGCGAGCAATGTCTCGAAAACGCAGGCGGGTGCGCTCAAGGGCAAGGTCGGCTACATGTCGCCGGAGCAGGTGCGGGGCCTGCCGGTGGATGCGCGTTCGGACGTCTTCTCGGTTGGCATCATCCTCTATGAGCTGCTGACGGGGCAGACGCTCTTCGAAGGCGTCGACGACTTCGCCCTGCTCGAACAGGTGCGTCGCGCGGAGGTGCCGCGTCCCAGCACGGTCAACCGCAAGATCAGCGACGAGCTGGAGCAGATCGTGCTCCAGGCGCTGGCGCGCGATCCGGACGACCGCTATCAGCACGCGGTTGAGCTCCATGATGACCTGCAGGCGTACCTTTATGCTTCTGGGGCGTTCTACTCGCGCAAGGATCTCGCGGCCTGGATGAAGCGCGTCTTCGCGCGCGAGATGGAGGACGAGCAGCGCAAGCTGAAGGGCTATGAGGAGCTGGAGTTGGCACCGGCGCGGGCCGCGCTGCCAGCGCCGCGGCCTCACGTCCGCGCGACGGGCCCAGCGCGACCGGGCCCGCCGACGGCTCCGCTGCGGGCGACGGGCCGTGATGGTCCGGGTGACCTCGATCGCGCCGCAGGCTCGCCCGCTGAAGCAGCGCCTGTCGAGGTAGGCGCGATCACCCACGCCGCGACCTCCGTCGACGCGCTCCCGGCCGCGCCCTCGCCGCCGCCACCGTTGGTAGAGCCGGCGGCGGTGATCGCGGCCGAGGAGAAGGCTGCGGACGCGGCTGGGGTCGCGCCCGCGGCGGAGCCCCCGACCGCACAGATCGCCTGGGTGCCGGCCTGGCGTCGTGCGCTGCCCTTGCTCGTGGCGAGCGGTGCGGTGGGGGTCGCCGTGATCGCGGCCCTGCTCTATGTGCTGCTCGTTCGCGATCGGCGAGCGGGTAGCCTGCAGCTGACCACGACGCCCGCAGACGTCGAGGTCTTCGTCGACGGTCAGCCGCATCGTGGGCGCCGACAGCCCTTGAGGATCGACGGCCTGAGCCGCGGGACCCACGGCCTTTCGGTGCGGCGGGCCGAATACGTCAACTGGAGCGGCGAGGTCGAGGTGCGACCTGGCGAGGTCACGCAGGTCAGCGTCCAGCTGAGCGTGGCGGCGTCGGGCGGTGTGGAGCTACGTACCGAGCCCGTGGGCGCCGAGGTGCAGCTCGACGGCGTGCGGCTCGAGGGCCGAACCCCGATGCGGGTCCGTCGCCTCGAGCCGGGCGTTCATCGGATCGTGGTCAGCAAGCCACCGGAGTTCAGTGCGGTGACGCGCGAGGTGCGTGTCGTTGCCGGCGCGGTGGAGCAGGTTTCCCTGGTCCTGGCCAACAAGCGCGTGCGGTTGCGGGTCGTCAGCGATCCGCCAGGCGCTGCCTACCTCCTCGAGGGCGACGGGTCGAAGTCCCTGGGCCGTACGCCGGCGGAGACGGTGCTCCAGCTCGGGCGCGCCTACTCCGTGTCTGTGCGGCGCGCTGGTTACGCTCTCTGGTCGGCGCCGGTCGTCTTCTCTGGCGCGCGT
Organism: Pseudomonadota bacterium; assembly: GCA_016711215.1. Lineage (NCBI taxonomy): Bacteria > Pseudomonadati > Pseudomonadota > Pseudomonadota bacterium. Next base: position 88,593 of record JADJTL010000003.1, on the reverse strand, counting down.
GAGGTGACGGTCGAGGCGCGGCTGAAGCTACTGACTGGCACGCCTCAGCCGGCGCGCGGCCGCGCTTCGAGGGGCGGCCCCGGGGGGGCGAAGCCTGGAGCTGAGCCGCGGGTGAAGCCGACGCCGAAGCCGACGCCCAAACCCGCGGCGAGCGCCAAGCCGACGCCGAAGCCGGCGCCCAAACCCGCGGCGAGCGCCAAGCCGACGCCGAAGCCGGCGCCCAAACCCGCGGCGAGCGCCAAGCCGACGCCGAAGCCGGCGCCCAAACCCGCGGCGAGCGCCAAGCCGACGCCGAAGCCGGCGCCCAAACCCGCGGCGAGCGCCAAGCCGACGCCGAAGCCGGTAGCCAACCCCAAGGTGGAGGCGAAGCCCAAGGCTGGAGCGGGTAGTAAGGCAGCAGCGCGGGCGGACGCGAAGCAGGGTCGCGTGGTGCCCAGGGTTGCGGTTGTCAGGAGCAGCGCGTCGGTGCCTGCGCAGAAGGCGCGAGCGACCGGGAACGCGCAGGCGACTGGGCACCTGCTGGTCAACTCGGTTCCGTGGACGAAGATCGTGGTCGACGGGCGCGACACGGGATTGACCACACCCCAGCGCGCGCTCGAGCTCGCAGTTGGGACGCATAAGATCAAATTGCGCAGCGACCAGCTGAGCCTCGAGCAGACGTTCACCGTCGTGATCCGCGCCGGCGAGGTCACGCGACTGGTCAAGACGCTGCGCTAGCGCGCCTTCGGGGCGTTTGCGGTGTGCGGCGCCGTCAGGGCGCGGATCCCGACGTCCCACGGCGCTGCGGCCGGGCACGCGACTCAGCTGCGGCGGTCTGAGCCCGCTGCTGCGGCGCAGCGCGGGCGGCGCGTTGAAACCACGCCTCGATCACGCCCTGCGCTGGCTTGCCGCGGGGTGTGTAGCCTCTGTCGTTTGGACCTCCGTCGCCGTACCAGTCCCAGACGAACACGCCGGCGAGCTCGGGCACGTTGGACCAGGCGCCGACGAAGGCGCTGAACGCTCGTCGTTGCTCCTCGATGTCCACCACTGCGGGTTGGGTATAGTCCCAGGGGAAGCGCGCGCCGCCGTCGATGCTGGGATAGCCGACTTCGGTAAATACGATGCGCCGTCGCTCGCGCCGCGCCCAGGCCACGAGGTCATCGCGCAGGCGCCCCCAGCTCGCCAGCAGCTCTTGCTCGCTGGCGTCGCGACGCGGGGTGAGCTGATGATAGGCGGTGAGGCCGACCATATCGACCAGGTCCCAATGGCCGACAGGCGCGTAGTGATCCCAGTTCGCCGAGTAGAGCAGGGCACCGCGGAAGACCTGGCGCACCTCCGCGATCAGCTCGGCCCAGCGTCCCCGTTGGCCCTCCGTGCTGACGAGCTCCGAGCCGACGCAGTAGACGTCGGCTTGGCCGCGCGCCGAGAGCCGCGCATAGTGCAGGATGAAGCGCCGATACGAGAGCCACCAGCGCCGCCAATCGTCGGGTCGCAGCGTCCCGCGCCACTCCAGCGGTTTGCGCCGCTCGACCTCGACGATCGGGAAGACCATCAGCTCGAGGCCGAGCGCTCGCGCCTGGGCCATCAACCAGCGCAGCTCGGCGTCGCTGGGGGTCCGGCCTGGCCGCGGCGCGAGCCTGTTCTGCCGCACGTCGCGCATCGACCAGACGACGGTCAGCGAGACGTGGCTCGCGCCGAGCGCTTTGATTTCGCCCAGTCGCCGCCGCAGGACCGCGCGGCTCGCGTTGCCCGTGTGGCCGAGCGCGACGCCGCGGAGGAAGGACGGGCGCGGCGGCTCGGCTCTGGCGCCACCGGGGCCGAGCGCGCCGAGCGTCAGCACGCCGAGCACCAGCAGTGGCGCGGTGCGCGACATCGCCTCGGCTCAGGGGCGCCGCTGCCGCGGCCCAGGTCGCGCGCCCGTGCGAGGGGCTCGGGCGCGGGGCGCGCGCCTGACGCGCTGCGGCGCCGCGGGTCTCAGGCTGTCGGCGAAGTCGGCGACGGCGCGCTGAATCGCCTGATCGAGGGCGTCCCGCCGCAGTGCGACCCGCTCCGGTTCGGGCAGCCGCCCGGTCGTGGCCGTCGCGACGCCGACCTCGGCCTCGGCCCCCGTGGTCATGCTGAGCTGCTGCCGCGGGAGCTGCGTTACGGTGATCGAGACGGCGATCTTGGCAAAGGCGACGTGGCGCGGCCTTCCATTTGGCCCGGCGCCGAGGCGTTCCTGACAGGCGGTGACCTGGAGCATCAGTCCTTGGGTGGGTGTTCGGGGCCTCACCGGCGCGGATCGCCGGCGCGCCCGTCGCGGCGGGGCCGGGCGTGCGCTGGTGGCGTCGTCGACCGCGGGTGGCACCGGCGCGGCCGACAACAGTTGCACCGCGCCATGCTTGCCGAGCTCGCGAGCGAGCGCGTCACCCGCCGCTCGGCCAAGGTCGCAGCGCGTGCTGTCATCGACCCGGAGGATCGTCACGGGAGTCGGTGGGGGCGGCGCCGCCTTCGCGGCGCTCGGGCTCGGTGCTGCGCTGAGGCCGACGATGGTGCTCATCAAGATCCAGCGGCGGCGAGTGAGCGGCGCGAGCGACATCGCGGCATCTTAGCCGCAGCCCCACAGCCAGGGAACGCGATTGTGAACGGCTCGAGGGCTGGCGTCGCGGCGGCTTCGGCTGAGGCGGCGCCCCATCGGCTCGTTGACCGATGTTCGGGAGCCTCAGCGATCGGCCATACTGGACCCAGGCGTTACGGGAGGAGGCTGGAGCATGCGCAGGTTTCTGGATCGAATCCGCCGCTGCGACAATGGGCAGGGCATGACTGAATACATCATCATTGTCGCACTCATTGCGATCTTCGCGATCGGGACCATCACGCTCTTCGGTGACAACATCAAGGCACTCTTCGCTGCAGCCTCCGACGTGCTCTCGGGTGAGCAGAGCGTCACCGTTCAGACCCAGAAGTCCTCGGCCAAACACACCCAGACTGGCACACTCAAGGATTTCACTAAGAACATCGCGGGCAAAGGGAAGTAGCGCGCGGCCGTGCTGCTCGTCGCCGACATCGCCTGCTTGGTGCTCTGCCTCATCGCGGTCGCCACGGACCTGAAAAGCTATCGTATTCCCAACGGCTTGACCCTGGGCGGGTTGGCGCTGGGGCTGGCCTTCAATGCGAGCGCCGGGGCGCTCCAGCTCGGCGGTCCAGCGGGTGCCCTCCAGGGGCTGGCGGCTGCGCTTGCGGGCGCGCTGCTGCTGGGTTTTGTCTTCGGCGCGCTGGGTGCACTCGGCCTCCTCGGAATGGGCGACGTCAAGCTCCTTGCCGCCGTGGGTGCCTGGTTGCGCTGGCCACTGGCGCTTCAGACGCTGGTCTATGTGGCGCTGGCGGGCGGCCTGGTGGGGTTGGTCTGGGCCCTGACGCTCGGGCGTCTGCGCGCGGTGCTCGGCAACCTCAGGACGCTGACGGGTCGTTTGCTGGCCAGGCACCCGGTGGCAGCCGCCGAAGCGACCGTGCTGCACCGCATCCCCTACGCGGTCGCGGTCTTCGTGGGCACGGCGTATGCGGTGGCGACGCGCTACTGGCCGGCGATGCGCCTGATTTGACGGGTCGCAAGGAGCATGGCGCGCCGCGGGGCCGGGCTCCACGGATTCTCCGCCACGCCGGCGGGGTGGCGCGCTGCGCTCCCCGCCTCGCGCGGAGGGCGAAGCTGGATGCATGCGGCGGCTTGACCTGCGCGCTGCACCTCGGTACCTTTTCTTCTGGTTTTTGATGGCGAAACGCAATCTCCTGCGCTGCCTGCTGCTTCTGCTCGCCCTCGCGCCGAGTGGCGGTGGTCTGGCGTTCGGCGCACCGGCCGCGCGCGTCGTACGCCTCAACGTCGGTCAGTCGACGACCATCAAGGTCTCCGGGACGATCACGAAGGTGCACGTCCTCAATCCGGAGATCGCCGACGTCGCGACCTACTCGCGGGAGAGCGTCACGGTCGTCGGCATCGACGGCGGCACCACCGAGCTGCTGGTGACCACGGCGCGCGAGACCTCGAAGTTCAGCGTGACGGTCACCCGCGTCGAGGTCGGGCGCCTGTTCAAGCAGATTCGGGAGTTTCTCGGCACGGGTATCGAGGGCATCTACCCGCGGCTGGTCGGCGAGACGGTGGTGCTGAGCGGCGCGGCGCTGACCCCTGACGACTACGGGCGAGCACAACGCGCGGTGCAGCTCTTCGGCGACAAGGTGCTTAATCTTGTTCAGTTTCGACCCTCCGCGATCGAGCAGGTGAACCAGATCCTGCGACGCAGCGGGTTGACGGACGTGCGGGCCCGCCTCGTGGGGGGGACGCTCTTTCTGGAGGGTGCCGTGGGATCGGCAGCCGAAATGGAGAAGCTGAAGTCGATCCTGCGCGCCTATGGCCTCAACGCCGAGAACCTGGTTCGCGTCGGCGGCGACAAGCAGATCCTCGTCGACGTGCAATTCGTCGAGATGCGGCGGCGGTCGGTCGAGGAGCTCGGTGTCGAGTGGCCCTCCCGGCTCGCGATCGGCTCGGATAGCGCGGGTGGCGCGATCGGTACGATTCAGGGCACCGTGCCGATCAAGCCCGGCGGCGCCGCCGATGTGTCGCTGAACTTCTCCGCGCCGCTGCCGCCCCTCTCGGTCGCGCTCAATATGCTGGTCAACTCCGGGCGAGCGCGCCTCTTGGCGCAACCCAAGCTGGTCTGTGGCTCCGGCGAGTCGGCCGAGTTCCTCGTCGGCGGAGAGATCCCGATCGTGATGCAGACGGTCGGTGCCTTCAGTGTTTCCTTCAAGGACTTCGGGATCCGCCTCAATGTCACCCCGACCTCGGACAGCCTGGGAAACATTCAGCTTGCACTCCACGCCGAGGTGAGCGCGCCCGACCAGGCGTTGCGCGTGGCGAATGTGCCGGGATTCCGCACGCGGCGCTTCAAGACCGCCGTCACCGTGCGCACGGGTTCGTCGATAGTCCTGAGCGGCTTGTTCAGCAGTGAGCAGCAAAAGGCCATCAGCAAGGTGCCGCTGCTCGGACACATCCCGATCCTCGGCGAGCTCTTCAAGTCACGCGGCTTCGCCGAAGAGAAGACGACCTTGGTCGTCTTCGTCACGCCAAAGGTCGTTTCTCCCGATCAGCCGTGGGTCGTCAACACGATCCGCGATATTCAGCAGCTCTACGGCGAGTATGAGGACGAGGTGGGGTGGCAGCTCCTCGATTGAGCTGACCGCCACCGCGCGGAGCATCTATGTTTACTGTCGTGATCACCGAAAAGGGCGGCGAGCAGCGTCGCCTGGCGTTCGACAAGGACGAGATCAACATCGGGCGGGTCCAGGGCAATGACATCATCTTGCCCAAGGGGAACGTCTCCAAGCGTCACTCGCGGATCGTCTACAAGGACGGGAAGTTCATCATCGTTGACCTGCGGAGCACCAACGGCACCTATGTCAATGGCCGCAAGATCAGCAGCCCGCAGGTGATCAAGAGCCACGACAAGGTCTACATCGGCGACTTCATCATGTACCTGGAGGACGGCAGCGATTCGGCGCTGAGCGCGTCGGATCCCGCGATCGCCGCCGATGGCGGGCGTCGTTCACCGCCGCCGCCGCCGCCCAAGCGCCAGCCGCGCGCGACGGCGGCAGAGATCGGAGCGCCGACGGCCGCTGAGCACGAGGCGGTGCGTTCGTTCGCGTCGGCGGCCGCGGACGCCTCGCAGGAGTTTCCGGGCGAGCCCTCGCTCGACTTAGCGCAGGAGGCGTCGCACGCCGCGCCCCCCGCGTCTTCGCCGGCGCACCAGCTACCGCCACCCTTCTACGGCGCGCAGGGCAGCGCCCCAGCGCTGCAGGATGCGCATGGCGCACCGGCGCCCGCGTCGTCGATGCTGGAACCAGTCGCCACGCCGCCGCCCTGGGCTGCCCCGCATGCGGCCGAGCGCGGGTCGCAGCCCGTGCCGCGGATGGCCGAGGTCCGCCCGCGAGAGGTGGCCGCTCCCGAGCGTGCAGCGCGTCCCGTGCCGGCGGCCGGCGATCCACGGCGGGCGAAGATCTTCGAGCTGCAGCAGGAGATTCACGAGCGCCTGATCAGTCATCTCGACCTGCGGCGGATGGAGCTCGAGGAGCTGGCCAGCGAGGAGTTGTGGGCCAAGACCGAGCGCGCGATCGCCGATGTCGTCGAGGCGCTGGACAACCAGGGGCAGATCCCGAGCTTCGTCGACCAGGATGCGTTGATCAAGGATGTGCTGAACGAGGCCTTGGGCCTGGGCCCACTCGAGGATCTGCTGGCCGACGCGACTGTCGACGAGATCATGGTCAATCGCGCCGATCAGGTCTTCGTCGAGCGTAGCGGGCGGCTGACGCTGACGGAGTGCGGGTTCTCGAACGACAAGGCGGTGCTCGCCGTGATCGAGCGCATCATCGCCCCCTTGGGGCGCCGGATCGACGAGTCGTCGCCGCTGGTCGATGCTCGCCTCAAGGACGGTAGCCGCGTCAACGCGATCATCCCGCCGCTCTCGCTCAAGGGGCCGACGCTGACGATTCGCAAGTTCCGGCGCGATGTGCTCGGGGCCGAAGACCTGGTGCGGACGGAGACGCTGACGCCGCAGATGATCGACTTCCTCGGCACCTGCGTCGGCGCGCGCAAGAACATCGTGATCAGCGGCGGAACGGGCTCGGGCAAGACGACTACGCTGAACGTGGTCAGCAACGCGATCCCCGAGAGCGAGCGCATCCTGACGATCGAGGATGCGGCGGAGCTTCAGCTCAAGCACGAGCATTGGATTCAGCTCGAGAGCCGGCCGCAGAACATCGAGGGTCGCGGGGCGATCACGATTCGCGATCTCGTGCGCAATTCGCTGCGCATGCGACCCGATCGCATCATCGTCGGCGAGTGTCGCGGCGGCGAGGCGCTCGACATGCTGCAGGCGATGAACACCGGTCACGACGGCTCACTGACGACGGCGCACTCCAATGGACCGCGCGACACCCTCTCGCGCCTGGAGACGATGGTGCTGATGGCCGGCATGGATCTGCCGATTCGCGCCATCCGCGAGCAGATCGCGGCGGCGATCGATTTGATCGTTCATCAGTCGCGCTTCCCTGACGGTACGCGCAAGATCACGCACATCACCGAGGTTTGCGGCATGGAAGGTGACGTGATCACGCTGCAGGACATCTTCGTCTTCAAGCAGGAGGGCTTCGATGCGCGCGGCCGGGTACTTGGTCGCTTCGTGCCCTCTGGCTTCGTTCCGCGCTTCTACGAGGAGCTGCAGCGCCGTGGCGTACAGCTCGACATGGGTGTCTTTCAGGCCTAGCGCCACGCGTCGGCGCAGCGCCACCTTGGTTTGATCGTGCCGAGCATCGCGGCGACGGACAGCAGCGGTCAGCGGGTGGGCACGCTCGAGGTCGTCCACGGCGAGCGCCTGATCGGGCGCGCCGCGGAGTGCGCGCTGGTGTTGCCCGGCCAGGGCGTCTCGCGTGTCCACGCCTCCGTCTACCTCAGCGGCGCGACGGTCGTCGTACGCGACGAGGGCGCCGCCAACGGCGTGCGGGTCGATGGCCGGCGGATCACGGAGCCGACTGCGCTCAGTGGCGCGAGCGTCGTCGGCATCTCTTCCTATCAGCTCCGCTTGGTACCTGAGGAGCGCGAGCCGGGCCCGGCCGCGTCGCGCGGATCGGGCCCGCGCGGGGGACGCGCCGCGCGCGCCGCGCCGGCTGCGCCTCGCGCGCTACCGAATCCGGCGCCCGCGGACGAGGAGGATGCGGGCCCCGAGGATAGCCCTGCTGGCGGCTGGGAACTCGAGACCGTGCTCGAGGGCTCCGCGGCGGCTGCGCGCGCACGCGCGCCGGTGGCGGCGGCTGCGTCGCCCGCGCCGCTGGCGCTGGTCGGTCGCGGTGGCCCCTACGACGGCATGCGCCTTGCGCTCGACAAGCGCGTGCTGACCGTCGGGCGCTACGCCGGGAGCGACCTGGCGCTCGAGCACCCGTCGATCAGTCGCCGCCACGCTCAGCTCCGACCGGGCGTCGCTGGCGAGCAGCTCGAGATCCTGGACCTGCGCAGCGCCAACGGTACCTTCGTCGGCGGTCAGCGAGTCAAGCGGGCGACGGCGCTGGTCGGCAGCGTGCTGCGTTTCGGTGAGCTCTCCTTTCGGCTCGTCGCCGCCGGTCGCGATGCCGAGCGAGGGACGACGCGGCGCCGGAGCTCGTGGCGCCTGGGCGCGAGCGGCGCCGCCGCGCTCGCCGTCGTCGTCGCCGCGCTGGTAGCGGGCTACGCGGTTCGCGCGCGGCATGCGTCGCCCGTGGTCGAGACCCCCGAGGATCGTCTGCGCGCGCAGGCGCAAACAACGCGACAGGTCTTCGAGGAGGCGCGTTTGCGCTTGGCGGCCCAGGATTGGGATGGCGCGCTGGCGCGGCTCGACCGCGTGCTCGAGCGCGATCCGCTCAACGCCGAGGCGAAGCGACTGCGCGAGCACGCCGCCGAGGAGCGCGAGCACGGCCGGAGCTACGAGGCAGCGCTGCGGCTGATCGCACGCGGCGGGCGTGAGGCCTTGCTCGCAGCGAAGACGGCGCTGCGTCGTGTGCCTGCGCAGTCGCCCTACGCGCGCGAGGCACGTGCCCAGACGCGGGCGATCGATGAGCGCCTGGCCGCTGACTATCGCGACGAGGGCCTGGCGCGGTGCCGTCAGGGCGCCGACCGTGAGTGCTACGAGCTGCTCTGCCGCGCCTGGCTGGCGGTGCCGGTCGATGCGCTGATCGTCGGCGAATCGGGGCTGCGCCGGCGAATGAACGAGCTCGAGCGGCGCCATGGCGCGGCGAAGGACTTCGTGCGCTGCCCCGCGCCCCGCTATGTCAAGGCCCAGACCCAGGAGTTCAACGAGGCCGAGGTCGCCGCCGCGCTGGCCGGCCGCTACGCTGACGCAGGGCTGCGTGCGGCGCTGCTGGCCTACGTCAAGGGCGGGGTCGACCAAGCGTTCGGCGAGCTGGCGCGCGCGCGGCGCGCCGCCGAGAGGGCGGGCGCCACGACCAGCCCCTTCACCGACGCCCAACGCCGCCTGCTATTGATCCGCGCGCGCCACAGCGCGGGCTTCGCCGCCCTGCGCCAGCGCGACGCGGAGGCTGCAGACGCCGCGTGGAGCGAGCTGCTCGCGACCGATCGTGAGCTGCTGCCCGAAGCGGTCTCGAGCCTCTACCGTCGCGAGGTCACCCAGGCCCTCGGCGGCTTGTATCGCGCCCTCGGCGAGGAGGAGTGGGCGGTCGGGCGCTACGCGGCCGCGCTCGAGCTCTGGCAGCGCGGCAAGCGCGTCGATCCGACGAACGCCGAGCTGCTCAGTGGGCTGTTGCAGATCGAGCAGCTCGCCGAGCAGGCGCTGCGCGAAGGCCAGGCGTTGAAGGCGACCGGGAAGCCGTCCGAGGCGCGCGCCAAGCTGCTCCGCGCGAAGGAGCTCTGCGGCGCCGCGAAGAGCCTCTGCGATCAGGCGCAGGCGTTGCTCAAGGAGCGCTAGCGGCCGCGCCGCCGCCAGTTCGCGGCGCCCGCGCCGACCTCGCCTCGGAGGGCGTCACGAGGCGGCGCGGCGTTTGGCCCCTGTTGGGGCCCCTGTTGGGGCAATGGACCGCTAGCGCGGCCCTGATCACGACGGCGAGCAGGGCACGGCGCCAAAGCGACGCGTTGCCGCGAATCGGATAGGCGCGGCTCTTGCCCGAGTGAAAGGGATCGACCTGCGTCAAGGTCGAGGGCGTGGGCAGGCCAAGGAGGTGCGCCAGGGTCTGGTGACTCGTCAACGCGGCCGTGAGCACACAGGCGCTGGCTAGCGAGGGCGCGCGGCCCTTCGCGAGGTCGACCTGGGGCTTGATCGTCGGCGTGCGCATGTAGTGAAGATGCGTGCCGAGGCCGCCCGCTACGACAAGCATGTGGCGAGCCAGCATTTCGGTTGCGTTCATGTGAGCAGGATCGCTGCCCGTCAGCGCGCTCCAGAGGCCATCGCGCGGCAGGAAGAGGCCCCCGGCGCTCCCGCGGCCGAAGGGCCCGCGGTCGAGGAAGGGCAGCCCGGCGCGGCCCGCCGCGTCGCAGAGTGCCTGGCGCGCCGGCTCGGCAAAGATATCGACGGCAGGAATGACAGCGTCGAGACCCGCCAGCAGCGCATCGGCGTCGTCGGCCCCGAGCATCTGCTTGCGCGCCTCCACGGTGGGCGCTCCGGCCCCGAGGGCGGCGAGCAGCGAGGCGAGCACCTCGACCTTGGCCTGACCGATGGTCCTGAGCTCGGCGCCGAGCTGGCGTTGGATGTTGGGCCAATCATAGCTATCGCCGTCGACGAGTCGCAGACGATAGGCCACCTGGGGAGCGAGCTGGGCGGTGGTGCGGGCGAGGATCCACGCGACCCAGCCGCCGACCGCGCCAGCGCCGAAGATGCCGATGCCCTTGTCGGCGAGGCGCGACCAGGCCTCGGCCGGAGCCTGCGTGAGCGTGCCGCTCTTCATCCAAAGTGTCGGGGCCAACGTGGCGCCCGTGTGGAAGCTGCCCGTGGAGGGATCGAGAAAGGTCAGCTGCGGTGCAGGCGGCAGGCCGGGGAGCCCGAGCACGCGCGCCATCGTCGCATCGGTCAGCAGCGCGGCCGCCATGCCGATCGCGGAAAACGCCGAGGGTCGGAGGGCGGCCTCGGCGATCGTCGCTCGCGCTCTCGGGGTGGCGAGGAGCTGCGCGCGGGCGGCCGGCTGGGCTCCGGCTGCCGTGCGCGCGACCTGCGACGCGTGATCCTCGCCCTCGCTTAGCCCCATCACCTCGCTGTGGGTCGGCCCGCCCGGCTCGAAGCGCGCGAGGCGCGCGCCGTCGCCCAGCGTCAGCGCCTGGATCACGGGCACATGCCTGAGCCGCGCCGCATGGTGTAAGGCCCAGCGACTATCTGGCGCAGCGTTGGGCAGCACATCGAGGACCAGCGCGGCGCCCCGCGCGAGCTCGGCGAGTTCGCGTGGGCCAGCGCCCTCCGTGACCTCGAGCTGCAGCGAGGGGTTGAGCTGCCGCAGGTAGGCAACGAGCGCCTCGATCGATCCGCGCGCCGGGGCGGTCTGCCCAAGCTCGCGCTCAACCTCGGTCTGGCCGAGTTCGCTCAAGCGCAGCGCGCCCACCCCAAGGCGGGTGAGGAGCTCGGCGCTGAGCCAGCCGAGCTCCGTCGTGGCCCCCGCCACCGCCAGCGTGCTGTCCTGGAGCACGCGATCTTGGCTCGCCGTGAAGCGGAGGTTGCGCTGGAAGATCGCCCGACGGTAGCGCGCCACCAACGCGGCGTCGGCGTCGGCTCCCTGCGACTGAAGCCGAAGCAGCTCCTCAGCCGTGAAGCCGCGCGGGGCATCCGACGCGGGCTGCGCGCGCGCCGGAGTGCTCGGCAGGAGCAGCAGTCCCAGCATCAGCGCGGCCACGAGGCAGCCGCTCGCTTGCGCGCTGGCGCCAAAGGCTGGGCGGCGGCCGGGCCGCTTGGTGAGGGTGCCGCGCCTCGCGGAGCAGCGCCGCGGCGCACGCTCGACCCTGGAGGGGCAAGAGCCGGCGCGCGTTCGGTGGTGCGGGTCGATGGGGCGCTCCTAACGTCCGGGACGGAGCGGCATGCTGGCGACCGCCAGCAGCGGATCGCCCTGCCGGTCGCGGCCACTGAGCTGCGCGAGCAGGCGCCGCGCGCGCGGGTCGGCGCTGAGCGCGCTAACCTGCTGCGCGGAGAGGTCGTCGACCAGCGCGCCGCTCTGGCGCTGATCGCGGTCCAGGGTTCGTTCGGTCAGCAGGCGTCGGTTGCCCTCCAGGTCCTCGACCCACCAGCTCAGCTGGCCGCGACCAAGCGCGGGTCCGAGGTGACGGACGGCCACCCCGCCCGAGGTCAGCGGCTCGAGCGCGAGCGCGCCGCGCAGCAAATGGGCCAGCAGCCCGAGCGTGTAGCGCAGCACGCGTTGCAGCGTGTCGCGGGCGGTCGCGGCGTGACAGCGATCGTCGAGCCAGAACTGCAGTCGATCGTGAGCATCGACGCGATAGGCGAGCTGCGCGCCCTCGGGACCCCGGGCGTAGCACACCCGCGCACGCGCGCAGCCAAGGTCGATCGGCGCCAGCGCCGGCGCCGCGTAACGCAGGTCGCGCGAAAGCGCTCGATGGACGGTCGCGGCGCTGGCGTGTAAACCGATCGGCAGCGATCGAGGCAGCGTGCCGGGCGAGAAGAAGCGCGCGTGGGTCAGGTCCGCCAGGCCTTGCCAGTCTGCCGCGCTGAAGAACGCGCGGAGGTTTGGGCGGGTGATCGTCGGCTGGCGGGCGGCGCGGTCGGCCTGCGCTTGCAATCCAACGCGCCCATAGCGGCGTGCGACGAAGCGCTCAAAGGCCGAGCCGCGGTCGAAGACGCTTCCGCCGAGCCGGTCGAGCATGCCCGGGGCGAAGTCGTTGCGCACGTGCGCCGGTGAGCCCATGTCCTGCAGGAGGTGCAGGACGCCTCCCAGCGCGAGCAGCGCGAGCACCAGATGCTGTTCGCGCGCCGGCCTAGCGCGTGCGCGCGTCGCGCCCTCGAGGTGGAAGAAGAGCGCATCGACCGAGAAGCGGTTGTCTGCGGCCCGCAGCCAGGCCGGCGCCGCCATGCCGCTCAGGTCGAAGCCGACGCCGGCAAGCAGCGCGCGAAGCTGCTCGCCGCCCTCGATCGTCGCCAGCGTTGCCGCGGCGGCACTCGTGCCCCATTGCCCTTGGTCGAGCCCACGCTGCGTCACCGGGTCGAGAAAGTGATGGCGCTCGAGCTGCGCCGGAAGCCCCGCCAGCACGCTGCCCGCGGTGATCCAGCCGAGCGCGGTTTGCACGCCATCGTCGCCCGGACGGTAGCCTTCGGCGGCGTCGAGGCGGGATAGATCAACGCGCAGACGCTGCAGCTCGCCAGCCGAAGCGGCCAGCGCGACCGGGCCGAGGCCCAGTGACGCAAAGAGCCCCTGCGGCTGGCCGAGCGTCCGGAGAAGCTGATGGACCCCGCTCCGCAGCACCGCCTCGCCGGTCAGCCCAGCGTGCGTCGTCGGCCCGTCAAAGGCCGCGGCGGGACCCATCAGCGCGAGCAGCAGCAAGGGGGCGAGGGCGCGGGCCAAAGCATGCCGTGCCGCCAGCGCGTTCCCGCGCGCGCGGCCCTGGGGCCGCGGGGCGAGGGTGGTGCGGGTGGTCATGGCTCCACCGCCGGCGTCGCGTCGGAGGCTGCCGGCGGCGTCGCGTCCCAGCGCGGCAGCCGCGAGAGGCGCGCAGCCGCGCGGCGGGCCAAGCTCACGGCCTGCGCCTCGCTTCGGCATTGCGCGCGGCCGCAGGTCAAGAGCACGAGCGCCGCGTGTTCGGCGTCGAGAAAGGCGACGCCGCGAATGTCCTCCTGGGCGACCACCAGGGCGCGGTCGGCCAACCCTGAGAGGGGGCGACTCCCTGGCAACTCCTCGCGCAGGCCCTCGAGCTTAGCCACCAAATCCTCTGGCGATCGACGCCAGAGGCGCAGCGCGACGTCGTGGCGCTCACCCTGACCTTCGGCCTGCAGGTGCAGCGTGTCGGTGGCGTCGCCGGCCTCCGCCAAGCGTTGCCGCGTGAAGGCGCCGTGGTAGCCGGTCACGGCCTGCACGTCCTCGGTCGCCAGCAACAGCTCGGCCCAGGCAGGCGCGGCCGCCTCGGGCGCGGCCTCCGTCCCGGTTGCGGCGACCTCGTCTGAGCGGGTCGTCGCGCTGAGGGCGGGTTGATCGAGCTCCATCGCGGCGCGGCTCCGCTCGCGCGGGGTGGCTCCGCGGATCCCTGCGTCGCCCCCCAAGAAGAGCAGGTGACGGGCGTGTGAAAGCTCGCTGCCAAAGTGCGAGAGTCGCACCACGTTGCCACGTTGAGCGAAATCGCGGCGGTGCAGCCGTGGCGCGAAGGCGAAGTCCGAGCGGTAGGCCACATAGTTGGGGTGGTAGATCAGCAGTGTGGTCCGCGCCAGGCGGGTGCTCAGGCCACCTGGGAGGTCCTTGAGCTCAGGGATGCGGTAGACGCCATCGAGGTCGGTTTCGCCCTTGAACGCCCGGTTAGCCTCGGGTGCCACCGCGCCGAGGCCGCGCACAAAACTCCAGCTGCAAAGCACCCTCGCGCGCTCGATCGGGCGGCCGGTCTCCGCATCGACGACGCGGCCCTGGAAAGGGCCGAGCGGCCGACCCCGCTGGGCGGCATCGGGACGCGAGCGGAAGGCCGCGGCTCCGACGATGGGGCCGCAGGCGCCAAAGCAGAGCGCGAAAACGGCAAAAGCGCAGGCGAGGAACGCCCGCCGCGGGCAGCAGCGCGGCGTGGCTTGCCTGGGGCGTGCGACTGCGGCAGTCCAGTCGCTGCCAGACCCGTCGCGGCCAGTTCGGCGCCGCGCCTCATGCGTTGCTTGGTTGCGTTGACGTGGAGATGCCAAATTGCTACTTTCTTTCAGCTAATTGGCGTCACTCCTATAGCCCAGTTGCGCTGGCACGGCAAGAGAGGAAAACGGGATGCGAGGTTGTCCGAGCTGTGGGGTTGAGAATCGGTCCGACTTCCGCTTCTGTCGGGCCTGCGGCCGGGCGCTCGGGCAATCGGGCTCCGCCGCCGACCAGGCGGCGGGCGCCTCCGCGGCCCTGGCCGGCGAGGCGCTGGACGATACGGCGATCGATCGCCGCTGTGGGCAGTGCGGCGCGCTCAACGCGCCAACGATGCGCTTCTGCACGCAATGCGGCACGGGCCTTCCGGCTGCCGCGGCGCCTGCCCAGGTCGCGGCCTTTTCCGCCGCCAGCAGCCGCAGCGGCGACGCCGATGCGCCCGCGCCCGCGGCCTCGCCGCCCCTCGTTCGCGGGCCGGCCGTCAGCGAGTTCGAAGCGTCGCAGCGCACGGAGCGCGACGTCGAGGCGGTCCCGCTGGCACCGCTCAAGGCCGCGGCGGGTGAAGCGGCAGGTGAGGCGGCAGTCGAAGCGGCAGTCGAAGCGGCCAAGCAGTCGGGCGAGGCCGAGCGGTCGCTCGCCAGCGCTGCCCGGCCAAGCGCCTCGGCAATAGAGCTGGCGCGCGACGTGGCGTCGCCGGGCGTCTCGAGCGCGCTGCCGCCGACGCAGGCCGTGGGCGCCGTCGCTGCCGTCTCGGGAACGGGTGATTACCCGCAGCCGGGACTGCGCCCAGCGGTGGCTGCGCGCCTGGTCACCGTGCGACGCGACGGCAGCGATGGAGCAGCCTACGAGATCGACGAGGTCTCCTTCGACATTGGGCGCACTGCAGGACGGATGAGCTTCCCTGACGATCCCTATCTCGCGGAGCGTCACGGGCGCTTCCTGTCGCGCGGGGGCGCCTGGTTGGTGCAATGCCTGCAGCCGGCAGGTAATGGCATCTATCTGCGCGTGAGGGAGCCAGAGACGCTACAGGATGGGGATCGCATCTTGGTCGGGCGGCAGGTCTTTCGCTTCGACCGCGTCGCGGAGAGCGAGCGCAATCTCGGACCCGCGCTGCAGGATGGCGTGCTGCTCTTTGGCTCGCCGATCAATCACCCCTGGGCGCGCTTGCGTCAGCTCTCCGTCGCCGGGGTCTATCGCGATTGCCACTACCTCCACCGACCGCGGGTGGCGATCGGGCGCGAGGGGCCGGACATTTGTTTCCCTGACGACGAGTTCATGTCGCGCCGCCATGTGGCGATCGCCTTCGACGGCCAGCGCGCGGAGCTGCATGACCTGGGCAGCTCCAACGGCACCTACCTGCGCTTGCGCGGTGAGGCTGCGCTGCGCAGCGGTGATCAGCTGCGGCTCGGCGATCAGCTCTTCCGCTTCGAGCTCCTGTGACGCCGCGCCCCTACCGAGCCGGCTAGCGGCGCGCATGGCCCTTCGCGGAAACAGTCGTAGCCCACGTGAACGGCGCAAGCTGCTGTGGCGTCGCCTGCTGCGCGCGGCGCTGCTCGTCGTGGTGGCAATCGTCCTGGTGCTGACGGCGCTGCGCCGCTGGACCGAGTTCCCCGCGCCCGAGGACGAGCGCGCGCAGGCGGAGGTCGGTCGCCTGCGCAGCGAGCTCACGCCGAGCGGTGTACGCTTGCTCGTCGGTCAGGGCTGGGCCGAGCAGCGAGACGGTGTTTGGCAGCTTCATCTCGCCGGCGATCCGCAGGCGCTCGGGCGGGCCCACGGGCAGCTCGTGGCGCCGTGGCTGGGGGCGCTCGATCGCGAGCTCGCGCGTGACCGGCACGAGGCGGGGCGTGGCGCGCTTGCCCGCTGGTGGGGCGATCAGCGCTTGCGCTGGCAGCTTCGCGGGCTCGCGCATGCGGTACCCGCGGCGCAGTTGCTCGAAATGGCCGCGCTCTCGGCGCAGATCGTCGAAACGGAGCCTCTCCCCGCCACGCCCTTTCAGCGCCTCGTCTCCTATCATGCGCTTCCCGAGCTGGCGCTGCGACGCGAGCCGTCGGGCGCCGAGGCCTGGCGTTGCCTCGCGGCTGCGGGCTGGCGCGGCGGCAGCGTGGACGGGCGCGTGGTGGTCGGCTACTCGATCGACCCGGGCGTCGGTCGCGCGGCTCAGCGTCGGGTCGTGCTGGTCGTGCGGCCCCGGGCGGGCCTGCCCTTCGTGGCGCTCGGTTGGGCCGGTGCCACCGGGGTCCCGATGGGCGTCAACGCCCGCCGGCTGCTGATCGCTGGCTGCCCCGCGCGGACGGATGGCGGGCTGCAGTCGGGGATTCCCCTCTTGCCGCTGGTGCGCGAGCTGCTGGAACGCGCGGGCAGCCTGGGTGAGGCGCTGAAGCTGGTGCAGCGCACCCCACGGATGGGCGCGGGCTCGTTGCTGGTCGCCGACGGCAAGACGAATGAGGTTGCGATCCTCGAATGGTCCCCCGACCGGGTCGTGCTGCGGACGGATGCTCGCCAGCTGATCGCCATGGTCAACCATCTGCAGGACGAACGCTTCGAGGCCGATGCGAGCAATGACCGGGTCCGTCGTTATTCGACGAGCGAGGCCCGCGGCAGGCGCGTGGCTGAGCTGCTGCGGCGCGGTGCGGGGCGCTTCGATGCGGGCTTTGCGCTCCGCCTGCTGCGCGACCGAGCGGGGCCTGGTGGCGCGCCGCTGGCCCCAGGGCATCCGCAGGCCCTCGACGCGCTCGGCTTCAGCGCCGCTGGCGTGGTGGATCTGCGCGAGCTGGTGTTCTGGACTACGGGAGGACCGCTGCTGTCCGGGCCCTTTGCGGCGATCGACCTCAAGCCGATCTTCGGTCTGCCCGTGCAGGCGGGCCAACTCGCGCAGGCGTTGCCCGCCGACGCCACGCTCGGTGGCGCCGAGCTCTTGCGGTGGCGGCTGGCCCGCGAGGAGCTCGTGCGCGCCCGTGAGCTGGCGCGGGCCGGGGCTTGGGCAGCGGCGGCGGCGATGGCCGAGCGCGTCGAGCAGATCGCACCAGCGCTGCCCCAGGCGCAGATCTTGGCCGGCGACGCGCTTTGGGCGGCGGGGGCGGCCGGTGCCGCCAAGCTGCAGTACCGTGCCCTGCTCGCGAGTCACCCGCCCTTCCTCGAGGACGTCGAACGGGCGCGCGCGCGCCTCGCGGAGAACTAGCCGAGGCCAGGCGAGGTGCAAAAAGGGAGCAAGGCGGCGCGGCCGCGGCCATCTCGCTGCGTCGCGCGATCGCTAGCCGCGGCTAGACGAGAAGTGTTATGAGCGGGCGGTTGCGGCGCGGCCGCCGCTGGAGGGGGCAAGAACGTGGGCGCAGAGAGCACTCTATATACGCATCTGCTCGGCGTGCATTCCTATTGGCGCTGGGTGGTCCTGCTGACCCTGCTCGCGGCCATCGGTCGGGCGCTCGCCGCCGGCTTGGGGCGGCGTCCCTTCGGCCGGCTCGATCGAACGCTCGGGCTGGCGGCGACCATCGCGGTCGATCTCCAGCTGCTGACCGGGCTCGTGCTCTTCGCTGGTGTCAGCCCTCTGACGCGGGCCGCCTTCGCCCACTTCGCTGCGGCGATGCGGAGCCGCGCGCTGCGCTTCTGGGCCGTCGAGCACCTGACCTTGATGCTCACGGCGGTCATCGTGCTGCACGTCGGCCAGCGCCTGGCTCGCCGTGTCGCCGTCGACCAACCGGGGCGGCAGCAGCAGCGCACCTTGATCACGTTGGTCGCCGCGCTGCTGCTGATCCTCGCCGCGATACCCTGGCCCTTCCTGGTGCCTGAGGTTGCCCGCCCGCTCTGGCGCTGACGCTGGGCGCCGGGAGGCGCGGGTGGATCGCGGAAGACGCGCCGCCGAGCGCCTGGCGTGGCCTCCGCCCTGGCACCGCCGGGGTCACCCAGCCGAGCGCGCCGAATTGCTCGCGCTAGCTCGCGGTAGCGGCGGCTGCCGCCCGCCGTGGAACGCGCTGGCGGTAGGCCATGTAATAGAGCACGGGGACGGCCATCCGGCTGATCGCGAGCGAGGCGATCTCGCCGGCCATCAGGGCAATGGCCAGCCCTTGGAAGATCGGATCGAAGAGAATCACCCCGGCCCCGACCACGACCGCGAGCGCGGTCAAGAGCATCGGCCGAAAGCGGACGGCGCCTGCGTCGACGACGGCCTCCGCCAGCGGCATGCCCTCGGCCAGCCGCAGCTCGATGAAATCGACGAGGATGATCGAGTTGCGCACGACGATCCCTGCGCCCGCCATGAAGCCGATCATCGACGTAGCGCTGAAGAACGCATTCAGCGCGCCGTGGGCCGGCAGGATGCCGATCAGCGAGAAGGGAATCGCGGCCATCACGATGATCGGCGTGAGGAAGGACGCGAACCAGCCCACCATCAGCACGTAGATCAGCAGCAAGACGGCCGCGAAGGCGAGGCCCAGGTCGCGGAAGACCTCGAGCGTGATCTGCCATTCCCCATCCCACTTGAGGGAGGGGAAAGCGTCACTGACCGGCTGGCTGGCGTTGAGGACCTCGAGTCGCGCGCTCGACGCGCCGAACTGGCGCGCGTCGAGCTGCGCCAGCTCGCGGTTCATCGCGAAGATCGCGTAGACGGGGCTCTCGATGACGCCCGCGACGTCGCCGATTACGTAGCTCACCGGCATCAGGTTCTTGTGGTAGATGGACTTGTCGCTGATCGTGCGCTCGATCCGCAGCAGCTCGCGCAGCGGCACCAGCGGCGGAGCACCCGCAGCGCGACCCGGCTCCGGCAGGGCATTGCCGTCCCCCGAGCGCACGCGCAGCCCGAGCAGATCCTCGGGCAGTGAGCGCGCCCCAGGCGGGAGGCGCAGCACCAGCTCGACGTCTTCCTTCTCGCGCGGGAAGTGCACCAGGTCGACGGCCTCGCCGCCGACGGCGATACGGAGCGTCTGCGAGATCGTCGCCACGCTGATGCCGTGGAGCGCGGCCTTCTCCTTATCGACGACGAAGCGCGCCTTGGGCTGGTCAGCCTCCAGGTACCAGTCGACGTCGACGACGCCTGGCGTGCGCTGGAAGATCGCGCGCACCTCGGCGGCCAGGGCGTGGCGCTGCGCCTCGCTCGGCCCGTAGATCTCGGCGACCAGCGTCTGCAGGACGGGGGGGCCGGGTGGCACCTCGGCCACGGCCACGCGTGCGCCGTGACGCGCCGCGATGGCGGTGACCTTGGGTCGGATGCGCTTGGCGATCGCGTGGCTCTGCGCCGAGCGCTGATGCTTGTCGACGAGGTTGATCTGCACGTCGGCCACGCTGGCGCCACGTCGCATGAAGTAGTGCCGCACCAGGCCGTTGAAATTGAAGGGTGCCGCGGCCCCGACGTAGATCTGGTAGTCGCTGACCTCGGGCTCCCCGCGCACGGCGGCGGCCATCGCGCGCGCCACGCGGGCCGTATGCTCGAGCGAGCTTCCCTCGGGCATGTTGAGGATCAGCTGTAGCTCGCTCTTGTTGTCGAAGGGCAGCATCTTGACCTTGACCCAACCACTGACGACGAGACCACAGGCGAGGAGCAGCAGCGTGCTGGTGCCCAGCAGAAAGAACCAGCGCCAGCGGACGCTCGCCAGCAGAGGTGCCATCAGCCGCCGATAGACCCGGGTGAAGGCGTCCTCCTCATGATCGCCGTGACCGCCGTGGCCGCCGGTGGTGGTCTCGGCGACGGGGAGGGAGTCGCCCGCGTCAGCGGTGGACTCGCCGCCTTCGGCCGGCAGGTCGCCTGGCGCCTTGCTCGCGGTGGCGGGTAGCGCCGCGCCAACCCGCCGGCGCCCGAGGAGGCGCAGCGCGGCCCACGGCGTGACGATGAAGGCGATCGCCAGCGAGAAGAACATGGCCGCGCTGGCGCCGATCGGGATCGGCCGCATGTACGGCCCCATCAGGCCGCCGACGTAGGCCATGGGCAGGACGGCGAAGATCACGGTGAACGTGGCCAGAATCGTGGGATTGCCCACCTCGTTGACGGCCTCGACCGCGATCGTGGCGGCGCTGCGCGCGCGGTTGCCCGGGAGACGAAGGTGGCGAACGATGTTCTCGACCACGACGATCGCGTCATCGACGAGGATCCCGATCGAGAAGATCAGGGCGAAGAGCGTGATGCGGTTGAGCGTGAAGCCGTAGAGATAGAAGACGAGCAGCGTCAACGCCAGCGTCGAGGGAATCGCGACGGCGACGATCAACGACTCGCGCCAGCCCAGCGTGAAGAGGATCAGCAGCGAGACGCTGAGCACGGCGATCGCCATGTGAAAGAGGAGCTCGTTCGACTTCTCGGCGGCCGTCTTGCCATAGTGGCGCGTCGTCGTGATGCTGACGTCGGCGGGCACGATCCGGCCGCGCTGCTGCGCGATCTTGTGCAGCACGGCCTCGGCGACGGCGACGGCGTTGGCGCCCGGACGCTTCGCCACGCTCAACGTGACCGCGGGCTGCTCGTTCGCCCGCGAGGCCTTGGCGGCGCCCTCACCGTAGAACACGTACTGCGCCGGCTCCTCCGCCGCGTCCACCACCTGAGCGACCTCGCGCAGGTAGACCGGCTTGCCGGCGTTGATGCCGACGACGACGTTGCCGACCTCCTCGGCCGTGCTGAGGAAGCCGCCCGTCTCGATCACCACCTCGCGGTCGTCGGTGGTCAGGCCACCGGCACGAAACTGCCGATTGCTCTGCTGCAGCAGCGGGATCAGCCCCGCCGCGCTCAGCTCACGCGAAACCAGTCGCGCCGGGTCGAGCAGCACTCGAATCTGCCGGCGCGCGCCGCCGGTGATTGTGGTCTCGGCGACGTCAGGAACCTGCTTGATGGCGTCGTCGAGCTGCGCGGCGAGCCGTCGCAGCGCCAGGTGGTCGTGCACTGCGCTATGCAGCGTTAGCGCCAGAATCGGCACGTCGTCGATCGACCGCGGCTTGATCAAGGGCAGTGAAACGCCCTGGGGCATGCGGTCGTAGTTGGACTGCAGCTTCTGATTGAGCTTGACCAGGCTGCGCTCGACGTCCTCGCCGACCTTGAAGCGCACGATCACCAGCGCTTCGCCCGGGCGCGAGGTGGAGTAGAGGTACTCGACGCCCGGGATCTCCCAGAGCAGCTTCTCCATCGGGCGGGTGGCGCGTTCCTCGATCTCGCGCGCGCTCGTGCCGGGCATCGCCACGAGGACGTCGACCATCGGCACCTTGATCTGGGGTTCCTCCTCGCGCGCCAGCAGCACGACGGCGCCGAGCCCCAGCAGCACCGAAGTCACGACGACCAAGGGCGTCAGCTTGGAGTCGATGAAGGTGCGGGCGATCCGCCCCGCGAGGCCGAGCTCGGCGTCGCCCTGCGGCTGCACGGCGCTCATCGTTGCGCCTCGAGCGGCTGGCCGTCGACCAACATCGCCGCACCCATGACCACCACCGCCTCGCCGGCGCTCAGACCGGAGACGATCTCGATCGTCGTGGCGAAGCGCTTGCCGGTCTTGACCAGCCGCAGCTCGGCGCGCCCGTCCCGCGCGACGAAGACGATCTCGAGCTGACCGCGCTCGACGACGGCGTCAAGCGGTGCACGCAAGATGCTCGTGTGTCCGGTCGGGACGAGCGCACGGCCGAATTGGCCGCTGCGCAGGACGGGGCTCCCCGCCAGGTCGAGCTGGGCGCGGAAGGTCCGGCTGTTGGGGTCAGAGCTCGGGCCGACCTCGGTGACGGTGCCCTGCACCAGCTCGGGCAGCGTGTCGATGCGCACCGGCAGCGTGACGCCGACCCGGACGTGTTCGATCAACGCCTCGGGTACATCGATCTCCAGACGTAACGCCGAGGGATCCTCTAGCTCGATCAGCGCGCGACCGGGACTGGCGAGGTCACCAACGTCGGCCAGCTTGCGCGTGACCACGCCGGCGAAGGGCGCCGTCAAGGTGGCATAGCCGAGCATCGTGCTCACTTCGCGCAGTGACGCCTCGGCGATCCGCGCACGGGCCTGCGCGGCATCGAAGTCCTGGCGAGTGATCGCCTGCCGCGCCAGCAAGGCGCTGACGCGCACCAGGTCGGCGTTGGCCTGCTCAGCGACAGCCTTTGCCTGGGCCACGCGCGCCTGCGTCTCGCGCAGATCGAGCCGCACCAGCAGGGCACCGGCGGCGACGCGCTGGCCGAGGGCGACCGGGAGCTTGAGAATGCGCCCGCTGACCTTCGCCTCGATGCTCGCGCGTAGCTTGGCGCGCACGGTGCCCATCACCTCTTCGCGGCCCTCATGGGACTGAGCCAGCACGCGCTGCGTGCGCACCCGAGCCACCGCGAGGGCCGGGGCCGCGGGCGGCGCGGGCGGCGCGCTGTGGCATCCGGCGGTGTGGCCCGCGAGCGTCAGCGCGAGGGCGAGAGGCGCCAGGCCGGTATGGCGCCGCGACGATTCGCTGCGCGCGGCGGGGCCTGCGGAGGGCTGGTGACTCGTGGCGCCCGTCGCGTTGCGCGGATTGGGCCTGAAGGTGCTCATCGTGTGGTCCTGGGGCAGCGCGCTCCGCACGTCGCCGAGCCCCGTGCCCGCGCCGCCGTCTCGCGTTCTCTTGGCTCCGTGCGCGGCACCGAAGCGATCCGTCGGCGACGACGGTCGCGCTCCGCGCGCAGGCCCGCTTCTACCCCGCGGAAGGCCGGCGAACAAGCAAGGGGCAACAGCGAGGGGCGGCGGCGGAGAGGAGGGGCGAAGGGCCGCCGCGGCGAGTGAGCGCGGCGCGTTCAGGCGTGAGCGCCGCGGAGGCAGACCGGCGTGACTGCTGACTAGGAGGTGGGGATCAGCGTCAGCGCGAGCGTCAGGCTCTTCATCGCCTTGCCGCAGGGGGTAATCGTGACCTGTCCGGCGTTCAGCTCGGCGCGGGTGATCAGCTGGTTGCAGCTGCCATAATGGCCGTCACCGAAGGTCAGGAAGCTGTCGGCCTCGCTGACCTCGAGGCGCAGCCAGCGGTTGAGGAGCTGATCCTCGGTCGCCTCGAAGACGACCTCGTGCCACTCTGGATCCTCGTTGCTGTCCTCGTCCGTTTCGCCGCTGAGCACCGGCTCGCTGTTGACGCCGAAGAGGGTCGCGGTCACGTACCAGTCGGGGTCGCCGAAGAGGCCGTCCACCAGGTACTCGATCGGGTTGTAGCGCGCATCGTTGCCGTAGTTGCGGCTCGACCGCCCGCTGACCACGATCACCTGGTAGCGCCGGACCTCGCAGCTGCCGCGTGAGGGCGTGCACTGCTGCGTCAGCGAGCAGGTGCTGCAGCTTCCGCCGCTCAGGCCGCAATGCTCGGCGCTGGGCGTATGGCAGGCGCCCAGAGCGTCGCAGCAACCGCTGCAATTGGAGGCGTCGCAGACCGGGATCGGGACCGTCGCGGGCGTCGCACCGCCCGGGTTGCTCGGAACAGCCGGGTCGCCGCCGGGGCCGCCGGTATCGCCGGGGCCGCCGGGGCCGCCGGTATCGCCGGGGCCGCCGGGGCCGCCGGGGCCGCCGTTGTCGATCGGCGCATCCCAGCAGTTCTCGGCCCACGGCGTCGCCGCACAGGGATTCGCGGTGGGTCCGCCAGCGCCGGGATTGCCGCCGCCAGAGGAGGGCTTGCAAAGCGCCTCGTCGTCGACCTCTCCGTTGCAGTCATTGTCTATCCCGTCGCCGCAGACATCCGGGAGGGGGGTGGCCTCGTCGCTGCAGTGACCCCAGGTCTTGAACTCCTGGTCGCCCAGGCAGCGCTGCGTGCCGACGTGGCAGATGCCCTGGCCGTGCGAGGCAGCCGAGCCCGTGTAGCACTCCTGCACGCCCCCGTTGACGGCGGGGTCGCAGGGACAGTTCTCGTCGACCTGGCCGTCGTGGTCGTCGTCGAGCTGGTTGTTGCACTCCTCCGGCCTCACCGGATCGTCGTTGGTGAGGGGAAGGTTCGCGACCTCGTTGGTGGGGCTCACCGGGTCGAAGCTCGGGTCGAAGAGCTCCGGGTTGTCGCCGTCGGTGGAGTCGGTGCTCCCGACCGTGCCGGCCCCGCAGCCGATAAGGAGCGTCGCGGCCAGTCCGAAGGTGAGTGTGTACGTCTTGAACATCGGAAACCCCTCGATGAAGAACCTTGCTCGCTTCTCAAGCAACGAGCGTGCCGAGCGCCGATGGCCTGCGCTGCCCATCAGCGGCGAGGGTGGATCCAGCGATCACTGGCAGTTACGGATCCTGGTCTGCGCGCGGCATTGGTGGTGGCGTGTCGCCTGGCCTGGTCGTGGGGTCGCTAAACCGTAGCCCCGGTGTCAGTCGGCCCGAGGGTGGAGGCCCCAGCCGAGGGCTCCGCTCCGGGCCGCTGGCGCGGGTTGCGCCCTAGAGCCGCCCGACGAAGTGCGTGCCGCCGCGCCCCTCCAGGGCTGCGGCGAGGTCGGCGGGCGCGGTGATCAAGCCACGTCGTCCGCCCTTGCGCAGAAAAGCGTCGATCGCCTCGACCTTCGGCCCCATGCTGCCCGGCGCGAAGTGGCCTTCCGCGATCAGTCGCTCGGCCTCTTGCATGGTCACGGCATCCAGGCCTCGCTGGCTGGGCCTGCGGTAGTCGACGTAGACCTGCGGCACATCGGTCAGGACGATCAGCAGGTCCGCGCCGATCGCGGCGGCCAGGACGCTCGACGTCCGATCCTTGTCGATCACCGCCTCGACGCCGCGCAGTTGGCCCTCCGCCGACCGCACGACCGGAATGCCGCCACCCCCGGCCGCGATCACGATGTGGCCCTGCAGCGCGGCATCGCGAATCATGCGCCACTGGACGACCTGGCGCGGTTGCGGCGACGGCACATGGCGCCGCCAACCCCGACCGGCGTCCTCGGCGACGTGCCAACCCAGCCGATCGCGCGCGCTCTCGGCCTCCGCTGCCGACATGAACGCTCCGACGGGCTTGGTCGGCGCGGCGAAGGCCGGGTCGTCCTCGTCGACCAGCACTTGGGTGATCATCGTGACGACGAAGCGCTGCGCGTGCCGCGCCTGGAGCTGATTGAGCAGCGCCTGTTGCAGCACGTAGCCGAGCCAGCCCTCCGTGTCGGCGACGAGCACGTCGAGCGGCATCGCCGGCACCTGGTCGCGCGTCAGATCGGTCTGCAGCAGCAGCTGCCCGACCTGCGGCCCGTTGCCGTGGGTGAGGACGAGATCGTAGTTGCGCTCGACGAGGTTGAGCAGCACCGCCGAGATCTCGGCGGCACAACGCTCGTGGATCGCAATCGATGCGCTCTCGCCCTGGCGCACGAACGCATGCCCGCCGAGCGCCACCACCGCCAGCGGCCGCTCCGGGCCGCGACCTTGTCCGCTGCGCATGGGCTTCAGTCTACCCGATTCGCGACCGGGGGGCCCTTCGCCGCTCAGGGGGGACGCGGCGGCTCACGGGCCGGGTGCGGCGACTTGCTGCCTGGCAATTGACCGCGTCGAGTGCCTCCGCAACAATGATGCGGCCCAAATGATGCCGCCCACGCAGTCGCGGCTCGCGCGCTCGCGCGGGCCGCGGAAAGCCCGGTCGCCGCAACCCGCGGCGGCCGCCACGTGAAGGGAGCGCCGCATGCTGGTCGAAGTCGTTCAGAGCTTGGACAACACGGGCGAGCTGATCGTCAGCCGTTTCCCCGAGGATGGTCAGGCCGACCTGAAGCTCGGCGCCCAGCTGATTGTGCGGCAGACGCAGACTGCGGTCTTCTTCCGCGGCGGCAAAGCCCTCGATACCTTTGGTCCCGGGCGTCATACGCTGGTCAGCGGAAACCTGCCGCTGCTCGGCGAGGTGCTCAACTGGGCCGTCTTCCGCGGCGACAGTCCCTTCAACGCCGAGGTGATCTTCACCAACCACAAGGTCTTCACCAATCAGAAGTGGGGCACCAAGGAGCCCGTGCTCTTTCGCGATCGCGAGCTCTCGATGGTGCGGCTGCGGGCCTTTGGCATCCATTCGTTCCGCGTCGAGGACGCGCACCGCTTCGTCGACACGATTGTGGGCACGCAGGGCATCGTCACCACGCCGCAGATCGCCGACTTCTTGCGCAATATCATCATCGGCCGACTGACCGACTTCCTCGGTGAGACGCTCAAGACGATCTTCGACCTGCCGAGCAGCTACGATGAGATCGGCACGGCGATGAAGGCGCGCATCCGCGATGACTTCGGCAAGTACGGCCTTTGCGTCGAGGATTTCATCATCTCGGCGATCACGCCGCCCGAGGAGGTGCAGAAGCGCATCGACGAGCGCTCGGGGATGGCCCTCTTCGGCAATCTCGACCACTACATGAAGTACAAGACGGCTCAGGCCTTACAGGATGCCGCGCAACAGCCCGGAGGCGCCGCTGGCGCCGGCGTCGGCGCTGGGCTTGGGCTCGGCGTTGGGTTGGGCATGCTCGGCGGCTTGCAGCAGGCGCTGCAGCCGGCGGGTGGCGGCGCCCAACCCGCTGCGCCCGCAGCGGCGGCGCCCTCCGGTCCGCGCTGCGAGCAATGCCAGACCGCCAACCCGCCGGGCGCGAAGTTCTGCAGCGCCTGCGGCACTCCCTTTCGCAGCGCGCAGGCCTGTCCTCAGTGTCGGGAGCTAGTCGCCGCGGGGGCGAAGTTCTGCAGCGGCTGCGGCGCGGCGCAGGTCGTGACCCCGGTGGCTTGCCCGCAATGCCAGACGCCCGTGGCCCCTGGCGCGAAGTTCTGCGCCGACTGCGGGCACCGCTTCTAGTGGGGCGCTAGGGCCTAGGGCGCGAAGGGCACGTCGAAGCGGAAGATCCGTCCGTCGGTCGTGCTGACATAGAGTCGCTGGGCGTGAACCGGGCTGCCCACGGCCGCGCTGCCGTCGCCCACGACCCGGCTGCCCTGCGCGGCGCCGTCGGCCAGGTTGAACTGGTAGAGGCGGCCGTCACTCGAGCCGACGTAGACGCGATTGGTCGGCTCCGGCAGCACCAGGGGGGCGCTCGCGCCGGCGATCGGTGCTGCGCTCTTCCATTGCAGGCCCCCGTTGCCGTCGAGCATCCGCAGGAAGCCGTCCGCGGTGGCAAAGACGACGCGGCCGGCGGAGGGTCCGCTGAAGATCGGTGAGGGACCGCCGACCACGCTGCTGCCCGCGGCACAGCTCGCGGCCCGGGCGTCGCTCGCCGTGCAGAAGGCCTCTTCGGCCCCCGAGGCATCCGCGCAGGTGGTGCCGCTCGCCGCCCAGCAGCTGGCACCGTCACTGGCGCGGACGCGCCAGAATCGCCCATCGGCGCTGCCGAAGTAAAAGCTGACGCGCGGCGCACTGGCCTCGCCGAAGGCTGGCGAACCGCTGCTCGGACCCAGATCCCTGCTCCAGAGCACGCTGCCGCCCGCGCTCTCACCGGCGTCGATGGCCCAGAGCGTGGCGCCGCCAGCGCGGCGTGTGCTGCCGAGGTAGAGCGGCCGTGCGGCAGCGTCATGAATCGGGCCGGCGTCGGTGGCGCCGACCGCGAGCGTGCCCGTGGCCCCATCGCAGTCGCCGTTGAAGACCCAGCGGCAGACCCCCGTCTTGGCGTCGAAGGCAAAGAGGCGGCTGGCCGCCGAGGCGGCGCCGCGGGCCGCAAAGAAGGCCAGGTTGCGCGAAGGCGACACCACGGGGGAGGCCGCCAGCGCCTCACCCAGGGGTTGCAGTCCCGTGCTGCTGGCATCGCCGTCGGTGCGCCAGCGAAGCGCGCCATCCGCCGCGTTGACCGCGTAGCCAAAGCCGCCCTTGGTGCCGACGAAGATCGTCGCCCCGGTCTCGCCCTCGAGCCCGCCGACGGGCGCGCGGTTGCCGACAGCGCCGTCGAGGGCGACCGGCCGGTAGAGCGGAATGCGCTCGAAGTCGCGGAGGGCGAAGAGCAGGCCCGCGCTGGTGCCGGCGAAGATCACCCGGTCGGCCGGCGTCGCACCCGGCAGGATCGAGATCCGCGGCTGACCGGCCAGCTCGGTGTCATAGAGCACCGTCTCGTCCCAGGCTGGTTGGCGCTTGGCGATCACGCCGCCGCGACCCACCGCGTAGCCATGAACCCAGTGCGCGGGGAAGGAGAGTCCGCGCAGCGCCGGGTTGCCCCGGACGTTTTCGCGGCGCCAGCTCGCCCCGCCGTCACGCGTGCGCAGCACGATCCCCGTGTCGCCGACCACGCAGCCGTGGAGGGCATCGACAGGGAAGGCGACCGCCCGGAGGTCCGGCGCACCGTCGATGATCAGCCGCTGCCAGCTGAGCCCGGCGTCCGCGCTCTTGATCAGGGCGCCGTCGGCCCCGACCGCGTAGGCCGTGCTCGTGCCCGGCCCAAAGGCGACCGCGCGCAGGTCAGTGGCGACGGCGGCGGTGATCACCGGTGTCCAGCTGTTGCCGCCGTCGCTGCTGCGGACGATCAGCCCACCGTCGCCGACGGCAAGCGCATGCTGCGCATCGGCGAAGGCCACCGAGCGGAGCGTGGCGCCGGCGCTGTTGCTCGCGCTGCCCCAGCTCGCCCCGCCGTCGCTGGTGCGCAGGATGGCTCCCCCATCGCCGACGGCCAGGCCGTGCAGCGCATCGACGAAGGCCACGCCGCGCAGCGCGCCCGTGAAGCCAGCGGCGCTCGTGGTCCAGCTCGCTCCGCCGTCGACAGTGCGCAGGATCGTGCCGCTGTCGCCGACGACCACGCCCTGCAGCGCGTCGACGAAGTGCATCGCGCGCAGGGTCGCCTCGACGGCGGGCGTCGTCGGGGCCACGCTGGTCCAGAGCAGGCCGCCGTTGCTGGTGGCGAGCAGCGTGCCCGCGGCGCCGGCGGCATAGCCGCGCAGCGAGTTGACCGGAAAGAAGACGGTCTCGAGATCGCTGGCTGCCGGTGCGCTCTGGCTCGTCCACAGGCCGCAGGCCCCGCAATCGCGCTCGCAGCTGTTGCAGTCCTCGCCGGCGCTGCAGAGCCCGTCGCCGCAGCCAAGCACCGCGGCGTCCGTGCTCACCCCGCGATCGGCGGCGCCATCCCGCAGCGGTGGGGCACTGTCCGTCCGGACGCCTTGGGCATCGAGGCGAGCGGCGTCGAGGCCGCCGTCGCGCTGGGAGGAAGCGCTATCGCTGCAGCCCGCTGCCAGGCCCGTGATGACGATGATCCAGAAGCCTCGCTGCGCCATGCTGCCCCCCCTTTGCGCGGTACCACCTTGGCGCGGTATCAACACCGCGACTGGCCCCCCTCATACCACCCTGTCATGGGGCGAGCTAGCGAGCTCCTTGGCGAGTTCCTGGGCGTTGCCCTGGTCCTGCCTGCGCCCCTCCACTCCCCTCAGGCCGAGGCGCCGCGTCCTTCTGCCCCTGCGGGGGCGATGATCGCGGCTTTTCGACCAGCGGAGGGCAGCCGCTCTCGACCTTGGCCCAGGGCTGTCGTGGCCCTTCGCGCCAGCCGCGCTGCTGCACCAGCGCCCTCAGCCGCGCCAGCCGCTGCGTTGCCGCGGGGTGCGTCGAGAACCAACCGAGGAGCGCCGCTTCCGGCCGTTCGCGGGCCATCCGCAGGAAGAAATCGGCGAGCCCGCCCACGTGGCCGTAGACCTTGGCCAAGAGCTCGGCGCCAAAGCGGTCAGCGGCCACCTCCTGCTCCTGGCTGTAGCGCATCGCCACCAGCCGGCCCGTGCCGTTGATTAGGGCCGAAGCGTAGTGGGTGCCGAGGTGCAGCAGCGCCATCACGCTGACCCAGACCAGGCCGCGACCGAGCCCCCGCAGGTGGTGCCGCAGGTGAAAATGACCGAGCTCGTGCGCGAGGATCAGCGCCAGCTCGTTCTCTGAGCGCACACGATCGAGCAGGCCTTGTAGCAGCACGATATGCCCGCCGGGCAGGGCCAGGGCGTTGATCGCTGGGTCGCAGGCGATCTGCACCCGGATCGGATAGGGCAGCGGCGGGGCCTTCTCTACCAGCCGGTCGAGGAGCTGCTGCGGGGCGCGCCGAGCGCGGCGCTTGGGCGCGAGCGCCTCGGTCGCCGGGAGGAGCAGCCGTGCAAGTCGGGCCTCGGTTTGCGGGGAGATGCGGGCCACGAGCGCGTCCGCGACCAGGCCAAGCGCGAAATAGACGAGCACGACGGCTGCGACGACCCCGGCGAGGAGGTACCCGAGCTCGACGAGAGGGCTTTGCGCGCTGGCGTTGATCCCCTCGGGGGGCAGGCGATTCGTGAGCTTCAAGCGAGTGCGAGGGCCGTGCCGTAGGCGAGGACCTCGATCGAGGCGACGCGGCTGGAGCGACCGTCCGCCTTCATCCCACTGATCGACGAGGTCTCGAGCCGCACGTTGACCACGACGACCTTGCTACCCAGCACGGCCGCCTCCTCCTTCATCCGCAGCAGCGCCTCACGGCGCGCGCGATCGAGCAGGTGCTCATAGGCCGAGACGCGCCCGCCCACCAGGTTGCGCAGGCTGGCCGCCACGCTCTTGAAGTAGTCGACCGAGATCACGCAGACCCCGGTGACCAAGGTTGCCTGGGTCACCTGCCAGTCTGGATCGATCGCCTTGCCGGTCAGCAGCGAGAGCGAGAGCGAGGCCGCCTCACGCGCGCGAATGCTGCGATAGTGGCTGCGTTCGTAGTATCCGCCGATGAAGTACCCGCAGCCCAACAACCCGGCGAAGACGATGAGATCGAACATGGCCTACTCGACGCGCACGGCGGTGCCGTAGGCATAGAGCTCGGCGGCTCCGGCCGCGACAGCGGAGGTCGAGAAGCGCACGTTGACGATCGCGTTCGCTCCCAACGCCCTGGCCTGCTGGGTCATCCGCTCGATGGCCTCCCCGCGGGCCTCGTTCAGGAGCTCGGTGTAGCCCTTGAGCTCGCCACCGAAGATGTTCTTCAGCCCGGCCATCAGGTCGCGCCCGACGTGCTTCGAGCGCACGGTGCTGCCGGAGACCAGCCCCATGTGCTCGACCACCTGGAAGCCGGGCACGTTTTCGATGTTGGTCAGAATCATGGGACCCCTCTGCTTCGAGACGCCATTGTCGTCTGGTCGTGCGACGGTGTCCACGCACATCTGGGCGCACATCTGGGCGCGGCCCAGACGGCGCCTGATCGGCGGCGCAGGTTCTCTCCGACCGGGCCTCGTTCGCCCAGCGCCCAGCGGTCGGCGCTGAGCGCGGCGGCGGCGGCGGCGCGCCCACGTGCAAGGCGATGGGCGCGCGGGGGCGGAAAGGGTACATTGCCGGCGGTCCAGGTTACCGCTCGGCGCAGCGGGTGGCCTGCGTGAGTCCCTCGTGCATGAGCTGACTGTTGCCTATGAATTGCTGGCGTTGATTGCGCGAGTCGCTCGCGAGCAGGGTGCCGCCCGCGTGAACTCGGCGACAGTCGCCATCGGCGAGCTCTCGACCGTTGCGCCCGCGGCGCTCGAGTTCGCCTTCGAGGCGCTGCGGGCGGGCACCGTCGCCGCGGACTGCCGGATCGTGGTGCAGTCCGTGCCGCTGGTGCTGTGTTGTCCACGCTGCGAACTGGAGCGCCCGGGCCGCCGCGAGCGACCCGGCTGTCCACGCTGCGGGGCGGAGTCAGCGGCTGTCGTGGCTGGACGTGAGCTGCGCCTCTTGGCCATCGACGTGGAGGACTAGGCCATGCACGAGATCGCCGTCGGGGCCGGAATCTTGGCCCACAATGACACGCTGGCGCAGCAGAACCGGAAGCACTTCCGCGAGCACGGCGTCTATGTGCTGAACCTGATGAGCGCCCCGGGGGCCGGCAAGACGACCCTGCTCGAGCGGACGGTCGTCGCGTTGGCGGCGCGCTATCGCCTGGCCGTGATCGAGGGCGACGTGCAGACGCGCCTCGATGCCGATCGCATCGCGCGTCATGGCGTCCCGGCAGTGCAGATCAATACCGGCGCCGCTTGTCATCTCGATGCCCGCATGATCCAGCAGGCGCTGCAGGTCTTCGACCTCGATGCCCTCGATCTCCTGCTGATCGAGAACGTCGGCAATCTCGTCTGCCCGGCGGAGTTCGACCTCGGCGAGCAGGAGAAGGTGATGCTCCTCTCGGTCGCCGAGGGGGACGACAAGCCGCTCAAGTACCCCGTGATGTTCCATGCCGCGCGGGCGTTGCTAATTAATAAGGTCGACCTGCTGCCCTATGTCGACTTCGATCCGGCGCGCGCCGAGCGCGATGCCCGGGCGCTCAATCTCGACCTCGAGGTCTTGCGGCTGTCGGCGCGCACGGGGGAGGGGCTGGAGGCCTGGTACGCCTGGCTCGCCGGACGCATCGAAGGCCAGCGGGCGCGGGGCTGACCGGCGCGGGCGGCCTCAGCAGATCCGCGGCAGTTGCTCGCCGCTGAGCAGGTCGACGACGCGCGAGCCGCCGATCGTGGTGCGCAGGACGACGCGGCCCGCATGCTCTGCGGTCACCGTGCCGATCGCGACAGCGTCGCAACCCAGAGGGTCGGCGCGCAGCGCGGCCAAGAGCGCCTCCGCCGCGTCCGCGGCGACGATAGCGAGAAAGACGCCCTCGTTGGCGACGTAGAGCGGATCGAGGCCGAGCAGCTCGCAGGCGTTGCGCGCGCCCTCTGGCACGGGGATCGCCGCCTCCTCGAGGCGCAGCCCCACGCCCGCCGCCGCCGCGATCTCGTTGAGGGCGCTGGCCACGCCGCCGCGCGTCGGATCCCGCAAGACGTGGACGGCCTGCGGGGCGACCTCGAGCAGACGGCCGACCGGGCGGTGGAGCGCGGCGCTGTCGCTCTCGAGGGTGCTCTCGAAGCCGAGGCTCGCGTTGCGCCATGATCGCCATGCCGTGGACGGCGATCGGCCCGCTCAGCAGGACGACGTCGCCGGGCCGCGCGCGCTGGGGCGCGATCTCGACCCCGGGGCGCACGAGGCCGATGCCGCTGGTGTTGATGAAGACGCCGTCGGCCTGACCCCGACCGACGACTTTGGTGTCGCCGGTGACGATGCTGACGGGGACCGCGCTCGCGGCCTGCTGCAGCGAGCCGACGATGCGCCGCAGCGTCGCGAGCGGCAGACCCTCCTCGAGGATCAAGGCCAGCGAGAGGCAGAGGGGCGTCGCGCCGCACATCGCCAGGTCGTTGACCGTGCCATGGATGGCCAGCGAACCGATGTCGCCGCCGGGAAAGAAGAGCGGGCTAACCACGAAGGAGTCGGTGGTGAAGGCCAGGCGCCCGCTCGGCACCGCGAGCACCGCGCCATCGTGGAGGCGCCGCAGCTCGGGATTGTCGAAGGTCGGTAGCAGCAGCTCTGCGAGCAAGCGCTGGCTCAGGCGCCCGCCGCCGCCGTGGGCGAGGAGCAGCGTGTCGTCGCCGTCGATCGGCAGCGGGCAGCCAGGATGCGTGCTCGGGGCGGAACCCGCGGTGTCGCTCACGTGATGCTCCGGTAGCGATAGTAGGCGGCGCAGGCGCCTTCCGACGAGACCATTGGCGCGCCGAGCGGATGGTCGGGCGTGCAGTGCGCGCCGAAGGCGGGGCAGGAGGGCGGCTTGCGCAGGCCGCGCAGAACCTCCCCGGCCAGGCACGCCGTGCTCTCCGCTGCCGCGGGCTGGGTCAGGGGAAAGCGCGCGGCGGCATCGTAATCGCGCCAGGCGTCGCGCAGGCGTAGGCCGCTGGCAGGCAAGGTCCCGAGGCCGCGCCACGGCCGGTCGCAGCGCTCGAAGACGCGCTCGAGGAGCTGCTGCGCCGCTCGATTGCCCTCTCTGCGGACCGCGCGCCGGTACTGGTTCCAGACCCCGGCGCGCCCCGCTGCCAGCGCCGTCACGGCGCGGTAGATGCCCTGCAGCAGGTCGAGGGGCTCGAAGCCGGTGACGACGATGGGGACCTGGTGGCGTGCTGCGATGGGCTCGTATTGCCAGTAGCCCATCACCGCGCAGACATGCCCCGCGGCGAGGAAGCCCTCGACGCGATGGTCGCCCTCGCTGAGGATCGCCTCGATCGCGGGCGGAACCAGCACGTGGGCGCTGAGCAGCGAGAAGTTCCGCAGCCCCGCGGCGTGCGCCTGCAGTAGGGCGAGGGCGTTGGCGGGCGCGGTGGTTTCGAAGCCGACGCCGAAGAAGACCACCTCGCGCGCCGGATGCTGCTGTGCCAGGCGCAGAGCGTCGAGCGGCGAGTAAACGACGCGCACGTCGGCCCCGCGCGCCTTCAGGGCGCGCAGATCGTCGCGGCTCCCGGGCACGCGCAGCATGTCGCCGAAGGAGGTGAAGATCACGCCTGGCTGCGCGGCGATCGCCAACGCATGGTCGATCAGCGCGATCGGCGTGACGCAGACCGGGCAGCCGGGACCGTGGACCAGGGTCAAGGCCTCCGGCAGGAGGCCGTCGAGGCCGCACCTCAAGAAGGTATTCGTCTGGCCGCCGCAGACCTCCATCAAGGTCAACGGGCGCGTGATTGCGGCGCCGATCGCCGCCAGCCACGGCGCGACCTGCTCGCTGCGACGATACTCGTCAAGGTAGCGCACGCTCGAATCCTCGCGCGCGGCAGCGTAGCATCAGTGCGCGCCCGCGGCGCAGGGGCGCGCGTCGAGCGGGTCGGGTTGCTCCAGCCGAGCCGCAGCGACGAGGAGCTGGCCGACGCTAAGCCCGCCGTCATTGGGCGGTAGCTGCCGATGCAGCAGCACCTCGAAGCCCGCCGCGCCCAGCGCGCGCGTCGTGCGCTCGACGAGCGCTGTGTTCTGAAAACAGCCACCGCTGAGCGCCACGCGCGCTTGCCCGCTGCGCTCCGCGACCGCGACGATCGCCGCGGCCAGGGTTTGGTGAAAGCGAGCCGCCAGCCGCGGCAGCGGCAGGCCGCGGCGCAGGTCCGCGAGGAGCCCCTCGAGCAGGGGCTGCCAATCGAGCAGCAGCGGGCTCGCGGCGCTCGGGCCCGCGCGAAGCGGCAGCGGGTAGCACCCTGCCTCCCGCGGATCGGCCAGCGCCTCGAGCGCGATCGCCCCCTGGGCCTCGTAGCTGACGCGCCCGGGTCGCCCGAGCAGCGCTGCCACGCCGTCGAAGAGGCGACCGGCGCTGCTGGTCAGGGGCGTGTTGATCCCGCGCTCCAGCATCTGCAGCAGCACGCGGGCCTCGACCGCGCTGGCGTCGCGCAGCCCGGGCAGGTCGCCGGCCGCGGCCAGCGCGGCAGACCCACCGGCCGTCCACAGCAGGGCACGCGCCACGCGCCAAGGCTCGCGGATGCTGGCCTCGCCGCCGGGCAGCGGAAAGTGGCGCAAATGGGCGAAGCGACGATAGCCGCGGGCGTCGCCCAACAGAAACTCGCCGCCCCAGATCGTGCCGTCGGTGCCGTAGCCGCTGCCATCGAAGATGACCCCCAGGGCGGGCCCCTCTGCCGCGTTGTCGGCCAGGCAGGCCGCCAGGTGGGCGTGGTGATGCTGGACGCCGATCAGCGGCAGCCCGGCGAGCCGCGCCGTCTCCGTCCTCGCCTGCGCTTGCTCCCCCGCCGCGACGCGGTGGGCCCACTGGGTCGAGACGTAGTCCGGATGCAAATCGTGGGCGATGGCGCGGGGACAGGTCTCGTAGAGGCGCATCAGGTCGGTGGCCGCGCGCAGGAAGGCGCCTTGGCTCTCGAGCGTGCCCAGGTCGCCGAGGTGCTGGCTGATCAAGAGCTGTGCGCCGGCGCTCAGCGCCACGGTGCTCTTGAGCTGGCCACCGACGGCGAGCAGCGCGGGCAGCGCGCGCGAGTGGCGCAGGGGCAGGGGCGCAAAGCCTCGCGCGCGGCGCAGGAGCCGCGGGGTGTCGCCCGTCAGCCAGACCACGCTGTCGTCGACGGGTCGCGCGACCGGGCGGTCGTGGACGAGAAACACGTCGGCGAGGTCGCCGAGCCGGGCCAGCGCCTCGCGTTCGTCGATGCAGAGCGGTTCCTGGCTCCGATTGCCGCTGGTCGCGACCACGGGGCCCGGCAGCGCGGCGAGCAGCAGCGCATGCAGCGGCGTCGTGGGCAGGAGCAGGCCGAGACGATGGCTCTCCGGCGCGACCGCCGCGGCGAGTGGCGCAGCGGGTCGTCGGGGCAGCAGGACGATCGGTCCGGCGGCCGAGGCGAGCACCTCGGCCGCCGCCGCCGAGAGCGACACCAGGGACGCGGCCGCCTGGAGGTCGCGCACCATCACCGCGAAGGGCTGGTGCGGGCGCCGCTTGCGTCGGCGAAGGGTCTGCACGGCCTGCTCGTCGGTGGCGCTGACCAGCAGCTGAAAGCCGCCCAGCCCCTTCAACGCGAGGACCGCGCCGGCGAGGAGGGCCGCGGCGGCCGAGCGCAGCGCGGCCGGGCCGAGCGCCAGCGCGCGGCCGTCGGGCGCCCAGAGCGCCAAACGAGGACCGCAGCGCGCGCAGGCGTTGGGTTGGGCGTGAAAGCGCCGATCGCCCGGAGCGTCGTACTCGCCCTGACAGGCCGCGCACATGGCGAAGCGAGCCATCGTCGTCTTGCCGCGATCGTAGGGCAGCGCCGCGATAATGCTGAAGCGCGGTCCGCAGTCGGTGCAGTTGGTGAAAGGGTAGCCACAGCGACGATCGCCCGCCGTCATGATCTCCGCGCGGCAGGCGCCGCAGAGCACGAGGTCGGGCACGATCAGCGCCGTCTTGAGCGTGGTCGCCGGGTCGCTGTTCCGGATCGTGAAGGCCGTGTCGCCCTCAACGCTGAGCCAGCGCTGCGCTTGGGCCACCACCCGCGCCTGGCGCGGCGCCTCGCGCAGCAGGCGGTCGGCGAAGCGCTGCAGCGCGCGGGCCTCGCCCTCGACCTCGATCTGCAGGCCCGCGCTGTCGTTGCGGACCCATCCGCTGAGGCCGAGCTCGGTGGCCAGACGAAAGACGAAGGGGCGATACCCGACGCCCTGCACGACCCCCTGCAGCTCGAGGCCGAGGCGGCGCCGCGCTGCGTCTCCAGCGGCTGAGGTCTCCGTCCGGCTGCCCATCGTCGCGGCGCTACCCCGAGGCTTCGGCGGGTTGTTGCCCGACCCGAGGGTCGCTAGAGTAGCACTCGTTGAGCGGGCGCTCGTCGCCGTCAGGAGTCAGGTCCGTGTGTCTCGCCGTTCCAGGACGCATCCTTAGCCTCAGCGGGAGCGAGCTGGCGCGCGCGGCGCGGGTCGATTTTGGCGGTGCAGTGCGTGAGGTCAGCCTCGCCTTCGTGCCCGAGGCGCAGCTCGGCGACTACGTCGTCGTGCATGTCGGGGTCGCCATCAGCCGCCTGGACGAGGAGGAGGCAGCGGCGACGCTGCAACTCCTCGGGCAGCTCGGCGAGGAGGCGGGCGCGGACACTGCCGCCGAGCGCGCCGAGGGCGCCGACAGCGCAGCGGCAGCCCGCCCGCCCGCCGCTGCCCGCACGCGCGGCTGAGCCCAAGACGCGCGGCCGGGCCGCCGCGGGGGCCGCGCCCCTTTGACGTCCGAGGATCTTGGTGCGGGCCTGGTGCGGGCCTTTACACGACCGAGGGTGCGACGTAGGCTGCCCGCCGCCATTGCCTCCCAGCGGGTTGCCTGTGCTCGGCGCGCCGCGCGCGCGGCCGGGCCCACGTCTTGCGCCCGATCCCGGGGCGCGGCGCGATCCACGACGAGGGCGAGGCGCGGCTACACGGCTACACGGCTACACGGAGGAGAGGCATGGCGCAGGCATTGCGTGGATTGGACAGAGAGACGCTCGATCTCACCCTTGCCGCCTTTCGCGACTTCGCGCGCGATCACCTGCCCGACGCGCGGCTGATCGACCTCGACACGCGCGACGAGTTCCCGAACGAGACGGTGCGCAGTCTCGGGGGCGAGGGCTTGGGGATCCAGCTCGCGTTCATTCCGGAGGCCTACGGCGGGATGGGTGGCGGGGCCTTCGACGTCTACCGGATCTGCGAGGCGCTGGCCCGCGTCGACGTCGGGGTCGCCACGGGCGTGCTCGCCACTTTCTTGGGCAGCGACCCGATCGTCTACGGTGGCACGCCTGAGCAGCAGGCTCGCTGGCTCGGTCGCATCGCCAACGAGGGCATCCTGATGGCCTATGGGGCGACGGAGCCCGAGGCTGGCAGCGATCTCGGTACGCTGCGGAGCACGGCGGAGCCCGTGCGCGAGCATGGCGTCGTCGTCGGTTACCGCCTCAACGGCAACAAGCAGTGGATCAGCAACGGCGGCTTCGCCGACGTATATACCTTCCTCGCCAACGCCCCTGGAGGGCCGAGCTGGTTCGTCGTCGAGCGCGGAGCCAAGGGCCTCAGCCACGGCAAACCCGAGGACAAGCACGGCATTCGCCTGAGCAACACCGCCACCGTGCACTGCGAGGACGTCTATGTCGACGCCGACCGGCTGGTGGGGGAGGTCGAGGGACAGGGCCTGGTGCAGGCCCAGCTCGTCTTCGGCTTCACGCGCCTGATGGTGGCGGCCTTCGGGCTCGGTGGTGGTTGGGCGGCGGTCGATCGCGCGATCGCCTACTCGCTCGAGCGGGTCCAAGGTGGCGGCCTGTTGGCCACCAAGCAGGGCTACACGCATAAGCTGATCGTTCCACACGTCGTTCAGCTCGAGGGTGCGCGGGCCTTCATCGAGGAGACCGCCGAGCGCATCGATGCCGGTGAGGGAACGCTCAACACCGAGGGGGCGATCTCCAAGTACCTGGCGACCGAGGCGGGCAATAACGCGGCCGAGGCGGCGATCCAGGCCCACGGCGGCTACGGCTACACCAAGGAATACATGGTCGAGAAGATCAAGCGCGACGTGCGCATCACCACGATCTACGAGGGCACCTCGGAGATCATGGAGATGACCATCGCGCGCGATCGCTGGCAGATCCAGATCAAGAGCCGAGGACAGCACTACCACGCGCAGGCGCGCGAGCTGGAGCAGCTCCACGCGCGGCAACCAGCGGTGGGTGCCGACGTGGCGGCGCTGGCGGCGCATGCCTTGGCGGAGGTGCTGGAGGCCGCGCGCGTGGCGCGCTTGACGCGGCATCAGCATGTGCTCTTTCGCGTCGGTGAGCTGGTGGCGTTTGTCGAGGCCGCTGGCGCCTTTGCGCGACGGGCCGCGCGGGCGGCCGAGGGCGAGCTGCCTGAGAAGACGGATCGGCGCTTCGACGCGACCGTCCTCGCCACGATGAGCCGGGTCTTCGCCCGCAAGGTGGCCCTGAAGGTGGTCTTGGAGGGCCCGCAGTGGGTCGCCGGCGCTGATGGCTTGCCAGACAGCGAGGGACCAGCCTTCGCGCAGCGCTGCGGCCTCGCCGCCGTGCAGGGGGCACAGCGCGGGCTGATCGCCGATATGGACCGAGTCGCCGACGCGCTCTATCAGCGCGGTTGAAGCGGGCGCTCGTCGGCGCCGCTGGGCACGCGGGCCTTCGCTGGCCGGCACCGGCGGCGCGCGGCTCTGGCGCGGCCTGCACAGGGAGTTTGTAGAGATGCGAGACACGTCAGCACGAGCGGTGGCGATCGTTGGTGTCGGAGCCGTAATGCCCGACGCGGCCGATGTGCCGTCCTTTTGGAACAATATTAGGTCCGGTCGCTACAGCATCACCGACGTGCCCCGCGAGCGCTGGAATGCGGACCTCTACTACGATCCGGATCGCGGCGCGCCCGACAAGACCTATTCGAAGATCGGCGGTTGGGCGCTGCACTGGAACTGGGATCCCCTCGCCTGGAAGCTGCCCGTGCCGCCGCGCGTGGGCGAGTCGATGGACCGTGGTCAGAAGTGGGCCGTGATCACCGCGCGTGAGGCGCTCGAGGACTACGGCTACCCAGAGCGGCCGCTCGATCCCGAGCGTACGGCGGTGATCATCGGCACCGCGATGGGCGGCGACCGGGCGGTCTTCAGCGCCGCGCGGGTGCTCTTCCCCGAGCTGGCCGAGGAGCTGCGGCAAGCGCCGACCTTTGCCGCGCTCACGCAGCAGCAGCAGCAGGCGATCCTCGAGGAGGGGCTGCGCGGTTACCGCCAGCGGATGCCGGACGTGACCGAGGACGCGATGCCCGGCGAGCTGGCGAATATCGTCGCCGGACGCGTGGCGGCGCTCTTCAACTTCCGCGGACCCAACTACATCGTCGATGCGGCCTGTGCCTCCGCGACGGCGGCGATCGGCACGGCGATCGAGGGCCTCGTGCAGGGCGACTACGACGCTGTGATCACCGGCGGCGTCGACGCCAATATGAACCCGTCGAGCTTTATCAAGTTCTGCAAGGTCGGCGCGCTCTCGGCCACGGGTACGCGGCCCTTTTCAGCGGGTGCCGACGGCTTCGTGATGGGGGAGGGTGCCGCGGCCTTCTTGCTCAAGCGTTTGGCCGACGCCGAGCGCGACGAGGATCGCATCTATGCGGTCATTCGCGGCGTCGGAGGTTCGAGCGACGGACGGGGCAAGGGCATCACTGCGCCCAACCCCGTCGGCCAAAGGCTGGCCGTGCGACGGGCCTGGGAGCACGCGGGCGTGTCGCCGGCCACGCTGAGCTTGCTCGAGGCGCATGGTACCTCGACGCGCGTCGGCGATGCGACCGAGGTCGGATCGCTCAACGAGGTTTTCGGCAGCCTCGGCTTGCCTCTCGGCGCGATCGCCCTCGGCTCGGTCAAGTCCAACGTCGGCCACCTCAAGGGCGCGGCTGGGGCTGCTGGGCTGCTCAAGGCGGTCCTGGCGCTGCACGATAAGGTGCTGCCGCCGAGCCTCGGCTTCGCCCAGCCCAACCCCAACATCGACTTCGCGCGCTCACCCTTTCGCGTCAACACGGAGCTGCGGCCCTGGGAGCAGCGCGCCGACGGGGTGCGTTGCGCGGCGGTCAGCTCGTTTGGCTTCGGGGGCACGAACTTCCACGCCGTGCTCGAAGAGCATGTGCCGGGCCGGCTGACCCGCGGCAGCCGGCGCAGCGCCAGCGTGCCGGGCGCCTGGGGCGACGCGGTCTCTGGGCTGGTCGCTGGGGCCGCGAGCGCGGCTCTCGGGTCGTCGCCCGCGGTCGTCGCGCTGGCCGCGGCGCCCTTGCGCGGGGCCCTCGTGTTGGGGGCCGCGGCGCCGGCTGCCCTGGCCGATCGCCTGCGCCAGGTCTGCGTCGAGGCGGAGGCGGGGCGGGTGCCGTCGGCGGCGCGGCCCGCGCTGGCCGATCTGCGCGCGCCGGAGCGCGTGGCGATCGACTACGGCGACGCATCAGAGCTGGCGAGCAAGGGCGCCAAGGCGCTCAAGGCGCTGGCCAGCGATCAGCTTGGAGTGTGGAAGGCGCTGCGAGCGCAGGGCATCTTTCGCGGCCGCGGGGCGGCGCCGAAGGTCGCGTTTCTCTACACCGGCCAGGGGTCGCAGTACGTCAACATGCTGCAGGTGCTGCGCCAGCAGCAGCCAATCGTGGCTGAGGTCTTCGCCGAGGCCGACCGCGTGATGTCGCCGCTGCTCGGGCGTCCGCTCAGCGATTACATCTTCGTCGACAGCGCGGACGCAGCCGAGATGGCTCGCGCAGAGGAGGATCTGCGGCAGACGGCGATTACGCAGCCTGCAGTGCTCGCGGCGGACGAGGCGCTGACGCGGCTGCTCGCGGCCTATGGCATCGCGCCCGACATGGTGATGGGGCACAGCCTCGGCGAGTACGGCGCGCTGGTAGCGGCCGGGGGCCTGCCCTTCGGTGACGCGCTCGAGGCGGTCAGCGCCCGTGGCCGCGAGATGACGCGCGTGGCGATCGGGGATTCTGGTGCGATGGCGGCGGTCTTCGCGCCCCTGGCCGAGGTCGAACGCATCGTCGCAGCGGTCAACGGCTACGTCGTCGTGGCCAATCACAACAGCAACAGCCAGGCGGTGGTCGGCGGGACGGTCGAGGCCGTCGCGCACGCCGTCGCCGCCGTCGAAGCGGCGGGCTATCGGGCCGTGCCCTTGACGGTCAGCCATGCCTTCCACACCAAGCTCGTGGCGCCCGCGAGCGCGCCGCTCTGCACAGTGCTGCAGCGGCTGCGCCTGCAACCCCCACAACTACCGCTGGTGGCCAACCTCAGCGGTGAGTTCTATCCGATGGGCGCGGCCGCGGTGCCGCAGATGATCGAGATCCTCGGTCAACAGGTCGCGGCGCCGGTGCAGTTCATCCATGGGCTACGCACCCTGCATCGGGCGGGCGCACGCCTCTTCGTCGAGATCGGGCCGAAGAAGGCGCTTCACGGCTTTGCCGAGGATGTCCTCGGCGACCAGCCCGACGTCTCCGCGCTCTTCACCAATCATCCGCGCCAGGGTGATGTCGTGTCCTTCAACCAGGCGCTCTGCGGGCTCTACGCGGCGGGGCTTGGCGCGTCGCGCGAGCAGGTGGCGGCTTTCGCGGCGACGCCTGCGGTGGCCTCGGGCGGCGGGTACGCGCTGCTCGGCGCGGCGGCTGCCGGAGGGGCGAGCGCTGGCGCCGAGGCGCTGGTGAGCGGGGGCCGTCGCCACGGCTCGGCGGAGGAGCACGAGCCGGTGGTGATCACCGGCGCCGCGATCGGTCTGCCCGGCGCCGGACGCGTCTTCGATCCGACCAACGTCGAGCGCATCCTGCGCGGCGACCAGCTGATCGACGCGCTACCCCTACGGCAGCGACGCGAGATCTTGGCCAAGCAGATCGTGCGCTTGGTCAAGAGTGAAGAGGGCGCGCGCTTCGAGCCGATCACTGATCTGAAACAGATCATCAAGCTCGCGGGGCGCGGCGGG
Source organism: Pseudomonadota bacterium (assembly GCA_016711215.1). Lineage (NCBI taxonomy): Bacteria > Pseudomonadati > Pseudomonadota > Pseudomonadota bacterium. The sequence goes on along the minus strand of JADJTL010000003.1, from coordinate 45,893 downwards.
ACCTTCGACCTGACCGCCGAGTTCGGCTACCCGGCGGATCGGCTGCCCGCGCTCGACATCGTCACCCGCCTGGCGATCGCGGCAGGGATCGACGCGCTCAACGACGCCGGGCTGCCGCTGGTGCAGCACTACAAGACGACGACCCGCGGCACCCAGCTGCCGGCCGGTTGGCGCTTGCCCCAGGCGTTGCGCGACGACACCGGGGTGATCTTCGCCTCGTCCTTCCCCGGCTACGACGCGCTGGTTGCCGATCTCAAGCACTACTACACCGATCGCGCGCGGCGCGAGCGACTGGAGGAGCTCGAGAGCCTGCTGGTGCGCGTCAGCGGCGCCGACGCGCTGCTGCGTACGGAGCTCGAGCGACGGATCACCGCGCTGCGGGGTGAGCTCGAGCGTGAGGGCTACCAGTTTGATCGCCGCTTCGTGCTCAAGGTGCTGCCGATGGGGCACTCGCAGCTCGCCGACTTCATCGGTGCGCGTGGCCCCAATACGCACGTCAACGCGGCCTGCGCCAGCACGACGCATGCGCTTTCGGTGGCCGAGGACTGGATTCGACGCGGGCGCTGCCGGCGCGTGCTCGTGGTCTCCGGCGACAATGTCACCAGCGACCACATGATGGAGTGGTTCGGGTCGGGCTTCCTCGCCAGCGGCGCTGCAGCCACCGACGAGATCGTCGAAGAGGCGGCCGTGCCCTTCGATCGGCGACGCCACGGGCTGATCCTGGGGATGGGCGCCTCGGCGATCGTGCTCGAGAGCGCCGCGGCGGCCCGCGAGCGGGGTGTGCGCCCGATTTGCGAGCTGCTCGGCTCGCTGACCGCGAACAGCGCCTTCCACGCGACACGGCTCGATGTCGAGCATATCTGTGGGTTGTTGGAGCGGCTGATCGGCGACGCGGAGGCGCAGTGGGGCCTCGATCGGCGCGAGCTGGCGCCGCGTACGCTCTTTGTCTCGCACGAGACCTACACGCCGGCGCGCGGGGGCAGCGCGCAGGCCGAGATCGAGGCGCTGCGGCGCACCTTTGGTGCCAGCGCCGAGCAGATCCTGGTGGCGAATACCAAGGGACTGACCGGTCATGCGATGGGGGTTGGCATCGAGGACGTGGTGGCGATCAAGGCGCTCGAGACGGGCGTGGTGCCGCCGGTGCCGAACTACCGCGAGCCGGATCCGGACCTTGGCCCGATCAACCTCTCACGGGGCGGCGCGCACGAGCTTGGCTATGCCCTGCGGCTCGGCGCTGGCTTTGGATCGCAGATCAGCTTCGCGCTGCTGCGCTGGGCGCCGACGGCCGACGGCCGGCGCCCGGCCCCGAGCGCCCTTGGGCACGCAACCCGCGTCGTGGACCGTCAGCGATGGGAACGCTGGTTGGCGGAGGTCAGCGGGCAGGCAGCGCCCGAGACCGAGGTCGTACAGCGAACCTTGCGGATCAAGGACCATGGGCCGACGCCGGCCGTGATCCAGCCTTTGGCGCCAGCGTCTGCCGGACAGTCGGCGCAGGGACGGGCGAGCGTCGGCTCCCTGCCGGCGCCCGCCGCGACCAGCGCTGCCTCGCGCGCGCCCGCGGCGGTGGCGCTGTCTGCGCCGATCTCGGTGGCCGCGCCTGCTGGGGCTGCAGCACCTTCAGCCCTGGCGGCCAGTCCGCCGCTAGGCGCTGGGCCGGCCAGCACGGGCGTGTTGTCCGAGATCCTGCAGCTGGTGGCAGACAGTACGGGCTACGCGACGGACATGCTCGATCCCGAGCTCGATCTGGAGGCAGATCTGGGAATCGACACGGTGAAGCAGGCGGAGACCTTCGCCCAGGTACGGGAGCGCTACGCGATCCCGCGCGCAGATCACGGCGTTGGTGGCGGAGAGCACGGGCTACGCCGCGGACATGCTCGATCCCGAGCTCGATCTGGAGGCAGATCTGGGGATCGACACGGTGAAGCAGGCGGAGACCTTCGCCCAGGTGCGGGAGCGCTACGCGATCCCGCGCGATGAGGGGCTGCGGCTGCGCGACTTCCCGACGCTGCGGCACGTGACGCAGTTCGTCTACGACCATCGGCCCGACCTGCGCGTGGCGCAGGCGGTGGCGCCCGTGCTCGTGGCGGCGCCTGCAGCGCCTGCAGCGCCTGCCGTGTCTGCCGTGTCTGCCGTGCCTGCAGCGCTGCCCGCGCCTGCAGCGCTGCCCGCGCCCGCGGTCGTTGGTAGCGCGCCCGCGGCCGGCCGGGTCGACTCGGTGTTGGCGCAGATCACGGCGTTGGTGGCGGAGAGCACGGGCTACGCCGCGGACATGCTCGATCCCGAGCTCGATCTGGAGGCAGATCTGGGATCGACACGGTGAAGCAGGCGGAGACCTTCGCCCAGGTGCGGGAGCGCTACGCGATCCCGCGCGATGAGGGGCTGCGGCTGCGCGACTTCCCGACGCTGCGGCACGTGACGCAGTTCGTCTACGACCACCGGCCCGACCTGCGCGTGGCGCAGGCGGTGGCGCCCGTGCTCGTGGCGGCGCCTGCGGCGCCTGCAGCGCCTGCCGTGTCTGCCGTGCCTGCAGCGCTGCCCGCGCCTGCAGCGCTGCCCGCGCCCGCGGTCGTTGGTAGCGCGCCCGCGGCCGGCCGGGTCGACTCGGTGCTGGCGCAGATCACGGCGTTGGTGGCGGAGAGCACGGGCTACGCCGCGGACATGCTCGATCCCGAGCTCGATCTGGAGGCAGATCTGGGGATCGACACGGTGAAGCAGGCGGAGACCTTCGCCCAGGTGCGGGAGCGCTACGCGATCCCGCGCGATGAGGGGCTGCGGCTGCGCGACTTCCCGACGCTGCGGCACGTGACGCAGTTCGTCTACGACCACCGGCCCGACCTGCGCGTGGCGCAGGCGGTGGCGCCCGTGCTCGTGGCGGCGCCTGCAGCGCCTGCAGCGCCTGCCGTGTCTGCCGTGCCTGCAGCGCTGCCCGCGCCTGCAGCGCTGCCCGCGCCCGCGGTCGTTGGTAGCGCGCCCGCGGCTGCCCGGGTCGACTCGGTGCTGGCGCAGATCACGGCGTTGGTGGCGGAGAGCACGGGCTACGCCGCGGACATGCTCGATCCCGAGCTCGATCTGGAGGCAGATCTGGGGATCGACACGGTGAAGCAGGCGGAGACCTTCGCCCAGGTGCGGGAGCGCTACGCGATCCCGCGCGATGAGGGGCTGCGGCTGCGCGACTTCCCGACGCTGCGGCACGTGACGCAGTTCGTCTACGACCACCGGCCCGACCTGCGCGTGGCGCTCCAGGGCGTGGTCGGCCGGTCCGCGTCAGCCGCGACGGCGGACGTCCAGGTCGCCACGCCGGAGCGCGCGTCGGGGTCCGCGAGTCTCGCGGCGGCGCCCGTCGCGCTGCTGCCGCGGGCCAGCCGCGAGGCGATGGACTCGGTGCCTCGCCGCGTGCCCCTGCCGCAGCTACGCCCCGCGCTCGAGCTCTGTCAGCCGACGGAGATCGAGCTCGATGCGCGAAGCCGCGTGGTCGTCATGCTCGACCGCGGAGGCGTCGGTGCACAGTTGGTCGCGCGTCTCGAGGGAGCAGGCGTATCGGTCTTGGCGATCGGCGACGCGCCAGATGCGGCGACGCTGCTCCAGCGGCTGACGGCGTTCAGCGCCGAAGGGTCAGTGCAGGGCGTCTATTGGTTGCCTGCGCTCGACCCCGAGGGCGACTTCACCGCGCTCTCCCCAGAGGCCTTCCGCGAGGCGCTGCGCCTGCGGGTCAAGCTGCTGCACGCGACGATGCGCGCGCTCTATGATCAGGTGGCGGCGTCGAGCAGCTTTCTTGTCGCGGCGACGCGTTTGGGTGGGCTCCACGGCTACGAGCCCGTGGGTCCCTTCGCCCCGCTCGGCGGCGCGGTCAGCGGCTTCGTCAAGGCCTTCAAGCGTGAGCGGCCCGAGGCGCTCGTCAAATGCGTCGACTTCGAGCGCGATTGCGAGAGCGTAGCCGTCGCGGCGCTGGTCCTCGACGAGACCCGGCGTGATCGCGGCATCGTCGAGGTCGGCTACCAGGACAATCTGCGCTGGACCGTGGGCCTGGCCGACGTTCCCCTCGCCGCGAGCGCTGGGGGGGCGGCGGCCCTCGCGCCGGCTGGTGAGCGGCCGGTCCTCGTCGTGACGGGCGCTGCAGGCAGCATTGTGGCGGCCATCGTGGCTGACCTGGCAGCGGCCTGGCCGGGGGTCTTCTATCTGCTCGACCGCGTGGCCGAGCCGGTGGCCGACGACCCCGACCTGCTGCGCTTCTCGTCGGACCGCGAGGGGCTCAAGCTCGAGCTCTTCGAGCGCCGTCGAGCGCGCGGCGAGCGCGTCACCCCGGCCCAGATCGAGCGAGAGCTCGCGGGTTTCGAGCGGGCCGCCGCTGCGCAGTCGGCGATCGACGCCGTGCGCGCCGCTGGGGGTGAGGTGCGCTACCGGTGCCTGGATCTGCTCGACGGGGGTGCCGTCGCGCAGGTCCTCGACGAGGTGCGGCGTGCGCATGGCCGCATCGACGTCCTGCTCCACGCCGCTGGTGTCGAGATCAGCCACTTCCTTCCCGATAAGGAGCCAGCCGAGTTCGACCTCGTCTTCGACGTCAAGGCCGAGGGCTGGTTCAACCTGCTGCGCGCCGCGCGCGGGCTTACGGTCGGGACCACCGTGATTTTCAGCTCGATATCGGGGCGCTTCGGCAACGGCGGGCAGACCGACTACAGCGCGGCGAATGACCTGCTCTGCAAGACCAGCGCAAGCCTGCCACGCTTCTGGCCCGGCACGCGGACGATCAGCATCGACTGGACGGCGTGGGGCGGGATCGGGATGGCGGCGCGGGGATCGATTCCCAAGCTGATGGAGCGCGCCGGCATCGACATGCTGCGACCGGAGGCGGGAATCGGCATCGTGCGGCGTGAGCTCCAGGCGGAACCCGTCGGTGCGGTCGAGGTGCTCGTTGCCGATCGGCTCGGTCTCCTGCTCGCGGAGTGGGAGCCTACGGGAGGGCTCGCGCCGGCGCTGGCGCCCGCGGGCACGGCTGGTCCGATGCTGACGCGTGCTACGGCGATGACGCTGCACGGCGGCCTCTCGGTCGAGGTGAGGCTGGATCCGAGTGAGCAGCCCTTCCTCTTCGACCATCGAATCGAAGGTACGGCGCTGCTGCCCGGCGTGATGGGGATCGAGGCCTTCGCCGAGGCCGCGCGCTGGGCCTTGCCGCAATGGCAGGTCGCGGCGGTCGAAGACGTCGAGTTCTCGAAGCCCTTCAAGTTCTACCGCGGCGAGCCGCGGACCGTGACCGTCAACGCACAGTTCCAGCGCGACGGTGAGTATGTCGTGGCGCACTGTGTGCTGCGGGGCCTGCGGCAGCTCAGCGGCCAAGCGGCTCCGCAGCTCAGCACGCACTTCCGCGCGCGCGTACGGCTCGCGCGCGGGGGCGGCGCGGGCCTGAAGGCCGAGCAACCACGCCTCAGCGAGCTGCCCCGCGTCGTCGCCGAGGACATCTACCGGGTCTACTTCCACGGTCCGGCCTATCGCGTGCTGGAGGCCGCCTGGCGTGATGGCGAGGTCATCTATGGGCTCTTGCCGGCCGAGCTGCCCGTGCACCATCGGCCCGAGACCCTGCTGACGGTGATGGCCCCACGCTTGATCGAACTCTGCTTCCAGACCGCCGGGGCCTACGAGATCGGCGTGCTCGGCCGCATGGGCCTGCCGGCGACGGTTGAGCGGGTCGAGACCCTGCGCGATCCCGCCACGGCCGAGGGCCGGCTCTACGCCGTGGTGCGTCCCGTCGCGGGGCGCGCCGGTGGGCTCGCTGAGCCCAGCTTCGACGCTTATGTCACCGACGAGGCCGGCAACGTCTTCGTCACTCTGCGTGGCTACCGCACGATCGCTCTGCCGAGCGGCGTTGCCGAGGCCGCGCGCGCGCCGCTGCGCTTGGCTATGCGCTGACCCAGCGCTTCGACGGACACCGATGCAACCATCAGCCTTTCAACGAATTGCGGTAGTGAGCCGCGGCGAGCCTGCCGCGCGCTTCGTACGTACGGCCCGCGAGTGGGCGATCGCCCGGGGGCGCGCGCTGCGCACCGTGGCGCTGCACACGGCAGCCGATGCGCGTAGCCTCTTCGTGCGCGAGGCTGACGTGTCCTGCGCGCTCGCCGCGCCCTGGCTGCCCGGTGAGGGCGGCGCCAACGCCCGGGGGGGCGGATCTAGCCCCGACCTCGCCGTGCTCGAGGTCGCGCTGCGGGCCTCTGGCGCCGACGCGCTTTGGGTCGGCTGGGATCTCAGCGCGCACTACGCCGTGCTGGCGCAGCTGGCTCAGCGCCTCGGTCTGAGCTTCCTGGGCCCGACCGGCGACGCCCTGCAGCGAAGCGCTGACCGGTCCGCGTTGCAGGGGTTATGCGAGCGTCTGACCCTGCCTTGGGCCGGCGGCGATCTCGCTGGCTGGGCGCGCGCGCGGCGCATCGCCGTCCACCTGGCGAGCGACGGCGCCGGGACGGTTTGGACCCTCGGCGCCTGTGACGTGACCTTGCAAGCGCAGGGTCAGGCGCAGTTGGTTGAAGCGCCGCCGCCGGGGATCGCGCGCTCGCTCGGCGACGCCCTGGACTGCGCGGCGCTGCGTCTCGTGCGTGAGCTTGGCCTGAACAGCCTCTGCGCCGTCGAGTTCGTTTTCCAGCCGGAGACGGAGCGCTGGGGCGTGGAGCGGCTACAGCTCGGGCTCTCGCTCACGCATGGCGCTGTCGAGGCCAGCAGCGGCGTCGACCTGATCAAGCTCCAGCTCGATCTCGCCGACGGGCAGCGGCTCGAAGGGGAGGCGCCGCTTGCGACTGGCTCTGCCCTGGAGGTGCGCCTGCAGGCCGACGCGCGGGTCGGGGTCGGCGCTGCGAGTGGCAGCCCGCTGCACACGCTGCGACTGCCACTGGGCACCGGTGTCAGCGTCGAGATCGGTTATGCGGCCGGGGACCTGGTCCCGGCCGGCGCGGCCGTCGACGTGGCGCGGCTGGTGACGACCGGGCTGCGCCGCGAGCAGGCGCTGGCGCGGATGGAGCAGGCCCTGCGCGACACCGCGCTGTTGATCGGCGACGGGGCCAGCAATCAGGGCCTGCTGCTCGGTCTGCTGGCCCAGCCCGAGGTGCAGTCAGGCCGTGCCGACGCGACCTGGCTCGAGCGCTGGTCGGCCGCCCGTGGCGGAGAGGTGGCTCCCGGTGCTGCGCTGGCCGTGGTGGTTGCGGCCGTCGTGACCTACCGCGCCGAGCTGGCGGCCGAGCGGCTGCACTTCTACGTGACGGCGGCTCATGGGCGCCCCGAGCTCGACGATGAGGTCGGCCGGGCGATCGAGCTGAGCTACGCCGGGGAGAGCTATCGCCTGCAGGTGCGCCGACTCGGACCACAATCCTACCGCGCCTACGTCAGCGGGTTATTCATCGACCTCGACCTCGAGGAGCTCGAACCCTCGAGCTACCGTGTTCACTGTGCGGGACGGCGGTACCGCGTGGTGGCTGGCGCCAACGGCCCCGCGCAGGTCGTCTTGCTCGATGGCGTTCCCCATCGCGTGCAGGGCGACCGCGGGGGCGTTGTCAGGGCGCCGGCGCCCGCGGTGGTGGTGTCGGTCGGGGTGAAGGAAGGCGATGAGGTCGCGATCGGCGACCGGCTCGCCGTGCTCGAGGCGATGAAGAGCGAGACTGCGCTGCTGGCGCGCTTTTCCGGTCGCGTCCGCCGCGTGTTGGTCGTCAACAACGGGCAGGTCGCCGCGGGCGCGCCCCTGTTCGTGATCGAGCCGCCGGCGGCGGCCGGCGAAGCGGCGGGCGAGGGCGTGCGGCTGCGCTTCGACGGGGTCGGCGTGCGTGAACGCGATGGAATGGGCGAGAGCGCGGGGCGCGAGCTGCTCGCCGAGCTGCGAGCGTCCGTCCTCGGCTTCGACGCGGACGCCGCCCGGCTGCGTCAGGCGGTCGCCGAGCACGGTGTGCTGACGCCAGGGCTGCCCGCCGACGACGCCGAGGCGCTGCGGCTGGAGGACGAGCTGCTCGGCTTCTTCGTCGACCTGCGCTCGCTCTTTCGCCGCAAGGGCCTCGATCGCCACGAGGACGAGGAGACGGCCGAGAGTGCCACGGAATACCTGCTGACCTACCTACGCGAGCTCGACGCGCAGGGCGAGAGCCTGCCGCGCGACTTCGTCGAGCGCTTGCAGCGCGCGCTGCAGCACTATGGCGTTCGCCAGCTCGAGCGCTCTGCGGCGCTGGAGGAGGCGCTCTTTCGCATCTTCAAGGCGCAGCAACGGCTCGAGGATCAGCTCACGCCGGTTTACAGCGTGCTGCAGCGGCGGCTCGACCGCCGCGACACGCTGGCGCCGCTGGTCAGCAGGGGATTTCTGGCGGTGCTCGATCGGCTGATCGTCGAAACCCAGGGCCGCTTTCCGGCGCTCAACGATCTGGCGCATGAGGTTCGCTACCGGTATTTCGACCAGCCGGTGCTCGATCGGAATCGCAGCCGCGCGCAGGCGGAGGCGGCCGCCCAGGTCGCCACGCTGGCGCGGCTGCCCGCCGGACGAAGCGACGAGGCCGCGATGCAGGCCCTCGTCGAGCTACCGCAACCGCTGACCCGGCTGCTCTTCGAGCGCTCCGACGAGGACGCGCCCGGCCGGCAGCGGGTGCTGCTCGAGCTGCTGCTGCGGCGGCACTACCGCATTCGGTCACTCGAGCATGTGCGCGCGCTCGGGCACGAAGACGGCCCAGTGCTGGCCGGCGACTACCCCTACGAGGGGCAGCGGATCCGAGTGTTGAGTGCGTGCAGCGAGCCTGCGCGCCTGGCACAAACCCTCCGCGCGCTCGCGTCCCTGGACGAGGGCGGTGAAGCGGGGGCGGAGCTCGCGCTCGAGATCTACTGCCGACGACAGGAACCGATCGCCGAGGTCGAGCAACTCGGTGACGAGCTGCTCGCGCTGCTGCAGCGCGTCGAGCTCGGACGACCACTGCGGCGCGTGGTGATCGGGGTCTCGCATGCCGGTGGGGCCTCGCGGGTGGCCTACTTCACGTTCCGGCAGCGGGCGGAGGGCTTCTACGAGGATCGCCTCTATCGGGGCCTTCACCCGATGATCGGCAAGCGCTTGCAGCTCTGGCGACTGAGCAACTTCGCGATCGAGCGCCTGCCCTCCGTCGAGGACGTCTACCTCTACCGCGCCAAGGGGCGCGACAACCCGAAGGATGAGCGGCTCTTCGCCTTGGCCGAGGTCCGTGACCTGACCGCCGTGCGCGACAGCCAGGGCCGCGTCGAGCGCCTGCCCGAGCTCGAGCGGATGTTACAGGAGGCGTTGGCGGGCATTCGCCGCGTGCAAGCGCAGCGGCTCCCGCAGCAGCGCCTGCAGTGGAACCGCGTGCAGCTCTTCGTCTGGCCGGTCTTCGACCTGCGCGCCGAGGAGCTCAACGCGGTCGTGCATCGACTGGCGCCGACGACCGCGGGTCTCGGGCTCGAGCGCGTGCTGCTTCGCGCGATGATGCCCGATCCCGAGACCGGCGAATTGCGCGATCGCGTGCTCGACATCGCCAAGCGCGGCGGCGCCGGGGTCACGGTGCGCTTTCGCGAGCCACCGACCGCGCCGATGCAGCCGGTGACGGAGTACGTGCGGAAGGTCGTCTCTCTGCGCCAGCGCGGCTTGCTCTACCCCTACGAGCTGATCGAAATGCTGACGCCGGCGCGCGAAGGGGTGCAGGCCGAGTACCCGCCCGGGGAGTTCGTCGAGTACGATCTCGACGCCGAGGGCAAGCTCGTGCCGGTTGAGCGGCCTTACGGTTTGAATCAGGCGAACATCGTCGTGGGCGTGATTCGGCATTTCACGACGCGCTACCCGGAGGGGATGAGCCGCGTCGTGCTCCTCGGCGATCCGAGCCGGGGCATGGGGGCGCTGGCGGAGCCGGAGTGCCGCCGCATCAACGCCGCGCTGGCCTTGGCGCAGGCGCTCGGGCTGCCGCTCGAGTGGTTTGCCGTCTCGGCGGGGGCGAAGATCTCGATGAGCAGCGGCGTCGAGAACATGGATTGGATTTCGTTGGTCTTGCGCCGGCTGATCGAGTTCACGCAGGCCGGCGGCGAGGTCAACGTCGTCGTGATGGGCATCAACGTCGGCGCCCAGCCCTATTGGAACGCCGAGGCGACGATGCTGATGCATACCCGCGGCATTCTGATCATGACGGCGCAAGGCTCGATGGTGCTGACGGGCAAGCGAGCGCTCGACTACTCGGGTGGCGTCTCGGCGGCCGACAACGAGGGCATCGGCGGTTACGATCACATCATGGGGCCCAACGGGCAGGCGCAGTACTTCGCGGCCGACGTCCACGAGGCCTGCAAGCTGCTGCTGCGCTACTACGAGCACAGCTACGTCGCGCCGGGCGAGCGCTTCCCGCGGCGCGGCGTCAGCAGCGATGCCGTCGATCGCGACGTGCGCAGCGCTAAGCACGGCCATATCGACGGCACGAGCTTTCTCACGGTGGGTGAGATCTTCTCCGATGAGCACAATCCCGGGCGCAAGAAGCCCTTCGACATTCGCCGGGTGATGCATGCGGTGGTCGACCAGGACGACCAGGCCCTCGAGCGCTGGCGCAACATGCGGGACGCCGAGACCTCGGTCGTCTGGGATGCCTGTATCGGCGGTTATCCGGTCTGTCTGCTCGGCCTGGAGTCGCGGCCGCTGCCGCGCCTGGGCTTCGTCCCGGCCGACGGGCCGCGGCGCTGGACCGCGGGGACGCTCTTTCCTCAGTCCTCGAAGAAGGTGGCGCGCGCGATCAACAGCGTGGGCGGTCGGCGCCCGCTCGTGGTGCTGGCGAACCTCTCCGGCTTCGACGGCTCGCCCGAGTCGATGCGCAACGTGCAGCTCGAGTACGGCGCCGAGATCGGTCGCGCCGTGGTCAACTTCCGCGGACCGATCGTCTTCGCGGTCGTCTCGCGCTACCACGGCGGTGCCTTCGTCGTGTTCTCGAGCCAGCTCAACGAGCGGATGGAGGTGGCCGCCCTCGATGGCACCTTCGCCTCGGTCATCGGCGGTGCTCCGGCGGCGGCCGTCGTCTTCTCGCGCGATGTCGACAAGCGCACGCGGGACGATGCGCGCATGCGCGAGCTCGAGGCCCAGTGCCAGCAGGCCGAAGGGGTCGAGAAGGTGCGCTTGCGGGCGCGGCTCGACGCCCTGATGCGCGTCGTCGAGTCCGAGAAGCTCGGAGAGGTCGCCGAGGAGTACGATCGCGTCCACGATATCTTCCGGGCGCAGAAGATGGGCTCGGTGCATCACATCATCCCGCCGGAACGGCTGCGGCCCTACCTGGTCGAGGCGATCGAGCGCGGCCTGCAGCGCGAGCTGACGCGGCCGGCCTGAGCAGATCGCGATGCTGCCGCCCGGCGTGGCCTGGTTGCTGCAAACCGCGGCCGCTGTTGCCGAGGGCGATGCGTGGCTGGCGCCGGCAGAGCGTCTGGTCCAGGGCGGCCTGCTGCTGCCACGGCGCCGCGGGCAGTGGCGACTGGGGCGCTGGACGGCCAAGCGCGCGCTGGCTGACCGGCTCGGGGTCGCGCCTCAGGAGCTTGCGCGACTCGAGGTGCGGGCCGCGAGCGACGGGGCGCCCGAGGCCCAACTCGACGGCACTGCCCTGCCGCTCGTGCTTTCGCTCAGCCACTGCGCCGACCACGGTCTCGCCGCGCTCGCGGCTGAGGGCATCGCGCTCGGCGCCGACCTCGAGAAGGTCGAGGCGCGCAGCGGCGCCTTTGTTCGTGAGTTTTTCACGCCTGCCGAGCAGCGCTGGCTCGCCGAGCTGTCGGCCGACCAGCAGGCCGAGTCGGCGACGCTGATCTGGAGCGCCAAGGAAAGCGCGCTGAAGGCGCTGCGCACGGGTCTGCGCCGCGACACGCGCAGCGTCGAGGTGAGGCGCGCGCCTGCACTGCGGGTCGCCCCTTCGGGCGCGGCCGATGCGCCCTGGACCGCGCTGACCGTCCGCGATCTCGAGGGTCGCCGCAGCTTCAGCGGCGTCTGGCGCCGGGTCGGCGAGCGGGTCCTGACGCTGGTCGCCGACCCGTGGGAGGGCGTGCTTCCCTGAGGCCGCGCAGCGACCTGGGGTGCGAGCCCGGCGGCAGCAGCTCAGGTCGAAGGCGGCGCTTCCTCGGTTGCCACGACGACCCGGTTGCGGCCGGCGCTCTTGGCTTGATAGAGGGCCGCGTCCGCCTGTCGCAACAAAGCGGGCAGGTCGTCGGGTTGGGCCCGGCCGGCGACGCCGACCGAGAGCGTTACGGGGATCGTCTGCCCATCGACCATGATGCTCAGGGCCTCGATGGTTCGGCGGATGCGCTCCCCCACCTCTCGCGCCAGGGGCGGGGGCGTTTGGGGCAGGAGCGCTGCGAATTCCTCGCCGCCGTAGCGCCCGACGAGATCCATCTCGCGGATCTTCGTCTTCAGGCATTCGCCCACGCGGGCCAGTACCAGGTCTCCGGCCTGGTGGCCGTAGCGGTCGTTGATCCGCTTGAAATGGTCGACGTCCACCATCAGCACGGAGACCGGACCGCCGAGCCGGCGGCAGCGTCGTAGCTCCTGCTCGGCAAGGTGGAAGAAATGCGTGCGGTTGAGCAGACCCGTCAGGCCATCCGTCGTCGCCAACGAACGCGTCTCGCCAAAGAGCCGCGCGTTCTGGGCGGCCACGCCCGCCGTCCCGGTGAAGGTGTTCACGAGATCCAGGTCGCGCTCGGAAAAGGGCTCGCCCGTCCTGCGGTCCAGCGCGAGGATGCCGATGACCTCGTCGCGGGCCCGCAGCGGTAGGGCGAGCCATGACGACACCCGTTGCAGGCCCAGGTAGTGCCCCTCGCCCGGGGAGGGGGATGTCGGCGTGCAAAGGACCTGCTCGCCACTTCGCGCGATCTTGGACAAGGCGCGAAGCTCGTCCAAGGGCACGGGGCCCGAGGGGAGCTGCTGCGCAGCGAAGCCCCGCGACGCGACGACACGAATCCCTTCACCTTCAAGCGCGAACACGACCGCCTGATCGAACCTCACGAAGCGAGCCACATGACCGAGCAGCCGATCCAACACCTCCGGAAGCTCGAGGGTCGAGTTGAGGTCCGCGCCAACCTGCCGCACCGTATCCGCGAGGCGTGCCTGCGCCTGTTCGGCCCGTAGCACGTTCAACTCGCGCTGGCGGCGGATGATCAGCGCGGCGAGCCAGAAGGCGGCTTGAACGAGGCTGCCGAGGGGAAAGGCGAACGCCGCCAGACGGTTGACCTGGAGGCCGGTGCCGATGACTGAAAAGGCCTGCACGCCCCCACCGATCATGGTCGCGCCCAGTCCGAGCGTGAAGAGGCGGATCGAGGCATCGCCGCTAACCACCGCCCGCGCCAGTTGGACGATCGTGGCCAGGGCCAGACCGGAAAGAATGGCCGCCCCGACGCGATACCCCGCCGCATGCCAGGCCGAAGCGAGGAAGCCGAGCGCGCTGAGCACGACGAAGCCGCCGACCGCGGCGCGTGCGCGCCCGCGAAGCCGCAGAAACTCGAGCACGGCAAGACCTACGCCGAGCACGACGCCGGCGACCGAGATCGCCTGCAAGAGCGGAAAGGACTGCGGGCCCGGCCAGGAGGAGAAGCACGCCGCGCCGATGCCGAAGTTCTGCACCAGCCAGACCTGCAGCGCCAGGCAGTAGAGGGCGTAGGCCGAGGCGACGCGGCTCCCCGCGTAGGCGCCGAAGCCGAGGGCGACGACGATCATCATCAGCAGGAGACCGCTGTAGACGCCTGCACCGACCCATAGCAGGGCGTTCTCGCGGACAAAGCGGGTCTCGTCGGCGAGCATGATCCACGGACGAATCGTCTTGAAGTCCTGCACGATCGCCGTGATCACCGCGCCCTCGGGTAGGTCGGGCAGCCGCGCATTGGGGAAGGGGCTGATGATCGCCCGCTGCGCGAAGGGCAGGGCGCGACCGGAGACGAAGATCGAGGGGCAACCGCGCACGTCGGTGGCGACGACCATAAAGATCTCGGCGATTGGATCCTGCAGGTAGACGATCGGCGATCGCCCCGCGCGTTGCTGGCGATCGACCTTGAGCTGCAAGGCGCGGGCTGGCTTGCTCAACGACAGGTCTGGGAGCGCGAGGCGATCGCAACCCGCGCGCGGCCGCGAGACGGCGTCGCGGAGCTTGGTTAGCCAACGGAGCGCATCGTCCGAAGCCGCGGGACCGCGCGGGGCATCCCAGAGCATGGTCAAGGGCGCCGAGGCGGTCTTCGCGTGCGCTGCAGCCCCGGGGAAGAACCCGGCGAGCACAGCCCATAGCAGCAGAGCGAAGCAAGGCCGCTTGCCGATCGGAGGCGTCATGTTGAACGCGCCCTCCAAGCTCCGGTCGCCGGCCCCGGGACCTTGGCCGCCCCTTGACCTTCGAAGATTGACTCCTGGAACTTTCGCAGGTTAAGTGACATTTGCGCGCTCGTCCATCTGGGGCTTGGATTGGAATGCCCTCGAAGGGACGACTCTCCGGCAGGTCGCTCGCAACCAAGAAGCGGCTCAGCGCCGGTTGACCAGCCCGCGGGTGCGCTGATAGCGTGCCCGCGCTGATGGCTTCCAACGGCTTCCGCTATCGCTCGGCCTTGCTCGTCGCCCTCTGGCTCTCGGCGCCGCTGGCCAGCGCGCTGCACGCGATCGCGTCGTCTTCCCCGCTGGGTCGCGCCCACGTCCATCGCTACTGCGGTCAGCACCGAACGATCGAGGAAGGGCCGGCGGCCGCAAGGCAGGCGCCTTCGCCCGCGCCGCAGCAGCGCTCGGCGTTGCTGCAAGGCAGCGCGGCGCACGGCGGCGACGATCACGCCTCCTGTCCGCTGGCCGATCGCTCCAACCTCAGCGAGAAGCTCCGCCACGGCGTGCGGGGGATCAGCGCTGGCTTTTGCGGCAGGGGGGCCTCCCGCGGTCCCTGGCTCCCAGCGCCCGCCGCCGATCGATCGACCGGCTTGCTGCGCGTCGCGCCAAAGACCTCGCCTCCGCTCGTGTGATCCCCTGATCCCTTGATCCCCTGATTCAGTGATTCACTGCTTTAGTGGTCACCGATCCCTGATCACTGTTTGCTCCTGCCCTGATCGTCAGGGGCACGCGGACGGCACGCTTGCGCGGCCCGCCTGCGCGCGGCGGCGGCGGCGGCGGCGGCGGCCATGGGTCTGCACCCGCGGAGAAGGTAAAGCCATGTCCCAGCGTCCTCGTCGCCTCCGCGCAGCCTGCGTGGGTCGCCTGACGCTCCTGCTGCTCGTCCCCGCGCCGCTCGGCGCAGGTCTGGCGCGCGCCCAGAACCCATCGGATGGCGCGCCTGCCGACCACGTCGCCCCCGCCGCGCGGGAAGCGGAGCCCTTGCCCTCCCGCGTCGAGCTGCTGCGGCGTATCGAGGCGTTGGAGCAGGCGGTGACCGAGCGCACCCCGTCGCCCGGGCCACCGCCCGTGGGCGCGCCGGCCTCGACCCAGAACGCTTTCAATCCCGAGATCTCCATCATCACCGACCTCACCTTCGCTGCGCCGAACCTCGCGGATCGGGAGGCGAGTGCCCTGGCCCTTCCCGGGCTGCTCGAGCAAAGCGATCGCGGCGGGAAGCTGCGCGGCATCAACTTCAACTACTTCGAGCTGGTCTTCAACGCCGCGGTCGACCCCTACTTCGACTTCTTCGGTGTCCTCACGCTCGAGCCTGATGGCCTCGAGATCGAAGAAGCGTACATCGACCTGCGCTCCTTGCCCTTCGGGTGCCGCCTCCGCGTCGGGAAGTTCCTCTCGGCCTTCGGGCGGCTCAACGGCCTGCATAAGCACCTTTGGGACTTCAATGATCCACCGCTGATCTACGAGGGACTGATCGGCGGCGAAGGGCTCAAGAACCCCGGCGTCCGGCTCTCCTGGACGGCTCCCCTCGACTACCTGCTGCAGGCTCACGCCGAGGTCTATCAAGGGGCCTTCGACCAGGCGCCGACCTTCAACGCCGCCGGCTTTGAGCTGTCCACGGCAGACGGAGCGACGCTCTCGGCCAAGGCCCCTGCCGTCCCTGTCTTGTACATCGGCTCGCTCAAGACCTCCTTCGATGTCGGCGATCACGTCCTTCTCCTCGGCGGGTCGCTGATCTACGGTCACTCGACCCAGAGCCGCATCGAGGGCCTGCCGACCGATATGGCCCTCAGCGCCCCGGGCACCCTCGTCTACGACGCCGAGCTCACCTACAAGTACCTGCTCAGCTCGTACAGGAGCATTACCTGGCAGACCGAGTACCTAGGGCGCCTCTCGTCCGGGCGACTCGCCCTGGCCTCTGACGGCGCGATCCACGAGGCCGAAAAGCGGCAGGGCGGGGGCTATAGCGAGCTGATCTGGCGCTTCGATGCTGCGGGCCAATGGCGAGTGGGTGGCCGTCTGGATCTGCTGACGGAGAACGTGGTCAGCGTCGACGACGTGCGGCAGCCGCTCCAGCGCCTGCTTCCACGCTATGCCGCGATGTTGGAGTTCAGCCCCTCCGAGTACTCCAGATTTCGACTCCAGTACGACCTCGATCGCTCGCGCTTTCTTGAGGGGGCGCAGCGGGACGTCCACGAGCTCCTGCTGCAGGTGAACATCGCCGTCGGCCCCCACGGCGCGCATGCCTTCTGACGAACCCAGGCGCCTGTTGGCGCCAGCAGAGGAGCGTTGAGATGAAGCTCAGGTTGATCGGCGTGCTGGCCGCTGCGGTGGTCGGCTTCGCCCACGCAGGCTCCGCCCAGGCCAAGCGCAAGATCGTCGTCAGCTATCCCTACGTGGCGTCGTTGGTGCGGGAGATCGCGCGCGAGCGAAGCGAGGTCGCCGTGCTCGCCAAGGGCGACGAGGATCCGCATTTCGTGGTGCCGCGGCCCTCCTTCATCGGCAAGCTGCGCCAGGCCGACCTGCTGATCATCAACGGCGCGTCGCTCGAGATCGGCTTCATCCCGCCGCTGATCCGCCAGGCCAGCAACCCCCGGATTCTGCCTAGCGCTCCCGGCTTCCTCGATCTATCCGCGTCTGTCGCGCTGATCGACAAGCCCCGCTCCCTGAGCCGATCCGAGGGCGACGTCCATCCAGAGGGCAATCCGCACTTCATCCTCGACTGGCATAACGTGCCGGCGCTGGCGCGGGCGATCGCCGAGGCGCTCGGCCGCATCGACCGCGCGGGGGCGGCGGGCTATCAGCAGAACCTCGAGGCCTTTCTGTCGCGCTGGAGGCCGCGGTCGGCGGCCTGGGACCGGCGCGCCGCGCCGTTGCGCGGCCAGAAGCTGCTCCAGTACCACCGACTCTTCAATTACTTCGCCGGACGCACGGGCATGATAATCGTCGGCGAACTGGAGCCGAAGCCCGGCATTCCACCGACCAGCAGGCACCTCGCGGAGCTGATCGAGGCGAATGGCTCCGGCACGGTCCACCTGATCGCCGCCGACGCCTATCACGAGCAGTCCTCGCCCGCCGGCCTGGCGAAGAAGCTGTCGGCGCGCTGGGCCGTCTTGCCGCATGACCTGGGCGCCGTTCCCGGCGTGCAGGACCTCTTCGGCCTCTATGACACGCTGCTCGCGAGGGCGCTGCCATGATCGACGTGCTCTTTGGCGCCTTCTTGCTCTCGGTCGTCCTGCTCGGCATCCATTCCTACTATGGGCTGCACATCATCGAGCGCGGCATCATCTTCACCGACCTCGGGATTGGCCAGATGGCCGCCCTGGGCGCCGCGACGGCCATCTGGTGCTTCGACGGCCAGCACGTCTACCTGGTGTCGCTCCTCTTCTCGCTCGCCGGTGCGCTGCTGATCGCCCTCTCGACGAAGCGCGCGAAGCATCAGGAGGCCTTCATCGGGCTGCTCTACGCCTTTGGCATGAGCGCCGCCGTCCTGGTGCTCAGCCGCGCGCCGCGCGGGGGTGAGGAGCTACAGCACCTGATCGCCGCCGACATCCTCTTCGTACCGCTGAGCGCGGTGCTCAAGACAGCCGGGCTCTATCTGGCCATTGGCGCGCTGCTCTGGCTGACGATGGGGCGACTGCGGGGGTTGTGGAAGGAGCTGGTGTTCTTCGGCTCCTTCTCGCTGACGGTCACCAGCTCTGTGAACCTCGCCGGAGTGCTGGTGGTCTTCGCCATCCTCGTCTCGCCCGCCTTCATCATGTCGGCGACGCGCTACTCCTTTAAGGTGAAGCTGCTCGGCGCGTGGGGGCTAGGGACGGCGCTGAACCTGATCGCCATCACCGCCTCATACTTCTTCGACCTCCCGACCGGCTATACGGTGGTCGCGCTCTACGCGCTCAGCGGGATGGTCTTCGCGCTCGCTCGGGGGCCAGGAGCGAACGAGCGTCCCCCCGTTCAGGCTCGGCCGGCGGCTACGCTAGCCCGTCTTGCGCAGCTCGAGCAGATTGAGGAAGCAGAAGCCTGGCCAAGCGGCGGTGGCATTGAGCAGCCGGTGCAGGGGGAGGGCGCGGGCCGGGGCGAGCCAGGTCAGGGCGGAGACGATCGGGTACGTCGGAAAGATGCCGCGCCGGCTCAGGACCTCGAAGCCGCAGGCTTCGAGCAGCTCGAGGTACTCGGCGATCGGCCGATCGCCCGGGTGGCGCTCTGGCTCGGAGGTGCGAATCAGCCGTCCAGCGAAGAGGAGCGCCAGGCGTGAGGCGAAGTGCGCGAGGTTTGGGAGCGAGACGTAGGCGCGCCCACCTGGTTTCAGCACCCGCGCCATCTCGCGCAGCGCCTCGGGCTGCCTCGCGTAGCCGAGGTGCTCGATCACGTCGAGCGCTAGCACCAGGTCGAAGCTCTCGGCCTCCCAGGGCATGTGCCCGACGTCGCCGCGGGTCACCGCGGGTGAGCTGTAGTTCAGGTCGAGCCCCTGAATATCGCGCCCCTGCTTGCGATACTCCTCGACGAGCAGCCCCTCGCCGCAGCCGACGTCGAGGATGCGCGCCCGCTCCAGGGCCGGCTGGTCGAGATACGCACGCACCCGAGCCATCTTCTCGACGTAGACCGGGTAGTAGCGCCAGCTCGGGTCCGGCGCGCGATGGTAATCGCCGCGCTGCTGATACTCGCCAGCGCGAGCCGCCGGGGTTGAGGAGGTTGCGCCGTCCATGCGGCCCCCTATAGCGCGAGAGGGGCCCGGCGCGTCAATCGAAAAGCCGCAAACGAGCCAAGCACCGGCGAGCCGCCTTGGTGACTGGGCCCCCGGGGCTGCGCCCCCACTACCCAGGCCCCTGGAGTTCAGGGCAGACAAAAGTCCCTGTCTCGGCGTGCGGCGCGGGCGGCGCGCCGCTGGGCGGAAGAGGGCACGGCCCTTGCTGAGGGCCTTGCTAATCGGACGAGCAGTCGCGTGCCCGCTTGGCTTTCACGCGTTGAGCCCAATCCACCAGGGCCCGCAGCACCGCAGAGGAGGATCCGCCAATGAAGTCTCGCCACACCCTGATCTTCGCATCATGCCTGCTCCTCGCATCCTGCGGCCTCGCGGCGGACGAAGGACCGCCCATCGGAGGCGACGGTGTCGACGCCCTCCCGGAACGGGTCGGCTCGACCGCGCAGGCGCTCAGCGCCAACCCGATCAAGGGCCATGTCGATCAGGTCCTGCAGGTCAACGGCAGCTGGTACATCACCGGCTGGGCCTGTGAGAAGGCGCAAAGCCGCTCGATAAAGGTGCTCTTCTACGCGTCGCCCAGCAGCAGCGCCTACGCGAGTGGCGCCCTGATCAGCAGCACCCTGGCCAATCTTCCCAGCTCGGCAGCCGTGGCGAGCGCCTGCGGCAGCACCCTGCTGACCCATCGCTACCGGATTAGGATCCCCACGACGACGCTGCAGCTCCGCGGTGGCGCCTATGTTCACGTGCTCGGCGTTCGGGCCACGAACAGGAACGCCGCGGCGCCGCTCATCAGCTCTGGCTCGTTCCGGGTGCCGAGCCTGACGGAGAACTACGCCTGCACCGAGAGGAACGCCGATCTCTGCGTCTTCCCGTCCGCGAGCGCCAACAACACGCTCGCGATCCTGTCCGAGTCGCACGACAGCAACACCACCACACACCGGCTGAGCTCCGGCGGCGTGGTCCTCGGCGTTAGCAGCTTCGGTGGCGGCTTCATCAACGAGCTCGCCTTGCCCGGTGTCGGCGACATCATCGGCGCCAAGTCCGGCCGCTTCGGTCGCGGCGGTCAATCGGCGATTCGTGACCGGCTGCACAAGGCGGTCTACAACCCGACGCAGGCCGGGTTTTCCGACATCGCTGGAACCTCGGCTCGGGTCACCATAACCCGTGACTACCAGACGCTGATCCTGCGGCCGCGCCGCCTGGCCACCTATAACGGCGACGGCAACTACGACTACGTCAAGGCGACGGACCTCGCGCGCGACCGCTATCTCCCCGCCAACGGCGACAAGGACAACTTCGCCGACTCCGGTTCCCAGGCCGACGAGGTCACCTCGGAGTTCGACTTACGGCACCTACAGAAACTGCCGGGACGGCGCCTCGATCACCATCCCCTGCTTCAAACACTACTATGAGTATCGCTTCGTGCGGACAACGGATGAGTCGGCGGCGCTGAAGCAGTTCATCCACGGGACGATGGAGAAGAACGGCTCCAGCGTGCTCGACAGCACGCTCTTGGGTCGGACGATCACGTCGCTCTATGGCCCCGCGATCGGCAACGCGGGTCAGTATGACCTTGGACAGCTTATCGCGCGTTGGTCGCTGCGCTTCGACAACGCCGTATGGAACCCCACCTTCCTCTTCTACCTCAAGAGAGGGAACATTCTGACCAGCGCGATCGCCCGGAGCGGCGGCGCAAAAGAGGCTGCGCTAGGTAACAAGATCAGCAATCCGCTCCAGGCCGGCTATGAGAAGGCGCTGATCCTCAGCACCTCGAGCAATCCGACCCAGGGCACGGCGATCGCCATCTACAAGCCGCGCTCGGCCGCGAACGCCGAGCCGATCGTGACGAGGGTCTTCGGCGGACAGACGCTGCGGGCCGAAAGCCGCCGCACGAGCGACAACCTCTTCGACGACAACGCCGCCCTCTCCAACGTCGGACTTGGCGAGAACATGTCAAAGCTCGCGTTCACCGATGTCTTCACCGGGCTGCTCAACCCGACCAAGCTGAACAGATCTGGAACGGCGCTGGCCGAGCGAAAGTACGAGCTGCTCCGTTCAGAGGTCTATCTGCTGATCGGCACCCCAATCGCAATCAGGGACACAATCGCCCGCATCGCTGCCACGACGCACTAGTCGCCGCATCGGAAGAGGCTAAACGCACCATCGCTAGGGTGAGCTACGGATGTCATGGCACGCACCGAACGTGTCAACGCGGTTGAGACAGTGGGCACGTGAATTCTATGTAGCGATAGCCACCGCGGCCGGTCGCCCGTAGGTCGGCCCGGTCGGCATCGGCATGTCGGTGGCAGTTGGGTTTGGTGGCGCAGGACCGTAGTCGTCGGTGACCGGGTCCGGTGCGCTGTCGATGGCCAGCGCGGCGATATCGGCCTTCAAGCTGTTATGCTTGGCCGTGCACAACGCGCAGAAGAACTGGGGAGGCCGACACCGACGCTGGAACAACGCGCTGCTGCAGTTCGCCATCTACTTCGAGGGGCGTATCCCAGAATGAACAACCGCCGCCGGCCCCGTACACAGAATTCCTGACACCCTCGGGCGAAGTAGTGCTGGATTGCTGCGGCGCGATAGTGTTCGGTGTTCAGGTCCTCGCTGACCGCCAACTGACGAACCTGCATCAGGAGGGACGCCTCATCGATCAGGCCGTACTCGAGCCAGCGCGCGTCATAGCCCAAGGTGTTGATGGCGTTGAGTGCTTGGCTGGGCGTGGTCATGACAGCAGTCTCATGTTGCGCCATCGGCCCCGTGTGGGCGTTGCGAGAGCAACTCTCGCATGAAGGCCGCGCGGCGCGTGGGCGACTACTCCACGACCACCACCGTATATACCCGCACCGCCGGCACTTGAACGCGGCCGTCCTTGATCGCAAGCGGCTGGATCGCCCCGTCTGGGGTCAGCAGCCGCGCCGACCGTGCCTGTCCGACATTCAGCGTGACGGGTCCCGCCGGCTCGATCCGTTGCAGCGCGTAGTCCGCATCGTAGCGGAAGTCGCTGTTGACGAGGTGCGCAAGCAGCGCGCCTCCCGGCCGCGCGCGCGTGAGATTGAGCAACAGCGTGTTCGGCCAGGCGCCGACGGGCGTCAGCGGCTCCAGATCGCGCAGCGCCGCCCAAACCGCTGCCGCCGCCGTCTCTTCGGCCGCCGTCAGCTGCGCCAGCGAGGCTCCCACCTGCCAAACCCATCCCTTGCCAATCGGTGTTTTGGCAGCCAGCGTCGAGCCCAGGTCTGTGTCCACGCGCAGGCCATCGAAGCGCGCGAACTCGCCACCACCGGGGTACCCCACCACCACGATCTTTGCTCCGGCCTGCAGCCGCACCGCCGGTGATACGTAGTCGAGGGACTTGTCGTTGTCCTGATCGTTGTCCCACTTGCCGACGAGTCGGCCGTCGACCAACAGCTCGAAGCGGCCCTGTCCGTCATGCTCGTCGAAGTAGGAGACGGTCAGCCGGTAGGAGCCGGCCACCCCTGCGAAGGTGAAGGTAGCCTTCCCCACTGGGTGCTTGACCCCTACTGTTGTGACCTTCACGCGGGGCAGGACCCCAATCGGCTCGGGCTCGTAGCCGTCCAGCGCCCCCTCGTCGGCCTTGAAGGCGTAGCTGTTCACGGCCGTGGCCAGCTCCGGAAAGAAGGCACCGACCGAGCGCGCCTGCGTCAGGGCCGCATAGCGCTCGCGCACCATGCCCGGTTTGGCGAAGACCACCATCCCACCGGCCTCGGCGAAGTTCCTCAGGCCTGTGACCGCCGACGGCTCCAGCGAGCTGATGTCGTCGACCACCACCGCTTTGAGTCCCGCCCACCGCGCGGGCGTGAGGTCGGTTTCGACGATTACTTCCCCAGCGATGCCGTGCGCGTTCAGCGCCGCAAGCAGGCTGTTGATGTTCGCGCGGTTCATGCCCAGCAACTCGCCCTCACGCGGCCCCTTGGTCAGGCTGAAGAGCGCGGCGACCGTCGCTCCGCGTTGCGCCTCCCCGTAGAACTCTGGATGGGCCTTGGCGAAGTCGCCGTACTTGCGCAGCGCTGCCCAGATCCGCGCGTCCTCGGGATCCGTGAGCTCCTCGATGCGTCGCCCGAGATTGAGCTGGGTGTTGACGATGAAGTTGCCGCCGAGCGCCAGTCCCGTGGCATAGCCGAGCTCGAACTCCTCGGCGATCGGCGCGCCCTCCCACATCGTGCCTTGTTCGGTGGAGGTATTGGGTACCTCGTTTCCGCGCTTTTTCATCACCGCAGTGGGCAGGTAGTTCAAGATCCCGGTTGGCTTGCCACCCGAGGCGGCCAGCCCGAGTTTGTACGCTGCCACATCCATCTGGAACGGCGGATGAGCGCTGGCCTCGCCAAACACCCCATCCACGAGGCCCTGAGCGACGAGGTGGTAGGTCAGGTTGTTGGCAACGATGAACAGGTGTTTGCGCCGGGCGTAGGCGTGGAGCTCCTTCCAGAAGCGCTCGGCGGTCTCGATGGTAAACCAGCGCTGGAGCTCGACGTGCTGATGCTGGGCCGGGTGCTCGGCGAGCTGCAGCTCCTGGCCGGTCTTCTCCTTTGCGAACTCCGTGTAGAGCTGCTGACAGCGCGGGCAATGGCATTCCCAGGTCATCGGGTTGTCGAAAAAGACCGCCTCCACGCCGCTCTGCTCGAGCTGGTCCATCCGGCCCTTGAGGTAGTCGACCCAGGCGGGTTGATTCCAGCAGCCGGCATAGCGCTTGTCGTTGAAGTAGATCACCCTGTAGGTCTGGTCGGCGTTGCGGATCGCGGCATCCCGCAGCTCGGGATGCTTGGGAAAGAGCTGCTCGTGATAGATGGTCCGGCTGCAGATGTACTGCATCGCGTGCGCGTCGGGGGTGTCCTTGATCAGCTGGAGCGCCTCGGGATCGTGAACACCCTGAATTAGGTTGATTTGCGCGTCCAGCATCAGCTTGACCTGGGCCCGATTCACTTCCTTGTAGTCGATCAGCCAGCGGACCTGGCCCGGTACGGCCCAGGGAAAGGCCGGGGCCGCACCGTCCGCAGGGGGGAGCCCGGCGTCCGAGCCACGCTCGCTGCCGGAAACGACGGTCCGGTGGTCGCAGGCACCCAGCGTAGCGACCGCGACCGCGAAGGCCCCGCCGCAGCAGAAGGCGTGGCGCAGCTGACCCCACTGCCGACCCTGGTGCGCGTTCCGGTTGCCAGGTGAGCGCCCAGCCGCTTGGGCCACTGTCCTACCGGCGAGTGCGGGTTGGCCGAGCACCGATGGGCTTGCGTGAGGGGATGACAACTCGGTCTTCTCCTGGTCGAAGACAAGGATCCGTCAAGGGGCGACGATCGATCTTAGCGGCGCCGCGGACTTCCTCAAGCGCCGTTCCGTTGCGTGCCCAGGAGGGCGCCCGGCGCAATTCGGGCGCCGGGGTGTCGATCTCGGTGTGGGGTGGAGCGCGCTACTTCACGTAGCCTTGAACCCCCTCAATGGTGTAGCCGGCCTGGGCGCACTCGACGCGGTTGGTGGTGGTGAGATGATCTCGCGTCTGCGGCTGGTAGCACCGCACCAGCTCGCGGCTCGCCAGCGGTCCGGGGCTCGCAGCAATCCACCCCGGGGTCCCATCCGCGAGCTGGCCTTCGCAGCTGTAGGCCTCCCCCGACCCGAGGCGCCCCACCCGGAGGCGCCCCACCCGGGTTGATGATCTCCCGCACCCGACTCGAGGCGCCCCACCCGGGTTGATCACCGAGGCGCCCCACCCGGGTTGATGATCGTAGGCCTCCCCCGATTCAGCATGCGGAGGCGCCCCACCCGGGTTGATGATCTCCCGCACCCTGCGGAGGCGCCCCACCCGGGTTGATGATCTCCCGCGCCCGACTCTGCGGTGGCGCCCCACCCGGGTTGATGATCTCCCGCACCCTGCGGAGGCGCCCTGCGGAGGCGCCCCACCCGGGTTGATGATCTCCCGCACCCGACTCGGAGGCGCCCCACCCGAGGCGCCCCACCCGGGTTGATGATCGTAGGCCTCCCCCGATTCAGCAGGTTTGGCGCAACCGGCTCGAGGCTCGAGGCGCCCCACCCGGCGGGGGCGCCCCACCCGGCGGGGGCGCCCCACCCGGGTTGATGATCGGGCGGGGGCGGGCGGGGGCGCCCGATTCAGCAGGTTTGGCGCAACCGGCTCGAGGCTCGAGGCGCCCCACCCGGCGGGGGCGCCCCACCCGGGTTGATGATCGGGCGGGGGCGGGCGGGGGCGCCCCAGCCGGGTTGATGATCGGGCGGGGGCGCCCCACCCGGGTTGATGATCGGGGATGGTCGGGCCCGCAACGCGCGACGCCGCCGGCGACGGCCCTTCGTCGCGGCGAGGCTGCCGGAGCAGGGGCGGGGTGCCGGGCTGCCGGCGGGGCCGGTCCGACGTTCGGACGGAAGGCGCAGCGCTTTGGGCTAACCGTTCAGGATCAGGCAGCTGGGTGATGGGCACGTGGTCTGCAGACGTCCCGGGGCCGCATGAGCCTGCCGCAGCCTGTGATCGCTGGAGAGACGGTGATGGTGACGCGCCGCTGCGCGCAGCGGCAGTTTCTGTTGCGGGCGTCGGGCGCGGTCAACGGCATCGTCGGCTACTGTCTCGCCGTCGCGGCCGAACGATATGGCGTGCGGGTGCACGCCTTCTGCGTGCTCTCCAATCACCTGCATCTCGTGATCACCTACGTCCGCGGAACGCGGCCGGTACGTCCGCGGAACGCGGCCGGAGTTCTTCCGCTGGCTCTTCGAATTCACGGCGAAGTGCCTCAACGCGCACTGGGGACTCTGGGAGAACCTCTGGGCGAGCGAGCCGCCGTCGGTGGTGCGGCTGGTCGATGGCGAGGCCCAGCTCGCCAAGGTCGTCTACACGCTGACCAACCCCATGGCAGCGGGCCTGGTGACAGAGCACCATCACTGGCCGGGGCTGATCAGCCGTCCGGCGCGGATCGGGCGCGCCGAGTCTTTCAAGCGGCCGAAGCGCTTCTTCCGTGAGCAGGGCCCGCTGCCGGCAGCGGCTAGCCTGACGGTAGCGCCGCTGCCGGCGTACGCGGCCCTGCAGGCGGCGCAGTACGTCGCGCTGCTGAAGGACGCGGTCGCCGCGCGCGAACTCGCGCTTGCAGAGCAGCGCCGCGTGGAGGCCAGGGGCGTGCTCGGCCGCCGGGCTGGCTCGAGATTCACTACACGCCGAAGCACGCCAGCTGGATGAACATGGTGGAAACCGAGATCGGCGTCATGGTCTCGCAGTGCCTAGACCGGCGCATCCCGACGGAGGAGCACCTGGTCAAGGAGGTGCGCGCCTGGGAGAAGCGCCGCAATCTCGAGAGGGCGCGGACTCGCAGGCTCTTTACGCTCGAGAAGGCACGGCGGACGCTCGGCCGCTCGTATCCTGATCGCGCTGCAGCCACTGCCAATCAGGCGGCAGCCTGATCACAGTTATCTTCCCTGTGGAGCGGTACTATCTGCGTTCAGGCGCGTAAAGGCGCCCCCTCACGCGCCTGAAACCAGCGTCTATCGGCGCCGTCGTGGTCAATCGCGTCCCGCCTCTGGTCCCGCTCACGCGCACCTTCGCGCGTCGCACCTCCTGTGCACCCTGACCGCAGGCATCCCGAACGCATCAACCGGGGTCGGGGCCCTGCGCACACTGGCGGCCCTGCGCATGTCGTGGTCTCGGCGGGGCACGACCCAGCATCGCTAGTAACGCATGCTTGACTAACGACTGGCGCTGGTAAAGGATTCGTTCCTAGCGAGTCGGCCTAGTAACGCCAGCTTTCCTAGCCTGCGCACCTGGTCAAGCGGGCGTTCCGAGCGGAGCCGACATGCCCAGACGAGTCACCGGACGATACGAGCGGGCCACCGTGGGTGGGGAGGAGGTCGCGGCCTTCTTCCCGTACGCGCTGCCGCCCGCGGATCCGCCCATCGTCGTCGACGCCGCCCTTGCCGAGCGCCTCCGTGGAGCTGAGCAAGCGCTCGTTCGCCTCGAGCTGGCTGGGGAGATGGTCCCGTCGCTCGACTGGTTCATCTACGCGTTCGTCCGCAAGGAGGCCGTGCTCTCGTCTCAGATCGAGGGGACACAGGCGACCCTCGTCGACCTGCTCACGTTCGAGGCCCAGGAAGGCGCCGAGCAGAGCGCTGCGCCCAACGCCGACGTCGAGGAGGTGTGCAACTACCTCGACGCGCTCGCGTACTCGCGCGCCCAGCTCGCCGACCCAAAGGGCCTGCCGCTCTCGATGCGCCTCCTGAGCGAGACGCACCAGCGGCTCATGCGCGGCGTCCGCGGCGCCGAGAAGCTGCCCGGCGAGGTGCGTCGCAGCCAGAACTGGATCGGTGGAAGCCGCCCCGGCAACGCCGCGTACCTGCCGCCACCTCCGCACGCACTCGGCGAGGTGCTCGGCGCGTTCGAGAAGTACCTGCACGGAGGCGACTCTCTGCCGCCGCTCGTGCGCGCCGGGCTCCTGCACGTGCAGTTCGAGACCATCCACCCGTACCTCGACGGCAACGGTCGCATCGGGCGCTTGCTCGTGACGTTGCTGCTCGAGCACTGGAAGCTGCTGACCAAGCCACTCCTTTACCTGAGCCTCTTCTTCAAGCGCCATCGCGAGGACTACTACCGTCGCCTCAACGCGGTGCGGGTCGAGGGCGACTGGGAGGGGTGGCTCGACTTCTTCCTCGACGGGGTCGCGACGATCGCCGACGAAGCGGTCGCGTCCGCCCGGGAGCTCTTCGCACTCGTGGCCGCGGATCGCGCACGCGTGCTCGCGCAGGAGGGGATGTCCGTCGTCGCGCTGCGGCTCTTCGAGCTGCTGCCGCGCCACCCAGTCGTCACCGTCGCATCCGTGATGAAGCTGGTGGAGACCACCAAGCCCACCGCGGGACGTGGGATCGAGCTGCTCGTGGCCGCGGGCATTCTCGTCGAGACGACCGGCAAGAAGCGCGACCGCTCCTTCGTGTACCGGGGCTACCTCGATCGACTCCGGGTTGGAACCGAGCTCGACGGCGCCTCGCGAACCAGGACGTAGCCCTGCTGCGGCGCCCCACCGGGCTGCCGGCGGGGCCGGGACCGAAGGTCGGACGGAAGGCGCAGCGCTATGGGCTAACCGTTCAGGATCATGCAGCGGCATGATCGGCACGTCGTCTGCAATCGCCCCGGCGCTGCATGAGCCTGCCGCGGCCTGTAATCGCTGGTGAGACGCTGATGGTGACGCGCCGCTGTGCGCAGCGGCAGTTTCTGCTGCGGCCGTCGGGCGCGGTCAATGGCATTGTCGGCTACTGTCTCGCCGTCGCGGCCGAACGTTATGGCGTGCGGGTGCACGCCTTCTGCGTGCTCTCCAATCACCTGCATCTCGTGATCACCGACGTTCGCGGGACGCGGCCGGAGTTCTGCCGCTGGCTCTTCGAGTTCACGGCGAAGTGCCTCAACGCGCACTGGGGACGCTGGGAAAACCTCTGGGCGAGCGAGCCGCCGTCGGTCGTGCGCCTGGTGGATGCTGAAGCCCAGCTCGACAAGGCCGTCTACACGCTGACCAACCCGGCGGCAGCGGGCCTGGTGACAGAGCACCATCACTGGCCCGGGCTCATCAGCCGGCCGGCACGGCTCGGGCGCGCCGAGTCCTATAAGCGGCCCAAGCGCTTCTTTCGTGAGCGGGGGCCGCTGCCAGCAGAGGCCAGTTTGACGGTAGCTCCGCTGCCCGCGTACGTGGACCTGGACGCGGATGAGTACGTTGCGCTGCTGACCGACGCGGTCACTGCGCGCGAGCTGGCGCTTGCAGACCAACGCCGCCTGGAGGGCAGGGGCGTGCTTGGCCGCCGCGCCGTGCTGCGGCAGTCGGCGTTCGATACGCCGAGCCGGCCCGAACCACGCCGTAAAACGAGTCCTCGGGTGGCCGGTGGGAACAAATGGGCGCGCATCGAGGCGCTGCAACGCCTGCGCGATTTCGTCGCGGGCTACCGGGACGCTTGGTTACGCTGGCGCGCGGGCGACCGGGGCGCAACCTTTCCCTTTGGCACCTACGCGCTGCGGCTTTACGCGGGCGCGTGTTGCGCCCAGGCGCCCTGAGGCAAAGTCCACCCGGCCCGCGCGCTCCCCGCTGCCCTCGTGCCTCGCGCCTCGCCACGCTGAGATGGGCTGGCTGCGTTCAGGCGCGCAAAGACGCCCCCTCACGCGCCTGAAACCAGCGTCTGTCGACGCCGTCGTGGTCAATCGCGTCCCCGGCCTGGCCCCCGCCGCGCGCATCTTCGCGCTTCGCACCTCCTGGGCACCGGGACCGCAGCTATCCGGAACGCATCAACCTATCCGGCACGCAGCAACCCGGGTCGGGGACCTCCGGCGGGGACCTCCGGCGGGTCGGGGACCTCCGGGGGCACGCATCAACCCGGGTCGGGGACCTCTGGCGGGACCTCCGGCAGGTCGGGGACCTCCGGGGGCACGCATCAACCCGGGTCGGGGACCTCCGGGTCGGGGACCTCGGGCGGGGGCACGCATCAACCCGGGTCGGGGACCTCTGGCATCAACCCGGGTCGGGGACCTCGGGCGGCGGGTCGGGGACCTCCGGGGGCACGCATCAACCCGGGTCGGGGACCTCTGGCATCAACCCGGGTCGGGGACCTTCCTCGGCCTGGCGACGATGGCCTGGCGCGGGCCTGCCCTCGCGTCTTCGGCGACGATGGCCTAGCGCGGGCGGCAATGTTATTTGTCGCG
Organism: Pseudomonadota bacterium; assembly: GCA_016711215.1. Lineage (NCBI taxonomy): Bacteria > Pseudomonadati > Pseudomonadota > Pseudomonadota bacterium. The sequence goes on along the minus strand of JADJTL010000003.1, from coordinate 16,214 downwards.
ACTGCGATGTTGCGATTGACGGAAATTAAGCTGCCGCTGGATTGCGGCGCGAGCGAGCTCGAGGCGGCGATCGTCAGGCGACTCGGCATCGACCGCGCTGAGCTCGTCGGTTACACGATCTTTCGTCGCGGCTACGATGCGCGCAGGCGCTCCGCCATCGGCTTCATCTATACGGTGGACGTCGAGCTCCGGGAGGAGCGCGCGGTAGCCGAGCGGCTACGCGGGGATGGCCGTGTGCGCCCGACGCCCGATCTTCGCTACCGGCACGTCGCCGCGGCGCCGCCAGGTTTCGCAAACCGCCCGCTGGTGATCGGGGCCGGACCCTGCGGCCTCTTCGCGGCGCTGACGCTCGCTCAGATGGGCTTCCGGCCGATCCTGCTCGAGCGGGGCAAGGCGGTGCGCGAGCGCACGAAGGACACCTGGGCGCTGTGGCGCCGTGGCGAGCTCGATCCGGAGTCGAACGTGCAGTTCGGCGAGGGCGGCGCGGGCACGTTCTCCGACGGCAAGCTGCACAGTGGGATCAAGGACCCCGGCCACCGCGGGCGCAAGGTGCTGAGCGAGCTGGTCGCCGCCGGCGCGCCGTCCGAGATCATGTACGTGAGCAAACCGCATATCGGCACCTTCCGCCTGGTGCGCGTGGTCGAGCACCTGCGCGCGACGATCACCGCGCTGGGCGGCGAGCTTCGCTTCCAGAGCCGTGTCGCCGAGCTCGAGCTGGAGCGCGAGGCCGACGGGACCGGTCGGTTGCGCGGGGTCGTCCTGGCGCAGGGCGAGCGCCTCGCCGCTGATCACGTCGTGCTGGCGATCGGCCACAGTGCCCGCGACACCTTCGAGCTCCTCTTTGCGCGGGGCGTCCACCTCGAGGCGAAGCCCTTCTCAATCGGCCTGCGCGTGGAGCATCCGCAGGCCCTGATCGATCGCGCGCGCTTGGGTGCGGCCGCCAGCCATCCGCTGCTGCGCGGCGCCGACTACAAGCTGGTGCATCACTGCGCCAACGGACGCTCCGTCTACAGCTTCTGCATGTGCCCTGGCGGCCAGGTGGTGGCCGCGGCCTCCGAGCGCGGGGGCGTCGTGACCAACGGCATGAGCCAGTACTCACGGGCTGAGCGTAACGCCAACGCCGCGCTGGTCGTTGGCATCGATCCGAGCGATTTCCCGGGCGACGCAGCCGTCGACCCGCTCGCTGGCCTGGCCTTGCAGCGCCATTGGGAGGCGCGGGCCTTCGAGGCCGGTGGGCGCAGCTACGCCGCGCCGGCGCAGAAGGTCGGTGACTTCCTCGCAGGTCGTCCATCCACTGAGCTTGGATCGGTGCAGCCTTCGTACACGCCGGGCGTGCGCTTGACGGACCTGGCCTCCTGCCTCCCGGACTACGCCCTCGCCGCGCTGCGCGAGGCGCTACGCGCCTTCGATCGGCAGATCCCTGGGTTCGCGATGGATGACGCGCTGCTGACGGGCGTCGAGACGCGGACGTCGTCGCCCGTGCGCATTACGCGCGACGAGCGCTTCGAGAGCCTGAACACTCAGGGCCTCTATCCGGCCGGTGAGGGTGCGGGCTACGCCGGGGGAATTCTGTCCTCGGCGGTCGATGGCATCCGCGTGGCCGAGGCGGTGGCGCTCGACTTGCTTGGGCTGGCACCCGTCGCCACGCGGTCGAGTAGCTTGCGGCCGAGCCGGCGCAGCGTGCGCGTGTAGGGCTCCCAGAGGGCGCCAGAGTCGAGGTCATCGACCAGCTCGTCGTAGAGCGGCGCCATTTGCTGCGTCCAATTGGGGTCGATCGTCACCGCCTTATCGGCCCAGTGGTGGCAGTAGCGGCAGGCCTCGCAGTCGAGCTCCATGCAGCCCTCGGTCTTGAAGCGCTCGATGAAGCCGTCCAGCGCGCGGTTGTCGATCTGCACCGGATTGGGCCCCTTGCGCGGATAGAGCATGCTCGCCGCCTTGCCGAAGCCGATCAGCGACGGCAGGCGCAGCAGGTTGATCCCCCCGGGCTTGGCGAAGTACTTGACCAAGCGCCGATAGGAGTAAGCGTCGCGCGCGCGGCCGCCGAAGGCCTCGACCGGGTAGGCATAGTTCTGCACCAGGTCGAGCAGGTTGCCGTCGTAGCGCCGCTCGGCGTAGGCTTTGGTCCGCAGCAAGAGGATCGGCGTCGGGGTGTTGCGTTCGACGATCTTGAAGTTGTGATAGCCGAGCGCCTCGTAGACTTCGAGGTCTTCGGGGCGGATCCAGTTGGCGCGCACGTAGTTCACCGGCGCGTTGAGCCGGATGTGATTGCAGCGCACGGAGCAGTAGTCGAGCGGGTAGCCCTTGCTCTTGCGCTGCGAGGCCGACGAGAGCGTGACGGCATGGTTGCCGGCGATAGCGCAGTCCTGACGACACCAGTTGTTGACGATCAGCGAGAGCTCGACGTTGCCGTTGGCCGCCTGCTGCATCGCCTCGAGCACCTTCAGCTCGCGGTGAATGTTGACCTCGGAGACAACGACCGTGTCGGCTCCCTCCTCGGCCCAGAAGCGCACTTTGCGCGCGTTGTCGGTGAACCGATGCGAGCTGATGCGCACGCGCAGGCGCGGGTGCCGGCGCTTGATTAGCCGTAGGAGATAGATGGTCGCGACGGTGACGGCGTCGACGCCGATCTCGTCCAGCCAGGTCAAGAGCTCGTCGATCTGCCGCTGCCCCTCGCGCGTGAACTCGCGATTGTCCATCGTCGAGGCGTTGAGCAGGTAGTTGAACTCGACGCCGTGCTGGTGCGCGAGGCGCACGTAGCGCGCCAGCTCGCTCCGGCCAATCTGTGGCAGGTAGAACGACGGTCGTCCGCCGCCGAAGTAGTCGCTGGTCAGCTTGCCGTAGACCTCGTAGACCGGATAGGGCGCCAGGCCGGGCAGGAGCGCGTCGTCGAAGTTGCATGCCACCGAGAGTTTCATCTCAATCCCTCCAAGGAATTTGCAGGCCGAGCTGAAGCAGCTTCTGCTCCAGCTCGGCGCGTTCACGGTTGCGCTTGTAGCTGCCCGCGCTATCGCGCTGCAGCAGCCCGAGCTCGCTGGCGCGGGCGGAGGCGGCTGCGCCACCGCCTTCGTTGAGCGCGCGCAGCACCTCGAGCTCGAGTCGCGTCAGCTCCAGACGCTCTAGTCGGTAGTCGACGAAGGCCTCCCACGTCAGCGGGCACCAGCGGCGGACGATCTCGTAGCCGATGGTGCGCGCATAGCTGCGGATCTCGAGCTGCGCGTGGCTGTCCATCCGCAGCGCGAGGAAGTGCAGCAGGTTGTGCAGGTCGATCTTCCAGTAGGCCTCGGTGTAGGTCGAGAGCGGCAGGTCCTTGCGCGCCAGCTCCCGGGCCACGCCTTGACTGAGGCGACCCTGGTAGACCTCACGGGCGCGGGCTTGGAACTCGAGCTCCTGCTCTGACAGGAGCGCACCGGCCGCGGCATCGAGGACGCCGGCGCTCCCCTGGCGGTTGTCGCTGGTTTGCAGCCGCCACTGCTCAGCGCTCGTTTGATAGGCCGCATCGACCGCCATCGAGTAGCGCGTCGAGTATTCGTTGACGTTGGCTGTGCGGTGGCGAATCCACTGACGCCAACAGTCCATCGGCACGCGGACGTGGAGCTTAAGCTCGCACATCTCGAAGGGGGTGCTGTGGCGATGGCGCATCAGGTAGCGCAGCAGCCCGCGATCCTCGTGCACCTGGCGCGTGCCCGTGCCGTAGGAGACCCGCGCGGCCTGCACGACCGCGGCGTCGCAGCCGAGGTAGTCGACGACACGCACGAAGCCGTCGTCGAGCACTGGCAGCGGCTGGCCGAGGATCTCATCCAACTCGGCGATCGCAGGCCGTGTGACGTGCTCTGCTGCTTGCCCGTCCAGCTTCCCCATGGTCCGGATTACTACTCTGGGTTGCGCGCCCGGGTCCACTGCCGTTTAGGGCGGGCCGTTGCGATTAGGGTTGACCCTTGGCTGGGACTGAGGGCGGCCGCTGGCGCTGGATGGCGGCCAAATGGGTTTCGAGCGCGGCCTCCGCCCCCGGGGCCAGCAGATCAGCGAGCCGTCCAAGGGCGTCACGCGCGCGCTGCAGGGCCTCGCCGACCGCCTCGCGGTTGGTCAGCAGCACGTCCGCCATCATCTTCGGATCGCTGGCGGCCAGGCGTGAGGTGTCGCGGAAGCCGCTGGCGGCCACCTGGCGTGCCGAGCGCGGCAGCTCGGCGCAGGCCGCGACCAGCGCCACGGAGAGCAGGTAGGGCAGGTGACTGACATGCGCTACGGCGTGGTCGTGCGCCTGCGGGTCGAGCAGCAGCGGGAGCGCCCCGACGGCGTGGACGAGCCGCTCCGTCAGCGCCAGCGCCGCGTCGTCGCTGCGCAGACTGCGGCAGAGCACGAAGACGCGCCCGCGAAAGAGCGCGCCATCGGCATGCGCCACCCCGGCCTGCTCCTTGCCGCACATCGGATGCGCTCCGACCGCGCGCACCTGCACGGGCAGGGCGTCCATCGCCGCGATCATCGCCGTCTTGGTGCTGCTCAGGTCGATCAGCAGCGTGCCGGGCGCGACGATCGTTCCGAGCTTTGCGATCAGCGCCAGATTGGTCCGCACTGGCGCCGCGAGCACGACGAGCTGCGCCTCGCGCACGCCCTCCTCGAGCGTCGCGTAGGTCGCGTCGACCAGTCCGCCCGCCAGCGCGAGTTCGCGCGTGGCGGGATTCGGGTCGACCCCATGCACTCGGGCGACCTGCGCGCGGAGCGCCAGCGCCAGCGAGCCGCCCATCAGTCCGCAGCCGACGATACACAGGGTCTGGGTCGCGAGCGTGTCGGCGGCGGGCTCGCGCGGTAGCTGCATGTGACTTGCCTTCATCGCCGCGGCGGCTCCTTTCGGGGCGGGCGATGATAGCCGGTCTGCTCCGATCAGGGGATGCTCGATCTGGTCCCCTTGGAGATCGGCGCAGGGTGCCCCACGCGCTGGCCGCAGCAGGTCAACCTGTTGCTAGAGCAGGGGATATCGTCGCGCGAGCAGCGTGAACCGCTCCAGCAAGAGCGGTGGCATGGGCGGCGAGGGAGGGCCGGCGAAGCCGAGCGCCTGCTCGTCCCAACGTGAAGGGCCAGCATCCTGACAGCCGAACGCGCGATCATTGACCGGGCAGTAGATTCGCAGATGCAGGTGGTCGTCGTGCAGCCCCGCGTCGCTGGGCTGATGCATCACGCTGGCCGCGCGTTCCAGCAAGGACGCTGACTCGCCCGTGCGGCGTGCATGGTCGAGCAGGAGGCGTGCGAGGTCGCGATTGATGAAGATCCACTGCACAGCGATCGCGCGGTCGTTGAGCAGCGCGCGAACGAAGCTCCAATTGCGACGGACATCGAAGCGTTGTGGGGGAGGACGAGGCTGCTCGGCGAGATCGTGATCGCTCGCTGGCGTTGGCGGCGGGCCGGCTCGGTCGTCGGGCGCCGCCTCAGACGCGGGCATTGGACCGAGGGCAGCCGGCAGCGCCAGGCCTGCCGCGTCGTAGGCGACCATCGCCTGCGGGATCACCGGCCGACCCTCGAGGTTCGTGGCGTAGAAGATGACGTCGGCATCGCGGCCGCTGGTATGCGAACCGTGCTCGCTGGTCGGTCCGCCCCCGGCAGGGCTGAGATCGGCGAAGCCGACGACGGCACCACGATGCCCGCGCTCGACCTTATAGGCCGCGCGCATCAGCGCACTCACCAACTCGTCGGTGCCGTAGTTGCGGCGTCGAAGGCGCCAGCGCTCGGGCACGACGAAGCCGCGGCCCCGGAAGGGTAGGCGCGTGCCGTGGCGGAGCAGGCCACTGCGGTGGTCGCCGATCGACACCGAGCTACCATCTGTCAGCAGCGCTGGACCGATGCAGCTGACGATCGCTGGCAGCAGCGTGACCAGGGCGACCGGCGGTGCGCGCACGGTCTAGTCCTTCCCCGGGGCGACGCCGGTCGTGTTCGTGCCCCGGTTGAGCGGGCCCGCCAGAGGGCCCGTCACCGCCGCCGGAAGCGGAGCCCCGCCAGCCTCGATCGAGGCGAGGAGCGCGTCGCGGTCCAGTAAGAAGGTCTTGATCTGGCGCTTCGGCGCCGCGAGCGTCAGCACGAGCAGCCGCCCAACGAGCGCCGGCAGGTAGAGCTGGCGCAGCTCCCAGGGGCCGGCCGCATCCGCCGCGTCGCGCCGCGCGATCACCCGCCAACCGGCCTGCGGCTGCGGCTGCCGCGGCGTGGCGCTTTCGAGCTGCAGGCCCACCGCGCGCATCGCCGCCAGGTTGGCACGGACGCTCGCCGCCACCTCGTCGACGCCTACACGCGAGCGCGTGCTGGCGACCGCCAGTGCCATACGGGCGTTGCTGTGGCTGTGCGTCACCACCGCCAACAAGCCGGGATAGCCGGTCTGTCGCGATAACACCCAACCCTCCGGCACGGCGAAGCGAAGGCCGAGCTCGCGGTTCGAGTAAATCTGATCGTCCAGGTCGAGGGCCAGCGCGCGTGCCGGCAGGAGCGGCCAGAGCAGCAGGCCGAGCAGTAAGCTTGAGCCGTAACGCAGCATGCTGATGCTAGTATACCCGCGACGCCCGGCCGGTGCGCGTGGGTAGGCGCGGCGGGGCGTGGCCGACGCTCCGCCTTGGCATAGCGCCGCTGTGGCCCTGGGGGGCAGGCGCGCGAGACGCGCGCGGCCGATGACGGTGGGGACCATGGCTGAGCGTTTCGGCAAGTACGAGCTGGTGCGGCGCATCGGCGCGGGCGGCATGGCCGAGGTTCACGTCGCGCGAGCCTTCGGCGCTGAGGGCTTCGTCAAGGACGTGGTCATCAAGCGCATCTTGCCGGCCTTCAATGCCGATCGCGAATTCGTCGGTATGTTCATCAATGAGGCGCGGCTCGCCGCGCGCCTGCACCACGCGAACATCGTGCAGGTGATCGAGTTCGATCAGGTCGAGGGCGTCTTCTACATCGCGATGGAGTGGGTGGACGGCACGGACCTGCGGCACATCCGCAGCGTGTCGCGTCGGCGCCGACTGCCGATCCCCGAGGTGCTGGCCGTGCACGTGGGGGTCGAGGCGCTCAAGGGGCTGCACTACGCGCACGGCAAGATCGAGCACGGTCGCCCGTTGGGGCTGGTCCACCGCGATATCAGCCCGCACAATCTGCTGCTCTCCTTCGCGGGCGAGCTCAAAATCGCAGATTTTGGCATCGCCAAGGTGGCGGCACTCGCCTCCGTCACCCGTACGGGGGCGGTCAAGGGCAAGCTGACCTACATGGCACCGGAGCAGGTGCGCGGGGAGGCGATCGATCAGCGGACGGATCTCTACGCGCTAGGCATCGTGCTCTGGGAATTGCTGAGCGACCGACGCCTCTATGGCGATAGCGGCAGCGAGGGGGAGCTGATTGCGGCAGTGCGTCGCGGCGGCGCGCCCCCGCTCGCCTCCGTCAGCCCGACGGTGGCGGCGGGGCTCGCGGCGGTGATCGATCGGCTCCTGGCGCCGCGCAGCGAGGAGCGCTTCGGCAGCGCCGCTGAGGTGCTCCCGGCGCTCAGTCAGTTCGCCTCGACCGGCGACGGCTTGGCCGTTGCCGACTACCTGAGACGCTTGCTGCCGGCTGAAGCGGAGCGGGACCAGCGCGGCGTGACGGTGCCGCAGGGGGCGGTGCTGACCACGGACATGCCGATCGCGGGGCCCGATGCGGCGACGCATAGCGCGACGCCAGGCCTCGAGACAGGGCCGCCTCGCCCCGCCGCGCCCGCAGCGCGAGCGGGGGTGCTCGTGCCGAACGCAGGAAGCGCTGACGCTAGCGCTGCGCTGGCTGCCGTCGACGCGCCGGCGGCGGTTGGCGGGGCGGCTGCCGGTGGCGAGGCGAGCGAAGCGCGGCGCCGGTGGCGGTCCAGCCGCGGTCGCGTGGTGCTGGCGCTGGGGTTGGCGCTGGCCTTGGGGGGGGTCCTGATCGGCAGCCCGTGGCTGATCCGTACCCTTGGCGGCGGTGGACGGTCTCAGCGCGGTCCCGCGGCGGATCCTCGGTCCATGCCCATGCCCTCGACCGCTAGCCTGGTGATTGGGTTGGTTCCGCCCGATGGCGAGCTGATCGCCGATGGCGTGGCCTTGGGGAGACGCGGTCGCTGGACCCTCACGGGGCAACCTGGCTATCGCGTCGGGCTGATCGCGCGCTGGCCCCAGGGCACGGTGGCGCGGCAGGTCGCCTTTGGGCGAGGGGGAGCAGAGGTGCAGCTCGTCGCGCCCGCGGGGACGGCGGAGGTGCGTCCATCGGCGGACGCCGGGGTCACCGCGGCCAAGATCGCCAAGATGCCGTCGCCCACAATTGGCGCCGAACCCGCTCACGCTGAGCGTCAGCCCGCACGCAGCGGGCAGGCAGCGCCCTCGAGGGCCCTCGGCCTTCGGCCCGCGGCCGGCACAGGGAGGCCGGCGCCGGCGGGCGGTGGCGGTCCTCGCGCGTCGCGTCGTGCCGCGCCTGCGCCGGCGACGCTCGACGTGATTGTTATCCCGTGGGCGCAGGTGCTGCTCGACGGTCGGTCCATCGGCACGACGCCGATCACCGGCTTGAATCCGGGCGCGGGCCGACATCTCGTCGAGCTGCGCAACGACGATCTCGGTCGACACGAGCGCGTGCGCCTGAGTCTCAAGGCGGGCGAGCATCGCCGCCTGCGCCGCGAATGGACGGGCGCTCCGAGCGCGGTCCCCACCGCCGATCGGTAGTCCTCGCTTTCGCTCCAGCCCTGCTGTGCGCAGCGCCCACGGGGCCTTGTGGGCCCTGTGGCTGAGGATCCGCGCGCCCACCCTGCAGAGCTGACCAGGCAAAGGGGCGGCGGCAGCGAACACCCCAAGAGAGCCGTCTATTCCGTCGGAGCCGAACCCTGCCGGTGAATTTGTTTGACCGTGATCTATTCAGTGGAATACATTCAGCGCCTACCAATCAGTATCTTCCTTTCAGTAGCATCTATTCAGTAGACTCCACTGAATAGATGATGCGGAGGCGGGTTCGCGATGCTGCGCTGCCGTGCGTACGAGACCGGGCCAAGCAGAAGGGCCGTCGGACGGTGAGCGAGCTGCTGCGCGACTCCTTGCTGAGCGAGCGCGATCTGATCGAGATCGAGCGGGCGCACCCGCAGGGGCTCAGCTCGGCGCAGATCATCGGCATCTGTCAGGCGCGGGGTCTGCGGCTCTCCGAAGCGACCTTCCGCAAGTACGTGCAGCTCGGGCTGCTGCCGCGCAGCCGCCGCGTGGGGACCAAGGGAAAGCACCGTGGTTCGCACGGCGTCTATCCCTGCGCCACCGTGCGGCGCATCAACGGGATCAAGCATCTGATGGCTCAGAGCCTGACGATTGAGCAGATCCAGTCGCGCCTGGCCGGTTTCAAGCAGCGCATCGACAGCGTCGAGTCGGCGCTCGACGAGCTGCTCGACGCGTTCGAGCGCGAGATCGTTCGACCGCAGCTCGATTTGTCGCTCCGTCGGGATCTGAGCCGGGACGTGCACGCTGCGCGGCGTACGGCGGCCGACCTGATGCGGCAGCTGATGCAGATCGAAGGCCGAGTCACGCTCGCTGACCAAGAGGGGCGAGGTGCGCAGGCCGGGGTGTTCGCGGATCGCTAGGGCCGTGAGGCCGTGGTGTCGTTCAAGGTTGCGTCGATGGCCAGTGGTGCCGAGGAGGTTTGCATGGATCCCGAGAGCCAACTCAAGCTCGATCCCGTCGCTGACGAGGAGGACACCGGCGAGCCGGAAGGTGAGGGCGAGGACGTGGCCGAGGTCAGTCGCAAGCTGCGGCGCCGGCGGCGGCGCGACCGGCCGCGCAGCAAGACGATCGCGATGCGGCGGCTGACTCGCGAGGAGGTCAAGCAGGGCGCGCTGCTGCTGCCCTTCATGGACTACTCGAAGCCGCTGACCCGCGGCGAGTGCGCAGGCGCGGAGCGCCCCTGCGCCTACGTCAGCTGCAAGTATCACCTCTACCTCGACGTCAATCCCGAGACGGGATCGATCAAGCTCAACTTCCCGCACATCGATGTCTGGGAGATGCAGGATAGCTGCGCGCTCGACATCGCGGGTCGCGGCGGGATCACGCTCGAGGATGTCGGCGAGATCATGAACCTGACGCGCGAGCGCATCCGCCAGGTCGAGGTCCGAGGCCTGCTCAAGCTGAAGATGAGCGCCGAGGAGGGGACATCGCCCCCGGTTAGGCATGCCTCGGCCGCCTGCCCCGCGACGCCCGCAGCCCCTTGCCGGCGCTGACGCCATGACGCCACAGCGACGCCGTCGCGGGCCGCGGCGCCCTGCCTCGACCCCGGCGCGCTGGCGCTTGACCCCGTCGGAAGCGCGTTGCTAGGTTGCACCCCCGCAAGAGGCGAGGCGGGGAGGAGGGTGCACCATGGCGCGAATCGAGCGGGCGCTGCTCAGCGTCTCCGACAAGAGCGGGTTGGTCGACTTCGCGCGGGCCCTGCGGCGGCGTGGGGTGGAGCTCATTTCCTCGGGCGGGACCGCGGCGCTGCTGCGCCAGCACGAGGTGCCGGTAACCGCGGTCTCCGACTACACGGGTGCGCCCGAGGTCCTCGACGGGCGCGTCAAGACCCTTCACCCCAAGATCTTCGGCGGGATCCTGGCGCGAGCGACCGCCGAGCACGATCGGCAATGCGCCGAGCACGGGATGGCGCGGATCGACCTGGTCGTCGTCAACCTCTACCCCTTCGAGCAGACTGTGGCGCGCGCCGAGACGACGCTGGCCGAGGCCATCGAGCAGATCGACATCGGTGGCCCCTCGCTCATTCGAGCGGCGGCGAAAAACCACGAGCGCGTGGCGGTGGTGGTCGACGCGGAGGATTACGTGCCGCTGCTTGCCGAGCTGGACGCAAGCGACGGCGAGGTGGGAGCGCTCCTGCGCCAGCGGTTAGCGACCCGCGCCTTCGGCTATACGGCCGCCTACGACGCTGCGATCAGCAACTATCTGCAGCGGGCGACGGCGCCGGAGCCGGGTTGGCCAGAGGTGCTGTCGGTTCAGTTGCGGCGCGCGCAGGCGCTGCGCTACGGGGAGAACCCGCATCAGGCGGCGGCGTTCTATCTGCCTGCGAGCGCCATCGACCCGCGGCCGGTCCTGCCCTACCAGCAGCTTCAGGGCAAGGAGCTGAGCTACAACAACCTGCTCGACGCGGATGCGGCCTGGAGCCTCGCGGCCGAGCTCCCACGCTGCGGCGTCTGCATCGTCAAGCACACGAACCCCTGCGGTGCGGCGACGGCGGCCCCGGGCGCCGTCGCGGAGGCCTTCCAGCGCGCGCTCGCGACGGATCCCGCGAGTGCGTTCGGTGGCATCGTCGGCTGCAACGAGGCGGTCGATGAGGCGCTGGCGCTCCAGCTCAATGAGCTTTTCCTCGAGGCCGTGATCGCCCCGGCCTTCAGTGATGAGGCCCTCGCGCTGCTCGGCAAGAAGAAGAAGGTCCGCCTGCTGCGGGCGCGGGCGCGGTCCGCGGCGGGACCTGCGGCGGGGCGCTGGCGCAGCGCGCTCGGTGGTCTGCTGCTGCAGGACGACGACCAGGCCCTGGAGTCGTTGGCGGCCGCCGCGCAGCGCAGCCAGCGCGCCGCGAGTGCGCAGCAGCTCGCCGATTTGCAGCTCGGCTGGGTGATTGCCAAGCACGTCAAGAGCAACGCGATCGTCTTGGTCAAGGACGGTCAGCTGCTCGGCGTCGGTGCGGGCCAGATGTCGCGGGTCGACTCGGTGGAGCTCGCCGTGCACAAGGCGCGTTTGCCGCTCGAGGGTTGCGCGCTGGCATCGGACGCATTCTTCCCCTTCCGCGATGGGATCGACCGCGCGGCGGCCGCCGGCGTCGCCGCGGTGGTTCAGCCGGGAGGCTCGCTGCGTGACGAGGAAGTCATCGCCGCGGCCAATGAGCACGGGCTGGTGTTGCTCTGCACCGGCGTGCGGCATTTTCGGCACTGAGCTCCGGGTCGGCCGGGAGGAGACGGCGTGAAGGTACTTGTCGTTGGGGGAGGGGGCCGCGAGCACGCGCTGTGCTGGCGACTTGCGCGCAGTCCGCTGCTGACGCGGCTCTATTGCGCGCCGGGCAATCCCGGCAGCGAGCGCTGCGCGACGAACGTTCCGATTGCTGCCGATGACCTGACAGGGCTCGCTGATTTCGCTGCGCGTGAGTCGATCGATCTGACGGTCGTTGGGCCGGAGGTGCCGCTCTGCGCCGGTCTTCAGGCGGTCTTCGCGTCGCGTGGACTGCTCGTCTTCGGGCCAAGTCCGGCTGCGGCTCAATTGGAGGGATCGAAGATCTTTGCCAAGCAGGTGATGGAGCGCTGCGGTCTGCGCACGGCGCCCTTTGCCGTCTGTGAGCAGCTCGCCGAGGCGCGGGCGTACATCACCGCGCATCCGGAGGCACGGGTGGTCAAAGCCGACGGATTGGCCGCCGGTAAGGGCGTCGTCGTGGCGGCGGACGCGGATCAGGCCTGCCGGGCGGCGGAGGGCTTTCTCGAGCGCGCGGTGCTCGGATCGGCCGGTCGACGCATCTTGATTGAAGAGCGCTTGCGGGGCGAGGAGGTCTCGGTGCTGGCGCTCTGCGATGGCGAGCGCATCTTGGCGCTGCCGAGCTGCCAGGATCACAAGGCCGTGCTCGACGGCGACGAGGGGCCGAACACCGGCGGCATGGGCGCCTACTCGCCGGCGCCAGTGCTGGGGCCTGAGCTGCAGCGGCGCGTTGAGCAGGAGATATTGCTGCCGGTGGTGCGCGGTATGGCTGCGCAGGGCAACCCCTATCGCGGGGTGCTCTATGCCGGGTTGATGATCGTGGAAGGCGAGCCCTATGTGCTCGAGTTCAACTGCCGCTTCGGCGATCCCGAGACGCAGTCGCTGATGCTGCGTTGCAGTGATGACCTCCTGCCCTACCTCCATGGCGCGGCACGCGGTGAGCTGCCGCCGGCTCCGATGCAGTGGGATGCTCGCGCGGCGCTTTGTGTCGTGCTGACGGCAGAGGGCTATCCGGGCGCCTACGCCAAGGGCCAGCCGATCGCCGACCTCGAGCCGGCCGAGGCGCTCAGCGACGTGGTGGTCTTCCACGCCGGGACGGCGCGGGATGCGCAGGGCAGGTTGGTCACCGCCGGCGGTCGCGTGCTGGGCGTGACGGCGCTCGGCGAGGATGTGGCGGCCGCGCAGCAGCGCGCCTACGCCGCGGTGAACGCGATCGACGGCAAGGGCCTGCACTACAGGCGCGACATAGGTCATCGCGCCTTGGGCCGGCGCTGAGCGCGAGGCGTTGGGCTTGATGCACGACGATCGGGCGGCCGAGGTATGCGCGGCCGACGCGACGACCATTGCGCGGGCCGCGCGCTATCTGCGTGACGAGAGCGCGGTGGTGGGCTTTCCCACGGAGACCTGCTACGGCTTCGCGGTGGCGCTCGACGCTACGGCCCTGGCGCGCCTCGCGCGCGTCAAGGGGCGCGCTGCCGACCACGCGCTGCCGCTGATTGTGGCTGATCACGCGATGCTCGCGCAGCTCGTCGCGCGGCTGCCGCCGCTGGCCGAGCGGCTCATCGCGCGTTACTGGCCGGGCGCCTTGACGCTGGTGCTCCCGGCGGTCTCCGGTCTCCCGGCCGCGGTCGTTGGCCCCGGCGGCGGCGTCGGTGTGCGGATGAGCGCCGACCCCGTGGCGCAGCAACTCGTGCGCGCGCTGGGCGCGCCGCTGACTGCGACGAGCGCCAATCGCTCGGGTGCAAGGCCGGCGCAGTCCGCCGCAGAGGCCGCTCTTCCCGGGGTGGCGCTGGTGCTCGATGACGGGCACCGTGGTGAGCTGCCGACGACGCTGATCGAGCTGCTCGACACGCCAAGGATATTGCGGCAGGGACGTTGTGTCGTTGACCTCGACAGCGCCTGACGCCTCGCAGGCTGGGCTCACCGACGACGCGATTTTGCGCGGCAGGCTGCGCCTGCTCCAGCCGGCGCGCGGCTATCGCTTCAACCTCGATGCGTTGCTGCTGGCGCATTTCGCCGCGGCTGTCGTGCCCCAGCCGCCGACGCTGGTGATCGACCTCGGCGCCGGCTGCGGGGTCGTCGGACTGCTCCTGGCGCGGCGCTGGGTGCGGTCGCGCTCGCGGCTGGTGGAGCGCCAGCCCGCGCTGGCGCGCCTGGCGGCGAAGAATGCCGCGCGCAACGGTCTCGCGGGTCGCGTGCGCGTGCTATTGGGTGACCTGCGCGACAGCGGGCAGTGGCGGCCGCGGGCCACGGCAGCGCGCGTGCTCGCGGTCTGCAACCCGCCGTTCTTTCGGCTCAACAGCGGGCGGTTCAGCCCAGACCCAATGGTGGCGGGGGCGAAGCACGAGCTGACCTGCACCTTGGCCGAGCTGCTGCAGGCGAGCGCGGACGGTTTGCGGCCGGGCGATACGCTGGCCCTGATCCACCTGGCGACGCGCCAGGACGAACTCCTGCGCGCGTTGCCCGAGCATCGGCTGCAGCCGCTGCGCTCGCGGATCGTGCTGCCCGCGCCCGGGCGGTCGGCGACGCGTGTGCTGGTCTTGGCGCGCCGCCGGGCCGATTCCAGTGCGGACGAACGCCGCGCGAGCACCCACGCGGGGCCGAGGCGAATCGAGGATCCACCGCTGGTCGTGCATTGCGCGCCGGGAGTATACTCCGCCGAATTGCGGCAGCTACTGGGTGACGAGCACACGGTCCCGCTGGGACCGCGGAGGGCGAGGAGACTGTGATGGGTAATTTGTCCGTGGTGGGCGCGCAGTGGGGGGACGAGGGCAAGGGCAAGATCGTTGATCTGCTGACGCCGGGCGCCGATATCGTCGTGCGCTTCGCCGGAGGCAGCAATGCCGGCCACACCCTGGTCGTCGACGGCAAGCGCATTGTCGTCCATCTGTTGCCCAGCGGGGTCGTGCACCGCGGCAAGGTCTGTGTGCTCGGCGACGGGGTCGTCGTCGATCCCGCGGGGCTCCTGCAGGAGCTGAGCGACCTCGATGCGAGCGGCCTTCGGCCCGAACCGGCCGGGCTGCGGCTCAGCGCGCGGGCGCATCTCGTGCTCCCTTATCACCGCGAGCTCGATCGGCGCCGCGAGGGTGTGGCCGAGACGCTGGGAACGACGCAGCGCGGGATCGGACCCGCGTATGAAGATAAGATGGCGCGGCGCGGCCTGCGGGTTTGTGACCTGCGTGCGCCGGAGCGCCTGCGTGCCCGTCTGGCGGTGGCGGTCGACCACGTCAACGGGCAGCTCGCCCTGCTCGGCGGCCCCCGCTTCACGGTCGACGAGTTGCTGCCGCAGGTCCTCGAGCATGCGCGCCAGCTCGAGCCCTATATCGAGGACACCGGGGCGTTCTTGCAGCGCGCCGTCGCTGACGGGCGGAAGATCCTCTTCGAAGGCGCCCAGGGTGTGCTGTTGGACATCGATCACGGCACCTATCCCTTCGTCACCTCGAGCACGACGCTGGCTGGGGGAGCCATCGCCGGGGCGGGCGTGGCGGCGCGCGACCTTGGGGCGGTGGTTGGCGTTGCCAAGGCCTATATCACCCGCGTGGGCAAGGGCCCCTTTCCTACCGAGCTGCACGGCGACGACGGGGCGCGCCTGCGCAAGGAGGGGGGAGAGTTCGGTTCGACGACGGGGCGGCCGCGGCGCTGCGGCTGGCTCGATTTGCCCCAGCTGCGCTATGCCGCGCGGGTCGGCGGGCTCGACTGGCTCGCGCTGACCAAGGCTGATGTCTTGGCGGGAATCGAGCAGATAAAGGTCTGTGTCGCCTACCGCTGGCAGGGCAAGCAAATCGAGACCCCGCCGGTCGACGCCGAGGACTTGGCCGACTGCGAGCCGATCCTCGAGGATTTGCTGCCCTTTACTGGCTCCCTTCGCGAGGTGCGCGACTATGACGCGCTTCCGGCTGGACTGCGCGCGCTGGTTGCGTTGATCGAGCGTGAGGTTGGGGTGCGCATCGGGTTGCTTTCGCTGGGACCGCAGCGCGATCAGACGATCCTGCGGCACGGCTTCGAGTCCGTGAAGTGAGCCGAATAGTGGTGCGAAAGGTACGTTATCGCAGCGAAATTGCATTTCGCTGAACGGCTCTTCTATAATGTTTCGGTTGGGCGACGGGTGCTCGGGCGGTCGAGCGGTGGGCCATGTGGTGGCTCACCGGGTGCGGCTGCTGTTCCGACGCACTCCCGGCATCGCTCGGAATCAGGCGCGGGCGCGTCCAGCGGGCCCGCCGGACGCGCGGCGAGGCACACGATGAGGATCACCTGCGACAGCTGTGGCGCTAAGTACTCGATCGCCGACGA